>NZ_JBIDCU010000008.1:0-198825 GCF_043204765.1 Micromonospora sp. NPDC047730 | reverse complement strand
CGCAGCCGGGCTGGTCGTCGGAGCGCGGTTGGTCTTCGCAGCCGGGCTGGTCGTCGGAGCGCGGTTGGTCTTCGCAGCCGGGCTGGTCGTCGGAGCGCGGTTGGTCTTCGCAGCCGGGCTGGTCGTCGGAGCCGGGCTGCTCGTCATGGGACGGCCGGTCGTCGGCCCATGGTGTGGCGAAAATGTCGGTCATCCCGTCACGGTCCCGGCCGTACGGACCCGTTCGCAATCCCGCCTCCCCGGCCTGTGGACAACCCACCTACCTGTGGAGAACCGGCAGCACCCACTTCGACCGGGGTGGCTCCCGGCAACCCCACCAACCCTCACGCTGGGTAACATCCCCAACCGGAAGACTCAATGTGACTGTGAGTGATGGCGCTGGCGCCGCCGACCGAGCTTCGCGGCCGACGATCCGACTCATCACCGCCCTGACCAGTACATGTCCAAAGAACGCCCCGAGGAGCGGCTAACCCTCTATGCGCCCTTTGCTCTGCACCCACATACGCAACAGACACTCTCGGTTGCCGGCGCGTATCCGGGTGCAGAGCAAAGCGTTCGAGAGAGGGGTTCACGACTCGCTTGGATTGGTCGCTCTGGGTAACGGAAACCGCATGCGTGGACCGGGCACGCATGCGGTGAGCCGACATTGGCGTGCCGTCGCGGGTCGCGGGTCGTAGGTCGTCGGGCAGGGCTGCGTCCAGCGCGACCTGGCCGGGGCCGAGGCCGGGGCCGAGGCCGGGGCCGGGGCCGAGGCCGGGGCCGGGGCCGGGGGCGTCAGTAGGGCTTCAGTAGCCCTGGCGGAGGAGCTGGGCGGCCTCGACCGCCCAGTAGGTGAGGATGATCTGCGCACCGGCCCGACGGATCGAGGTGAGCGTCTCCAGCATCGCCCGCTCCCGGTCGATCCAGCCGTTCGCGGCGGCCGCCTCGACCATCGCGTACTCGCCGGAGACCTGGTAGGCCGCGACCGGGACGTCGACCGCCGCGCGGACCGCCGACACCACGTCGAGGTACGGCAGCGCCGGCTTGACCATCACCATGTCGGCGCCCTCGGCGACGTCCAGCTCGACCTCGCGCAGCGACTCCCGCAGGTTCGCCGGGTCCTGCTGGTAGGTGCGCCGGTCGCCCTCCAGGGCCGACTCCACGGCGTCGCGGAACGGGCCGAAGAAGGCCGAGGCGTACTTGACGGCGTACGCCAGCACGGCCACGTCCTGATGGCCGGCGGCGTCGAGCGCCCGGCGCACCACGCCGACCTGGCCGTCCATCATCCCGGACGGCCCGACCACCCCGACCCCGGCGGCGGCCTGGGCAACCGCCATCTCGGCGTACGCCGCCAGCGTGGCGTCGTTGTCCACGCCGCCGTCGGGGGTGAGCAGGCCGCAGTGCCCGTGCGAGGTGAACTCGTCCAGGCAGAGGTCGCTCATCACCACCGTGGCGTCGCCCACCTCGGCGACGATGTCACGGATCGCAACGTTGAGGATGCCGTCCGGGTCGATCCCGCCGGACCCGGTGGCATCCCGCCGCGTCGGCACCCCGAAGAGCATGATGCCGCCGACGCCCGCCTGGACGGCCTCGGCCGCGGCCTTGCGGAGCGAGTCCCGGGAGTGCTGGAGCACCCCCGGGAGCGACGCGATCGCCCGCGGCTCCGTCAGCCCCTCCTTGACGAACATCGGCACGACCAGCTCGGCCGGGTCGACGCGGGTCTCGGACACCAGCCGCCGGAGCGCCGCGTTGCGGCGCAGCCGGCGGGGCCGGATC
Organism: Micromonospora sp. NPDC047730; assembly: GCF_043204765.1. Taxonomy (NCBI): domain Bacteria; kingdom Bacillati; phylum Actinomycetota; class Actinomycetes; order Micromonosporales; family Micromonosporaceae; genus Micromonospora; species Micromonospora sp. NPDC047730. Next base: position 197,070 of record NZ_JBIDCU010000008.1, on the reverse strand, counting down.
TCGGGGTACGGCATCACGGGCCTCCTGCTACGACGACTACCGGAACCTCAGGGCGGTCGGCCCCTGGACCTTCGAGCCGCGGCGTTGCTTCGCCGGCATGGCGGCGAGCTTCTCGCGCAGCTCGACGGCGTAGGCGGCGAGCGCCTCCACCAGGTCGGGGACCGAGGCGTGCGGCGGCTGGACGTCGACCCGCAGGCCGAACTCCGTCGCCGTCTCCGCCGTCTTGGGCCCGATCACCGCAACAACGGTACGGGCGTGCGGCTTCCCCGCGATGCCGACCAGGTTCCGCACCGTGGAGGACGAGGTGAAGAGCACCGCGTCGAAGCCACCGGACTTGATCGCGTCCCGGATCTCGGCGGGCGGCGGGGCGGCCCGGACCGTCCGGTACGCGGTCACGTCGTCGACCTCCCAGCCGCGCTCGGTGAGCCCGGCGGCGAGGGTCTCGGTGGCGATGTCGGCGCGCGGCAGCAGCACCCGGCCGACCGGGTCGAGGATCTCGTCGTGCGGCGAGAACTCGGCCAGCAGCCCCTCGGAGGACTGCTCCCCCGACGGGATCAGCTCGGGCTGGATACCGAACGCGCGGACGGCGTCGGCGGTCGCCTCGCCGATGCAGGCGATCTTGACGCCGCCGAAGTGCCGGGCGTCGAGGCCGTGCTCGGCGAACTTCTCCCAGACGGCGCGGACCGCGTTGACCGAGGTGAAGATCACCCAGGCGTACCGGCCGTCGACGAGGCCCTTGACCGCCCGCTCCATCTGGGCCGGGGTCCGCGGCGGCTCGACCGCGATCGTCGGCACCTCGCAGGGAATGGCCCCGTACGCGCGCAGCCGCGCGCTCATCACGCCGGCCTGCTCCTTGGTGCGGGGCACGAGGACCTTCCAGCCGTACAGCGGCCGGTTCTCCCACCAGCTCAGCTTGTCCCGCTGGCCGACGCCCTCGCCGACGGTGAGCACGACCCGGCCGGTGAAGCCGAGCGCCGCCGCGACGAAGGAGTCCACGGTCGACGTGGTGGTGTACTGCGTCTCGCCGGTGCCGTCCCCGGTCACGCCGACGCCGGTGGCGCCGTCCACCCCGGCGGCGAGCAGCCCGTCCCGGATCGCGGCGAGGTCGCCGGCGTCCACGGCCAGGGCCAGGGAGCCCCGGCCGACGGCCGCGGCGAGGGCGTCGAAGTCCAGCGTGCTGACGTCCTCGACGTCGGCCGCCGTGCGTACGCCGGGCAGCGGCACGCCCGCGTAGGTCGCCACGCCCTCCGCCTGGCCGACGCCCGGGACCACCTCGAAGTGCGCGGCGGTACGCGCCACCGCCTGCACCTCCCGGACCACCGACTCGTGGCCGAACGGGTCGCCGGCGACCAGGTGCACCGCGTTCAGCCCGGAGCGGGCCGCCGAGATCAGCACCTTCGCCACGTCGCCCGGCGCGCCCTCGGCCGGGGTGAACTGGGCGTCGGACTTGGCCTGGGCACGGACGGCGTCGAGCAGCGACTCGGGGACTCCCCGGTCGTACACCACCTGGTCGGCGTCGACCAGGGCGTCGTGCGCCCGGCGGGTCAGCAGGCCCGGGTCGCCGGGACCGGCCCCGACGAATGCGATGCGGCCTACGGGCTTACGGGTGCGGGTCATTCTGTGCTCCCAAATTGCTGGGTCCCCGGGCCGGCGTGTCCTTCTTGGCCGAGGATCGAGTCGGCGCCGAGGTCGAGGAGTTCGGCGGCGAGTGCCTTGCCGATCTCCGCCGCGTCGGCGGGCGTTCCGGTGCGGGACAGCCGGAGGTCTCGCGAGCCGTCCGGGCTGATCACCGCCCCGCGCAGGTAGATCTCCTGGACAACATCGCCCTCGGCACCCGAGCCGGTTGGCTCGCCTTCGGCGACGACGGCGTAGGCGGCGACCGGAGCGGAGCATCCGGCCTCCAGGGTGGCCAACAGCGCCCGCTCCGCGACGACCGCGGCGCGGGACGGTGCGTGGTCGAGCACGGCGAGCAACTCGACCATGTCCGGGTCGTCGATCCGGCACTCCACCGCCAGCGCACCCTGGGCGGGCGCGGGCAGCATCAGCATCGGGTCGAGCGTCTCGGTGATCACCTCGGTCCGCCCCAGCCGGGCCAGCCCGGCCCGGGCCAGGACGACGGCGTCCAGGTCGGCCTCCGGGCCGAGCACCCGGGCGAGGCGGGTGTCGACGTTGCCCCGGATCGGGGCTACCTCCAGCTGCATCCCGAGAGCGTGCAGTTGGGCGATGCGGCGCAGCGCGCCGGTGCCGACGGTCGCGCCGGGCGGCAGCTCGGCGAGCGTCCGACCGTCGCGGGCGACCAGCGCGTCCCGCGGGTCCTGCCGGATCGGCACCGCCGCGATGTGCAGCCCGGCCGCCGTGGCGGTGGGCAGGTCCTTGTAGGAGTGCACCGCGAAGTCGATGGTGCCGGCGGTCAGCGCGTCGCGCAGGGCGGAGACGAAGACGCCGACGCCGAGCCGGTGCACCGGCGCGGAGGACCGGTCGCCGGCGGTGACCACCTCGACCAGCTCGACCGGGCGGCCGGTGGCGGCGGTCAGGGCCTCGGCGACGTGGCCGGACTGGGCCATCGCCAGTTTGCTGCCCCGGGTACCGAGGCGCAGGGGCGTGCTCATCGCTCACCTCCGGTGGGCGGGACGTCGGCCGGGCCGGCCGACGACGGGAAGTCGGCGAGGCCGAACGGCGGTACGACGTCGCTGTCCACGACGTCGGGAACGGTGTCGACCGGCGACGTCTGCGGCACCTGGAGGTCGAACAGCTCGCGCAGCAGGGCCGCGTACTGGTCGCCGCCGGGCTCTGCGGCGAGCTGGCGGACCCGCACGGTGGGCTGGTGCAGCAGACGCTGGACCACCCGGTGCACCGTACGGGCCACCTCGGCGCGCTGGTCGTCGGTGAGGTCCGGGCGGCGCTGGGCGAGCCGGCGCAGCTCGGCGGTGACCACGTCGTCGGCGCGGCCACGCAGGGCGGCCACGGTCGGCGCCACGTCGGCCCCGCGCAGCCAGGTGAGGAAGGCGTCGACCTCGCCGGCCACGATCCGCTCGACGGCGGCGGCGTCGGCGGCGGCCGGACCGTCGGCGAGCAGCGCCGCCATCCGGTCGATGTCGATCACCTCGACGCCGGGCAGCTCGGCGACGCCGGCCGCCACGTCGCGCGGCACCGCCAGGTCGAGCAGGACCAGCGGCCCCCGCCCGGGGTCGCGCCCGGCGAGCGCCCGGGTGACCACCTCGCGGGTGAGGACCGCTTCCGTGGCCGCGGTGGCGGCCACTACGATGTCCACTGTGGAGAGTGCGGTGGTGAGTTCCGTCATCGGCGTCGCGCTGGCCCCGTACGCCTCGGCCAGCCGGACGGCCCGGTCGGCGCCGCGGTTGGTCACGGCGAGCGGCCCGGCACCCAGCCGGGACAGCGTGGCCACGCCCAGCGAGCCCATGGCGCCCGCCCCGACCACCAGCGCCGGGCGGCCGGCCAGGTCGCTGCCGAGGTGCTCGGCGGCCAGTTCCAGCGCGGCGGTGACCACGCTCTGACCAGCCCGGTCGATGCCGGTCTCGGCGTGGGCGCGCTTGCCGACCCGCAGCGCCTGCTGCATCAGCTCGTGCAGCAGCCGCCCGGCGGTGTCGGCCCCGGTCGCCGAGTGGTACGCGTCGCGCAGCTGGCCGAGGATCTGCGCCTCGCCCACGACCATCGAGTCCAGCCCGGCGGCGACCCGGAAGACGTGGTCCACCGCGGCGGCGTCGAAGTGCACGTAGAGGTGGTTGGCGAGCCCGGCCGGCTGGCACCCGGCCTGCTCGGCCAGCACGGCGCAGATGTCGCCGAGGCCGCCGTGGAATCCGGACACGGCGGCGTAGACCTCCACCCGGTTGCAGGTGGAGACGAGCACGGCCTCGGTCACGTACGGCTGCGCGACCAGGCGGTCCAGGGTGCGGGTGAGATCGGCGGGGGCGACCGCGAGCTGCTCCAGCGTGGCGACGGGAGCGGTGCGGTAGGACGCACCGACGACGAGCAGTTTCACGTGCCGATCGCCTCCTGCGGGTCGGTGGCCGCGAGCCCGCCGGGCAGGGCGGTGAGGGCGGACCCGCCGGTGGCGGGAAGCGCGGTCAGCGATGCCTTGCGGTGCTCGTGGAAGGACAGGATCTGCAGCTCTATGGCCAAATCGACCTTGCGCACGTCGACCCCCTCCGGAACCGAGAGTACGCATGGAGCGAAGTTCAGGATGCTCGTCACGCCGACGGCCACGAGCTGGTCGGCGACCGCCTGGGCGGCCGGCGCCGGGGTGGCGATCACGCCGATGGCGATGGACTCCTCGACGGCGACCCGGGGCAGCTCGTCGATGTGCCGGACGACCAGCCCGTTGATCTCCTCGCCGACGCGTCCGGGGTCGGCGTCGAAGAGCGCGGCGATCCGGAAGCCGCGGCTGGCGAAGCCGTCGTAGCCGGCCAGGGCGTGACCGAGATTACCCACGCCGACCAGGGCGACCGCGCGGCGCTGGGTGAGCCCGAGCACGAACTCGATCTGGTCGACCAGCAGCGCCACGTCGTAGCCGACGCCCCGGGTGCCGTACGAGCCGAGGTGCGAGAGGTCCTTGCGGAGCTTCGCCGAGTTCACCCCCGCGGCACTCGCCAGCCCCTCGCTGGACACGGTCTCGTGACCGCTTTCGGCCAGGTTGTGCAGGGCACGGAGGTATTCGGGGAGCCGCGCGACGGTCGCCTCGGGCAGGTCCGGGAGCGCCGGTACGGCACCGGCGCGGCCGGGCGCGCCAGGGTGACGGTGCTGACTCATGAGACTCCGTGCGGTGCGATCCTCGGCCAGCTCCAGCGGCCGGCCGTTTCGGGACTCCCGCTGGCGACCGAGATTGCCGGCTGTGCTAGCAGGGCGCGTCGGAACTACAGAGTAGGCGCTTGTGAAGGCGTGCACAAATCGCGATCTTGACAGCTCGCGACGCGGCTCCACCTGGCCCTCCATCCCGCAAGATCGATACAGCGGCCTCCGCCGGCGCCGCTCGGCGATTATTGCTCAATTACGACTTCTCTGACCAATCGCGCGAGCGCGGCTCGCCGCCGATCACGTCACGCCGGGGCCGGCGGGGTCCGACCGCCGGCCCCGGGGCCCACCGCCGGTCGGACCCGGGGCGCCCATCCGCGGGCGGCGCCCGCCGCCCGGACCGTCGCGGTAGGGACAGCCCTACGCCGGAGAGGCCGGCCGGCGGGATGGGTCGGGCACCCCCGCGCTGCCTAGCCTCGTGGTATGACCGCCGTACCCGTCGCCGCCGGCCCGCCCGTGCCGGCGCCGACCATCTCCCGTCAGCTCCTCCTGGACTCCGGCTACGTGCTGCTCGGCCTCCCCCTGGCCCTGGCCAGCTTCGTGGTCCTGCTGGTCGGCCTCGCGGCCGGCCTCGGGCTGGTGGTGACGGTGATCGGCCTGCCCGTCCTCAGCGGCACCCTGTACGCCGCCCGGGGGCTGGCCGACATCGAGCGGCTCCGCCTCCCCGCCGTGCTGCACCAGTCCCGGATCCGCCCGCAGTACCGGCTCCCCGAGCCCGGGGCCAGCGCCTGGCGGCGGATCTTCGTGCCCATGGGGGACGCGCAGTCCTGGCTCGACCTGGCGCACGGCATCCTCAAGCTGGTCGTGGCCGTCGCCACCTTCGTGGTCACGCTGGTCTGGTGGGCCGGCGCCGTCGCCGGATCGCTCTACTGGGCGTACGACTGGACGCTGCCGCACGGCGACCCGGAGGACGTCGGCCTCCCCCAACTCCTCGGCCTGGGCGACTCGACCGTCGCCCGGATCGGGCTGCACACCGCGATCGGGCTGTTCTTCCTGATCACCCTGCCGATCGTGGCCCGCGGCTGCGCGCTGCTCCAGGCGAGCTTCGGCCGGGCCATGCTCACCGGCGTGGCGGAGATGCGCAACCGGATCACCGTGCTGGAGGAGCAGAAGCGGGCCGCCGTCTCCGCCGAGGCGAGCGCGCTGCGCCGGCTGGAGCGGGACATCCACGACGGCCCGCAGCAGCGCCTGGTCCGGCTCGCCATGGACCTCAGCCGGGCCCGCCAGCAGCTCGCCTCCGACCCCGACGCCGCGGCGCGGACCCTGGACGAGGCGGTCACCCAGACCCGGGAGACGCTCGCCGAGCTGCGCGCCCTGTCCCGGGGCATCGCGCCGCCGATCCTGGTCGACCGGGGCCTGCCCAGCGCCCTGGCGGCGCTGGCCGGGCGCGGCCTGATCCCGATCGAGCTGCGGGTGGACCCGGAGCTGGGCAGCCCCGCCGGCCGGCTCGACCCGGCGGTGGAGAGCACGGCGTACTTCGTCGTGGCCGAGGCGCTGACCAACGTCGCCAAGCACAGCCGGGCGACCGAGTGCCACGTCACCGTGGGCCGGCGCGACGGCCGGCTGGAGGTGGGCGTCGGCGACGACGGCCAGGGCGGCGCCCACCTGGCCAAGGGGCACGGGCTGGTCGGCATCGCCGACCGGGTGCGCGCCGCCGGTGGCCGGCTGGACGTGGTCAGCCCCACCGGCGGGCCCACCGAAATCCGCGCGGAACTCCCGCTGTGACCCCGACGTGGTAGACAACTCAACCATGCGGATCGTGATCGCGGATGACGCCGTGCTGCTCCGGGAAGGGCTGGTCCGGCTGGTCAGCGAGCGGGGGCACGAGGTGGTGGCCGCCGTCGCCGACGGCGAGGCGCTGGTGGCGGCGGTCGTCACGCACCGGCCGGACGTGTCGATCGTCGACGTCCGGATGCCGCCCTCGCACACCGACGAGGGGCTGCGCGCGGCGGTGGAGGCCCGGCGGCTGGTGCCCCGCACCCCGATCCTGGTCCTCTCCCAGTACGTCGAGGTGTCGTACGCCGACGACCTGCTCGCCACGACCGGCGGCGGCGGGGGCGGGATCGGCTACCTGCTCAAGGACCGGGTGGCCGCGATCGACGAGTTCCTCGACGCCCTGGACCGGGTGGCCGCCGGCGGGACGGTGCTCGACCCCGAGGTGGTCGGCCAGCTCTTCGCCCGGCGCCGCCGCGACGACCCGCTGCGCGAGCTCACCCCGCGTGAACGCGAGGTGCTCGCCCTGATGGCCGAGGGCCGCTCGAACACGGCGATCGCGCGCACCCTGGTGGTCACCGACGGCGCCGTCGAGAAGCACGTCCGGAACATCTTCACGAAGCTCCAGCTCCCGCCCGACACGGAGCAGCACCGCCGGGTCCTGGCCGTCCTCGCCTACCTGCGCAACTGACCCCGCCGGTCAGGGCAGGGCGGCCGCCAGGGCCACGGCCTCGGTGAGGGTGTCGGCGACCGGGTGGCCGGAGGCGCGCAGGCGGGCCGGGTCGGTGAACCCGCCGGTGTAGAGCACGGCGCGACCGCCCACCGACAGGGCGGCGTCGGCGTCGTCGACGGAGTCCCCGATCAGCACCACGTCCCGGCCGGCCACGCCCAGCTCGGCCAGGTGGTTGCGGAGCGACTCGGCCTTGCGGTCGCCGCCGACGGTGGCCCGCAGCCCGTCCACCCGGACGAAGTGCCCGCTGAGCCCGTACGTCCGCACCGTCGGCACCAGCTCCTCGTGGAACCACATCGAGAGCAGGGACTGGTTGCCCCGCCACGCCGCCATCGCGACCGTGGCGTCGTGCGCCAGCTCACAGGTGGTCAGCCCGGTCCGGTACGCGTCGTGGAAGATCCGGTCCAGCCGGCCGAACTCGTCGTCGTCGACCGCCTGGCCGAGCACGTCGGCGTAGTAGTCGGCGATCGGCCGGCGGAACCTGACCCGGTGCTCGTCGGCGGTGACCGCGGGCCCGCCGACGCTGGCGAAGGCGACGTTGGTGGAGGCGACCACCAGGTGGAGGTCGTTGAGCAGGGTGCCGTTCCAGTCCCAGACCAGGTGGCGGTGCGCAGGGGTCATCGCAGCACCATAAACCGGCGACACCGACCCGCCCTGACCGGCCCGGCGGTCCCGGCGGCGCTACAACTGCGGGGTCGTCAGGTCCCGCAGCAGCCGCTCCTCCTCCACCCGCCAGTAGCCGTGCTCCTTGCCGTCGAGCAGCACCACCGGCAGGCGGTCGCCGTACTCGCGTTCCAGCTCGATGTCGTCGGTGACGTCCTTCTCGGTCCACCGGTCCCCGGTGACCGCCACCACCCGGTCCAGCGCCGCCTTCGCGTCCTCGCAGAGGTGGCAGCCGGGCCGGGTGATCAGGGTGAGTCGGGGCTCACGCATCGGTCTCCTCCGTGGTGCTGGTGCCGGCCGGGGCCGGCGGACGGTTCTCCGGCGACGCCGCCGGCGACGGCGCCGGTGCCGCCGGGGACGACGCCGGCCGGAGCAGGGTCTTGCGTACCTTGCCGATCACCGAGTGCGGCAGCTCGTCGACGAACTCGACGGCGGTCGGGCACTTGAACCGGGCCAGGTTGCGGGCGCAGTGGGCGAGCAGCTCCTCGCCCGTGACCGGGCCCCCCGGCGCCGGCACCACGTACGCCCGGACAGTCTCGCCGGTCCGCGGGTGCGGCACACCCAGTACCGCCGACTCGGCCACGCCGGGATGGGCGGAGAGCACCAGCTCGACCTCGCGCGGGTACACGTTGAACCCGTTGACCAGGATCAGCTCGCCGACCCGGTCGACCAGGAAGAGGTCGCCGTCGGAGTCGGCGTACCCGACGTCGCCGGTGGCCCACCAGCCGTCGGCGTCCGGCCCGCCCCGGCCGTCCGGCCAGTACCCGGAGAAGAGGTTCGCCCCGCGCACCACGATCTGGCCCGGGTCCGTGCCCGGCGCGGCGTCGGAGAGGTCCAGCTCGTCGGCGTCCTCGTCCGGCTCGGCCGCGCCGTCGCGCCACAGGTCGGCCCCGTCCGTCCCGACCAGGCGCAACTCGACGCCGGGCAGCGGGCGGCCGATCGAGCCGGCCTTCGGCTCGCCGCCGACGAGGGTGGAGGTGAGCACCGGCGCGGTCTCGGTCAGGCCGTACCCGACGTGCACCGGACGGCCGGCGACCTCGGCGAAGCGGGCCGCGACGGCCGGCTCCAGCGGCGCCGCGCCGCAGACCACGAGCCGCGCCGACGCCATGGCCGCGGCGACCGCGCCGGCGTCCGCCGTGGACCAGGCGGCCACCATCGACGGTACGCCGACCAGCACGCCGACCCGGTGGCGGGCGATCTCGGCCAGCCCGGCGTCGGGGCCGAGGTCGTCGACCAACACCCCGGTCGCGCCATGGTGGACGACCGCGCCCAGCCCCGAGTTCAGCCCGTACGCGTGGAACAGCGGCAGCGCGAGCAGCACGGTGTCGCCCGGGCCGACGACCGGCGGGTCGATGCGGTCCACCTGCTCGTGGTTGGCCGCCAGCGCCCGGTGCGTGAGCATCGCGCCCTTCGGCCGCCCCTCCGTGCCGGAGGTGTAGAGCAGCACCGCCAGGTCGTCGCCGCCCCGGTGGGGGAACGGACCCCCGCCGTCCGTCATCGGCGGGGCGCCGTGCACGGCGGTGAGCGCGGGCAGCTCCCCGGCGACGTCGGCGACGAGGTCGCGCACCCGCTCCGTGCCGATCAGGACCGAGGCGCCGGAATCGGCCAGCACGTGCCGCAGCTCGGGGGCGGTGAGGCCGGGGTTGACCGGCACCGCCACCAGCCCGGCGCGCAGCGCGCCCAGGTAGCCGACCACGAAGTCCGGCGAGTTGCCGAGCGCGATGGCGACCCGGGGCGGGTGCCGGTCGACGGCGGCGGACGGGCCCGCTGCCGCCCCGGCGGGCGGGGTCCCGGTCGGTGCCGCCCCGGCGGGCGGGGCCTCGGTCGGCGCCGTCCCGGCGGGCGGATTCCCGGTCAGGTCCGCCAGGGCCCGGGCGGCGGCGGTCACCGAGGCGTCCAGTTCGGACCAGGTCAGGGTCCGCTCGCGCCAGTGCAGCGCGGGTCGGTCGCCGTGGGCGGCGGCCGCCCGGCGGACCCGGTCGGCGAGGTTCGACGCGATGCTGTCGGATGCGTCCTGCACGGTGGCTGAGTCTGGCACAGCGCCGGGGTCTCGGGCCATGCCCGCGACGGCCCGGGCCGCGCCCGAGGGACCGTCGGACGCGCCGCCGCCGCGGCGAGTCCCGCCGACAGGACGCCCCGGGGCGCGCGGACGAGACGGATCCGGTCCCGTGTACGGGACACGCCGGCGTGCCGTGCACCCGGGACGCTCCTGAGTCGACCTTCGCGTCGCCCGCCCGCCCCGCGCCGGCCGGCGTGCCCGCTGAGCTGGAAATCCCTTCAGGATCACGCGGCAATCCGAATGTCAACCGCACGCGACGGACAACCGGTCCGCCATTTGTGCGACGCGGCGGGAAATACTTCCGCCCTGTGTAACGGACTTGCCACGCGCGGGTGACGTTGGCCCTATCATCACTCGGGTCGGCTCACCCCATTTGCCGTGAGTCGACACCCCTCAGCCCGAGGAGGCCCCCGTGCCTGTGAGCGCATTGGACCAGCACCTCAAGGGGATCTGCCGCCCGTCGGCACGCCCCGAGCCAGCCCTGCCCGACCGCCCGGGTGGCGGCGCGACGGCGACGCGCCGACCAGCGCGGCCCGTGGCCGGCGGGACGGAGGCGGCGCGGTGACGACCTTCGGTTACGCGGAACGGCCGCTCGGCCTGACCAACCCGGCGACCCGCGCCCCGCTCAACGAGCGACCCGCCACCCGGGGCCCGCTGGACGACACGGGCAGCCTCGCGCTCCGCGGCGAGGGCACGTCGAGCCGGATCCGCCACCGGCCGCACCACAACGAACCGCCACCGCGTCCCGCGACACCGGGGGGCAACGCCAAGCCGGCCGGCGGCCGGGTGGTCGCGCCGGCCCGGCCCACCATGCCGGCGCAGGGCCGCCGCACGACGGAACCGTCGACGGCGTCCGAGCAGTCGGCCGCGGAGACGGCCGTGATCCCGGCGGTGCCGGCGACCGCCGCCCCCGCCGCCTCGACGGGCTTCCCCAGCCGACCGGACCCGTCCGACCCGGCGACCGAGGTCTGGGCCCTGGTCGAACGCGCCCAAGCGGGCGAGTCCGAGGCGTTCGGGCTGATCTACGACCGGTACGTCGACACGGTGTTCCGGTTCGTCTACTTCCGGGTCGGCAACCGCCAGCTCGCGGAGGACCTCACCTCCGACACCTTCCTGCGCGCCCTCAAACGGATCGGCAGCTTCACCTGGCAGGGCCGGGACCTCGGCGCGTGGCTGGTCACCATCGCCCGCAACCTGGTGGCCGACCACTTCAAGTCCGGCCGCTACCGGCTGGAGGTGACCACCGGCGACGTGCTGGACGCCGATCGCGAGGACCGGGGCCCGGAGGGCAGCCCGGAGGCGGCGGTCGTCGAGCACATCACCAACGTGGCCCTGCTCAGCGCCGTCAAGCAGCTCAACCCCGAGCAGCAGGAGTGCATCGTGCTCCGCTTCCTGCAGGGGTTCTCCGTGGCCGAGACGGCCCGCGCGATGGGCAAGAACGAGGGCGCGATCAAGGCGTTGCAGTACCGCGCGGTACGGGCGCTGGCGCGGCTGCTGCCGGACGGCTTCCAGCCGTAGTCCCGGCGACGGGACCGACGGGCGTCGATCCTCGTTCGCCCAGCTCACCACCCTCCCCGCGCCGTGACGGCAATCACTTTCCGTGATTTCGCACCCGGCGGGCCCGTAACCCATGCCCGGTGCGGACCGTTTCTCCGGGTGCGACCGGTGGTAGCCCCGGCATCCCCCCGGGTTCCGAGGTCCGGCAGCGTGGCCGGCCACGACGTTCGTCCGTGGTGTCACGCCGTCACCGGTCGCTGGCGACGACAGCGGCCGACCGGCCGTGACCAGCGAGAGGAGGTGCCTGCGGTGGACAGCGACCTCTTCTCCCGTCGGCGCGCGGAGCGCTTCGCGCAGCTTCTCGACGAGGCCAACGGCGGCCGGCGGCACCACGTCCGTTCCCGCGCCGACGACCAGCTCGCCGCGCTCGTCGCCGTCGGGCAGCGGCTCGGCGCCGCCCCGCCGGCCGTCGAGGTGGACCCGGAGTTCCGCACCGGGCTGCGCGCCATGCTGCTGGCCACGGCCGAACGCGAGGGCATCGGCGCCCCGGCGACCGCCGCCGCGCCGGAGCCGGGTGCCGCCGACACCGGTCGCAGCCGCCTGCTGCCTGCCGTCACCGCCCGCCGGGCCCGTGCCCGCGGCGCCATCCTGGTCGGCGTCGCGGCCGGCGCGGTCGCCCTCTCCGGCATCTCCGCCGCGAGCGAGAACGCGGTCCCCGGTGACGCGCTGTACGGCATGAAGCGCTCGACGGAACGGGCCCAGCTCGCGCTGGCCAGCTCGGACATCAGCCGAGGTCAGCTCTTCCTGGACTTCGCCCGCACCCGGCTGGCCGAGGCCGCCGCGCTGCACGGGGACCGGGACGGCTACAGCGCCGTGCTGGACGACATGGACGCGGGCACCCGCCAGGGCGTACGCCTGCTGACCACCGCCGCGGTGCAGCGCTCCGACCTGGCGGCGCTGGACGCGGTCAACTCCTTCCTCACCGGGCAGCGGCGGGCGGTCGGGGATCTCCTCGACGCCGGCACCCGGGCCGACCGGGACCGGACCCGCCGCTCGCTGGCCCTGCTGGACGCGGTCCGCAAGCGCTCCGACGCGCTCCGCGCGGCGATCTCCTGCGGCCTGCCCGCCCCCGTCGGCAGCGACTCCCTCGGCCCGGCCCCCGCCACCTGCCCCGGCGGTCGCTGACCTGCCCGGCGCGCCGTCCACGCCACAGTTCACCCGCCGGGCGGCCGTCGGCAACCGTCGCCCGGCTACCCTCGACCAGTGGCAGGCGCACGCCGCGCCCGGTCAGCAGAGGGAGGTCGCGTGGCCCGCAGCCGCAAGGTGACGGTCAGCACCGACGTCCACGGTCACACCGCCGGCTGGGCGGAGACCGACCTGGCACCCCTGGCTCCGCCGCAGCCGGATCCGACCGCGGCGGCCTTCTTCGACGTCGACAACACGATGATGCAGGGCGCGTCGATCTACTGGTTCGCCCGGGGCCTCGCCGCGCGCAAGTACTTCACCACGACCGACCTGGCCCGGTTCGCGTGGCAGCAGCTTCGCTTCCGGCTGCTCGCCACCGAGCACGCCGGGGACATGTCGCAGGCCAAGGAGGCCGCCCTCGCGTTCGTCGAGGGCTGGCGGGTGGACGACGTGGAGCGCCTCGCCGAGGAGATCTTCGACGAGCTGATGGCCCCCCGGATCTGGGGCGGCACCCGCCAGCTGGCCCAGCGGCACCTGGACGCCGGCGAACGGGTCTGGCTGGTCAGCGCCGCGCCCGTGGAGATCGGCCGGGTGATCGCCGCCCGGCTGGGCCTGACCGGCGCGATCGGCACGGTCGCCGAGGTGGTCGACGGGGCGTACACGGGCCGGCTGGTCGGCGACCTGATGCACGGCCCGGCGAAGGCCGAGGCGGTCACCCAGCTCGCCGCGGTGGAGGGGCTGGACCTGGCCCGCTGCACCGCCTACAGCGACTCCTGCAACGACCTGCCGATGCTCTCCACCGTGGGTCGGGGGGTGGCGGTGAACCCCGACGCCGCCCTGCTCAGGGAGGCCCGGCAGCGCGGCTGGCAGGTACGCGACTTCCGCACCGGCCGGCGCGCCGTGAAGATCGTGGTGCCGTCCACCGCCGCCGCCGGGTTGCTGGCCGGGGCGGTCACTGCCGGTATGGCCCTGCACCGGCGCCGCCGCAACGGCTGACGTCGCCGGCCGCCCGCGTCACGGGCCGAACGGGTCCGGCCGGCGTTCGAGCAGCTTGTGCAGGGTCTGCTGGATCGTCTCCCGCACCTGGTCGGCCAGGTTGAACACCACGAGCGGGTCGTCGGCGGAGTCCGTCAGGTGCGCGGTGGGGATCGGCGGGCAGAACTCGATCAGCCACTTGCTCGGCAGCGGCACCATGCCCAGCGGCCCCAGCCACGGGAAGGTCGGGGTGACCGGGAAGTAGGGCAGCTTGAGCAGCCGCGCCAGGGGCTTGATGTCGGCGAGCATCGGATAGATCTCCTCGCCGCCGACGATGGCGACCGGCACGATCGGGGTGCCGGTGCGCAGCGCCGCCGAGACGAACCCGCCCCGGCCGAAGCGTTGCAGCTTGTAGCGCTCGGCGTAGAGCTTGCCGATGCCCTTGAAGCCCTCCGGGAAGACGCCGACCAGCTCGCCGTTGCCGAGCAGCCGCTCCGCGTCCGGGTTGCAGGCGACCGTCCCGCCCGTCTTGCGGGCGAGCTCGGAGACGACCGGCATCCGGAAGACCAGGTCCGCGCCGAGCAGCCGCAGGTAGCGGTGGGCCGGGTGCTGGTCGTGCAGGGCGGCCGAAAGGATCAGCGCGTCCAGCGCCACGGTGCCGGAGTGGTTGCCGACGACCAGGCCGGCGCCCTCGGCGGGCACGTGCTCCAGGCCGGTGACCTCGGTGCGGAACCAGTCCCGGTAGAGCACCCGCAGCAGCGGGTGGAAGACCGCCTCGGTGATCTCCGGATCGAAGCCGAACTCGTCGACCTCGTAGTCGCCGGAGAGTCGGCGGCGCAGGAACGCAAGCCCCTTGGCGACCCGGCGGTCCCAGTGGTCGCCCGGTCGGTCCGGCACCGCCGGCCCGGTCGTCGCCGGCACGTCCCCGGCCCCGCCCGGCCGGTCGGCCTCCGTCGCGGCCGGCTCGCCGGGCTCGTCCGTGGCGCCCGACGCGGCAGGCCCGCCAGGCTCGTCCCTGCTGCCAGCGGTGGCCGCTACCGGCTCGTCGGTGGCGGCGGTGTCCGGCTCGTCGGCCGTGGCGGCCCGGCGGTGCCCGTTCGCCCGCGCCGGCTCCGCGCCCGGCTCGGCGACGGTCAGCGGAACGTCGTAGCGGCCGTCGCGCCGCTCCTCCGGCTCGCTCACGAACGCTCCCGCACGGCGGCCCGGACCTGCCGGATCCCCTCCAGCACGAGGTGCTCCGCGACCGCCAACTGGTCCCGGGTCACCACGACGCCACCGTGGTGGGCGCGGATGAAGTCGTCGAACGCGGCGGCGGTGGTGCGGGGCGTGAAGCCGTACTCCCGCTCCAGGCGGGTGGTGTCGACGACCCGGCCGTGCACGAAGAGGTCGACCTGGTCCAGGCCGTAGCGGCCGAAGCCGAGGTTGCGGGCGAACGCGACGGCCCCGGAGAGGCCGGGCTCCAGCACCGGCACGGCGACCCGGCCCGCCCGGCGGATCGCCTGGGAGAGGGAGAGCACCCCGGGACCGGCCACGTTGTACGTCCCCGGATGGTCCTCGACGATCGACCGGTGCAGCACCTCCAACGCGTCGTCGAAGTGCAGGAACTGCAGCCGGGGGTCGCGGCCGAAAACGGTGGGCACGACCGGCTGGGAGAAGTAGCGGGTGAGGGTGGTGTCGGCGGTCGAGCCGATGAACGGCGCGAAGCGCAGCACCGTGGCGGTGACGTCGGGCCGGCGGCGGCGGAAGCCGCGGACGTACCCCTCGATGTCGAGGATGTCGCGGCCGAAGCCGCCGCGCGGCACCTCGCGCGGCTCGGTCTCCTCGGTGAAGACGGCCGGATCGCGGAACGACGCCCCGTACGCGGCCGTCGAGGAGCGGACCACGAGTTTGCGCAGCCGGGGCGCCCGCTGGCAGGCGGCGAGGAGCTGCATCGTGCCGATGACGTTCTGCTCCTTCATCGCCGCGCGACCGCCGTGCTGCTGGTCCGGGGCGGTGACGAGGGCGAGGTGGACCACGGCGTCGACGTCGAGGTCGGCGAGGAGACCGCCGAGCGAGCCGGCGTCGACGCGGACGCGCTCGACACGGTCGAGCAGGTCGGTGAACTCGGCGGCCGGCTCCGACGGATCCACGCCGATGACCCGCTCGATGCGCGGGTCGGCGGCGAGCCGGGCGGCGACGTGCGCGCCGAGGTAGCGGCTGACCCCGGTCACGACGACGACCCCCGGGGCACCTGGGGTGCCACCGGGGGTCATGTCGCGCACCTCCCCCGGCAGGCGGGATCGAGCCGGGACATCCACGGCCTGATCACCTGAGCCTCCGAGGGTCGACAGTTGGCAAGTGACGACGGGTGCCGGGCAGCGGCCCGGCCCCGGTCACTTGCCGAGACGGCGACGCTGGACGCGGGTCTTGCGCAGCAGCTTGCGGTGCTTCTTCTTAGCCATGCGCTTGCGGCGCTTCTTGACCACCGAGCCCATACGACAGCCTTTCGATGCAACATGCGGGGCGACCGGATGACACCACCATCGGGTGCCGTCGACGACCGCGTGCGGACAGCGGACCGGGCCAGCGGGACATGCGGCGGGGCGCATCTGCGGTCACGGTCGGGGTCCAGGGTAGCGGGAGAGCGTCAGCAGGACCAACGCGCCCCCGTCGATGCCCGTTACGTCGCACTCGACGGGTGGCCCGCGGGCGGCTCAGGCGGTCTCCTGAAAGGCACCCCGCAGGTATTCGTGCACCGCGTGTTCGGGAACCCGGAACGACCGGCCGACCCGGACCGCGGTGAGCTCACCGCTGTGCACCAGGCGGTAGACCGTCATCTTCGACACCCGCATGACCGTCGCCACCTCGGCGACGGTCAGGAACTTGACCTCCGACAGCCGACCGTCGGACTGCGACCCGGCCATGGCTCACCGACCCATCCCATGCCCGGCGCGTGCCACCGGACGGGATCCTCCCCGCCCGGACCGGCGACGCGCGTGTTACCAGTACGGTAGCGGGGCGGCTGTGACCGGCGCGATCCCTTCGTACAACTGATCATGGTTCGGGGGGTCGGTCCACCCGACCGGCTACGTCGTTGTCGAACCTGTTGCGCCCGGCGTCCGGTCGGCCCTCGTTCCGCCCGCGGCGCGACCACCGGGAGCCGAGCGCCACCCGCCTCGCCGCGCTCACGAGCCGCCCCCGTCGCGCGGAAGGCGCCCGGTGGTTCCGGCGGCGCCACCGGAACCACCGGGCGGGTGCCCCGGGCCGCTTCCGGACGCGGACCGGGGCTCCGCGCTGGGAGCGGCACCAGTGTGTCAGGTCGGCCGGCACCGCCCGACAGCGGTCGATCATGAACGCCCCCGACCGCCCCTGGGCTGCGCCACCCAGGCGACGCCCACACGACGTGTCGCTCAGGCGGCCACGGCCCGGACGTACGCGACGCACTCGTCGTGCAGGGCGCTCCACGGCTCGCCGAAGGTCGCCTCGGCCGCGTCGGCCACCGGGCGGCGCTCGTGCACCACCGCCGCGAAGAAGGCCAGCAGCCGCTCCGGGCCGAACCGGTCGACCAGGTGCCGGACGGCCAGGTAGGAGATGCCGTAGCTGCCGCTGACCCGCTCGGCCGGCGCGTCGTCGGCCGGGTTGAGGCCGTCGAGCCGGCCGTCCCAGCCACCGGTCAGCCGCCGCACCTCGGCCAGTCCCTCGTACCGCTCGACCGGCTGGCCGTCGGCGCCGGCGTGCTCGGCCAGCCCCTCGACCAGCCACCAGATGCCCTTGCCCGGGTAGCCCCGCTCGGGCAGCGAGGCGGCGTGGGTCAACTCGTGCCGGAGGAGGTCGTCCACCCCGCTGGACACCAGCCCGTCGGCGTTGAGCACCACCTCGTGGTGGCCGCCGCCGACGGTGACCGCGTACCCGCCGGTCCACTTCGGCCGGCCCCCGCCGTACCAGCGCTGCCACTCCGCGCGGCCCGCGTAGAAGACCCGGTACCGGTCGGGCGGCCGGCCGGCGACGACGTACGTGTCGGCGACCGTGGCGGCCGCCTCGGCCTGGGCGAGCAGGCCGGGCAGTTGCCGGCGCAGGGCGGGGGTCGTGGCCACCAGGGTGCGCGGGCCGACGGCGACGACCAGCTCGCTGACCTCCCAGGGCCGGGTGCCGGTCTCCGCCGATCGGGACGGCTCCACGGCGAGCAGCCGGGGCCGCTCCCCCGCCCGCCAGCGGGTGCCGGTCAGCACCCGGCTGGTGCGGCAGTCCGGCACGACGAAGCAGTACCGGAATTCGACCGGCAACCGCCACTCGCCGGGCCGGCCCTCGACCGGGGTGGGCAGGCCGGTCGCCTCGGCCTGCCAGGCGGTCACCCGCAGCGCCCGCAGCGCGGCGTACCGGCGGCGCAGGTCCGGGTGCGCGACGGGTTCCGCGACGGCCAGGAACGCGGCCCGGTCCCCGGCGAGCAGCGCGGCCGACTGCCGCGCCAGCTCCGCCGTCATCCGCTCGCCGAGCTGGCGGGCGGCCCGCTCGGCGGGGTCGTCGGCCCGGGTGCCGGAGGCCCCCGGCATCGGCCTGGCGTCGTCGCGCACGAGGCCGGCCAGCAACGCCGTGGGCAGGCCGCAGGTGACCATCACCACGACCGCCGCGAGCGCCGCCCAGAGCGGCCACAGCCGCCGCGACGCCCGCTCCGCCTGCACCGCGACGGGACCGGGCTCGGCCGACGCCGTGGGCACGGTCGGCAGGCCCGGCCCGGCGGGCACGGGCGACGTGGCCGGCCCGGCGGGCGCGACAGGGGTGCCCGGCGTGGGCGGCTCGGTGGGCGTGGACGATGCCGCGGGCGGTGTCGTCGCGGTGGCCTGCGCGTCGTCCGTCGCCGGCCGACCGTCGGCCTCGGGCTGCCCGTCAGTCACCCGGCGAAGGGTACGACCATCCGGTCGCCCCGGCGACCACCGACCCGGCCCGACGCCGCACCCGGGCGGGTCGCGCCGGCACCGGTGGCGGCGGGCCCGCCGGGGCGGCTCAGGCAGGGCGGCCCGACCGCCGGAGCAGGGCGACGGTGAGCGCCCAGACGACGACCAGCGCGACGCCGACCAGCGGCCGTCCGAGCAGGGCGTACATCGGGGGACGAGGGTCTCCGCCGGCCCGTACTGGGACCGCTGGGGGGGGTGACGGTGGTCGATCCGGACGGCTACCGCCTGGTGCTGAGCACCCGGGGCTGGTCGAACGGCTGAGTCACTTCCTGCTGAGCACGGCCCGGCCGAAGAAGGCCAGGTTGGACGGGCGCTCGGCGAGGCGGCGCATCAGGTAGCCGTACCACTGGTCGCCGTAGGGCACGTAGGTGCGCACGGTGTAGCCCTCGCCGACCAGCCGGGTCTGCTCCTCCGGCCGGATGCCGTACAGCATCTGGAACTCGAACCGCTCGGGGCCGCGGTCGAACCAGCGGGCCCGGTCCTCGCCGATGGCGATCAGGCGCGGGTCGTGGGTGGCCAGCATCGGGTAGCCGTCGCCGGACATCAGGATGTTCAGGCAGCGGACGTACGACTTGTCCACCTCGCGGGCGGACTGGTAGGCCACCGACTCCGGCTCCTTGTACGCGCCCTTGCACAGCCGCACCCGGGACCCGGCCGTGGCCAGCTCGCGGCAGTCCGACTCGGTCCGCCGCAGGTACGCCTGGAGCACCGCCCCGGTGGACGGGTGGTCCTTGCGGAGCTTGGCCAGGATGTCCAGGGTCGAGTCGGTGGTGGTGTGGTCCTCCATGTCCACGGTGACCGTGGTGCCCGCCTCGTCGGCTGCGGCGCAGATCGCCCGGGCGTTGTCGTAGGCGAGCTGCTCGTCGAACATCTGGCCGAGCGCGGAGAGTTTGATGCTCACCTCGGCTGCCGGGGTCAGCCCCGCGCCCGAGAGCCGCGTCAGCAGCCGCAGGTATTCGTCCCGGGTGGCGTTGGCCTGCTCGGGGGTGACGGTGTCCTCGCCGAGGTGGTCGAGGGAGACCGCGAGACCGTCGTCGACGAGTTCGCGGGTCGCGCGCAACGCGTCGTCGGTCTTGGCGCCGGCCACGAACCGGCGGACGAGGTCCCGGGTGACCGGGGCCGTCGCGACGAGCCGCTCGACCTGGGATGACCGGGAGGCGGCGAGGATGACGGAACGGAGCATGGACCGAGCGTAACGCCCGACGACGCCTGCGCGCCGGGCGGCGGCGGCACTGCCCGCGCCCAGGTCCCAACCGCGTCACAGGCCCCGCCCGGGGCGGACGGCGCTGGTGTCCATCGGTTACAACCATGACGTGGAACATCGCCCCCGCCGCCGGCTCCGGTCGGCCTCCGTGCAGCTCGGCGCGCTCACCGCCTTGGCGCTCGCCCTCTCCGCCTGCAACACGACCTCCGACGACGACGATGACGACGACTGTGCCCTCGGGCCTGTCGGCGGCGGCGGCACCGTGGCCGTCGCGCTGCGGGTGCCCGAGGTCGCCGCCGGCGGCACCGCGCCGGAACCGGTCACCGCGGCCGTCCCCGACCGGGGCGGCTTCGGCACCCACCTCGCCGCCTGCGGCGGCTGACGTGCGCCGGGAGTCCGTCACCCCCCGCCCCGGCTGGGACGCGACCATCCGCTCGCAGGGCCTGGTGTACGTCGACACGGAGCTGCCCGACGGCGGGATCATGTCGTACTGGGACGAGACCGCCGCGTACGCCTTCGAGCTGGAGGAGGTGCTGCGGCTGGAGGAGGCGACGGAGGAGCTGCACCGGATGTCGGTGGCCGCCGCCGAACACGTCGTCGCGCGCCGCCGCCACGCCGAGTTCGGCATCCCGGACTGGGCGGCCGAGGCCGTGGCCCGGTCGCTGCGCGAGTCGCCGCCGACCCTCTACGGGCGCTTCGACCTCTGGTACGACGGCAGCTGGCCCCCCAAGCTGCTGGAGTACAACGCCGACACCCCCACCGCCCTGGTCGAGGCGAGCATCGTCCAGTGGTACTGGCTGGAGCACACCCGGCCGGAGCTGGACCAGTGGAACAGCCTGCACGAGCGCCTCGTCGGCGCCTGGGCGAAGATCGGCGCCGGCCTGCACGACCGGCGGGTGCACGTGGTCTGGTCGAACGAGGAGGAGTCCGGCGAGGACCAGATGACCGCCGGCTACCTCGCCGAGACCGCCCGGCAGGCCGGGCTGGACGTCGTGTTCCAGCCCGTCCAGGAGATCGGCTGGGACGGGCGGCGCTTCGTCGACGCGGCGGACCAGCCGGTCACCACCTGCTTCAAGCTCTATCCCTGGGAGTGGATGCTCGCCGAGCCGTACGGGTCGCTGGCGCTGCGGCCGGGCACCCCGACCACCTGGATCGAGCCGGCGTGGAAGCTGCTGCTGTCGAACAAGGCGCTGCTCGCCGTGCTCTGGGAGCTGTACCCCGGCCACGAGCTGCTGCTGCCGGCGTACCTCGACTCGCCGCGCGGCATGTCCGAGTACGTCGCCAAGCCGCTGCTCGGCCGGGAGGGCGGCTCGGTGCGGATCGTCACCGACGCCGGGGAGATCACCAATCCGGGGATCTACGGCGACGAGGGCTTCTGCTACCAGGAGTTCCGCGCGCTGCCGGAGTTCGAGGGCAACCGGATGGTGCTGGGCAGCTGGGTGGTCGACGGCGAGTCGGCCGGTGCGGGGGTGCGGGAGAGCGCGAGCCTCATCACCGACGGCTACGCGCGGTTCCTGCCGCACTACATCGACGCACCACGCGGCTCCTGAGTCGTCTACCGTTGTGGGCGTGAACTTCGACGCGTACGCCCGGACCGGCGTTGACCTCGTCAACGCCCGCCTGGACGACCTCGACGACCTGCGGGCCCTCTTCCCCGACGACAACGCGTGGATGCGTGACGAGGTGGCGGAGCGGGACCTCGCGACCTTCCGGCGGGCGCAGAAGCGCCTGCGCGACGTCTTCGAGTACGGCACCTCCGGGCGGGACGCCCACGCGGTGGCCGAGCTCAACGCCCTGCTGGAGGCGTTCCCGGTGCAGCCCCGCATCTCCGGGCACGACTCCAGCGACTGGCACATGCACGTGACCAGCCGGGGCGCCTCGGTGAGCGCCGAATACCTGGCCGGCGCGGTCTGGGGCCTCTCGGTCTGGCTCTGCGAGTACGGCAGCGCCCGGTTCGGGGTCTGCGCCGACGAACGCTGCGGCAACGTCTACCTGGACACCTCGTCCAACTGCTGCCGGCGGTTCTGCTCGGAGCGCTGCGCCACCCGCTCGCACGTGGCCGCGCACCGGGCCCGCAAGCGCGCCGCGGTGGGCGAGCAGGCCGGCGCCGCCAGCAAGGAATCCCTCACCACGGTCGCCTGACGCCCGGCCCGGGTCGGCCACCGGCCCGGGCCGGAGCTGTCGACCGGCACCCTGGACCGGCTCGCGGCGCGGCCCGCCGCGCCCGGTCTCCCGCCACGGCCCCGCCCGACCCGCGTGGTGCGGTGCCGCGTCGAGGGTAGGCGCGTCAGGCGTCGACGGGGGACGGGGTGCCGAGGTGCTGGCGGGCGAACTCCAGCGCCTCGCGCAGGTCGGCCTCCCGCACCGCGCGGCTCTTCGCGCCCCGGGTGGTGACCTCCACGGCGACCGAGCCGGTGAACCCTCGCCCGGCGAGCGAGGAGAGCAGCTCGGCGCAGGGCTGGGTGCCGCGCCCGGGCACGAGGTGCTCGTCGCGCCCCTCGCCGGTGCCGTCGCCGAGGTGGACGTGCGCCAGGCCGGCGCCCATCCGGTCGGCCATCGCCATCGAGTCGGTGTGCGAGGCGGCGCAGTGCGACAGGTCGAGCGTGTAGGAGGGGTAGCCGGTCTCGGTCGGGTCCCAGCCCGGGACGTACGGGACGAACTGCCGGCCGGCCATCCGGACCGGGTACATGTTCTCCACCGGGAAGTGCAGGCCTGGGAACTCGCCGGCGATCCTGGCCAGCCCGTCGGCGAAGTTGCGCGCGTAGTCGCGCTGCCAGGTGAACGGCGGGTGGACCACCACGGTGGGCGCGCCGAGCGTCGCCGCCATCTCCGCGGACCGGCGCAGCCGCTCCCACGGGTCCGGGCTCCACACCCGCTGGGTGACCAGCAGGCAGGGCGCGTGGACGGAGAGCACCGGAATGCCGTAGTGCTCGGCGAGCCCGCGCAGCGCGCCGACGTCCTGACTGACGGCGTCCGTCCAGACCATCACCTCGACGCCGTCGTAGCCGAGCGCCGCGGCCAGCTGGAACGCCGCCGCGGTCCGCTCAGGGAAGACCGAGGAACTGGACAGGAGCACGGGGACGCGGGAAGTCACACCATCGAGGGTAGCGGGGGTCGATTGACACCTCATGACGAGAACCCGCAAAGCGCCCGTATCACCCGGAACCGAGCTGGTCGAGCCGGCGCAGGATCACCCCCTCGCGCAGCGCCCACGGGCAGATGTCCAGCGCCTCCACGTCCAGCCGGCGCATCGCCGCCTCGGCGACCACCGCCCCGGCGAGCAACTGGTGGGCCCGGCCCGCGCTGACCCCCTCCAGCTCGACGAGCTGGGCCGGCGGGATGTGCCGGATGAACCCGAGCACCTGCCGCAGCCCGCGGCGGGTGAGCCGGCGGGGGGCCCACAGGCCCGCGCCGGAGGGGGCCGCACCGGCCAGCCGGGCCAGGGTCCGGAACGTCTTCGAGGTGGCCACCGGCCGCTCCCAGCCCACCGCGGTCATCCGCGCGACGACGGGCTCCAGCAGGCCGTCGGCGTACGCCCGCAGCTCGTCGACCGCCTCGGCCGGCGGCGGCGCCGCGCTGTCCGGTTCCACCCGGAGCCGGTCCCGGGTCAGCCGGCCGGCGCCGAGCGGCAGCGACACCGCCTCGTCCGGGTCCTCGTCGATGCCGGCCGCGATCTCCAGTGAGCCGCCGCCGATGTCCAGCACCAGCAGCCGCCCCGCGGACCAGCCGAACCAGCGCCGCACCGCGAGGAAGGTCAGCCGCGCCTCGTCCGCGCCCGGGAGCACCTCCAGGCGTACGCCGGCCTCCTCGCGGACCCGGGCGAGCACCTCGGGGGCGTTGGTGGCGTCCCGCACGGCGGAGGTGGCGAACGCGATCAGGTCGTCGGCGTCCAGCCCGTCGGCGGCCGCCCTGGCCATGCTGACCGCCTTGACCAGGCCGTCCGCGCCCGCCTCGGTGAGCGCGCCGTCCGGGCCGATCTGCTCGGCGAGCCGCAGCACCACCTTCTCCGAGTGCGCCGGCCACGGGTGCGCGCCGTGGTGGGCGTCGACCACCAGCAGGTGCACCGTGTTGGAACCGACGTCGAGGACACCCAGTCGCATGTCCAAGACACTAGGGGCAACGCGATCGCGCGGCTCGGCGGACCGGGCCGGGCTCCGGGCGTACGCTGGGCCGGGTGACAGGGCAGATCGAACTCCGAGTGCTGGTGGACGACCCGGACGACCCGCGCAGCCGCGAGGTCCCGCTGGACTTCCCGCGGGAGTGGATCGAGTTCGCCGACCCGGCGGACGAGAACCATCTGGTCCGGGCCGACCTGACCTGGCTGCTCTCCCGCTGGACGTGCGTCTTCGGCCGGGGCTGCCACGGCATCGTCGCCGGCCGGGCCGCCGACGGCTGCTGCTCGCACGGCGCGTTCTTCACCGACTCGGACGACGAGCAGCGGGTCCGGGCCGCGGTGAAGCGGCTGAGCCCGGCGACGTGGCAGCACCACCGTCGCGGGTTCAAGAACTGGACCGAGAACGACACCATCGACGGCAAGAACCCGGCCCGCCGCACCGCCACCCAGGCGGAGGACGGCCCGTGCGTCTTCCTCAACGACGCCGGTTTCCCGGGCGGCGCCGGCTGCGCGCTGCACGCCCAGGCGCTGCGCGACGGGGTGCACCCGCTGGAATACAAGCCGGACGTCTGCTGGCAGCTGCCGATCCGCCGCGACCAGGAGTGGGTCAAGCGGCCGGACAACACCAAGGTGCTGGTCTCCACGCTGGCCGAGTTCGACCGGCGGGGCTGGGGTGCCGGCGGGCACGACTTGGACTGGTGGTGCACCTCCTCCACCGACGCGCACGTCGGCGCCGAGCCGATGTACGTCTCCTACGGCCCGGAGCTGACCGCGCTCATCGGCGCGCCCGCGTACGCGAAGCTGGCCGAGCTGTGCGGGGCGCGCAGCCGGCAGGGCATGGTCGCCCCGCACCCGGCCGACGGCGCCTGACCGACGCCGCACCACGTACGAAAGGGGCCCGCGCCGGCGCGGGCCCCTTTCGCGCGTACGCCGATCAGGGCTCGAACTTGTAGCCCAGGCCCCGCACCGTGACGATGAAGCGCGGCGCGGACGGCTCCGGCTCGATCTTGGAGCGCAGCCGCTTGACGTGCACGTCGAGGGTCTTGGTGTCACCGACGTAGTCGGCACCCCAGACCCGGTCGATGAGCTGCCCCCGGGTCAGCACCCGGCCGGCGTTGCGCAGCAGCAGCTCCAGCAGCTCGAACTCCTTGAGCGGAAGCTGCACCGGGGCGCCGTCGACGGTCACCACGTGCCGCTCGATGTCCATCCGGACGGGGCCGGCGGCCAGCGTCGGCGCGCCCGACTCGGCGACCTCGGAGCTCTGCCGGCGCAGCACCGCCCGGATCCGGGCGACCAGCTCCCGCGGCGAGTACGGCTTCGTCACGTAGTCGTCGGCGCCGATTTCCAGGCCGACCACCTTGTCGATCTCGCTGTCCCGCGCCGTGACCATGATGATCGGCACGTGCGAGCGCTGTCGGAGCTGCCGGCACACCTCGGTGCCGGACATCTCGGGCAGCATCAGGTCGAGCAGCACGATGTCGGCGCCGGTCCGGTCGAACTCGGTGAGGGCGGAGGGGCCCGTCGCGGCGACGGACACCTCGAAGCCCTCCTTGCGGAGCATGTACGACAGGGCGTCGGAGAACGACTCCTCGTCCTCGACCACCAGAACGCGGCTCAACGGGGATTTCCTTTCCATTGCTGTCAGACCTGCCGGAGCTCGGCCGGGCCGGCCTCGATCCCAGCAGACGGCAGTGTCGCCAGGATCTCGTCGGGGGGACGGGCGGGCAGCCGCAGGGTGAACGTCGACCCACCACCAAGAGTGCTCGACACCTCGACCCGCCCGCCATGGTTGCCGGCGATGTGTTTGACGATGGCGAGCCCCAGCCCGGTGCCGCCGGTCGACCGGGACCGCGCCTGGTCGGCCCGGTAGAAGCGCTCGAAGATGCGGTCGACGTCGGTCGGGCCGATACCGATGCCCTGGTCGGCGACGGCGATCTCCACGTGTTCGTCGTCGGCGCGGGCGGTGATCCGGACGGTCGTGTCCTCGCCCGAGTAGTTGATGGCGTTCTCGACCAGGTTCGACACCGCCGTGGCGAGCTGGGTGTCGCTGCCGTGGACCGTGAGCCCCCGTTCCCCCTCGACGACCACGTCGATGCGGCGGGCGGCGGCGGAGGTGCGGGTCCGGTCGACCACCTCGGCGACCACCCAGTCGACGGCGACCGGCTCCGGGGGCGGCTGCGCCTCGGCGCCCTGGAGCCGGGTCAGCTCCAGCAACTCCTGCACCAGGCGCCCCAGCCGGGTCGACTCGTGCTGGATCCGCTCGGCGAAGCGTCGGGCGGCGACCAGGTCCTCGGAGAGGTCGGGCGCGCCCGCGCCGGCCGGCTCGGTGGCGTCGAGCAGCGCCTCGGCGAGGAGTTGCAGGGCGCCGATGGGGGTCTTCAGCTCGTGGCTGACGTTGGCCACGAAGTCCCGGCGCACCCGGGCCAGCCGGTGCGACTCGGTGACGTCCGCCGCCTCCACCGCGATGTAGCCCGCGCCGAGTCCCATCGCCCGCAGGTGCACCCCGAGCGGGTTCACCCCGGTGTTGTCGCGGCCCCGCGGCAGGTCCAGCTCGATCTCGCGCCGCACGCCGGTGCGCCGGACCTGCCCGGCGAGCGTACGGATCAGGGGGTGGGCGGCGATCGAGCCGGGGGTCGGGCCGGTGCGGAGCAGCCCCATCGCGCGGGCGGCGGGGTTGACCAGGACGGGCAGGTCGTCGGGGTCGAGCACCACCACGCCGGCGCGGAGCGAGTCGATGGTCCGGCGGCCGAGCCCGGACTGCGGATCCTCGGCTATCGGGAGCCTCCCACGCGTGAGGGGGAAGCCCGGCCGGCTCCCCGTCGAGGTGGAGCGCCCGCCCAGCCCGGGTACGAACCGGGGCAGCAGCACCCCGGCGACCAGTCCGGCCACCAGCCCCACGGCCAACGCGACCGTCACCGCCCACTCCACCCGGCGATCGTAGGGCGATTGTTAACCTGGCAACCACTACAAATAGGGTGAATCACGCTCGCTTCCGGGAAAATTCACTCCCGCGTCCGGCGTCGTTCACCGTGGTTCATCTGTGGTCCGTCCGTCCGACCTACCGTGGGCGGCGCACCTGCTCCCTCGCCGCCCTCGGCGACCACCGACCACAGGACGTGACAATGCGCGACGAGTTCCGGGCTGACCTGCAGATCGTCAGCCAACTGCTGGTGGACATGGCGGAAGGGGTCCGGGCCGCGATGCGGCAGGCCACCCGCGCCCTGCTCACCGCGGACCGCCGGGCGGCCGAGACGGTGATCGAGCGGGACGCCGAGATCGACGACCTCTACCGGCACGTCGAGGAGCGGGTCTGCGACCTGCTCGCCCGGCAGGCGCCGGTCGCCTCCGACCTGCGCGCGATGATCACCGCGCTGCACGTCGCGGCCGACCTGGAGCGGATGGGCGACCTGGCCGACCACGTCGCCAAGACGGCCCTGCGCCGGCACCCGTCGCCGGCCGTGCCGGCCGAGCTGCGGCCGATCTTCACCGACATGGCCGCCACCGCCGACCGGATGGCCGTCAAAATCGGCTCGGTGCTCGCCAAGCCCGACGCCGACCTCGCCGCCGAACTGGACCGCGACGACGACACCATGGACGACCTGCACCGGAGCCTGTTCGGGGTGCTGCTCGGCGACGACTGGCCGTACGGCGTGGAAACCGCCATCGACGCCACCCTGCTCGGCCGCTTCTACGAGCGCTTCGCCGACCACGCCGTCAACGCCGGCGAGCAGGTGGTCTACCTGATCACCGGCCAGACCCCGCCCCCCGCAAGCTGAGTTGTAAGGAAGGGCCCCTTGTTAACGCTATGCGTTAACAAGGGGCCCTTCCTTACACGGCACGTGGGTCAGCGGCCCTGGTTGGCTACAGCGGCGGCGGCCGCCTTGGCGGCGGTCGGGTCGAGGTAGGTGCCGCCCAGCGTCAGCGGGCGCAGGTGCGGGTCGAGGTCGTAGCGCAGCGGGATCCCGGTCGGGATGTTGAGCTTGGCGATCGCCTCGTCGGAGATCTGGTCCAGGTGCTTGACCAGGGCACGCAGCGAGTTGCCGTGCGCGGCCACCAGCACCGTCCGGCCGGCCAGGATGTCCGGCACGATCGAGTCGTACCAGTAGGGCAGCATCCGCTCGACGACGTCCTTGAGGCACTCGGTGCGCGGCATCAGCTCGCTGGGCAGCAGCGCGTAGCGCGGGTCGCCCACCTGCGAGAACTCGTCGTCGTCCGCGATCGGCGGCGGCGGCGTGTCGTACGAGCGGCGCCAGAGCATGAACTGCTCCTCGCCGTACTCCTCCAGGGTCTGCTTCTTGTTCTTGCCCTGCAACGCGCCGTAGTGCCGCTCGTTGAGCCGCCACGACCGCCGCACGGCGATCCAGTGCCGGTCGGCCGCGTTGAGCGCCAGCTCGGCGGTGCGGATCGCGCGGCGCATGACGCTGGTGTGCACCACGTCAGGCAGCAGGCTGTGCTCGCGCAGCAGCTCGCCGCCGCGGCGCGCCTCGTTCTCGCCCTTCTCGGTCAGGTCGACGTCGACCCAGCCGGTGAAGAGGTTCTTGGCGTTCCAGTCGCTCTCGCCGTGCCGCAGCAGGACCAGCGTCCCGACGGTGGGCCCCTCGCTCGCAGTCATGCCGATCATCCTGCCGCACCCGGCGCGGGGACACGCGGGCGGTGGTCGTGACGACCACCACGTGGAAAAGGCGGTGACCGGAAAACTGGCCCCACACTAGGTTGTAAGGCGCAACAGTCAGGACGGTCATTACGCGAGCGGGGGCGCCGACGTGCGGACGATGCGGGGTTGGTTCCGGGACACGACAGGTGGCCTGCCGGTCACCTTCTGGTACCTCTGGGCCGGCACGCTGATCAACCGGCTCGGCTCGTTCGTCCTGGTCTTCCTCGCCATCTACCTGACCCAGGAGCGCGACTTCTCCGCGTCGCAGGCGGGCCTCGTGATCGGCCTGTGGGGTGTCGGCGGCGCGGTCGGCACCACCGTCGGCGGCACCCTGACCGACCGCTGGGGCCGCCGGCCGACCCTGCTCACCGCGCACCTCGGCGCGGCCACCATGATGCTCGCCCTCGGCTTCGCCCGGGAACTCTGGGCGGTGGCGCTCGGCGCGCTGCTGCTCGGCATGTTCGCCGAGGCCGCCCGCCCGGCGTTCGGGGCGATGATGATCGACGTGGTGCCGGAGAAGGACCGGCTGCGCGCCTTCTCGCTGAACTACTGGGCGATCAACCTCGGCTTCGCGTGCGCCGCCGTCCTCGCGGGCCTCGCCGCCGAGGCCGGCTACCTGCTGCTCTTCGTGGTCGACGCGACCACCACCGTGATCACCGCGCTGATCATCTTCGCCAAGGTCGGCGAGACCCGGCGGGCCCCCGCCGTCGGCGCCCGCCACAAGGGCCCCGGGGCGCCGGCCGGGGCGCTGCGCACCATCCTGACCGACCGCGTCTACCTGGGCTTCGTGACGCTCAACCTGTTCGGCGCGCTGGTCTTCCTCCAGCACATCTCGATGCTGCCGATCGCGATGGGCGAGGACGGCCTGAGCCCCGCCACGTACGGCTCGGTGATCGCGCTCAACGGGGTGCTGATCGTGGTCGGCCAGCTCTTCGTACCCCGGCTGATCAAGGGCCGGAGCCGGTCGCACGTGCTCGCCCTCGCCTCCGTGGTGATGGGCGTCGGGTTCGGTCTCACCGCGTTCGCGGACGCGGCCTGGTTCTACGGCCTGACCGTGCTGATCTGGACCGTCGGCGAGATGCTCAACTCGCCGTCCAACGCCACCCTGATCGCCGAGCTCTCCCCCGCCGAGCTGCGCGGCCGCTACCAGGGCGTGTTCTCGCTCTCCTGGCAGGTCGCCGGCGCCGTCGCGCCGGTCCTCGGCGGCCTGGTTCGTGAGCAGGCCGGCAACGGCGAGCTCTGGCTCGGCTGCGCGTTGGTCGGCGGGCTGATGGCGATCGCCCACCTGGTCTCCGGCCCGGCCCGGGAACGGCGGGCCGTCGCCCTGCGCGGGGCCACCGAGACCGTCGTGCCGGTGGTGGCGGTCCGACCACCCGCGCCGGAGGCGGCCGAGGCGGCGGCCACCGCGCCCGCCGAGCCGCTGGTGCCCGGCGCGGACGCCGGCCCGCCCGCCGACCCGCGGCGGACGGCCGAGTCGACAGGCGTGCGGTGAGTCGAGCGCGCGCCCGGGAGGGCCTGACCGGAGTGCGGTGATCAGCGACACGCTGGCGCGCCGGACCCGGGCTTCCTACGGTCGAACCTGAAACCGTTAACAAACACAACTGTCTGGAGGGGCGGGTGCGGTCCCTGCGTCGCTGGCTGGACGACACCGCGGGCGGCCTCCCCGCCACCTTCTGGTACCTCTGGGCCGGCCTGCTGATCAACCGGGCCGGCGCCTTCGCGATGCTCTTCCTGTCGCTCTACCTGACCGCTGCGCGCGGCGCGAGCGAGGCGCTGGCGGGCACGGTGGTCGGGGCGTACGGGCTGGGCGGGGCGGGCGGCGTGCTGCTCGGCGGGGTGCTGGCCGACCGGTGGGGACGCCGGGCCACCCTGCTCGCCGCCCACCTGGTCACCGCCGGGCTCATGGTCGCCCTGGCCTTCAGCCGGCACCTGGTGGTGATCGCCGTGCTCGCCGCCCTGGTCGGGATGGCGCACTCGATGCCCAGCCCCGCCTTCGTCGCGGCGATCGTCGACGTGGTGCCCGAGCGGCGCCGCGCCCGCGCGTTCAACCTCCAGTTCTGGGCGTTCAACCTCGGCATGGCGGTGGCCTCACTGCTGGCCGGCCTGCTCGCCGAGGCCAGCTTCCTCGCGCTCTTCCTGGTCGACGCCGCCGCCACCCTGGTCGCGGCCCTGGTGATCGCCTGGAAGGTCCCGGAGACGCTGGCGCGGGTGCGGGTCGGCCGGGCGGCGGGACACCGGGAGCGGGCGGCGCGGCGGCGGGGGCGTCCGCGCCCGCCCGGGCTGCACACGGCCCTGATGGACCGCACCTTCCTCACCTTCGTGGGCCTGACCTTCGTGCTGGCCGTGCTGACCATGCAGACCTCGACGATCATGCCGCTGGCGATGCGGACGGACGGGCTGCGCCCGTCGGCGTACGGCGCGGTGGTCGCGCTCGGCGGGGTGCTGATCGTGGTGGGGCAGCTCTTCGTGCCGAGGCTGATCGAGCGGCACCGCAAGCACCACGTCCTGGCCGTGTCGACCGTGCTGCTGGCGGCCGGCTTCGCCGTCCTCGCCGTCGCCGACGACCTGGCGGTGTACCTGGCCGCGGCGCTGGTCTGGACGGTCGGCCAGATGCTCGCCGCCCCGCCGAACGCCCAGATCAACGCCGACCTCGCCCCGCCCGAGCTGCGCGCCCGCTACCAGTCGGTGTTCTACCTGGCATTCCCGGCGGCGTCGTTCGTGGCGCCCACGCTCGGCGGGGTGAGCCTGCAGTACCTCGGGGACGGGCACTGGCTCGTCGTCGGCGGGTTGGGGCTGCTGGCGGCCGGCTGCCACCTGCTGACGGGCCCGTCCCGCGACCGCCGGGTGGCCGCCCTCCGCGCCGCCCACACCCAGGCCCGCCCCCGGCCCGCGGCCCCGGCCCGGACGCCCGCACCGGCGCGCTGACCCGTACGGCCGGGGGCGGTCAGGAAGGGCCGGCATCGCCGCGCACCCGGCGAGAGACGGGCGCGTCCCCCGAGGAAAGCAGAGCGCCCATCACGGCCTGTGGTCGTGATGGGCGCTCGCACGGTATGACCGGCGGCGGCGGGCGATACCCACCCCCGTAGGCGTCGCCCGCTCGCGCCGCCGGTCCAAACAGGTGGCCACCGTCCCCCAACGGTGTTGTTCCACCCGTCCCCTGCACCTCGCTCGGTGCACGGATCTGATCGATCCGCCGCTCCCCCGAACGTTTCCGAGCGTGGTGCGGTGCAATAAAGTTAGTTCGCCCGGATTCCCGATTCAAGCTGGATCGGCTGTCTCGCCGGTCACAGCACCCGGTGTCCCACCCGGATGTAGTTGCCTCGGTCCTCCGTCGTGGCCAACGGTGGATACCCGTCGGCCATTCCCCCAAACACGTCAGGCGTCCTCACGATCCGGGGATTCCGTACGGAAGAAGTTGCTGGGCCGGCCGTCGCGGAGCTGCTCCTGGTAGATCAGGTTCAGCTTGCGATCGTCGAAGGTGCGGAACCACTCGTCCCAGGTGATCTCGCGCACCCGGCTGCTTTCCCGGTAACCGGGGATGTTGAACGTGAGCACGCCGGCCCGGCCCTCCCGCTCGGTGCCCGCGATCGTGGCCGGCGTCGCGCCGCGCTCCTGCGCCCAGCGCCGGATCACGTCGTGGTTCGCGGTGACCAGACTGCGGCCGGGGCGCTCGGGCCGGTCGGCGATCGAGGTGATCACCTGCGAGGAACGCACCGACCGCGAGGAGGCACGGCCGGTCCGGACCGGGGTCGCCTTCGTCGCCGTACCGCCACCCGCCAGGCCGGCCCGCGACGACGCCGGCGCGGACTTCCTCGCCGCCGTGGTCTTCCGGGCCGGCGCGATCTTCTTCGCGGGCGCGGTCTTCTTCGCCGCCGCCTTCTTGGCGGGGGCCGCCTTCTTGGCGGGGGCCGCCTTCGCGGCGGCCTTCCGGGCCGGGGCCTTCTTCGCCGGGGCCTTCTTCGCCGGGGCGGTCTTGTTCGCGGCCTTCGCCCGGCTCGGGGCGGCCTTGCCCGCGGCCCGTCCGGCAGCCGCCTTCTTCGTGGCGGCGGCCCGGCCGGCCGATGCCTTCGTCCCCGTCGCGCGGCCGGCGGGCCCGGTGCTGCGGCGGGCGGCACCGCCCGCGCGGCGCTCCGCACTCAGGGCCCGCACCAGGGTCTTCACCAGTTCCGGCTTGCGCAGCGCGGAGATCCCGGAGACCCCGCGCCGGCGCAACTGCCCCCGGATCTCGTCCACCTTCATCCGCGAGATGTCGGACTCGGAGATCCCCGGCGTGTTCGGGGTCTGGTTGCCCGCCTGCCGTTTCGTCCTGGTCGCAGTCCCGCCGCGACCTGAGCTGTTCCGCTGAGCCATGGGACGCTCACGCTCCTCGACAGTTGGTCCTCGGCGCGCGGCGGGTCCCAGTGCCGCGCCGCGCGGTGCGGCATACCCGTCAGGACCGGTCCGAACCTCCCGCCGGGGCACCCGCACCGGGAGCGCCGCCCCCGGTGCCGGCGGCCCCCGCGGAGCCCGCGCCGGCGGCGGCCGGGGACGGCTCGAAGAGGTGCGCGAACGCCGCGAGGTTCGCGGTGGATTCGCCCCGCTTGACCCGCCACTCCCACTCCCGGCGGATCGAGCTGCCGAAGCCGATCTCCAGCATCGTGTCGAAGGACTCGTCGGCGTACGTCAGCACCGCGCCGAGCAGCCGGTCCAGCTCGTCGGCGTCGATCCCCGCCGGGTTGACCCGGCCGGTCAGGTAGACGTCGCCGACCGCGTCGACGGAGAAGGACACCCCGTACATCCGGGCGTTGCGTCGCAGCAGCCAGGCCCACAGCTCCTCGCGGCGCTCGTCCGGCTGGCGCATCACGAACGCCTCGATCCGCAGCGCGTGCTCGCCGACGATCAGGTTGCAGACCGTCTTCAGCTTGTGGGTGCCCGGCAGCGTGACCGCGTACGAGCCCGGGCCGGTCGACTCCCAGGCCAGCTCCCGCTCGTCGCAGACCGCCTCGATCAGGGCCGCCAGATCGTCCTTCGCGCTCATCGGCCCACTCTACGGCCGCCCCCGCCCCGGCACCCGGTGGCGACGGACGGCCCGCCACCGGCGACCGGGCCGATCACCAGGAGCAGGACATCGCCGCGTCGCCGGCCAGCTCGGAGGCGAGCCGGGCCCGGTGGCCGGCGATCGCGTCGCCGTAGACGGCGAGCAGCCCCGAGGCCGTCCGCTGCCAGGAGAACGCGCGGGCGTGCCGGGCCGCGCCCCGGGACAGCTCGGCCCGGCGGAGCCGGTCGGGCAGCAGACGGCCGAGCGTACGGGCCCAGTCGACCGGGTCGTGGCCGTCGACGAGCAGGCCGCTGACCTGGTCCCGGACCGCGGTCACCAGCCCGCCGACGGCGGCGGCCACCACCGGCGTGCCACAGGCCTGGGCCTCCAGCGCCACCAGCCCGAAGGACTCGTTGTGCGACGGCACCGCCACCAGGTCGGCCGCCCGGTACAGGGCGGGCAGGTCGTCGCCCGTCTGCGGCGGCAGGAACCGCACCCGGTCGGCGACGCCGAGCGAGGCGGCCAGCTCCATCAGGGCGGTCGGCCGGTCCAGGCCGCTGCCGCTGGGGCCGCCGCAGATCACCACGGTCACCTCGTCGGCGAGCGCCGGGTCGCGCTCGCGCAGCGCGGCCACCGCGCGGACGAGCACGTCCGGGGCCTTCAGCGGCTGGATGCGGCCGACGAAGGCCACCACGTACCCGGTGGCGGGCAGCCCGAGCCGGCGGCGGGCGGCGCGCTGGTGACCCGCGGGGGCGGGGCGGAACCGGTCCAGGTCCACGCCGGGCTCGACGATCGCCACCTGGGTCGGGTCCGCGTCGTACCGGTCGATCAGGTCCCGGGCCTCGACCGCGGTGTTCGCGACGAGCCGGTCGGCCTCGGCGACCACCTGTTCCTCGCCGATGACGCGGGCCTTGGGTTCCGGCCGGTCCCCGGCGGCGAGCTGGGCGTTCTTGACCTTCGCGAGGGTGTGCGCGGTGTGCACCAGCGGCACGCCCCAGCGTTCCTTGGCCAGCCAGCCGACCTGGCCCGAGAGCCAGTAGTGGGAGTGGATCAGGTCGTAGTGGCCCGGTGGGCGGGACGCCTCGGCGCGCAGCACGCCGGCGGTGAAGGCGCAGAGCTGACCCGGCAGCTCCTCCTTCGTGAGCCCTTCGAGCGGGCCGGCGGTGACGTGCCGGACGTGCACGCCGGGGGCCGTCTCGACGACCGGGGGCAGGTCGCCGGAGGTCGCCCGGGTGAAGATCTCCACCTCGACGTCCGCCTCGGCGAGCCGCCGCGCGACCTCGAGGATGTAGACGTTCATGCCGCCCGCGTCGCCGGTGCCCGGCTGGTGCAGGGGCGAGGTGTGCACCGAGACGGTGGCGATCCGCCGGGGGCGGGGCCACGGACGCGCACCGCGCTGACGACCCACACCGGTGTGCACTTCCGCCACGTCCGCTCCCTCTGTCACGGTTTATGCCGTCCCGCACGCCCGGCGCTTTTCGGACAACGTCCTCGCCGGATGTCATCTTCCCGATCCCGCCCCGCTGATGCGCGGGGGCGACCCCCGGGCGTGACGGACCTCATCACCGCGCCGAGGGCGCCCGGCGCGGCCGGCCGGGTGAGAATGGCCGGATGACCTCTGTCGCCGTCGTCACCGGAGCGTCCAGCGGGATCGGCGCGGCCACCGCCCGCCGGCTCGCCGCCGAGGGCTTCCACGTGCTCGCCGCCGCGCGGCGTACCGACCGGTTGGCCGCCCTGATCGCGGAGATCGAGGCGGCGGGGGGCGCGGCCACCGCCGTGCCCTGCGACGTCACCTCCGACGAGTCGGTGGCCGGGCTCGCCGAGGTCGCGGCCGCTGCGCCGGGGCCGGTCACCCTGCTGGTCAACAACGCCGGCGGCGCGCGCGGCCTGGACCCGGTCGAGTCCGGGTCGGTCGGCGACTGGCAGTGGATGTACGACGTCAACGTGCTCGGCACGCTGCGCGTCACCCAGGCGTTGCTGCCCGCGCTGGAGGCGTCCGGGGCCGGCACCATCGTGATCGTCTCCTCGACCGCCGGCCTCACCGTCTACGAGGGCGGTGGCGGCTACACCGCCGCCAAGCACGCGCAGACGGCCGTCGCCGGCACCCTGCGCCTGGAGTTGTGCGGCCGCCCGGTCCGGGTGGTGGAGATCGACCCCGGCATGGTGAAGACCGACGAGTTCGGGCTGGTGCGCTTCGGCGGGGACGCCGAGAAGGCGGCGGCGGTCTACGCCGGGGTCGCCGAGCCGCTGGTCGCCGAGGACGTCGCCGACTGCGTCGCCTGGTGCGCGACCCGCCCGCAGCACGTCAACGTCGACCGCCTCGTGGTACGCCCGCTGGCGCAGGCCGCCCAGCACAAGGTGCACCGGGTCGGCTGAGCCGGACCGGCGGTCGACGATGGCGGGCACGGCGCGGCACCGGCCGCTCGGCGTGGTGACCCGGGGGACGACCAACCCCAACCGGCTCCGCCGGGTGGACAACTGGATCGTCGAGACCTGCGGGGAGGCGCTGCGCGACGCCGCCGACCCGCTGGTGGTGGACCTCGGCTACGGCGCCACCCCGGTCACCGCCGTCGAGCTGCGCGCCCGGCTCGCCGCCGGGGTCCGCGCCGACGTGCGGGTGGTCGGGCTGGAGATCGATCCGGTACGCGTGGCCGCCGCCCAGCCCGCCGCCGACCCGCCCCGGCTGACGTTCGCCCGGGGCGGGTTCGAGCTGGCCGGGCTGCGTCCCGCCCTGGTCCGCGCGTTCAACGTCCTGCGCCAGTACGACGAGCGCGAGGTGGCCGACGCCTGGCGGACGATGACCGCCGCGCTGGCCCCGGGCGGGCTGCTGGTGGAGGGCACCTGCGACGAGCTGGGCCGGCTCGGCGGCTGGGTGCTGCTCGACGCGGAGGGCCCCCAGACGCTCACCCTGGCCGCGAAGCTCACCACCCTGGGCACCCCGGCGGAACTGGCCGAACGGCTACCCAAGGCGCTCATCCACCGCAACGTCCCCGGCGAGCGGATCCACGACCTGATCGGGGCGCTCGACGACGCCTGGCACGCCGCCGCCGGCTACGCCCCGTTCGGCCCCCGCCAGCGCTGGCTCCACGCGGTGTCCGCCGTACGCGCGTCGGGCTGGCCGATCCTCGACGGCCCCCGCCGCTGGCGCCACGGCGAGCTCACCCTCCCCTGGCCTGCCGTCTCCCCCACCTGACCGCGCCAGCCGCCGGGGCGAGCATCAGATGGTGCAGTTGACGAGGACGGGTTCGGGGTGGAGGGTGACGCCGAAGCGGCGGTGGACGCCGTCGCGGATCTCCCGGGCCAGCTCGACCAGGGCGGCGGTGCTGGCGGTGCCGCCGCGGTTGGTCAGGGCGAGGGTGTGCTTGCCGGAGATGGCGGTGCCCTCCGGGCCCGGGTGGCCCTTGCCGAAGCCGGCCTTGTCGATCAGCCAGGCGGCGCTGATCTTCACCATGTCCCCGGGGCAGGGCCACGACGGCGGCTCGCCCAGGTCGGCGGCGCGCTCGCACAGCAGCTCGTACGCCGCGCGGTCCAGCACCGGGTTGGTGAAGAACGAGCCGACCGACCGGGTGTCCGGGTCGGTCGCGTCGAGCACCATGCCCTTGCCGGCGCGCAGCCGCAGCACCGTGGCCCGGGCGTCGGCCAGCGGCACCCGGTCCCCCACCTCCACGCCGAGCGCCCGGGCCAGCTCGGCGTAGCGCACCGGGCCGGACAGCGGCGAGCGGGCCAGCCGGAAGTCGACCGACAGCACCACCCAGCGGTCGCTGTACTTGAAGACGCTGGAGCGGTAGGCGAAGCCGCAGTCGGCGGCGGCGATCCGCCCGACCGTCCCGTCGACCCGGTCGTGGACCCGCACGCCGGTGATGGTCTCGGCGACCTCCTGCCCGTACGCGCCGACGTTCTGGATCGGGGTGGCGCCGGTCGAGCCGGGGATGCCGGAGAGGCACTCCAGACCGGACCAGCCGTTGGCCACGGTGGCGGCGACCAGGTCGTCCCAGGGCTCGCCGGCCTCGACGCGTACGGTGACGGTCGCGGCGTCCTCGTCGACCACCCGGAGGCCCCGGGAGCGGACCAGGACCACGGTGCCGGGGAAGCCGGCGTCACCGATCACCACGTTGCTGCCGCCGGCGAGGACCAGGACCGGCTCGTCCCGTTCGCCCGCCTCCCGCACCGCCCGGACGATCTCGTCCGCGTCGGTGCCGGCCACGACGCGTCCGGCCGGTCCACCCAGGCGCAATGTGGTGTATCGCGCCAGTTCGCACGTAGCGGCGGGTTCGGTGCCGGTTGTCGGCTGGGCGTAGACGTCAGACACGCCTTTCACCCTAGGCTGAGGGGTAGCCGCGGCGCCCACTGGTGGCCCGGTCACCCCCGGGAGGATGGCGATGAGCAGACTGCACGGCACGAAGGACTTCTGGATCGGTGCGCTCCGGGCGGAGGGCCCGGCGTTCGCCGCGGCCGTGGCGGAGGCGCCACCGGAGACCCCGGTGCTGTCCTGTCCCGGCTGGACCGTCGCCGACCTGACCCTGCACCTCGCCGCCATCTACCGCTGGGTGCACTCGTTCGCGGGCGCCGGCGCGGCCAGCCGGCCGCCGGGCCGGCCCGAGCGGATCGAGCCGGAGGCCGGCGTCGCCCCGCTCCGGCTCTGGCAGCAGGAGTACGACCAGCTGATGACCCTCTTCGACGCCCTCGACCCCGAGGCCCCGGCCTGGAACTGGGCCCCCCAGCCGAAGAAGGCGGGCTTCTGGCCGCGCCGGATGGCGCACGAGACCGCGGTGCACCGCTGGGACGCCCAGCTGGCGATCGCCGCCGGTGAGCCGGTCGAGGCCAAGCTCGCCGCCGACGGGGTGAGCGAGGTGCTGGACACCTGGCTGCCCGCCGGCCGGCGCCGCACCGCCGGCCAGTGGCACGGGGTGGTGCAGCTCTCCGCGGTCGACGCCGCCCAGCAGTGGTTCCTCCGGCTGCGCGGCGAGGGGGTGGCCCTGCTGGACACCGCCACCATCTTCGACCACGACGACCACCACGCCCGGGCGCAGGTCAGCGGCACGGCGAGCGACCTGCTGCTCGCGCTCTGGGGCCGGGTCAGCTTCGACACGCTCGACGTGGCCGGCGACCCCACCCTGCTGGAGGGTCTGCGCGTCGGCTGACCTCCGCGCGGAGCCGGGCCCCGAGGGCTCCGCGCGGTTACGCCGCACGTCCGCCAGTGGCCGCCCCCGTCCCGGGGGCGGCCACTGGCGTCGCAGCCCTCGCCGGCTCCGGTCGGCGGCCAACTCCGCCTCGGCCGTGCGGTCCGTGGCCGGCCCGGCGGCGGCGGTCTCCGTACGGCATTGAGAGCGCTCTCTTGACACCGCCCCCACCAGGCACCACCCTGTCGTGAGAGCGCTCTCTCAGCTCTGTTCCACCACCTGCCTCGCCACCTCAGACGACCTGAGAGGGGTCCGACAGAAATGGGTGTCTTTCCGCGCCGCCGCCTGGCGGCGGTGGCTCTCGTCGCCGCCACCGCACTGTTCGTCGCCGCCGGCTGCGCCGGCGGCGACGAACCCGCCGACAACGGCCAGATCACGCTGACGGTCGACGTGTTCAGCCAGTTCGGCTACGAGGAGCTCTACAAGGAGTACATGGCCAGCCACCCCGGCGTGAAGATCGTCGAGCGGGGCACCGGCACCAACCTCGACGACTACTCGCCGAAGCTGACCCAGTGGCTCGCCGCCGGCAAGGGCGCGGGCGACGTCGTCGCCATCGAAGAGGGGTTGATGGTCGAGTACAAGGCCAACCCCGACAACTTCGTCAACCTGCTCGACCACGGCGGGGCCGAACTCCAGGGCAACTTCCTGGAGTGGAAGTGGAAGGGCGGGATGACCCAGGACGGCAAGCTGATCGGCCTGGGCACCGACGTCGGCGGCATGGCGATGTGCTACCGCAAGGACCTGTTCGCCAAGGCCGGCCTGCCCACCGAGCGCGACGAGGTGTCGAAGCTCTGGCCGACCTGGCAGGACTACATCAAGGTCGGCGAGCAGTTCAAGGCGAAGAACACCGGCGCCTCGTTCCTGGACGCCGCGACCAACATCTTCAACACCATCGTGCTCCAGACAGCGGGCAACGCGCAGGGCTACCACTACTACGACACCGCCGACAACCTGGTGGTGGACAGCAACCCGGCCGTCCGGCAGGCCTGGGACACCACGATGGACATCGTTGACTCCGGGCTGTCCGGCAAGTACGGCTCCTGGTCCGAGGAGTGGGTCTCGGCCTTCAAACAGGCCAAGTTCGCCACCATCGCCTGCCCGGCCTGGATGACCGGCGTCATCGAGGGCAACGCGGGCGCCGAGGCCAAGGGCAGGTGGGACATCGCCCGGGTGCCCGGCAACGGCGGCAACTGGGGCGGGTCCTGGCTCGCCGTGCCCGCGCAGAGCAAGCACCGCGCCGAGGCGATCGAGCTGGCGAAGTTCCTGACCAGCGCCAAGGGCCAGATCGGGGCGTTCAAGGCCAAGGGCCCGCTGCCCTCCTCGCCGCAGGCACTCGCCGACCCGGCGATCGTCGACGCCAAGAACGCGTACTTCTCGGACGCCCCGGTGGGGCAGATCTTCGGTGAGGGCGCCAAGACCCTCAAGCCGGTCTACATGGGGCCGAAGAACCAGGCCGTCCGCACCGAGGTCGAGAACGCCGTCCGCACGGTCGAACTCGGTCAGCGCAGCCCCGAACAGGGCTGGACGGACGCGGTGAACAACGCGAAGAAGGCCGCCGCCAAGTAGCCCGAACCGGAAGTGCGGGCGGGTGGGCGCCGGGGGCGCCGATCCCGCCCGCACCGGGAAAGGAGTGTGGTTCGGGCATGACCGCCCAGCTCGACGCGCGCCCACCGGTCGCACCGGCGCCCCGCACCGGCCGACGTACGCCGGGGATGCGGCTCAGCCGCCTCGACACGAAGTTCTCGCCCTACCTCTTCGTCGCCCCGTTCTTCGTGCTCTTCGCGGTGTTCGGGGTCTACCCGCTGGCCTACACGTTCTGGGTCTCGCTGCACGACTGGGACCTGCTCGGCAGCGACCACCCGTTCGTCGGCCTCGACAACTACAGCCGCCTGCTGGCGGACACCGACTTCTGGCACGCGGTCGTCAACACCCTCGGCATCTTCGTCATCTCCACGGTCCCGCAGCTACTGGCCGCGCTCTGGCTGGCCAACCTGCTCAACCGGCGGCTGCGGGCCCGGACGACGTTCCGGATGGCGGTGCTGATCCCCAACATCACCTCGACCGCCGCCGTCGCGATCGTCTTCGGGGTGCTCTTCGGCCGCGAGTTCGGCATGGTCAACTGGCTGCTCGACCTGGTCGGGATCGACGCCGTCGAGTGGAAGTCCAACCGGTTCGCGTCCTGGGTGGCCATCTCGGCGATGGTCGACTGGCGGTGGACCGGCTACAACGCGCTGATCTTCCTGGCCGCGATGCAGGCCGTCCCGCGCGACCTGTACGAGTCGGCCGCCATCGACGGCGCCGGCCGGGCCCGGCAGTTCTGGTCGATCACCGTGCCGCTGCTCAAGCCGACGATCATCTTCACCGTCATCATCTCCACCATCGGCGGGCTCCAGCTCTTCACCGAGCCCCGGCTCTTCCACTCCGGGACCAACCCGATCCGCGGCGGGCCGCTGCGGGAGTCGCAGACCGTGACCATGTACATGTTCGAGAACGCCTTCGCGCCCCACTACAACTTCGGGTACGGCTCGGCGGTGGCGTGGCTGCTCTTCGCGCTGATCGCGGTCGTCGCGGCGGTCAACGTGCTGCTCCTGCGCCGGCTCGGTGCCTCGCGGCCCCCGAAGGTGGACGCGAGGCCGAAGGAAGGACCCCGATGACCCGCCTCTGGGCCGCCAGCCGGCTCACCTACGCCGCGCTGATCGCCGCCGGGGTCCTGTCGATCTTCCCGATCTACTGGATGTTCGTGGTGGCGAGCCGCTCCAACGACGCGATGGGCCAGCTCCCGCCCCCGGTCACCCCCGGCGGCAACCTCGGCGCGAACATCTCCCGCCTGCTCGGCAACACCGACGCGTACTTCGTCACCGGTTTGGTCAACTCGGCGATCGTGGCGTCCACGGTCACCGTCTCGGTGGTCTTCTTCTCCACCCTGGCCGGGTTCGCCTTCGCCAAGCTGCGGTTCCGGGGACGCAACGCACTGCTCATGGTCATCATCGCGACGATGATGGTGCCCACCCAGCTCGGCGTCATC
Source organism: Micromonospora sp. NPDC047730 (assembly GCF_043204765.1). NCBI lineage: Bacteria > Bacillati > Actinomycetota > Actinomycetes > Micromonosporales > Micromonosporaceae > Micromonospora > Micromonospora sp. NPDC047730. The sequence continues at coordinate 155,314 of NZ_JBIDCU010000008.1, read as the reverse complement.
CCGCTCTACCTGCTGATGACCAGGCTGAACTGGAACGACCGGCTGCCGGCGGTGATCGTGCCGGCCCTGGTCACCGGCTTCGGGGTGTTCATGATGCGGCAGTACGCCGGCCAGGCCGTCAGCAACGAGCTGATCGAGGCGGCCCGGATCGACGGCTGCGGCACCGCGCGGATCTACTGGAACGTGGTGCTGCCGGCGCTGCGCCCGGCCGCCGCCGTGCTCGGGCTGCTCACCTTCATGACGACCTGGAACGACTTCCTCTGGCCGTACGCCGTCCTCAACGATCCGGAGAACCCGACCGTGCAGCTGGCGTTGCGCACCCTCTCCGACGGGTACTACACCGACATGTCCCAGGTGTTCACGGGGACGGCTATCGCCACCCTTCCGCTGCTCCTGGTCTTCGTCCTGTTCGGCCGCCAGATCATCGGCGGCATCATGGAAGGTGCGATCAAGTCGTGAGCACTCTGCGATTCCCCGAGAACTTCGTCTGGGGCGCGGCGACCGCCGCGTACCAGATCGAGGGCGCGGCCACCGCCGACGGTCGCGGCCCGTCGATCTGGGACACCTTCAGCCGTACGCCGGGCAAGGTCCACCACGGGCACACCGGCGACGTCGCCTGCGACCACTATCACCGGTACGCCGACGACGTGGCGCTGATGGCGGAGCTGGGGCTGAAGGCGTACCGCTTCTCGGTGGCCTGGCCACGGATCCAACCCGACGGCAGCGGCCCGGTCAACCCGCGCGGCCTGGACTTCTACGACCGGCTCACCGACGCGCTGCTGGACCGGGGCATCGACCCGATCATCACGCTCTACCACTGGGACCTGCCGCAGAACCTCCAGGACCGGGGCGGCTGGACCAACCGGGAGACCGCCGAGCACCTCGCCACGTACGCCACGGCGGTGCACGCCCGGCTCGGCGACCGGGTGCGCACCTGGACCACGCTCAACGAGCCGTGGTGCTCGGCGTACCTGGGCTACGGCAACGGGGTGCACGCCCCCGGGGAACGGGACCCGGGCGCGGCCTTCGCCGCCGTACACCACCTGTTGCTCGGGCACGGCCTGGCGGCCCGCGCGCTGCGCGCGGCCGGCGCGGAGACCGTCGGGATCACCGTCAACCCGGCCGACGTGCGCCCCGCCGACGCCGACAGCGCCGCGGACGCGGCGGCGGTCCGCCTGGTGGACGGCCTGCACAACCGGATCTTCCTCGACCCGCTGCTGCGGGCGGCCTACCCGGAGGACGTGCTGGAGCACGTGGCCCGGATCGTCGAGCCGACGTTCGTCCGGGACGGCGACGAGAAGCTGATCGCCGCCCCGATCGACCTGCTCGGGGTCAACTACTACGCGCCCACCTACGTCGCCGGCCGGCCGGACGGCGCGGGCGGCAGCGCGTATCCGGGCACCGACGGCGCGGTCGAGTTCCTGCCGCCGGTCGGGCCGCTGACCGACATGGGCTGGATGATCGAGCCGGCCGGGCTGACCCGGCTGCTGGAGCGGCTCGCCACCGACTACCCCGGCGTGCCGCTGCTGATCACCGAGAACGGCGCCGCGTTTCCCGACAAGGCCGGCACCGACGCCCCCGACGGCGCCGGGCAGGTGCTCGACGCCGACCGGATCGCCTACCTCGACGGGCACCTGCGCGCCGCGCACGAGGCGATCTCCCGAGGGGTGGACCTGCGGGGCTATCTCGTATGGTCGTTGTTGGACAACTTCGAGTGGGCCGAGGGGTACCGCCGACGGTTCGGGATCATCCACGTCGACTACCTGACCCAGCGCCGCACACCGAAGTCCAGCGCCCGGTGGTACCAGGAGGTGATCTCCCGGAACGGGCTGTGACGAGGCGGTGGTAACGGGGATGACGACGGCGCAGCGGCCGACACTGGAGGCGGTGGCCCGGCGGGCGGGGGTCTCGCGGGCGACCGTCTCCCGGGTGGTGAACGGCTCCACGACCGTCGCCGAGCCGATCCGGGAGGCGGTCCGCCGGGCGGTGGCCGAGCTGGGATACGTGCCGAACCTGGCCGCCCGCAGCCTGGTCACCCAGCGGACCGACTCGGTCGCCCTGGTGCTGCCGGAGGCCGCCACCCGGGTCTTCTCCGACGACCAGGTGTTCCCGGGCATCATCCGGGGCGCCGCCCAGGAGCTGGAGGCCGCCGACAAGCAGCTCGTGCTCATGCTCGCCGGCTCGCCGGCTGGGCACGACCGGGTGGAGCGCTACACCACCGGGCGGCACGTGGACGGGGTGCTCTTCGCCTCGCTGCACGGCGAGGACCCGCTGCCCGGCCGGCTCGCCCGGCTGGGCATCCCGGTGGTGTGCAGCGGTCGCCCGCTCGACGGCGCCGACGTGCCGTACGTCGACGTCGACCACGTCGGCGGGGTGACCACGGCGGTCCGGCACCTGATCGCGGGCGGTCGCCGGCGCATCGCCACCATCGCCGGCCCGCAGGACATGGTGGCCGGTATCGAACGGCTCACCGGCTATCGGAACACGGTCGCCGAGGCCGGGCTGCCGGAGCTCGTGGCGACCGGCGACTTCACCCGCGAGTCCGGGACGACGGCGATGCGGCAGCTCCTCGCCGAGCACCCCGACCTGGACGCGGTCTTCGCCGCCTCCGACCTGATGGCGCACGCTGCCCTGCGGGCGCTGCGCGAGGCGGGGCGGCGGGTGCCGGACGACGTGGCGGTGATCGGCTTCGACGACATCGAGACGGCCGCGTACACCGAGCCCCCGCTGACCACCGTCCGCCAGCCGATCGTGGAGCTCGGCCGGCGGATGACCCGGCTGCTGCTGCGGCTGGCCGCCGGGGAGGCGATCGAGCGGGCCGTGGTGCTCCCCACCGAGCTGGTGGTCCGCGGGTCGGCCTGATGTGTAAGGAAGGGCACCTTGTTAACGCCTTCTGTATAGGAAGGGCCCCTTCCTAACGCCGCACCCGTCCGGTGCCGGATTAATCCGTAGAGGCGCAATACGGGCGCCGGTAGCGTCGCGCGCGTGACCGCGAACCTGATCCGCGTACCTGCCCTCTCCGACGTCGCCGAGTACGCGTACGCGGCCACGGTCGAGCCGCCGGCCCGGCTAGTCTTCACCGCCGGCGCCTGCCCGCTCGACGCCGAGGGGCGGACCGTCGCGCCCGGCGACCCCGTCGGCCAGGCCCGGCAGGTGATGGCCAACCTGGAGACCGCCCTCGCGGCGGCCGGCGCCCGGCTCACCGACGTCGTCAAGACCACCGTCTACGTGGCGTCGTCCCGCCAGGCCGACCTGGTGGCCGTGTGGGAGGTGGTCCGGGACGTGTTCGGCGACCACGAGCCGCCCAGCACCCTGCTCGGGGTGGCCGTGCTCGGCTACACCGACCAGCTCGTCGAGGTCGAGGCCGTCGCCGCCGTCCGCGAAGGGGCCTGACATGCGGGTCCGGACCGCCCGCCCCGACGACGCGCCGGCCGTGGTGGCGCTGCGCGCGCTCGTGCATCCCTACCTGGTGCGCGGCGTCGACTCGACCCGACGCATGATCGCCCAGCCCCCGCCCAGTGAGGACTGGACCGCGTACGTCGTCGAGGTGGACGACACGGTGGTCGGCTGGGTGTCGGCGTACCGCAACGACCGGACCTCGGAGCCCGACGTCGGGGAGGTCTCCACCCTGCACGTGCACCCGGAGCACCGGGGCCGGGGCGGCGGCACCGCGCTGCTGACCGCCGCGCTGGGGCACCTGCGGGACATCGGGGCGCGCCGGGTACGTACCTGGGCGCTGCCGGAGTCGCTGCCGTTCGCCCGCCGGCACGGGTTCACGCCGAGCCGGGAGCTGCGTTACTCCGCGCTGGACCTGCGGCCGGCCCCGCCGATGCCGGAGCCGCCGCCGGGCGTACGGCTGCTCCCGCTGACCGACGTGGACCCGCGTCGGGTCTACCTGGCCGAGACGGCGGCGGCGGCCGACGAGCCGGGGGACGTGCCGGCCGACTCGATCAGCTACGAGAGCTGGCGCTCCGAGGTCTGGGACAACCTGGGCCTGGACCGCGCGGCCAGCACGGCGGCCGAGGTCGGCGGCGAGGTGGTGGCGTTCAGCCTCGTCAAGCGGGACGGCGACCGGATGTGGTCGGACTACACCGCCACGGTGCCGGAGCACCGGGGGCGCGGGCTCGCCCGCCTGGCCAAGACGGCGGCGCTGCACCGCGCCGCCGCCACCGGGGTACGCGTCGCCTACACCTCGAACGACGAGGCGAACGCGCCGATGCTGGCGGTCAACGTCCGGCTCGGCTACCGCCCGGTCGGATCGAGCTGGTCCTGCCTGCGCGAGCTGTCCTGACGGCCCCGCACGCGTCAGCCCGCCGTGATGGGCTGGCCTAGCGAGCGGCGGGCCAACAGGGTCGCCCCGGCGACGGCGGCCGGCATGACCAGCACCGCGCCGAGCGGGATCAGGAAGCAGACGAAGACCGCCACCCCGAAGCCGAGCGTGGTCGGCCGGTCCGCCTTGAGGATCGACCGGCGCTCCGGCAGCCGCATCCCGCGCCGGTAGAAGGGGGCGCCGACCAGTTCCACGGCGAGCAGCCAGCCGCCGACCGCCGCGCCGATCACCGGCACCACGGTCTGGCCGACCACCGGGACGAACCCGACGGCGAAGAGCGGGATGCCGAACAGCACCGACAGGCCCACCAGCCGTACCGAGTCGGCGAGGCTGCGCCGCAGCGACGGCCAGAACGCCACGTCGACCGCGCCGGGCGTGCCGCCGAGGCGCTCCTCGACCCGTTCGGAGATCTTCTCGTAGAACGGGTCGCCGATGACCAGGGTGACCGCGGTGAAGCTGACCACCGCGAGCAGGCCGCCGATGCCGAGGAAGGCCAGCCCGGCGACCACCCGGACCAGGTTGCGCCAGGTGGCCGACCAGTCGTCGGCGAACGGCGTGACCAGCGCGGCCAGGTCGTCGACGAAGTACGCCAGGGTGGCGAACGCGGCCACGAAGAGCACACCGGAGATCAGCGCCGGCACGATACCGAGCAGCATCAGCCCGGGGCTGCGGACGTAGAGGCCGAGGCCGCGCAGGAGCAGGCCCACGCCGGTGAAGAACCGGCCGACGGCGCCGGTCACGGGCGCGGCGATACGGGGTGCGTTCACGACCGCAGAGCCTAGTGGTCGCCGACGGCCGATGCCCCGACAGCGGTCGTACGGCACCGGGGCAGGATGGACGGGTGCGGGCGGCCCGGTTGATCTCGTTGGTGTTGCTGCTCCAGGCGCGGGAGACGATGACCGCGGCCGAGCTGGCGCGGGAGTTGGAGGTGTCCGAGCGGACCGTCTACCGGGACGTGCTGGCGCTCTCCGCCGCCGGGGTGCCGGTCTACTCCGACCGGGGGCGAACCGGCGGCTACCGGCTGCTCGGCGGCTACCGGACCCGGTTGACCGGGCTGACCCGGGACGAGGCGGAGGCGCTCTTCCTGGCCGGGCTGCGCGGGCCGGCCGGCGACATGGGGCTCGCCGACGCGGTGGCCTCGGCCGAGTTGAAGGTGCTGGCCGCGCTGCCGCCCGCGCTGCGTGACGCGCCGGCCCGCACCGGGCAGCGGTTCCACCTGGACGTGCCGGGCTGGTTCCGGGAGGTGGGGCCGCCGCCGTGGCTGACCGAGCTGGCCGGGGCGGTCTGGCGGGACCGGGTGGTCGAGCTGCGCTACCGGCGCGGGGACCGCGAGGTCACCCGGGAGCTGTCCCCGTACGGCCTGGTGCTCAAGAGCGGCGTCTGGTACCTGGTCGGCCGGGTCGGCGACGACGTGCGCACGTACCGGGTGGACCGGGTGACCGAGGTCGCGGTGCGCGGGGAGACGTTCGACCGGGACGAGGGCTTCGACCTGGCCCGGTACTGGCGGGAGCAGGCCGAGGCGTTCCTCCGGGGCATGCTGCGGGACCGGGTCACCGTCCGGCTGAGCCCCGCCGGCCTGCGCCAGCTCCGGCACCTGGCCGACGCCCCCTTCGCGTACGACGAGGCGGTCGCCGCCGCCGACGGTCCCGACGGGCAGGGCTGGGTGACGACCCGGCTGCCCGTCGAGTCCGTCGACGTGGCGTACAGCCAGTTGCTGGGTTTGGGGCCGGAGGTCGAGGTACTCGACCCGCCGGGGCTGCGGGCGCGACTGGCCGAGGCCACGTCCCGCGCCGCGGCGCTCTACGCGACGCGGCCTCGGCCCGGGACGGCGCGGGCGGACGCCGACGGTCAGCGGTAGCCGGTGACGTCGGCCGGCCGACCGGGGTCCTGCACCTCGACCAGGTACCGCCAGGCGTCCGGGCGGCTGCCGTCGAGGTCGGTGAAGCCGTACACCTTGGCCAGCTCGCCGCTGGACACGGACCGGCCGTTCCAGCGGGCCCGGTCCTCGTCGGCGGCCAGGGCAGCCACCGCGCGCCCGACGAACGCCGGCGACTCCGAGATGGCGAAGTGCGGCTGCTTGTCCAGGGCGTCCCGCCAGTTCTCCTCGGTGACCCCGAAGAGCTCCAGCATCGCCTCCGACCGGAGCCAGCCCGGGGTCAGCGCGACGGCCGTGCACCCGTGCGGCCCCACCTCGTGCGCCCAACTCGCCGCGAGCCGGTTCACGGAGACCTTCGCGAGGTCGTAGAAGACCGAGAGCCGGTAGTTGGCGTCGTTGTACTCCCTGGTGCCGTCGCCGACCTCCACCACCAGGCCGCCGGGGCGGCGGACCAGCAGCGGCAGGGCGAAGTGGCTGGTGATGATGTGCGTGTCGACCGCCAGCCGCAGGGTGCGGAAGCCGGCGTCCAGCGGCTGCTCCCAGACCGGCTTCTCCCAGGTGATCAGCGGGTCGCCGCCCCAGATGTCGTTCACCAGCACGTCGAGTCGGCCCTGCTCGGCGTCGATCCGGGCGACCAGGTCGCGCACCTGCTCGGGGACGAGGTGGTCGACCCGGACGGCGATGCCGGTGCCGCCGGCCGCCGTGACCAGCTCGGCGGTCTCCTCGATGGTCTCCGGCCGGTCCATCTCGGAGCGGCCGGCCCGGGTGCTGCGGCCGGTGGCGTAGACGGTGGCGCCGGCAGCGCCCAACTGGACGGCGATCTGCCGGCCGGCGCCCCGTGTCGCCCCGGCGACGAGCGCGATCTTCCCTGTCAGCGGTGTCGTCATGCCCGCCAGCCTGTCAGCAATACCTGACAGCGGAAGTCCGGTTTTCCGCACCCGGGGCCGTGCGTCATGCTCGGCGGCATGCACCTGCTGCTCTCCGGCATCGTCGGCTCGGTCGCGTACGGGCTGGCCGGGCCGGGCTCCGACGTCGACCGGATCGGCGTCTTCGCCGCGCCCACCGTCGCGTTCCACGGCCTGCGCCCGCCCCGCGAGTCGGTGGTGACCACCGCCCCCGACACGACCCTGCACGAGGCCGCGAAGTGGTGCCGACTCGCGTTGAGCGGAAACCCGACCGCCACCGAGCTGGCCTGGCTGCCGGACGACTGCTACGAGACCCGGACGGAGTTCGGTGACCGGTTGATCGCCATCCGGTCGGCGTTCCTCAGCGCGCCCCGCGTCCGCGACGCCTACCTCGGCTACGCCGGCCAGCAGTTCCGCAAGCTGGAGTCCCGGGGCGACGGCACGTTCTCGGCCGACACGCGGCGGCGGACCGCCAAGCACGCCCGGCACCTGGCCCGGCTGGTGCACCAGGGCCGGCTGCTCTACACGACCGGCGTGCTGGAGATCCGGCTCGCCGACCCCGGGTGGTTCCGGGCATTCGGCGAACGGGTGGCCGACGGCGAACTGGAGGAGGCGCGCACGCTCCTCGCCGAGACGGAACGCGACTTCGACCGCGCCCGCTCCCCGCTGCCGGACCGCCCCGACGAGGCCACCGTGGAACGCTGGCTGCTCGACGTCCGCGCCGCCCACCTGCCGCCCGAGCTGACCGCGCCCTGACCCGGGCGGCGGGCGGCGGGCGGCGGGCGGCGGGCGGCGGGCGGCGGGGCATTCGAGGACCGGGCCGGAAATTCGGTTGGACCGGCCGGTGGCCATTGCTAGCCTGCTCGGGCGTCCTCGATCTTGGAAGGGAGGTGGGCACCGTGTTCATCACGACATCGCTGTGCTCCCACCCGGCCGCGAGGACGCCACGGTCCTGACCCGGGAGCACGTCACACCCGGAAGGATCCCCATGACCGACCTGGTCATCCGCCCACTCACCGTGGGCGAGGAAAAACTGTTCGACTCGCTGCCCGACCCCGGGCTGGTGGGCCGCGCCGCGTTCGGCCAGAACTACTCCGACATGGCCACCGACGGCCAGTACCGTCCCGAGTGGAGCTGGGTGGCCCTGCGCGGCGACGTGGTGGTGGCCCGCGCCGCCTGGTGGGGCGGGCCGGACGACGCCGCGCCGCTGGCCCTCGACTGGTTCGACTTCACCGACCGGGAGGCGGCGGTCCGGCTGCTCCGGACCGCGCCGCTGCGGGCCGAGTACTCGCTCTCGCTGCCGCCCGGCTGGCGGGACGACCCGGCAGTCCGCGCCCAGGCCGAGGCCCGGATCGACGCCGCTACGGCAGCCGGCATGTCGGTGCTCGTCGAGCGGTACCGCTACCGCTGGAAGCCGGAGCGCGGGCTGCCCGCCCGCCCCGGCCGGCTGGAGTTCCGACCGGAGCCGGACGACGCCGTGATCCTCGACGTGCTGCGCCGGGTGGGCGAGGGGAGCCTCGACGCGCACACCCGGCACACCGCCGCCGAGCACGGGCCGGACGCGGCGGCGCAGGAGGAACTCGACCTGTTGCGCTGGCTGCCGAGCCCGCGCGACTGGTGGCGGCTGGCCTGGACGCCCGAGGGCGAACTGGTCGGCGTCACCGTGCCAGCCCGCAACCACAGCGACCCGATCGTCGGCTTCGTCGGCGTGGTGCCCGAGCAGCGCGGGCACGGGTACGCGTACGACCTGCTGGTCGAGGCAACCAACCTGCTGGTCGAGGCGGGAATGAAGGAGATCGTGGCGGCCACCGACCAGACGAACCACCCGATGGCCGCCACCTTCGCCAGGGCGGGCTACCCGATCGAGCGGGAGCGGATCGACCTGGTGTGACGGCTCGGCTCCCGGCGTCGGTGTCCGGCGCCGGGAGCCACCGGATCAGTCGGTCAGCCGTACGCGGACGCGACGGTTGGCGCGACCCTTGCTCTCCACCTTGACCACCTGCACCTTGCCGATCTGCGCGGTGGACGCGACATGCGTGCCGCCGTCGGCCTGGACGTCCAGCCCGACGATGTCGACGATCCGGACCTCCTGCTCGCTCGGCGGGATCAGGTTGGACTGGGTCCGGATGATGTCCGGCAGGGCGAGCGCCTCGGCCCGGGGCAGCACCCGCACGGCGACCGCCCGGTCGGCGGCCACCTCGGCGTTGACCAGCTCCTCGATGCGGCTCTTGAAGTCGGGCGGTACCTCGGGCAGGTTGAAGTCCATCCGGGCCTCGCCCGGCTCCATGTTGCCGCCGGTGACGAGCGCGCCGAAGTCGCGGAACACCACTCCGCAGAGCACGTGCAGCCCGGAGTGGGTCCGCATCAGCCGGGTGCGCCGCTCGTCCTCGACGGCACCGGTCACCGCGGTGCCGGCCGGCGGCAGCGGGTCGCCCTCGGCCGGGATCAACCAGAGGTCGTCGCCCTTGCGGGTGCCGACGATCCGGGTCTGCACCCCCTGCCAGAGCAGTACGCCGTGGTCCGGCGGCTGTCCGCCACCGCCCGGGTAGAACGCCGACCGGTCCAGCACGATCCCCTGCTCCGGGTCGGCGTGCAGCACGGTGCACTCCCACTCCCGCAGCGTCGGGTCGGCGAGGTCCAGCCGGTGCGTACGACCGTGGTGTGTGACGCCCATGTCAGGGCACATTACTCGTTGAGGAAGGCGGATATCCGGCTGCGCAGGTCTGCGCGTTCCGTCCAGAGGACGCCGGGCCGGTCGTACACGTGCAGTGTGGCCCGGGGCAGTGTGGCCGCGAGCTGCTCGGCGACCTCGGCCGGGTGCAGGTCGTCGCCGGCGCAGCCGATCACCAGGGCGGGCGCGGTGACCGCGGCCAGCGACCCGGCGTCGCGCAGCGGCGCCTGCTCGGGCAGGCTGGCGAGCCCGGGGGCGAGCCCGTCGCGGAGGAGCTGGTCGAGCCGCTGGCGCAGGTAGGCCCAGCCGGCCGGGGTGTTGCGTACCGCCGACGGCAGCTCCGCCTGGACCACGTCGGCGACGGCGGAGGCGTCCCCGCTCTCCACGGCGTCGAACAGCGCGGTCAGCCGGGCCCGGGCGACCTCGCCGCGTGGCCGGTCCAGCACCGCCGGCAGGAAGAAGACCAGCCGGTCGAAGCGTTCGGGGCTCTCGGCGAGCAGCCGGCAGAGCGCCCCCGCGCCGAGGCTGGCGCCGAAGGCCCGGGTGGCGCCGCCCAGGTCGGCGACCGCGCGCAGGTCGCGGGCGAGGTCCAGGTAGCTCCACGGGCCGGGTGGCGCGTCGGAGCGGCCGTGCCCGCGGAACTGGAAGAAGAGCTTGCGGCCGGTCACCCCGCTGCCGAACGGCCGGGTGGTGGCGATGCCGTTGCCCAGGCCGTGGGCGAACACGGTGGTCGGGTCACCCGCGCCGGTGACGAGCTGCTCCAGCCGTACGCCGTGCGGTGTGGCGACCAGCTCGGTCTCCGGCTCGGGCAGGGCCGGCCTGCCGGTGCGTGGGGCACCGGGGCCGGGCCCCCAGGTGCGGGGCCCGCCGTCCGGCGGGGGCGGCCAGCGGAAACCTCTCACCAGAACCCTCTGCCGTCGCTCAGGTCGCGCAGGCCGACCCGGACGTCGAGCAGGTAGATGAGACCCGCCGCGATGCCGATCAGGCCGAAGAGGCTGATCGGGCCGAAGCCGAGCAGGGTCAGCACCAGGCAGACGGCGAGGATGGCGACCCAGCCACCCTTGGGCAGGGTGCCGATGGCGGCGAAGGCGTCGGAGCGCTGGGTGATGGCGTGCACCAGGGCGACGCCCTGCACGATCAACGCGAACACGAGCAGGATCAGCTCGATCACGTAGCGGACTTCGAAGGCGAAGAGCGGCGCGGCGTGGGCCATGACGGCAAGCTTATGCCGGCGACCCCGGAAACGTCCGACAGGACGCCTCCGGGGTCGCCGGCGCAGCGGGACTACTCGGCGGCCGGGCGGGTCCGCTTGGTGGCCCGGGGCAGCTTCGCCGACGGCGTGGCGGCCGGCTTGGCGGCGGCCTTGGTGGCCCGGGGCGCCCGGGTCGCCTTCTTGGCGGCGGCCGGCTTGGCCTCCACGACCTCGGCCACGTCGGCCGGCGTCGGCACCTCGGCGGTGGTCGGGGTGGTCGGCGTCGTCGCGGCCGGCTTCGCGGCGGTCCCGGCCGGCTCGACCTCGGCCTCGGTGGCCTCGATGTCGGCGTTCACGGTCTCGGCGGCCTCCAGCACGCCGGCGCCGACGACCCGCTCACCCCGGGCGACCAGCGCGACGTACGCGGCCTGCGCCCGCTCCTGCGCGGCCTGGGCGCCGGCGACCACCACGGCGGCGTTGCGGGTCGCCACCTCGCGCAGCTTGTCCAGGTCGGCGACCTCGCGCAGCTTGTTCAGGTCGGCGACCTCGCGCAGCTTGTCGAGGTCGGCCGCCTCGCGGAGGCGCTTCAGGTCGAGGTCGGACGAGGCGGCCTTCTCCCGCAGGCCGCTGGCGGTCAGGTTCGCCGTGCGGAGCGTGTCGTTGGCCTTCTGCCGCAGCTCGAAGCCGGTGACGACGGCCTTGCCGCCCAGGTCGGCGACGACCCTGGTGCCGAGGTCGGTCACCACGGCGGGAAGCTTGCGGAGCTGCTGGAGGGCCAGTTCGCCCGCGCCGGCGGCGGCGTAGATCGGGGCCGGGATGCGGTGGGTCTTCGGCTGGGTCATCACTTCTCCTCTTCGGCCGCGTCGGCGGCCTTCCGGACCGCCCTGCGGGCGGCCTTCTTCTCGGGCGTGTCGGTCGGAGCGGGGGCGGGGCCGGCCTCGGTGACGGCGACCGACTCGAGGACGGCCTCGGTCGGGGTGCCCTCCGGCGTGGTGGGCCCGGTGGCGGCGAGGTTGGCCAGGTCCGGCGCCTCGGCGGCCTCGGGCGCGCCCGGGATGGCGCCCTCCGGCGTGGCGCCCTCCGGCGTGGCGCCGGCGGCCGCCGCGGTCGCCTCGACGAGCCGCGCGTTCTCCCGCCGGAACGTCTCGTAGATCTGGGTGAGGGACTGCTTCTGCGCCATCGTCAGGTCGGGGTCGACCGCGATGGCCGCGAGCACGCCCTGGCCCTCCTTGTCGTCGAGCAGCCCGGCGCGCAGGTACATCGCCGGGGTGGAGACCCGCAGCGCGCTGGCGAGCTGCTGGAGCACCTCCGCGCTCGGCTTGCGCAGGCCGCGCTCGATCTGGCTGAGGTACGGGTTGCTGACCCCCGCCTGCTCGGCGAGCTGTCGGAGCGAGATCTTCGCGTTGCGGCGCAGATCGCGAATGAACCCGCCGACGTCGGGAAGGTCTTTACCAGTGGCCATACCCCGACGGTAGCCCGCCCCGCTAGCTCTTGCAAGCAAAGTGCTAACCAGAGTTAGCGAGGTCTCACGTGTGCAAGTTGCGTGCCCGATCGCCACCTGCGTACCTTCCTGCGATGACCAAGATCGAAGTGAACGGCGCGCTGCTCGCGTACGACGACACCGGTAGCGGCACCCCCGTCGTCCTGCTGCACGCGGGGATCGCGGACCGCCGGATGTGGCGGGGACAGATCGGCCCGCTGGCCGAGCGGCACCGGGTGATCGCCCTGGACCTGCGCGGCTACGGCGACTCGGAGCTGCCACCCGCCCCGTTCGCCCACCACGACGACGTGGCGGGGCTGCTCGACGCGCTCGACCTCCCCCGGGCCGCCCTGGTCGGCTGCTCGTTCGGCGGCGCGGTCGCCATCGACACCGCACTGGCCCACCCCGACCGGGTGACCGCGCTCGCCCTGCTCGGCACCGCCGTCTCCGGGCACGAGTGGTCCGAGGAGGCGAACGGCCTCTGGGACACCCTGGTGGGCGAGGTCGACCCGGAGGACTTCGCCGCGAGCGCCGCCGGTGAGGTGCGGTTCTGGGTGGTCGGCCCCGGACGCCGCCCGGAGGACGTCGACCCGGAGCTGGTCGCGTTCGCCGTCGAGATGGACCGGCGGGCGCTCGCCGCCGAGCAGGCCCTCAGCGCGGTGGACGTCGCCGAACTCGACCCGCCCGCGATCGGGCGCCTCGGCGAGCTACGGGTGCCGGTCCTGGTCACCGCCGGCGCCGCGGACGTACCCGACATCAACCGGCTCGCGGACCGGATCGCAGCCGAGGCACCGGGCGCGACCCGCCTGCCCGACGTGCCGGACGCGGCCCACCTGCTGCCGCTGGAGCGTCCCGCCCCGGTCAACGCCGCCCTGCTCGATTTCCTGCCCTGACGCCCGACCCGGCCCGGTGCTCGGCGGTCGGTGCGCTGACCGTCGCGGCGCCGGCCGGGCGTCCGGCGTCGGCGGGCTGGGCGTCGCGGCATCGCCGGGCTGACCGTCGCAGCGTCGCCGGTTGACCCTCGCGGCATCGCCGGGCTGGCGTCCGGCGTCGGCGGGTGACCGTCGGTCGCGGCGTCGCCGGGCAGGGCGCGCGGCGGCGGCTACCAGACGGGGCGTACGGCGCCGACCGGGAGGCCGCCGCCGAAGAGCGGCACCTCGGCGTACTCGGCCAGCACCGGGGCGTCCAGGCCGAGGCGGCGCAGGGCGGAGACCAGCACCGGCATCCGCGCCCGGCCCGCACCGTCGTCGATCTTGACGGCGACCGCGCCGGTCCCGGGCACCGCGGCGGCGATGACGCCCTCGGCGCCCACCTTGGCGAGCAGCCTGGGGACGCCGCGCATCAGCCGGGTGTCGTCGGCCTGGGTGCCGCCGACGATCTCCGGATGGGCGCGCATCGCGTCGGCCACCGTCCGGGGCACGGAGCCGGGCTCCGCCGAGACCAGCCGGAGGTACGCCCCGGCCAGGCCGGTCAGCGACACCGCGAGCACGGGAGCGCCGCAGCCGTCCACCCCGACCGCCGCCGCCCGCTCACCGGCGAACTCCTCGACCGCGTCGCGGAGCCGCTGCTGCAACGGGTGCTCCGGGCGCCAGTAGCCGTCGAGCGGCCAGCCGGCCGCCAGGCAGGTCAGCAGCATCCCGCTGTGCTTGCCGGAGCAGTTCATCTGCGTACGGGTGGGACCGCCGCCGGCGCGCAGCACGGCGGCCCGCGCGTCCTCACCCACCGGCAGGTCCGGCGGGCAGTGCAGGGCCGACTCGTCCAGCCCCGCGCCGGCCAGCAGCGCGCCGACCCGGGCCAGGTGGAAGTCCTCCCCGGCGTGGCTGGCCGCGACCAGCGCCACGTCCGCCGGGTCGGTCAGCGCCAGCCCGGCGCGGAGCATCCCGACCGCCTGCATCGGCTTGTTGGACGAGCGCGGGAAGACCGGGGAGGTCACGTCCCCGGCACCGGCCACCGACGCGCCGTCGGCGTCGAGCACCACCACCGAACCCCGGTGCACGCCCTCGACGAACCCGGACCGGACCACCTCGGCGAGCGGCACGCCGCCCTCGTACGTCTTTCCCACGGTGTGGACGGTACCGACCGCCCGGCCACCCCCGGCGGGCGGGTGACCAGGCAGTCGACACCCGGGCGTACAGGAGTGCCGGCGGGGCCGCCGCTTACCGCCCGGCGGCCGGCACGCCGAGCAGCCCACGCGCCTCGGCGGTGGTCAGCGGCGGCCGCTGGGCGAGCTGGGCGAAGCCGACAGCCCGGGCGACGAGCTGCATGTTGGACTCCACCGGGCGGCCCTTGGCGTAGGTCACCGTGTCCTCCATGCCGACGCGCAGGTGCCCGCCGGCCGAGAGCGACGCCAGCATGACCGGGATGGTGCTGCGGCCGATGCCGGTGGCCGAGAAGGTCGTGCCCTCGGGCAGGTCGCGCAGCGCCTGGTGGGCGGCGACCAGCGCCGAGGTGGTGCCCGGCATGCCGCCCGGCACGCCCATCACGAAGTCGACGTGCACGTGCCCGCCGGCCGGCAGGCCGTACTTGCCGAGCAGGCGCTGCAACGCGGTCAGGTGGCCGAGGTCGAAGATCTCGTACTCCGGCACGATGCGGCGCTCCTGCATCCGGGTGTGCAGGTCGACGATGAACTCCCACCGGTTGAGGAAGACGTCGTCGCCGAAGTTGAGCGTGCCCATCGTGCAGGAGGCCATGTCGGGCCCCGCGTCGAGCACGGCGAGCCGGTCGGCCTCCGGGTCGGTCACCGCGCCGCCGGAGGAGAGTTGCACGATCAGGTCGGTGCTCTCCCGCAGCGCCGCCACGGTCTCCCGCAGCCGCCCCTGGTCCAGGGTCGGCTTCGCCTCGTCGTCGCGGATGTGGACGTGGATCACGGCGGCGCCGAGCGCCTCGCACTCCTTGGCGGTGAGCAGCAGCTCGTCGAGCGTCACCGGCAGCGCCGGCACCTCCGCCTTGGCCGACTCCGCGCCGGTGGGGGCAACCGTGATCAACGTCCCTGTCGTCATGCCCGGATCCTAGACCGAGGTCAGGGAGCCAGTCGACCGGAACTTTTCCGGCCTCGGCGCCGCGAAGGAGAGATTCTTTCGCCGCCGGAGTGTTAGGCCGGATCGATCGCGGCGGCGGTCTCGCCGACGAGGAGGCGGGCGTCGTCGGCGACGTTGCGCTTGACCACGGCCAGGGCGACCTGGCCCAGCTCGTGGTGGTGCACGGCGGTGCCGACGAAGCCGACCGCCCGGCCGTCGAGGGTCACCGGCGTGCCGGCGACCGGCGGCTGGTCGGTGGTGACCCCGTCCAGGTGCAGCAGGACGAGCCGACGCGGCGGCCGGCCCATGTTGTGCACCCGGGCCACGGTCTCCTGGCCCCGGTAGCAGCCCTTGTCGAGGTGCACGGCGGGGGCGACCAGGTCCACCTCGGCCGGGATCGTCCGGTGGTCGGTGTCCACCCCGACCCGGGCCCGCCGGGCGGCCACCCGCACCGCCTCGTACGCCCACAGCCCGGCCACCGGCACCCCGTTGCCGCGCAGCTGGGTAACCACCTGTTCCATCGCGGCCCGGGGCACGAGCAGGTCCACGCCCAGCGGGCCGCGTCGCGCCCACCCGCCGACCGGGAGCGGCTTGACGTCGTACAGCGCGGTCGGCCGGGGCGGCACCTCGCCGGAGCGGAACTTCGGGCCGGGCACCGCGACCACGTCGGGGGCGGCCAGCCCGGCCGCGCCGAGCGTCTCCACCGCGGCGGGGGCCTCCGGCCCGACCAGCGAGAGCAGCGCGTGCTCGCCGGTCGCGTCGCGCGGCTCGACCCGGCTGAAGAACCGCATCTTCTCCAGGTAGGACAGCAGGCCGGTGGTGGCGCCCGGCTCGGTGTCGAGCCAGGTGGTGATGCCGTCCTCGGCCACCATGGCGTGCTGCTCGACGTGCCCGTGCGGCGAGAGCACCAGCAGCTCGGTGCCCTGGCCGGCGGCGAGCTGCGCCAGGTGCTGGGTGGTGAGGGTGTGCAGCCAGCCGATCCGCTCCTCGCCGGGCACCGCGACGACGCCCCGGTGCGAGCGGTCGACCAGGCCGACTGCGGTCTCGAGGGTGCGCTGCTCGCGCATCGGGTCGCCGTAGTGCGCGGCCACCCCCCGGACGCCGGCCGCCACGTGCGCCGGTTCGGGCTGGTCCCGGCTGGCCTCGTCGATGCTCTCGACGCTCACCGCGCCCGCGATGTCGATCATTTCCGGTCCCCGTTCTCGCAGCGGTCGCAGACGCCGAAGAGGGAGACGTGGCCGATGTCCACCCGGAACCCGCGCTGCTGCGCCAACCGGTCGGCCAGCGGGCGCAGCAGCTCCGGATCGATCTCGTCGATCGCGCCGCACTCCCGGCAGACAAGGTGGACGTGCTGGTCCTCGCCGGCCGCGTGGTAGGTCGGCGAGCCGTGCGAGAGGTGGGTGTGGGTGACCAGGCCGAGCCGTTCCAGCAGCTCCAGCGTGCGGTAGATGGTGGTGATGTTGACCCCCGCGGCCACCTCCCGGACGGCCGTGTGCACCTGCTCCGGGGTGGCGTGCCCCAGGTCGAGCACGGCCTGGAGGACCAGTTGCCGCTGCGCCGTCAGCCGCAGCCCACGGGCGCGGAGCATTTCCGCGAGGGAGGATTCGGACACCGTCCGATCATAGTTCGCCCGACCGCCCCGGCCGCCGGGTCGAACGGCCCGTCGAGTTCCCGCGCCACCGGCGACCGCGTCGGGCGGGCGGTGGCCTCCCGCCCGGGCGGCGGCGGTACGCAGGCCCGCCGCTACGCTCGGCGGTCATGGTGGCGTCGAGGATCGCCGTGCCGGGGCGCGGGCTGGTGCCGCCCGGGGAGCCGGTGCTGCGCGGCGACGACCGGGGTGTGCTGCACGGCGACGGGCTCTTCGAGACCATGCACCTGCGGGGCGGGCGTCCGTGGCTGCGCGACGCCCACCTGGCCCGGCTGGTTCAAGCGGCGACGGCCGTCGAGCTTCCCCTGCCCCCCACCGACGTGCTGGTCGGCCTGCTGGAGACCGTGAGCGCCGGCTGGCCGGCCGAGGTCGAGGGCGCGCTGCGGCTGGTCTGCACCCGAGGCCCGGAGGGCGGTGGCCCGCCGAGCGTCCACGCCACGCTGGGCGAGGTGCCGGCGGCGACCCGGGCGGCCCGCCGGGACGGGATCACCGTCGCCACCCTGCCGCTCGGCGTCGCGGCGCGGGCCCGCGCCGCACTCGACTGGCTGCCCGCCGGGGTCAAGTCCACGTCGTACGCGGTGAGCACCGCCGCCCGCCGCTGGGCGGCCCGCAGCGGGGTGGACGACGCGCTCTGGGTCTCCTCCGACGGGTACGCCCTGGAGGGCCCGACCGCCAACCTGGTCTGGCTGGCCGGCGACACCCTCCGCACCGTGCCCGCCGCCGAGACGGGCGTCCTGCCGGGCGTGACCGCCGCCTGGCTCCTCGCCCACGCCCACGAACTGGGTCTACGCGCCGACGAGCGCCTCGTCACCCCGGCCGAGCTGCACTCCGCCGACGGCGTCTGGCTCACCTCGTCCGTCCGTGGCCTGGCGGAGGTCCGCACCCTGGACGACGTCCCGCTGCGCCGCTCCCCGCACACGCCGGCCCTCCAGTCCCTGCTGGGCTTCCCCCTCCCCTGACCGGGGAGGGGCGACGGGTCGGGCGGGTCAGCCGGCCACGCGGGTGAGGCGGGCGGAGAGGTGCGGCGAGAGGCCGTGGCCGACGGCGGCCATCTCCTGGGCGTAGAGCAGCGCGCCCTCGACGATGCCGAAGAGGCGGTGACCGGCGGTGACCTCCTTGGCGGTCGCCGTCCGGACCACCGCGTCGGTCACGAACTCGAGCTGGGTGCCCTTGCGCTTGCCGATGTGCAGCTCCATGACCCCGGTCGGCGTGGTCATCAGCGCTTCCAGCTCGTCGGTGACCCGCTCGCCGTCCATCACCGGCCGCCACCAGCCGACCTCACGGCCCGCCGGACGGACCGGCCGGCTCTGCTCGTCCAGGATCCAGGCGCGCGACTCGTAGAACAGGAACGGCCGGCCGTCGTGGCTGATCCGGATCTCCTGGGCGTAGTCGAAGTCCTCGATCGTGGGGAAGCCGCCCCGGCCACGGCCGCGCCACACCCCGACGTACGGCAGCAGGCCGTCCAGCGACGGGTGCAGCTTCGGGCCGACCCGCAGGTCGTGGCTCTCCTCGTAGGGGTACGGGTCGACCGGCGGCGCGTTCAGCCACGGCGGCGGCTGCAGGGGGTTCTCGTCGCTCACCGGTTCACTCCGCCTCTCCTCGTTCGCGACTGCGGGGCTCGCAAGACCGGCTCACTCCTCGCGCTCACCAACGTCCTCTCGATATGCGTACGGCAAGGTAGACCAGGCCACCGGCGAGCGCGCCCAGGCCGGCGACCAGCAGGCTGACGAACCCGATCTCGGTAACCATCGCGACCATCCTATGCTGGGCCCCATGGCCCGCACTCTCGTCGTCAAGGCCACCGCCGGCGCGGACGCCCCCGAGCGGTGCGCCCAGGCATTCACCGTCGCCGCCACCGCGGCCGCCGCCGGGGTGCACGTGTCGCTCTGGCTGACCGGGGAGTCGACGTGGTTCGCGCTGCCGGGCCGGGCGCAGGAGTTCGAGCTGCCACACTCGGCCCCGCTGGCCGAGCTGCTGCACGTGATCCTCACGACCGGCACGGTGACCGCCTGCACCCAGTGCGCCGCCCGTCGGGACATCGGCCCGGACAACGTGCTGCCGGGCGTCCGCATCGCCGGCGCGGCGGTCTTCGTCGAGGAGGCGATGGCCGAGGGGGCGCAGGCGCTGGTCTACTGACCCTCGCCCCTCGATACCGTCCCGGCACTTCGGGCGAATGCCTACGATTCAGATGTGACCGAGGCGACGGAGCGGTTCTTCGAATCACTGCCGGCGCGCGCCCCGCAGGTGCTGCGCAGTCCGGTCAGCGGGACGATGCAGATCGACCTCGCCCGGGGCAACCAGACGGTGCACTGGCTGGTCCGGCTTCAGCTGGGCGCGATCGACGTCAGCCGCAACCGGGGGCCGGCCGACGCGATCTGGTACACGAGCGAGGAATTGTTCGACCGGCTCGTCACCGGCCGGACCCAGGCGATCTCGAGCGTGCTGCGCAACGAGAGCAGCTTCAGCGGCGAGGTCGTGCTCTTCCTGGCGTTCCGCCGGTTCTTCCCCGACCCACCCGGCACCCGGGATCCCCGCGAGGTCGTCCGCGAGCAGGCCGGACGGCTGCGGTGAGGGAGTCGGTCAGCATCCTGGACGGCAACACCTTCCTGGTCAGCGACCGGCACGGCGACATCGAGCCGTCCCTCGACTTCCCGACGGGGCTCTTCTCCTTCGACACCCGGTTCCTCTCCACCTGGGTGTTGACCCTCGACGGCGAGCGGCTGCACGCGCTCAGCGTCGACGACGCGGAGTCCTTCCGCACCCGCTTCTTCCTCGTCCCCGGCGAGCCGACCCACTACCTGGACGCGAAGGTGTCGGTGATCCGGCGCCGGTCCATCGGCGACAGCTTCGAGGAGGAACTGACGCTGCTCAACCACGCCGGGAGGGAAACGGAGTTCACCGTCCGGTTGGACATGGGGGCCGACTTCGCGGACCTGTTCGAGATCAAGCACGTCCGGCAGAAACACGGCCACACCACCGCCACCGTCGGCGACGACGAGCTGCGCCTCACCTACCGCCGGGAGAACTTCCACCGCGAGACGGTGATCAGCTCCAGTGCGCCCGCGCACGTCGAGGTGTCCGGCATGACCTTCCGGATCCGCCTCGCCCCGCACGGCGAGTGGCGCACCCGGCTGCGGGTGGCCACCGTCGTCTACGGGGCGCGCGGCGAGGACGTCCGGGCCAGCCTGCCGCTCTACGGGGGCAGCCGCACCTCGGCCGCGATCCGGGCCGAGCACGACGAGCTGATCGCCCGGGCGCCGAAGCTCGGCTGCGACTGCCAGCCGCTGGCCGGGGCGTACCGGCAGAGCCTGGCCGACCTGGCGGCGCTGCGCTACGAGTCGATCACCCTCGGCGTGCGGCTGATGGCCGCCGGGCTCCCGTGGTTCATGACCCTGTTCGGTCGGGACAGCATCATCACCTCGCTCCAGGTGGTGCCCTTCCTGCCGGAGCTGATCCCGGCGACGATCTTGATGCTGGCCGGCCTCCAGGGTTACCGGATCGACGACTTCCGGGACGAGGAGCCGGGCAAGGTCCTGCACGAGCTGCGCTACGGCGAGACGGCGGGCTTCGAGGAGCAGCCCCACTCGCCGTACTACGGGTCGGCGGACTCCACCCCACTGTTCGTGATCCTGCTCGACGAGTACGAGCGGTGGACCGGTGACGCCGGGCTGGTGCGGCAGTTGGAGGCCCAGACCCGCGCCGCGCTCGCCTGGATCGACACGTACGGCGACCTGCTCGGGACCGGATACCTGTGGTACCAGACGCGCAACCCGCAGACGGGGCTGCAGAACCAGTGCTGGAAGGACTCCTGGGACTCGATCTCCTACCACGACGGCCGGCTGCCCGGCTTCCCCCGCGCCACCTGCGAACTCCAGGGGTACGCGTACGACGCGAAGATCCGCGGCGCGCGGCTGGCCCGGACGTTCTGGGGCGACCCCGCGTACGCCGACCGGCTGGAGCGGGAGGCGGCCGAGCTGAAGATGCGGTTCAACCGGGACTTCTGGATCCCGGAACGAGAGTTCTACGCGCTCGCCCTCGACGCCGACGGCCGGCACGTGGACGCGCTCAGCTCCAACATGGGGCACCTGCTGTGGAGCGGCATCGTGGACGAGTCGCGGGCCCACCGGGTCGCCGAGCACCTGCTGGGCCCGCGGCTCTTCTCCGGCTGGGGCGTACGGACCCTCGCCGACGACCAGGGGCGGTACAACCCCGTCGGCTACCACGTGGGGACGGTGTGGCCGTTCGACAACTCGATCATCGCCTGGGGCCTGTGGCGGTACGGGTTCCGCCGGGAGGCCAGCGAGATCTGCGAGGCGATGCTTGCCGCGTCCCGGTTCTTCGGGGGGCGGCTGCCGGAGGCCTTCGCCGGCTACGAGCGGAGCCTCACCGAGTACCCGGTGGAGTACCCGACCGCGTGCAGCCCGCAGGCCTGGTCGGCGGGCACCCCGCTGCTGCTGCTACGGGTGATGCTGGGGCTGGAGCCGCAGGGCGAGCACCTGATCATCGATCCCGCCGTGCCCGAGGGAATGGGGCGGGTCGAGCTGCTCGACATCCCCGGCCGCTGGGGTCACGTCGACGCGCTCGGGCGCAGCCGCAGCCCGCACGACCACGCTCCCGGCCACTGACCGCCGGTCTCAGGCCGGACAGCCGGTGGTGGCGGAGAGGGCGACCCGGTCACCCGAGAGACCGGCGATGACCATGACGCCGCCGCGCCGGTAGGCGTACGCCTCGGGGGTTTGCAGCATCGGGACGCGGGCGACGGGGGCCAGCGCGGCGGCCAGGGACGGCGGGGCCGGGACGGCGGCGGCGCGGGCGGTGCGGGCGGCGCCGCCGGCGGGGCAGGGCGCGACGACCACCTCGGGGGCCGCTCCGGCCGGGCCGCCGAGGGCCCGCAGCGCCACCGCCAGGGCCTCGGTCTCCGCGCCCGTGGTGCCGGTCGCCGGCGCGGCGTAGCCGTCGCCGATCGGCCGGCAGCCCGTGTCGGCGGTCAGCCGGACCCGGCCGTCCCCGGCGACCGTGCCCTCGACGGTGACGAACTCGCCCGCGTCGGCGCGCAGCCGGGGGCCGGCATCCGAGGTCACCCGGACGCCGGCCCGCCAGTGCCCGGGGAGCCGGTCCGCGACCCGCTCCAGCAGGGCCCGCTCCAAGCCGACGGGGACGAACACGTCCACCCCGCGGGTCAGGATGGCGCCGTCGGCGAACGGCGTGACCCGGCAGCCCCGCTCGATCTCGGGCGGGGTCAGCACGGCGGTGTCGCCGGCCGCCGCGACCAACTCGCCGGCCGCGCGGTCGACGACCGGGCCGGCCTCGGCCAGGCTGCGCTGCTCCCGGACGGTCGGCGGGTCGTCCCGCACCGACGCCCAGGTGAGCACCGTCAGCAACACCGCCCAGGCCACGGTGGCGGCGAGCAGCCAGGGCAGCCACCGCCGGGACGCCGGCCGGTCGGGACCGGTGGGCGGGGCCTGCCCCGCCGCTACGACACCGTTCACGACGCCATCGTGTCACGCCGGTGGAACGCGCCCGGAGACGGTCGTGGCCCGCCCCCTCGGCGAGGGGGCGGGCCACGGGCCGATCGGAGCGTGGGTCAGGAGGCGACGGTGACGGCGACCTCGTTGATGCCCCGGCTGGCGGTCACGGCGGTGTCGCCGTTGCCGTGCCGGGAGAGCGCCCGCAGGGTCCAGGTGCCCGGCGCGGCGAAGAACCGGAACTGGCCGGCCGGCGAGGTCACCACCTCGGCGGTGAACTCACCGGTCGAGTCGAGCAGCCGGACGTACGCGCCCGGCACGGCCTCGCCCGCGTGGGACCGGACGACGCCGGTGATCACGGTCTCCTTCTCCAGGTCGAGGCTCGCGGGCAGCGGGGCGGCCTGGTCGGGAGCGGCGCAGCCGGCAGCGGTGGGTGCGGTCATGGCTCAGGCCTCCCCGGGCTCGTCGCCGAGCGCGACCGGCACGCCGACCAGCGAGCCGTACTCGGTCCAGGATCCGTCGTAGTTCTTCACGTTGCGGTGCCCGAGCAGCTCCTGGAGCACGAACCAGCTGTGCGAGGAGCGCTCGCCGATCCGGCAGTACGCGATGGTCTCCCGGCTGTCGTCCAGCCCGGCGTCGGCGTAGATCTTGCGCAGCTCGTCGTCGGACTTGAAGGTGCCGTCCTCGTTGGCCGCCTTCGACCACGGCACGCTGATCGCGGTGGGGATGTGCCCGGCCCGCTGCGCCTGCTCCTGCGGCAGGTGGGCGGGGGCGAGCAGCCGGCCCGCGAACTCGTCGGGGCTGCGCACGTCGACCAGGTTCTTGGTGCCGATCGCGGCCACGACCTCGTCGCGGAAGGCCCGGATGGAGGTGTCCGGCTCCTGCGCCACGTACTGCGTCGCCGGGCGGGTCACCGCGTCGGTCACCAGCGGGCGGGCGTCCAGCTCCCACTTCTTGCGGCCGCCGTCGAGCAGCTTCACGTCGCGGTGGCCGTAGAGCTTGAAGTACCAGTACGCGTACGCGGCGAACCAGTTGTTGTTGCCGCCGTAGAGGATGACGGTGTCGTCGTTGCCGATGCCGCGCTCGGAGAGCAGGGCCTCGAACTGGCTCTTGTTGACGAAGTCCCGGCGCACCTGGTCCTGCAGGTCGGTCTTCCAGTCCAGCTTGATCGCGCCGGCGATGTGGCCGGTGTCGTAGGCCGAGGTGTCCTCGTCGACCTCGACGAAGACGACGCCCGGGGCGTCGATGTTCTTCTCGGCCCACTCGGCCGAGACGAGTGCGGTGTCGCGACTCATCAGATCACTCCCTGGTGAGGATGGATGGTGAGCCAACGCGCGGAGAGCGATGAACATGACTGTCGCACCACGCGCGGGACCCATAGCGAGAAACGGATCACGGGTTCGTGCGACGGCGCCGCTGCCGGGCGTTCGGTGGGAGAGCACCGGGGGTACGCGGACCCTGAGTGCCGCTGGCTGCGCCAGGCAGCCGAGGACAGCCCCGCCGTCAGATGACGGGGCGACACAGGCAGGTGGCCACGCGGCACAGGTCGACCGCGCGCCGTTTGGTGAGGAGCGTCCCCATGGGCAGGGAGCCTATCAGCCACGCCCGATGACGCCACCGGACCGACCAGCATCCGGGACGCCGCCGCGCCACCGGCCCGTCACTCCCGGTCGCGTCGCCCCCGCGCTCGCGCCGGCGGGCGGACCGCCGGCGGCTCAGCCGGCGGCCGAGTTGATCGGCACGTTCTTCGCGTCCGCGGTCACCGCCAGCCCCTCGGGCAGCGGCCGGACCTCCCGGATGGCGAGCTGGAACGGCAGGTCGGGCAGGGGTACGTCGACCGAGATGCTCTTGGCGTAGTTGTTGAGCATCGCCCGGGCCAGCGGCACGTTCGGCAGCCCCTCGGCGTTCAGGTCGTTGAAGCGCAGCGCCACCTGCCCCTCCTTGCCGACGATGATGTCGGCGGTGCCGGTCACGGTGAGCCGCTGGCCGAGGATGTCGACCGGGGCGGTGACGGCGAGCCGGCCGCCCTGCTCGCCGAGGGTCAACCCGGGCCGGTCGAGCAGCTTGGCGAGGCTGTCGTAGCTGATGGTGCCGGTGCCGTCGACCGTCTCGGCGACCACGTCACCCTGCCCGGAGCGGATCGTGTCCAGCGACGCGCGGACGTTGCGGGCGTCCACGTCGAGCTTCGGCAGCGCGACCACGTCGCCCTGCACCGGGCCCTGCACGTCCCGCAGCCCGATGGAGATCCGCTCGTACCGGCCGTCGAGCACCTGGGTGAGGAACGGGAAGCCGCCGACCTCGACCTCCGGCGCCGAGGACTGCGCCCCCTGCTTGGCGACCTCCTGCCGGATCTGGTCGGCGATGGCGCGCTCGGCCACCCCGGCCGCGACCCGGTCGGCCACGACGAGCAGGCCGCCGACGACCAGCAGCAGGACGACGAGGGTGACGAGCACCTTGCGCCCGCGTCGACGGGGCCGCTCCTCGTACGTGTGATCCTGCGCCACGCCGCCTCCTGTCGTGAGTGCCCGGGGTGCCGCGTAGCGGCCTATCGGTGGTACCCGGACGGGGAAATCCTCAACCGCGCGTCAGAGGACCAGCTTGCACATGGCGTACGCGGCCGGCGCGGCGAGGGCGAAGCCGCCGAGTGGCCCCTGCATGTGCCGGGCCACCCACATGGTCGGCGGCTCCCCCGCCATCAGCCGGCCCGCCTCCGCGTACCCCACGGCGAGGTCGGCCAGCACGGCGGCGACCGCCGCGACCAGGCCGATGATCGCGGCCCTGGTGGGGGTGAAGGGCGTCACCAGGTAGCTGCCGAGGACGGCGCTGACCAGCGTGCCGACCATGGCGCCGCCGACCACGCCGGCCGCGCCCCGGGGCACCTGCGGTGCCAGCCGTGGCCAGGGCGCCACCGCGTCGGTGAGCCGGGCGACGGTGAGCGCGACCCCGCTGGCGGTGAGGCAGACGGTGATGGCCTGGGTGCCGGCCGGGATCCGGCTGAGCGTGATCAGGGTGGCGAAGGCGACGACGCCCACCACGATCAGCAGGGTGCCGCCCAGGGAGTCGGTCACCCGCACGCGGTCGACCCGCCGGACGAGTTGGCCGAGCACCCCGAGGAGGAAGGCGCCCGCCGCGACGTAGCCCAGCGGCGCCAGTCCGGCGACGTCCGTCTGCACGGCGGCGGCGTCGGCCGCGACCGCGGCGGCCACGCTGACCAGGGCGACCAGCAGCAGCGCCGGCGGCCGCATGGCCATCGTCCAGGCCAGCACGAAGAGCAGTTGCACGCCGAGGACGATGCCCGCGAACGGCAGCCGGTGGCCCGGGCCGGAGGTCTGCGCCCCGAGCACCAGGCCGATGCCGAGCAGGACCGCGAACCCGGCGACGGCCAGCGCGAGCGGGCGGCGCACCTCGACCGGCTCGACCACCTCCTCGTCCGGCTCGGCGTCCGCCTCGTCGTCGGGCCGGCGCGGCGGCTCGCCACCGCGGCGGGCGCGACGCGGCCCGCCGCGCTCGCGGCGGGCGCCGTCGTCGTCTGGGGCCGGCCCGGTGCGCGGCGCCGGCGGCTGGCCACGGGACGGGCCCGACGGCCCCGGGCGGGGCCCGTCGGACCACGGGTCGCGGCCGGTCTCGGGCGAACTGGAGGGAAACACGCCCCGATCGTGCCAGACCGGCCGGCCGGCGCGGAGGTCACGGTTTCGGCAACGTTAAAACCTGAGGCGCGATCATGGGCAAGCCGGGCAAACGGGAAAGGACGCGGAGGTGACGCCGGGGCCATCGGTTACGCTCAAGCCGCTACCCGCCCGTCAGCGACGCCGGGACCCACGCAAGTTCATCAGCGCCACACCCCCTGCGGAAAGCGCTGGTCGCGCGCGGCCGACGGCCGCCGGGACGGAGGTGATCGTGGAGATCCTGCTGCTGGTGACCGCACGCGCCGGCGAAGCATCCGCTGTGCTGCCGGCACTCGACCTGCTGCCGCACTCGGTCCGCACCGCGCCGCGCGACGTCCGCACCCTGGTGGCCGGCCCCAGCCCGGACGCGGTGCTGGTCGACGCCCGTTCCGAGCTGAGCGAGGCCCGGGCCACCTGCCGGATGCTGCACGCCACCGGGCTCGGCGTGCCGCTGGTCGCGGTGGTCACCGAAGCCGGGCTGATCGCGCTCAACGCGGACTGGGGCGTCGACGACGTCATCCTCGCCTCGGCGGGCCCGGCCGAGGTGGAGGCCCGGCTGCGGCTGGCGGTCGGCCGGCTGAGCAACGCGACGTCCGGCGCCGGCGGCTCGATCCGCGCCGGCGAGCTCACCATCGACCCGGACACGTACGCCGCGAAGCTGAAGGGCCGGCCGCTCGACCTGACCTACAAGGAGTTCGAGCTGCTGAAGTTCCTGGCGCAGCACCCCGGCCGGGTGTTCACCCGGGACCAGCTCCTGCGGGAGGTCTGGGGCTACGACTACTTCGGCGGCACCCGCACGGTCGACGTGCACGTCCGGCGGCTGCGGGCGAAGCTCGGCTCCGAGTACGAGTCGATGATCGGCACGGTGCGGCAGGTGGGCTACAAGTTCGTCGTGCCGCCGCCCCGGTCGCTGCCGGAGTCGGAGCACGCCCCGCTGCCCGTCTGACCCTCCTCCCCTTCCGGGGAACTATTCGCGTACGCCACCTTTGGCATAGCTCGTCGGTTTTAGTCTGACTGCCGGGTTTGCTAGCAAAGGGGGGCGGCGGCGTGCGCATCGACCACGGGGGCAACGGTTCGGCACGGACAGGCACGACTATCCGGGACCCCTCCGCCGTGCGCGCCGTCGGCATCGTCGTGCTGGTTGTGACCGCCCTGCTGGGCACCGCGTACGCGCTCGGCCGCAGCCTGGTCCCCGACCGGCCCGCCTCCGACGTGACGACCAGCACCGGCCAGCACTACGCTGACCAGCCGCCGACGGACGACCCCGACCGGCCCACGCCCGGCGACGACCGGAGCACCGGGCCCGCGGTGGCCGGGCAGGACGGCGCCAGCCCGAGCGGCACCCCGAGCGGCACCCCGACCGCGGCCGACGGGCCGTACGGCACGCAGACCACCAGCGGCACGTCGCAGGTCGCGCTGACCTTCGACGACGGACCGGACCCGCAGTACACCCCGCAGGTGCTCGCCCTGCTCCGCGAGCACCACGTCCGGGCCACCTTCTGCGTGGTGGGCGAGAACGCACAGAGCCACCCCGACCTGATCCGGGCGATAGTGGCCGACGGGCACACCCTGTGCAACCACACCTGGAACCATGACGTCACCCTCGGTCAGCAGTCGCCGAACGCCATCCGGGCGGACCTGCTGCGTACCAGCGAGGCGATCCGGGCGGCCGTGCCGAACGCCCCGATCGCGTACTACCGCCAACCCGGCGGAGCCTGGACCCGCTCGGTGGTGTCCGTGGCCCGGGAACTCGGGATGACCCCGCTGCACTGGACGGTCGACCCGGCGGACTGGGAGACGCCGGGGGCCGACCGGATCGCCGGGATGGTCCTCACCAGCGTCGAACCCGGCTCGGTCGTGCTGCTGCACGACGCCGGCGGCGACCGACAGGGCACAGTGGACGCGCTGCACGAGATCCTGCCGGCCCTGACCAGCCGGTTCAAGGTGGCGGCGCTGCCCAACGGCGCGACGTGAGGCTCGGCGGACCGCCCGGCGTGGTCGCCCGCCCGGCCCGCCGGCGTGACCCCCGCTACACCAGCCGGCGGGCCGGTTGAAGGTCGGCGGGACCGGCGGCCGACCGGACTACGGTGACGACATGAGCAGCGCCGCACCGACCAGCCAGCAGGTGACCCGGACCGACCGCCTCAGCCCCGCGCAGATCGCCGACGTACTGGCGCTCGCGGGGGCCGCCGGCGACACCGACGGGGCGGACCCGTTCGACGAGCACGTCCTGCTCCGGCTGCGGGACCCGGACGCGGCCGCGGTGCACCTGACCGCCCGGGCCGCCGACGGGACGCTGACCGGGTACGCCCACCTGGACACCACCGACGGCGAGGCCGGGACCGGCGTGGAGTTGGCGGTGCACCCGGCATACCGGCGGCGCGGGACGGGACGGGCGCTGGCCCGGGGCGTGCTGGCGGCGGCCGTCGGCCCGCTGCGGGTCTGGGCGCACGGCGACCACCCGTCCGCCGCCGCCCTCGCCGTCGACCTGGGCCTGCGCCGGGCACGGGTGCTCTGGCAACTGCGCCGGCCGCTGACCGCGCCGATCCCCGAGCCCCGACTGCCGGACGGGGTGACGCTGCGCGCGTTCCGGCCGGGTGACGACGACGACGCCTGGCTCGCCCTCAACGCGCGGGCCTTCGCCGAGCACCCCGAGCAGGGCCGCTGGTCCCCCGCCGACCTGCGGGTACGCCTCGCCGAGCCGTGGTTCGACCCGGACGGCTTCCTGCTCGCCGTCGAGGCGGCCACCGGCCGGCTGGTCGGCTTCCACTGGACGAAGGTCCACGAGCGCCCCGGCTCGGCCCGGATCGGCGAGGTCTACGTCCTCGGGGTGGACCCGGCGACGCACCGGGGCGGGCTGGGCCGGGCGCTGACGGCGGCCGGCCTGGCGTACCTGCGGGACCGACGGGGCCTGGACCGGGTCATGCTCTACGTCGACGAGTCGAACACCGCCGCGGTGGCCCTCTACGAGCGGCTCGGCTTCGCCCGCTGGTCCGCGCACGTGAACTACCAGTCGGCCTGACCGACACCGGCCGGGCCACACCCCGTCGGTGGTCGCGTGACGTCCGTGCCTGGATGTCGGTTGTGCGGTACGGCTGTGGCGAGGCGTCCGCAAAGCGGCGTTGTGAGGCGTCGGCGTGGCTTTGGGGTGGTGTCGGCTGCGGGGTGGCGACCCGTCGACCCGCTGTCGGCAGATCCGGGTGGGTCGGGTGGCGTGGGCGCTGTCGAGCTGCCCCATCTGTGGGACCATCCGTCACGCCAAGCTCGGCCGTCTGCGGCGGCACGTCTGCCCCATCTGTGAGGGCAGCTCGACAGCGGCCGGGCGGCGGCACCCGTGAGGTCCGGTTGTGTCCGACACGCCCGGGCCAGCGGGTCACCGGCGGATAACGGCGGCGCGTCGGCGAGATAACGGCCTACCGGAAAAATCCCCATACTTCCGACAGGGGCATCCGAGTTCACTTAACGGACAACTCACCCTCAGCGAGCGGTCACCTGCACTGCCGCACCTGTTCACCTCGCGTTCACGTGCGACCGGCGAACCGGCTACCTGGCGCTCCTAACTTTTGGACCAGCCGGTCAGCGCCGGCACCCCGGGCCCCCAATCCGGGTGCGAAGTCAGACGTGAAGGGAAACCCCTCAGGTGAAGCTCCAGCGGCACGGCACTCTCGCCTGCCTCGCTCTTACCGCGACGCTCGCTCTCAGCGCATGCGGCTCGGACAACAACGAGCCCGCGAGCAGCGCCTCCGCCTCCGGGTCGGCCGCCGCCGCCGACTGCGCCACCGGCACGCTGAACGCCCAGGGCTCGTCGGCGCAGAAGAACGCCATGGACGAGTGGATCAAGGCGTACCAGCAGAAGTGCTCCGGTGCGAAGATCAACTACGAGCCGTCCGGCTCGGGCGCCGGCATCCAGGCCTTCATCGCCGGCACCGCCGACTTCGCCGGCTCGGACTCCGCCCTCAAGGAGGAGGAGCAGCCGCAGGCCAACGCCAAGTGCGTCGGCGGTGCCGCGATCAACCTGCCGATGGTCATCGGCCCGGTCGCCATCGCCTACAACGTCAACGGCGTGGACAACCTCCAGCTCAAGCCGGCCACCCTGGCGAAGATCTTCGCAGGCAAGGTGACCAAGTGGGACGACCCGGCCATCAAGGCCGACAACCCGGGCGCCACCCTGCCGTCGACCGCCATCAACGCGGTGCACCGCTCGGACTCCTCCGGCACCACCGACAACTTCACCGACTTCCTCGCCAAGACCGCCGCGTCCGACTGGACCTTCGGCAAGGCCAAGGAGTGGAAGGCCCCGGGCGGCACCGGTGCGGCCAAGTCGGACGGCGTGGCCAGCGCCATCAAGGGCCAGGACGGCACCATCGGCTACGTCGAGTGGTCGTACGCCGAGAACGGCGGCCTGAAGACCGCCAAGGTCGGCAACGGTGCGGGCGAGTTCGCCGAGCTGACCGCCGAGTCGGCCGGTAAGACCATCGCCGGCGCCGAGGTGGTCGGCCAGGGCGACGACCTCAAGATGAAGATCGACTACAACACCAAGGAGGCCGGGGCCTACCCGATCGTCCTGGTGACCTACGAGATCGTCTGCACCAAGGGCCTCGCCGCCGACAAGCTGCCGCTGGTCAAGGGCTTCCTCGGCCACGCCGCCAGCACCGCCGGCCAGGCCGACCTCACCGAGCTGGGCTACGCCCCGCTGCCCGAGTCGGTCCGCACCAAGGTCGAGGCCGCGGTCAAGAACCTCGCCTGACCCGCCTCACCGACACCATCACCACCACCTCAACTCGAAGCGAGCGAGCAGATGGGTGAAACCCCTCAGCGCTCGGCCGACGCCGGCACCGGCGGGACCCGCGTGACCAAAGGTCACGAGCGGCCCGCCGGTGCCTCGGCGCGTCTGGCCGAGCCACCAGTCAGCACCCGTACCCCGGACGGAGCCGGGCTGGGCGGCGGTGGCGCGCTGCCCCGGGCCCGGGCGTTCGGCGCAGAGCGGGCCTTCCGGGGCCTCACCCTGGCCGCCGGCGTCGCCGTCCTGGTCATCATCGCCGCGATCGCGGTCTTCCTGATCGCCAAGGCCGTGCCGGCGCTGCGGGCCAACACCGAGGGCTTCTGGACCTTCGAGGGCTGGTTCCCGAACGACGCGGAGCCGAAGTTCGGCATCGGGGCGCTCGCCTTCGGCACCGTGCTCAGCTCCGCCCTGGCCCTGCTGATGGCGGTGCCGGTGGCCCTGGGGATCGCGCTCTACCTGTCCCACTACGCGCCGCGCCGGC
This sequence comes from Micromonospora sp. NPDC047730, assembly GCF_043204765.1. Classification (NCBI taxonomy): domain Bacteria; kingdom Bacillati; phylum Actinomycetota; class Actinomycetes; order Micromonosporales; family Micromonosporaceae; genus Micromonospora; species Micromonospora sp. NPDC047730. The sequence continues at coordinate 123,801 of NZ_JBIDCU010000008.1, read as the reverse complement.
TCGGCACCACGCTGGGCTTCCTGATCGACCTGCTGGCCGCGGTGCCGAGCGTGGTCTTCGGCCTCTGGGGCCGGGACGTCTTCATCAACCCGGTCCGGGACTTCTCCGCCTGGCTGAACACGTACTTCGGGTGGATCCCGATCTTCGGCGGCGACGGCCCGTTCGGGAAGTCCATCATGCTGGGCGCGCTGGTCCTGGCGATCATGGTGCTGCCGATCATCACGTCGCTCTCCCGCGAGGTGTTCCTGCAGACCCCGACCGCCAACGAGGAGGCCGCCCTCGCCCTCGGCGCCACCCGCTGGGAGATGATCCGCACCGCGGTGCTGCCCTACGGCCGCCCCGGCATCGTCGCCGCGGTGATGCTCGGCCTGGGCCGGGCGCTCGGTGAGACCATCGCCCTGGCGATGACCCTCGGCATCACCTTCAACATCTCGTTCAACCTCATCGAGAGCGGCGGCAACACCATCGCCGCCAACATCGCCAACACGTTCGGCGAGGCGAACGACACGGGTCGGGGCGCGCTGATCGCCTCCGGTCTGGTGCTCTTCGCCATCACGCTGATCGTCAACATCACGGCGCGGGCGATCATCCACCGCCGCCGGGAGTTCACGGAGTCGGCCGCATGAGCGAGCGTCAGCGAGCGAATCATCGTCACAGCGCATCGGTGCCTCATGGCGCCACGGAGCGAAGCGGAGTGGCGGCATGAGCACCACCGTCACGTCGCACCGCACCCGCCCGCCGGCCCAGCCGCCCACCCTGAAGGCCCGGCGGCTGCCGAGGTACGCCGCACCGGCCATCGCGGCGGCCGCGCTGCTGGTCGCCGCCGCGGTCGTGTACGGCGCCGGCATCGGCGGCCCGGTGCTGGTCGTGGTACTCGGCGCGGGGCTCTACCTGGTCGGTCTCTTCGCCGCGGCGAACGCGGTCGAGGGGCGCCGGTCGGCGCGCAACCGCACCTGGAGCGCGCTGATCCACTCCGCGTTCGTGCTGGCCGTCCTGCCGCTGGCCTCGGTGGTCTGGACGCTGGTCAGCAAGGGCGCCGAGCGGCTGGACGGCGACTTCTTCCTCACCTCGATGAACAACATCGGCGCCCGCGACCCGAACGGCGGGGCGTACCACGCGATCGTCGGCACGTTGCAGCAGGTCGGCATCGCCGCCCTGATCACCGTCCCGCTCGGCATCCTCTGCGCGATCTACGTCGTCGAGTACGGCCGGGGCCGGTTCGCCTTCGCGATCCGGTTCTTCGTGGACGTCATGACGGGCATCCCGTCGATCGTCGCCGGCCTGTTCGTGCTGGCGTTCTGGGTGCTGATCGTCTCGCCGTGGTTCAACGACGGCCGGCCGAGCTTCTCCGGCTTCGCCGCCGCGCTCGCGCTGAGCGTGCTGATGCTGCCCACCGTGGTCCGCTCCACCGAGGAGATGCTGCGTCTCGTCCCGGCGCCGCTGCGCGAGGGGGCGTACGCCCTCGGCGTGCCGAAGTGGAAGACCATCCTGCGGGTCGTGCTGCCCACCGCGCTGCCGGGCATCGTCACCGGCGTCATGCTCGCCATCGCCCGCGCGGCCGGCGAGACCGCTCCGGTGCTGCTCGTCGCCGGCGGCGGCGCGGCGATCAACTTCAACCCGTTCGAGAACAACCAGTCGTCGCTGGCCCTCTTCGTCTACCAGCAGGCGGGCGACGCGTCCCGGTACGCGCCGGCGCGGGCGTGGACGGCGGCACTCACCCTGGTCGCCCTCGTGCTGATCCTGACCGTCGCGGCGAAGCTGCTGGCCCGCCGCAACCGGCTCGGCCGATGAACCCCGGAGGTACCACCACCATGGCCAAGCGCATCGAAGCCTCGAACGTGACCGCCTACTACGGCGCCTTCAAGGCGATCGAGAACATCAACCTGACGGTCGAGCCGAAGACGGTGACCGCCCTGATCGGCCCGTCCGGCTGCGGCAAGTCCACCTTCCTCCGATCGATCAACCGGATGCACGAGGTGCTTCCCGGCGCCCGGGTCGAGGGCAGCCTCACCATCGACGACCAGGACATCTACGACCGGGACGTCGACGTCACCGCCGTCCGCCGCATGATCGGCATGGTCTTCCAGCGGCCGAACCCGTTCCCCACCATGAGCATCTTCGAGAACGTGGTGGCCGGCCTGCGGCTCAACGGGGTCCGCAAGAAGTCGATCCTGGACGAGGCGGCCGAGAAGGCGCTCCGCTCGGCCAACCTCTGGGACGAGGTGAAGGACCGGCTCGGCAAGCCCGGCGCCGGCCTCTCCGGCGGTCAGCAGCAGCGGCTCTGCATCGCCCGGACCATCGCGGTCGAGCCGCAGGTGGTGCTGATGGACGAGCCCTGCTCGGCGCTCGACCCGATCTCCACGCTGGCCATCGAGGACCTGATGTTCCAGCTCAAGGACAAGTTCACCATCATCATCGTCACGCACAACATGCAGCAGGCCGCCCGCGTCTCGGACCGGACCGCCTTCTTCTCCATCGAGAAGACCGGCGACCCGGGCCGCCTGATCGAGTACGACAACACGCAGAAGATCTTCAGCAACCCCGGGGTGAAGAAGACCGAGGACTACATCACCGGCCGCTTCGGCTGAGCCGGCCCCGTCCCCGCCCACCGGCGTCCCGTCCCCGTCCCGGGCGGGGCGCCGTCGGCGTCTGCGCCCCCGGCTCCCGACCCCGACGGCCGTCGGCCGACCCCCGTCCCGTCGGTCCGGGACCCGGGCGCACGGCAGTGCCGGCACACGGCGGCGCGGGTGCGGCGGTCAGGCCAGCACGAAGCGGGGTTCGCCGTCGTCGGGCACGTCGAGGCGCGGGGTGACCGGGGTGGCGGCGTCCCGGGTCGCCGCCGCCGCGGCGACGCCGGCCAGGTCGCCGCCGGCCGCCACCTGGGCCAGGGTCACCAGGGTCGGCGGCAGCATGGTCAGCTCGCCCGCCTCCGCCCGGGCCAGGGCGTCCGCCGGGCGGATCCACAGGGTGTGGTCGGCCTCGCCGGAGACGTCCCGGGTCCGCTGCCCCTCGGGCAGGAGGGCCACGAAGAAGTACGTGTCGAAGCGGCGCGGCTCGAACTCCGGCGTGATCCACCGGCTCCACGGCAGCAGCAGGTCCGATCGGAGGGTGAGCCCGCGCCGGGCGAGCAGGCCCGCGAAGCCGCCCCGGCGCTGCTCCAGCGCCACCCGGTCGGCCTCCCAGTCGTCGCCGCTCACGTCGCCCACCACGGCCCCGGCGTCGGGGCCGGCGAGCAGGACTCCGGCCTCCTCGAACACCTCGCGGGCGGCGGCGCAGACCACCGCCTGGGCGGCCGCCGGGGTCAGCCCCAGCCGCTCGGCCCAGCCGGCCGGCGTCGGGCCGGCCCAGTCCAGGTGTGCCTGCGAGTCCGAGGGGTCGACTCCGCCGCCGGGGAAGGCGTACATCCCGCCGAAGGCCATCGCGGCGACCCGTCGGATCAGGTACACCTCGAAGTCGTCGCCGGCCGGGCGGAGCAGCAGCACGGTGGCCGCGACCCGGGGCGCCGCCGGGGTGGCGCCCTCGGCGCGGAACCGGCGGGCGTGCTCCACCAGCGCCGGGGGTGCGGGGAAGCCGTCGGCGTGGATCGTCATGCGCCGAGCCTAGTTCCTGTCTCACGGCCGGCCGGGCGGTGCTGCCGGGAGCCGTGTAAGGAAGGGCTCCTTGTTAACGCTATGCGTTAACAAGGGGCCCTTCCTTACACGTCAGCTGAAGAGCGGGCGGGCCAGGAAGTACATCAGGGCGCCGATCGAGCCGGCGGCCGGGAAGGTGAGGATCCACGCGCCGACGATGTTGCCGGCCACGCCCCACCGCACGGCGGAGAGCCGCTTGGTGGCGCCGACACCCATGATCGCCGAGGTGATCGTGTGGGTGGTCGAGATCGGGGCGCCGAGGACCAGCGCGTTGAAGTAGAGCACCGAGCTGGCCACGGTCTCGGCCGCGAAACCCTCCGGCGGCTTCAGGTCGATGATCTTCCGGCCGAGCGTCCGGATGATCCGCCACCCACCGGCGTACGTGCCGGCGGCCAGCACGGCCGCCGAGGTCCAGAACGCCCACTCCGGGATGAAGCTCGGGTCCTTCTGGTAGCCGCCCACGTAGAGGGCGAGCACCACGATGCCGATGGTCTTGGCGGCGTCCTGCATGCCGTGGCCGACCGACATCGCGGCGGCCGACGCGGTCTGCGCCCAGCGGAAGCCCCGGTTGAGCTTGCCGGGGTGACCCTTCCGGAAGATCCACTGCACGGCGATCATGACGATGTAACCGAGCAGGAAGCCGACCATCGGCGAGAGGACCATCGGGATGATCACGCTCTCCCCGATGCCGCTCCAGAGCACGGTGCCGGACGCGGCGACGGTCGAGCCGACCAGTCCGCCGATCAGCGCGTGCGACGAGGACGACGGCAGGCCGAAGTACCAGGTGATCAGGTTCCACACGATCGCGCCGATCACGCCGGCGAAGACGATGCCGAGGCTGGCCTGCCCGGTGGGTAGTTTCACCAGGCCGCTGCCGACGGTCTTGGCCACCTCGGCGCCGAAGTGGGCGCCGATGAAGTTGCCGACCGCCGCCATGGCCAGGGCCACCCGGGGTGTGAGCGCCCGGGTGGAGATGCTGGTCGCGATCGCGTTGGCGGCGTCGTGGAAGCCGTTGGTGTAGTCGAACGCCAACGCCACCGCGATCACCGCCAGCACGGCGATGAGTTCGGGGCTCACAGGATCAGGACTCCTTGACCGCGATGGTCTCGACGGTGTTCGCCACGTGCTCGAAGGAGTCGCAGGCGGCCTCCAGCTCGTCGGCGACCTCCTTCATCTTCAGCACGGTCAGTGCGTCGTACTCGCCGGAGAAGAGGCGGACCAGCAGCATCCGGTACGCCTGGTCGCCGTCGTTCTCGAGCCGGTTGCACTCGATCCAGTAGTCCTCGAGGTCCTTCATCGACTTCAGCCGCGGCATGGCCTCTGCGGTCAGCTTCGCCTGCGCGTCGAGGACGTTGATCAGCTCGTGCATCTCCCGGGGCAGCGACGGGATCTTGGTGAGCCCGTAGAGGTAGAGCAGGTTGCCGACCGCCTCGAGGTGGTCCATCACGTCGTCCAGCAATGAGCCGAGCCGGTAGATGTCCTCCCGGTCGAACGGCGTGATGAAGGTGGAGTTGATCTTCTTGTAGAGCTCGTGGGTGATCTGGTCGCTGTCGTGCTCCACCTCGGTGAGCCGCTCGCTGACCGACTGCACCTCCACACCGGGCAGGGCCAGCTCGTTGAGCAGTTCGGTGCCCTTCACCAGGTTCTGCGCGGCCCTGGTGAAGAGCTCGTAGAAGGCGCCCTCGTTCGGGCGGAAGGAAAACTTCACAGCACGGACCTCGTCGTGTCGGTGGAAGGGTACGGCCGCCCGGAGGGATGCCCGACTGGGAATGCTAGGAAACGACGGAAGCGGGAATTCCGCGGCCTCCCCCTGGTCAGGCCACATTCATCGGTCGTTCACCTGCCGTTCACCTATGACGTTTCCCTCAGATCCCAGCAGCCGCTCCCGTTCCCGCCGGACGTCGAAACCGGCAGGCGGATACCCCAGATCGAGGGGTGCCGAACGTCTCCCTGAGCAGGTGCGCGACCGCCCGGTCGCGGTACCACTCGCGGTCCGCCGGCACCGCGTACCAGCCCCGCCCCGTCGAGGCGGGACGGTGGGTGGGACGGGGTGGCGGGAGAATGGGGCGACGGATCGGTGCTGGGAGGTTCGGGTGCGGGATCTGGCGACGGAGTTCGAGGCCGAGCGGGGGCGGCTGCTGGCGGTCGCGTACCGGATGCTCGGCAGCCGCGGCGAGGCCGAGGACGCCGTGCAGGAGACCTGGCTGCGGTACGCCGCCGCGCTCGCCGACCCGGCGGCCCGCGCCGAGATCCGGCACCTCGGCGCCTGGCTGACCACCGCCTGCGCCCGGATCTGCCTGGACGTGCTGCGCTCGGCGCGGGTGCGGCGGGAGACGTACCCCGGCCAGTGGCTGCCGGAGCCCGTGGTGACCCCGCTCGACCAGGGCCCGCGCACCGACGGCTTCGCGCCCGACCCGGCGGAGCGCGCGGTCCGCACCGACCAGGTCGGCACGGCGCTCATGGTGGTGCTGGAACGGCTCACGCCGGAGCAGCGGGTCGCCTTCGTGCTGCACGACGTCTTCGCCGTGCCCTTCCCCCGGATCGCCGAGGCGCTCGGCACGACCGACGCCGCTGCCCGCCAGCTCGCCTCCCGGGCCCGCCGGGCGGTGCAGGCGCCCGACGCGCCCCGAGACACCGCCGACCCGGCAGAGCAGCGCCGGGTCGTCGCCGCGTTCGTCGCCGCCGTCGAGTCGGGCGACCTGGACGCGCTGGTGCGGGTGCTCGCCCCGGGCGTGGTCCTCATCGGCGACAGCGGCGGCCACTTCCCGGCGGCCCGCCGCCCGGTGGTCGGCGTCGACGCGGTGGCCCGGTTCGTCCTGGGCCTCTTCGGCCGAGCCGGCCGCTACAGCGCCACGGTGCGCGCCCGCCCGGTGCTCGTCGACGGCGCGCTGGGGATGCAGATGGAGATGGTGTACTCCGACGGCCGGCCGCTGCGGCTGGTCGCCGCCCTGGCGGTGGACGGTGGCCGGGTGACCGGGATCTTCCACCAGCTCAACCCGGAGAAGCTGCGCGACGTGCCGCCGCTGGGGGCCGAAGACGGCTGGCCGCCACGCTGGTGACCCCGGCGCCGGGTCGGCGACATCCCGGCACCGCGTCACGGGCACCCGGACGCCGCGTCGGTGCCCCGTGGGCCGCCGTGTCGGTGGCGGCGCTCGGGCGCGCCCGGCCACGGCGACCGCGCCGGCTCAGACCACCAGGGCGAGCCATTTCCGGTACGACGTGGCGAACGGCTCGGTGCCGTCGCCGAGCGCGCCGAGGAGCCACCGGGCCGCCGCCTCGGCCTCCGCCACCACGTCGTCCGGATAGCCGAAGCGGGCCCGGTGCTCGGCGAACTCGTCCTCGTCGCGCAGCTCGACCGCGCCGGTGGCCCGGCGGCGCACCACGTCCAGGTCCAGGTCGATCAGGTGGACGGTGTGGTCGTCCTCCCAGCGGGCCGGGCTGGCGATGTCGCAGTAGACCTCGCTGGTGCGCGGCGGCGGGTTGAACATGCCGGTCCACCAGCCCTGGTGGGGCACCAGGAGCACGAACGGGATCTGCTCGACCGACGGCCGGCCGTGGTAGACCGACTTCGTGCCCTCGGTAACGCCGAGCCAGACGCCGAGGTCGTCCTCGGCCAGCCGGCGGGCCGGGTAGTCGCGGTGGGCGCTGCCGTCGTACTTGCGGTAGATCACGCGGACCACGTCGCTCGGCATGAGTCGCACCCTAGCCGATACCGCCCATCGGTCGCCGCACGGAAGTTACCGGACTCGGCCCGTGGGATTCCGTACCGTGACGACGCCACGCCCGGATCGGCACGGCCGGTGTCGGCGGCGGCGGGTACCGTCGCACGGTGACTCCGCGCCTCGCCACCGGTTCCACCGCCCCCTCGCCCCGCACCGGAGGCCGCCGGCGGGGCTCCCGGCCGAGCGGGGCCGAGCTGCTCGCCGCCGCGGTCGGCGCGGTGCCCGGCGGCGCCGCGCGCCCAGGTCAGCAGCAGATGGCCACCGCCATCGAGGAGTGCGTGCGGGCGCGCGAGCACCTGCTCGTGCAGGCTGGCACGGGCACCGGCAAGTCGCTGGCCTACCTCACCCCGGCGCTGACCGTGGACGGCCCGGTGGTGGTCTCCACGGCCACCCTGGCGTTGCAGTCCCAACTGGTCGACCACGACCTGCCCCGGCTCGCCGACGCCGTGGAGCCGGTGCTCGGCCGCCGGCCCACCTTCGCCGTGCTCAAGGGGCGGCACCACTACCTCTGCCTGGCCCGGCTGGACAACTCCACGGAGGACGAGCCGGAGGACACGCTCTTCGACGCCCCGGCGGCGCGCCCCGCCGGCGGCACGAAGTGGCTCGGCGAGGCGGGGCGGCTCGGCAAGCAGATCCAGCGGCTGCGCGACTGGGCGGAGAAGACCGACACCGGCGACCGGGACGAGCTGGACCCGGGCGTCGACGACCAGGCGTGGCGGTTGGTCTCCATGCCGGCCCGGGAGTGCGTCGGCGCGGCCCGCTGCCCGTTCGGCGCGGAGTGCTTCGCCGAGGCCTCCCGCGCCCGGGCCCGCGAGGCCGACATCGTCGTCACCAACCACAGCCTGCTGGCCGTGGACATGCTCGCCGGCCGGCACATCGTGCCGCCGCACAAGCTGCTCATCGTGGACGAGGCGCACGAGCTGGCCGACCGCGTCTCCTCGGCCGCCCAGGCCGAGCTGGTGCCGGAGCTGATCGACCGCTCCGCGAAGCGGGCCCGCCCACTGCTGCGCCCGGAGACCGCCGAGTCGCTCACCGCGGCCGGCGACGCCCTGGCGGTCGGGCTGGCGGAGGCGCCGGCCGGGCGGATCACCTCCGGCTTGCCGGCCGCGCTGCGCGAGGCGTGCACCCTGCTCGACGCGGCCACCCGGGCGGCGCTCGACGGCATCGGCGAGATCAAGGCCGACGACCCCGATCCGGTGCGCAAGCAACAGGCCAAGGCGGTGCTCGACGAGCTCTCCGCCACCGCCCAGCGACTGTTGGAGGAGGCCGACCACGACGTGGCCTGGGTGGAGAAGAACGACAACACCGGCCGCCGGGCGCTGGTGGTCGCGCCGCTGTCGGTCGCCGGCACCCTCGCCACCCACCTGTACGACGAGCGCACGGTGGTCGCCACCTCGGCGACCCTGACGCTCGGCGGCCGGTTCGACACGGTGGCCCGGGCGCTCGGGCTGGAGGCGCCCCCGGCCGACCCGCCGTCACCGGCCGCCGCGGCCCTCGCCGCCCGCTCCGCCGGCCGCACCGACCCGGCGGGGCGCGCCGGGGTCACATCGGCCGCCGGGGCCGGCCCGGTCGGGGCCACGGGTGGCGGCGAGGCGACCGGACGCGCCGGGTCGGCGGGGAGCGAGCCGCCTGGTCCTGCGACCGGCACGCCCGGGCTGCCGGCGACGTCGGGGCCCGGGTGGCGCTCGCTCGACGTCGGCTCGCCGTTCGACTACGCGCGGCAGGGCATCCTCTACGTCGCCGCGCACCTGCCCCGGCCCAGCGTCTCCGGGCTGCCCGACGCGGCCGGCGAGGAACTGCTCGCGCTGGTCACCGCGCTCGGCGGGCGTACGCTCGGCCTCTTCTCCTCGCGACGGGCCGCGCAGCAGGCGGCGGAGCTGCTGCGCGCGCGGACCGACCTGCCCGTCCTGCTCCAGGGCGAGGAGGCGCTGCCGCTGCTGGTACGCCGGTTCCGGGAGGAGAAGGCGAGCTGCCTGTTCGGGGTGATGTCGCTGTGGCAGGGCGTCGACGTGCCCGGCGACTCCTGCCAACTGGTGGTCATCGACCGGCTGCCCTTCCCCCGGCCGGACGAGCCGCTCGCGGCGGCCCGGGCCGCCGCGGTCGACGCCAACGGCGGATCCGGTTTCGCCGCGGTGAGCGTGCCGATCGCCGCGGTCCGGCTGGCGCAGGGGGTGGGGCGGCTGATCCGGTCGACCGGCGACAAGGGCGTGGTCGCGGTGCTCGACTCGCGGCTGGAGACCGCGCGGGGCTACGGAGCCTTCCTGCGCCGCTCGCTGCCGCCGTTCTGGTACACCACCCGGCCGGAGGTCGCCCGCGGCGCCCTCGAACGCCTCGCCAAGGTCTGACCCGCCCAGGCGGGTCAGGGGGCCTTGGAGGCGACGACGACGGCGTCGGGCGGGGTGTCCGGGACGGTGCGGGCGGCGAGCCGGCGGACGGCCGTGTTCAGCACGGCGATCAGCGGCACCGAGACGAGCGCGCCGGTGATCCCGGCGAGCACCACGCCGGCCGCGATCCCGATGATCACCGCGAGCGGGTGGATGGCCACCGCGCGCCCCATGATCAACGGCTGGAGCACGTGCCCCTCCACCTGCTGCACCCCGATCACCACGCCGAGAATGATCAACGCGGTCACCAGGCCGCTGTCGACCAGCGCGACCAGGACCGCGACGACGCCCGACAGGGTCGCCCCGACGATCGGGATGAACGCCCCGAGGAAGACCAGCGCGGCGAGCGGGAAGGCGAACGGGATGTCGAAGACGACCAGGAAGATGCCGATGCCGACCGCGTCGATGAAGGCGACCAGCACGGTCGCGCGTACGTAGGCGACCAGGGTCGACCAGGAGGCCCGGCCGGCGTCGTCGACCTTCCAGCGGGCGGCCACCGGCAGCAGCCGGACCAGGAAGCGCCAGATCCGGCTGCCGTCACGCAGGAAGAAGAAGGTGGCGAAGAGCACCAGCAGCGTGCCGGTCAGCACCTCGGCCAGCGTCGTGGCCGTGGAGAGGGCGCCGCTGGTGAGCTTCTCGGTGTTGTCGTTGACCCACTTCTGGCCCTCTTCGATGTAGCGGTCGAGCTGGCCGTCGGAGAGGTGCAGCGGGCCCGTCTTGAGCCAGTCCTGGATCTGCCGGACGCCCTCCGACGACTTCTTGCTCAGCTCCGGCACGCCCTGGATGAACTCGTTCACCACCAGGGTCAGCGTGCCGATCACCGTGGCCAGGCCGCCGACCAGCACCACCGCGGTCGCCAGCGAGCGGGGGAAGCGCGCCCGCAGCAACCAGCCGACGGCCGGCGCGAGCAGCGCCGAGAGCAGCAGCGCGACCGCCAGCGGGATCACCACGATCTTGATGGTGCCGACGATCTTCAGCAGCGCCCAGGCGACGATGCCGATCACGATCAACCGCCACGACCAGGCGGCGGCGATCCGCAGCCCGCGCGGCACGTCGGCGTCGTCCCGGCTGGAGGTGGAGGTGTGCATCGCTGCGGGCGGCTCCGCCCCGACCACGGTCGCCGACGGCGCCGCCACCGGCCCGGGGGACGCCGGCGAGGCCACCCCGGCCGACTCGGGAGCCTCGACCGGGTCCGTACGACGGGGGCGCACCGATTTCCGGCCCGACTCGTACGCGCGACGGAGCCGTCCGCGTACCCGCTCGAAGCGGCTCAAGCGCACCTCCTGGCTTCAGAACCTGGCCGTGCCCGCCCCGGTGGGCGGACAGGATACGTCCGACCACGCCACCGTAGGGCAGTTCCGCCACCCGGTGCCCCCCGCCCCCGGCGCGTAACCGCTCACGGCCGCCCGACCGGGACACGGTAGCGTTTCCGGCGTGACCGCCGACAAGAATCTCGACTCCGGCCTGCCGATCCGCCTGCTGCACGACCGCGTGCTGGTGCGGATGGAGGGGAGCGAGGGTGAGCGCCGCTCCACCGCCGGCATCGTGATCCCGGCGACCGCCGCCGTGGGCAAGCGGCTCGCCTGGGCCACCGCTGTCGGGGTGGGGCCGAACGTCCGCGCCATCGTCTCGGGCGACCGGGTCCTGTTCGACCCGGACGACCGCTCCGAGGTCGAGCTGCACGGTCGCGGGTACGTGCTGCTGCGCGAGCGCGACGTGCATGCCGTGGCCGCCGAGCGCGTGGAGAACGACTCCACCGGCCTCTACCTCTGAGCCCTCCCCGCCCGCCCCGCCGCGCGTGGCTGCGGGTGCCGGTGTCGTTTGCGGCGCTCCCGGCCGGGAAGCCAGCCGCACCACCGGCCCTGGGGAGGGACGATGCCGGTATTCGTAAAGAAGCTGCTGCTCTGGGGAAGCGTCGCGTTCCTGATCTACTTCATGGCGTTCCGGCCGGAGGGCGCGGCGGAGATGTTCAAGGCGATCGGGGCGGGGCTGATGGCGATGGCGCAGGGCCTCGGCGACTTCCTCACCAGCCTGATGACCTGACGACCCGGACCACCACGGGGCGACCCGGGGCGCCGCCTCAGCGGTGACCGCCGGCCGGGGACCGGGGCAGTGGTGGCCGGGCGGCCAGGGACCGGAGTCAGTGGTGACCGGGCGGCCAGGGACCCGCGGGTCGCGCGCCGGGCCAGCCGGGCGGGCCGTAACCAGGGGCCCCGTAGCCGGCGGGGAAGGCCGGGGGCGGCGGGGCGAGCACCACCGGGATCGGCACCACCGGCTCGTCCGGCGCCTCGACCGGCCGCTGCGAGCCGTCCGGGAACCGCAGGTGGTAGCGGTGCCCGTCCCAGATCCCGGTTGGCGCCTGCGGATCCCTCCCCACGAAGAACGACCGGTACGCGGCGATCGCCTCCAGCAGCTCCCGTTCCTCCCGCGCCGTCCGTTCCCGGTCCGCCGGCCTGCGGTCCAGGCCGCGCAGCGCGCCGTCGCGCAGCAGCGCCAGCCGGGTCGCCGCGAACTGGTAGCCGCGCATGGCCCGCACGCCGGCGTCCCCGGCCACCCGCTTGGCCCACACCCGGGCCGCGTGCCGTCGCCCCAGGCTGCTCAGCGCCGCCACCTCCGGCGGGGTCAGCCAGCCGGCCCGGACGTAGTCCGGCAGGGTGCGTTCGGTGAGCCGCCCCTCCCAGGCCCGCAGCCACACGGCCAGCCCGACCATGCCGAAGAAGATCGGCACCATCACGCCGATGAAGCCGTACAGCATGATCAGCGCCTCGCCGGTGGCCTGGGTGAGCGTGGGCAGCAGGTTCCACAGGCCGTGCAGCATCATCGCCAGCAGCAGGCCGGCGATCGGGGCGAGCACCCGGACGCGCCGGTCGGCGGTGCGGGCGGCAATGCCCAGCCCGACCCCGGTCATCGAGGTGAACAGCGGGTGGGCGAAGCCGAAGAGCAGGATCCGGACGATGAAGATCGCGATGACCTGCTGCGTGCCGGTCGCCGGGCCGTACCGTTCGACGCCGGTGGCGTAGCCGTAGCCGCCCAGGTAGAGGATGTTCTCCACCATGGCGAACCCGATCGCGGAGAGCCCGCAGTAGACCAGGGCGTCGGTGATCCCGGAGATCTCCCGGCGGCGGAAGATCAGCAGCAGGATCGGCCCGAGCGCCTTGGTGAGCTCCTCGATGAACGGCGCGACCAGCACCGCCGTCAGCGCGGTCGGCAGCCCCCAGTCGTCGAAGAGCCCGGACGAGAACTCGTTGACGGTCAGCGAGGCGGCGGTCGAGACGAACGCGCCCCAGGCGAAGCAGAAGATCAGGTATTTCAGCGGTTCCGGTTCGTACCGGTCGAGCCAGAGGAAACAGCCCACCAGCACCGGAACCGGGAGGATCGCCGCGACCAGGCCGATCAGCAGCGCCTGCACGCCGAGGCTCTCGCCGAGCGTGAAGACCATGAACACCGCGCAGGCGGCGATCAGCAGGACGACCCCGGCCAGCACCAGGGCCCGCCGCCAGCCCAGCCGGCGCAGCGGCATCCGGGGAGCGGCCGCGCCCGACGGCGGGACGGCGGGCACGGTCGGCGACGGCGGCAGGGGTGCGCCGGGCGGGGTGTCGGCCATGCGGTCAGCGTAGTCACCCCCGGCCGGCTGGACCGGGCGCATCCGCGCGCTATGCTGCTGGCAGGTCACGAGCGCCAGCGTCAAGCCCCGGCTTGCTGGCCGGCAACCCTCGTCGAGGTTCGCGGTGGGGTGCCCCGGGTGATGACCGGGCCCGGCCCGATTCGCGTGCCGGGCAAGCGCGGACCCCGCCCGGTGTGCCCACCCGGGGTCCCCGGACCCGGAGGTCGGCCGATGACCGTCACCCTCGTACCCCCGCCCGCTCCGCACCCGACGCGGACCGCGCCGCCGCCCGCGGCCGCCGGGCCGCTCGACGTGCTCGGCGTGCCGGGCCAGGTCAACCTGGACTACGCGGCCACCGCGCCGTGCGCGCGGGCCGCCGCCGACGCGGTGGCCGAGCTGCTCCCCTGGTACGCCAGCGTGCATCGCGGCGCGGGGGCCCTGTCACGGCGCTGCACCCTCGCCTACGAGCGCGCCCGGCAGACCGTCGGCGACTTCTTCGGCGCCCGCGCCGGCGACCACGTGCTCTTCACCCGCAACACCACGGACGCGCTGAACCTGCTGGCCCGGGTGCTGCCCGCCGGCACCACGGTGGTGACCTTCGGCGGGGAGCACCACGCGAACCTGCTGCCCTGGCCGCGCGGATCGGTCCGGCTGCCGGTGCCGCGGGAGCCGGCCGAGGCGGTCCGGGCGCTGGACGCCGCCCTCACCGAGCTGCGCAGGCCGGGCGCGGGGGGCGGCCCCGGCGCCGACCGCCACCCGCCCGTGCTCGTCGCGGTGACCGGGGCGAGCAACGTGACCGGCGAGCGCTGGCCGGTGGCGGAGCTGGCCCGGGTGGCCCGGCGGCACGGGGCCCGGATCGCCGTGGACGCCGCGCAGCTCGCCCCGCACGCGCCGGTGGACATCGCCGCCCTCGACGTCGACTACCTCGCGGTCTCCGGCCACAAGCTGTACGCGCCGTTCGGCGCGGGCGTGCTCGTCGGGCGGGCGGACTGGCTGGACGCCGCGCCGCCGTACCTGGCCGGCGGGGGCGCCACCGGTCACGTCGGCGCGGCCACCCACGACGTACGCTGGGCGACCGGACCGGCCCGGCACGAGGCGGGCACGCCGAACCTGCTCGGCGCGGTCGCCCTCGCGGCGGTCTGCGGCGCCCTGGCCGGGGCCGACCGGGCGGCGCTGCACGACGCCGAGCAGGCCCTGCTGGCCCGGCTGCGCCGCGGCCTGGCGGCCCTGCCGCACGTGGTGGAGCTGCGCACCTTCGGGCCGGACGCGCCGCGGGTGGGCATCGTGTCGTTCGTGGTGGCCGGCCGGGACTCGGCGGACGTGGCGGCGGACCTGGCCGGCAACCACGACATCGGGGTGCGCGACGGCCTCTTCTGCGCCCACCCGCTGGCCCGGCGACTGCTCGCCGAGGCGGCGGCGCGCAGCGGCCGGCGGGACCTGCCGCCGACCGCCCTGCGCGCGAGCGTCGGCCTGGGCAGCACGGCGGAACACGTGGACCGGCTGCTCGCCGCCCTCGCCGCGGCGGCCTGAACGACCGCCGCCGCACGGCTGGCCCGCGGGGCGGCGGGTCAGCCGACCGGCGGGGCGGTGGGCGGCTTCGGGGCGGCGGCCGGCTCGGCCTGGCCGCTCGGGGTGTCCTGGTCGCCGAAGGACTCCCGGACCAGGCGGTTCGCCTCCTCCTGGCTGATCCCGGAGGCCACCAGCAGGTCGCTGGCCGTGGTGCGCACCTGCGCGATCACCACGCTGCCGGAGAAGCCCACCCCCGCGGCGTACGCCCGGCCGGCCTCGCTGACCGCGCGCAGCGCCCGCTCCCGTGCCTTCTCCGGCTCCTCGCCGACGGCGAACTCGTGCTTGAGCAGGCGTACCGACTCGGCGAGGTGGGCCGCCGCATCCGGCATCGGCTCCGGCACGGGCTCCTCGTCCTCGATCAGGGTGACCGCGCGCCGGATCAGCGTGCCGGCGTTGCGCATCGCCCGGTCGATCGGGTCGGCGGCCTCGGCGTAGTGGGTGAGTTCGTCCCGCCGGTGCCACCGGGCCGGCGAGAGGACGGCGGTCTCCTTCGCCCCCTCGATCGCCTCGGTGAAGGTGGACAGCTCCTCCTGGTTGTTGCGCAGCCGGTCCAGGGCTTGTTGGGCCTTGTCGCGGTCCCGTTGGCGGAGGGCGTCGGCGGCGCCGTCGAGCTGGGCGGCGAGCAGGTCGAGCGCCGGCCGGGCGGCCCGGTTGATCACGCGGAGCGGATTGAGCGGCAGCAGGACCGAGGTGACCAGCAACGCGATCCCGCCGCCGACGAACGCGTCGACGAACCGGGGGATCTCCAGGTTCGCGGTCTTCGGGCTCAGCGTGACGATCAGCACGGCCGTGGCCGCCGCCTGGATGACGATGGAGACGCTGGCGCCGGCGAAGATGGTCAGCACGATCGACCCGGTCACCACGAGGCCGAGCTGCCACGCCCCGGCGCCGACCAGGTAGATGAGGAAGTCGCCGACGGCAACGCCGACCGCGACCCCCACGATCAGCTCGACCGTGCGGCGGAGCCGCTGGCCGACCGAGGCGGCGAGGGTGCCGACCGCGGAGATCGGCGCGAACACCGGCTCCGGGTTGCCCAGCAGATTGTGCGCCGCCCACCAGGACAGGCCGGCGGCGAGGCCGGCCTGCACGGCCAGGCCCCACGCCATCCGCACCCGGTGCAGCCGGTCGTGCAGGGTCGCCCTGCCGCGGTGCCGCAGCTTCTCCATCGCGTCGGCGATGCGGGCCGCGTCGATGTCCGTTCCGCCGTCGCGTCGGATGGCGCGCCGCACCAGCGAGAGTCGACGGTCCCGGGCCACGGCCATGGCGGGGACTACCCGTACCGGGGCGGGTGAATCCTCCGTGTCGGCGGCGGTGCGGCAGACTCGGCCGCATGGCCGACCTTCTCGACCGGTGGCGGGCGGCGGCCCGGGGCGCCGGGGCGACCGACCCGGCGCAGCGGGACCGCGCCGGGGCGGAGCTGCTGGGGCGCTGGCGGGAACCGCACCGGCACCACCACACGGTCGCCCACCTGACCGTCGTCCTCGACGTGGTCGACGCGCACGCGTCGTCCGCCGCGCGGCCGGACCTGGTGCGCCTCGCGGCCTGGTGCCACGACGCGGTCTACGACCCGCGCGCCGAGGGCGACGCCAACGAGCGGGACAGCGCGGCGCTCGCCGACGCCCTGCTCACCCGGTCGGGGCTGCCGGCCGACGCCGTGGCCGAGGTCCGCCGGCTGGTCCTGCTCACCGCCGGGCACGCCGTCGACCCGGGCGACGCCGACGGCGCGCTGCTCTGCGACGCCGACCTCGCCGTCCTGGCCGCGCCACCCGGGGCGTACGACCACTACGCCGCCGCGATCCGCCGGGAGTACGCGCACGTGCCCGACCCGGTCTTCCGGGCCGGCCGCGCCCGGGTGCTCGCCGGGCTGCTCGCCCTGCCGGCCCTGTTCCGGCTGCCGCCGCTGGCCACCCGCTGGGAAGCCCGGGCCCGCGCCAACCTCACCCGCGAACTGGCCACCCTCCACTGACTCCCGGCCCCCACCCTCGGCCCCCACCCCCGGCCCCCACCCTCGGCCTCCGCGATCTTGCAGTTTCGGCACGGGCGAAAGCCGTGAATCACCGCATAGACAGGGCCGGAACTGCAAGATCGCCGGAGGGGTGGGCGGCGGGGGTGCGGGGGCGGGTCAGGTGCTTCGGTCGGCGCAGGCCGGCCTGCCGGAGCAGGCGCACGAGCTCCCGGCTCGGCACCACCCGGGCACCCAGCCAGACCGCCGCGGCGAACCGCTCGGCGGGAATGTCGTAGTGGTCCCGGTCGAAACCCCGGCGGGGCACCCCCAGCGCCTCGGCGAAGGCGTGCAGCTCCGCGTGGGAGACGTCGCTGATCAGGTGGGACCAGAGCCGCCCCCGCCACGGCCAGGCGGGCCGGTCCAGGTAGAGCATGCCGGCCAAACTACCCGGTGCGAGGGCCGGTTGTCGGTCGCGTGCGGCCGACCGTAGCCTCGGCGGCATGGCCGGACCCCCTCTCCTCGACGACCTGCGGGCGGCGCTCGGCGACGACGCCGTGCTGACCGACCCGGACCTGCTCCGGATGCACGAACGGGACGAGGCGGATCTCTGCGCCGCCGGCACGCCCCTGGTGGTCGTTCGTCCCCGCAACACCGCCCAGGTCTCCGCCGTGCTGCGGGCGGCCGCCCGGCACGGCGTGCCGGTGGTCCCGCAGGGGGCGCGGACCGGGCTGGCCGGCGCGGCCAACGCGGTCGACGGCGCGGTGGTGCTCAGTACGGTCGCGATGGACGCCATCCTGGAGATCGACCCGGTGAGCCGGATCGCCGTGGTGCAGCCCGGCGTGGTGAACGCGACGCTCGCCGCCGCGGTGGCGAAGCAGGGGCTGTGGTACCCGCCCGACCCCGGCTCGTGGGAGTCCTCCACCATCGGCGGCAACGTCGCCACCAACGCGGGCGGCATGTGCTGCGTCAAGTACGGCGTCACCACCGAGTACGTCCTCGGCCTGGAGGTGGTGCTCGCCTCCGGCGAGGTGCTGCGCACCGGCCGGCGCACGGCCAAGGGCGTCGCCGGGTACGACCTCACCCGGCTCTTCGTCGGCTCCGAGGGCACCCTGGGCGTGATCACCGAGGTGACCGTCGCGCTGCGTCCCGCCCCGGCGGAGTCGCTGACCATGGTGGCGGTCTTCCCGTCCACCGCCGCGGCCGGCGCGGCCGTCGCCGAGATCGCCGCCCGGGGCCTCTCCCCCAGCCTGCTGGAACTGCTGGACCAGACCCACCTGCGGGCGATCGAGGCGTACCGGCCGATGGGCCTGCGGACGGACGCGCAGGCGCTGCTGCTGGCCGCCGCCGACACCGGCGCCCGGGCGGCCGACGACCTGGCCGGGCTGGCCGCGGTCTGCGAGGCAGCCGGCGCCGACGAGGTGTACGCGGCCACCGACGCCGTGGAGGCGGCCGCCCTGTTGCAGGCCCGCCGGCTCGCGCACCCGGCCATGGAGAAGTTCGCCGCGGACGCCTACCCGGGTGGCAACGGCGGCCTGGTCATCGACGACGTGGCGGTGCCCCGGGGCGCGCTGGCGGCGCTGCTGGACGGGGTGGCCCGGATCGCGGCGGAGTGCGACGTGCCGATCGGCGTCGTCGGTCACGCCGGCGACGGCAACATGCACCCGAACATCGTGGTGGACCGGGCCGACCCGGCGAGCCTGGAGCGCGGCCGGCGCGCCTTCGACGAGATCATGCGACTCGGCCTGGAGCTGGGCGGCACCTGCACCGGCGAGCACGGCGTGGGCCTGCTCAAGCGGGACTGGCTGGCCCGCGAGATCGGCCCGGTGGGCGTCGCCGTGCACCAGGCGATCAAGGCCGCGCTCGACCCGACCGGCCTGCTCAACCCCGGCAAGGTCCTCTGACGGTGAAGATGTGGGAGCGGGTCACCCCGCCGGTCTGACTCACCCTCTGACCGGCCCCTGCCGGGGCCGACGCGCGGCGGTAGCCGCCAGGCGTGGCGGGGCGCCGCGCGGGGCGGCGGGACACCGCGGTCGGCCGTCGAAGGTTGGGGTGGGGGAACGGTCAGCGGGACGACGACGGTAGTTCGACGGGATCGTCGTCCGAGCCGCGGTCGGCCGCGAAGCCCCGGACGTCGGGCGCGCCGAGCCGGGCGGCGTCCGCCGTGGCGTCGTCGGGCATCAGCTGGGACTGGCGTTCCGCCTCCACCCTGGCCCGGTAGTGCTCCACCTCACGGGCCCGGGTGGCCTCGTCCCAACCGAGCACCGCGCCCATCAGCTCGGCGGCGTGCCCGGCCGACTCCAGGCCGCGGTGCGCGGTCTCGATGGAGATCCGGGTCCGCCGGGTGAGCACGTCCTCCAGGTGCAGCGCCCCCTCCGCCCGGGCCGCGTACGTCACCTCGGCCGCGAGGTATTCCGGGGCACCGGCCAGCGGGGAGGCGAGCAGCGGGTCGGCGTCGACCAGCGCGAGCAGCTCCACGGTGAGGGTGCCGTAGCGCTCCAGCAGGTGCTCGACCACCCCGACCGGCATCCCGTGCCGGCGGGCCAGGTCCGCCCGGCCCCGCCACAT
Source organism: Micromonospora sp. NPDC047730 (assembly GCF_043204765.1). Classification (NCBI taxonomy): domain Bacteria; kingdom Bacillati; phylum Actinomycetota; class Actinomycetes; order Micromonosporales; family Micromonosporaceae; genus Micromonospora; species Micromonospora sp. NPDC047730. The sequence continues at coordinate 104,383 of NZ_JBIDCU010000008.1, read as the reverse complement.
CGCCGGGTAGCCGTCCGCACCCAGCAGCGGCAGGTCGGCGGTACGCGAGGGGCGTACGGCGCCGAGCCGGTGGGCGGCCCGGTCGACCACGTCCGAGGCCATCACCCGGTACGTCGTGTACTTGCCGCCGGCGACCAGCAGCAGCCCGAGCATCGGCTCGAAGACGGCGTGCTCGCGGGACAGTTTCGAGGTGGAGTCGGCCTCGCCGGCCAGCAGCGGCCGCAGCCCGGCGTAGACGCCCTCGATGTCGGCCGTGGTGAGCGGCCGGTCCAGCACGGTGTTGACCTGCTCCAGCAGGTATTCGATGTCCCGGGCGGAGGCGGCCGGGTGGGACCGGTCGAGCCGCCAGTCGGTGTCGGTGGTGCCGATGATCCAGTGCCCGCCCCACGGGATGACGAAGAGCACGCTGGTCGCCGTACGCAGGATCAGCCCTGCCTCGCCGGTGATCGCCGAACGGGGCACCACCAGGTGCACGCCCTTGGAGGCCCGGACGCGGATGCCGGGGCGCAGCCCGACGTCGTTCAGCATCCGGGACATGTCGTCGCTCCACACGCCGGTGGCGGCGATGACGGTGCGGGCGCGCACCTCGAACTCGGCGTCCGGGGAGCCGGCCGGCGCCTCCAGGTCGCGGACCCGGACGCCGGTGACCTCGCGGGCCTGCCGGATCAGCCCGACCGCCCGGGCGCTGGGCACCACGGTCGCGCCGAGGCTGGCCGCGGTGCGGGCCAGGGTCACCACCAGCCGGGCGTCGTCGACCTGCCCGTCGTAGTAGCGGATCGCGCCGGCCAGCGCGTCGGCCCGCAGGCTGGGAAAGACCCGGCGGGCGCCCTCGCGGGTCAGGTGGCGGTGCAGCGGCATGCCCCGGCCGCCGCCGAAGATCCCGGCGAAGGCGTCGTACGCCGCCACTCCGGCACCGTAGTAGGAGCGGCGGAACAGCCGGCCGGGCAGGTCGCGCGCCCCGCGCCCGCCGGGCAGCGGGACCAGGATGGGCACCGGCCGCACCAGGTGCGGGGCGAGCCGGGTGGCGAGCAGGCCGCGCTCGGTGAGCGCCTCGTGCACCAGGTGGAACTCCAGCTGCTCCAGGTAGCGCAGGCCGCCGTGGATCAGCTTGCTGGAGCGGCTGGAGGTGCCGGCGGCGTAGTCGCGCGCCTCCACCAGGGCCACCTTCAGCCCCCGCGAGGCCGCGTCCAGGGCGGCGCCCGCCCCGGTCACCCCACCGCCGATGACCAGCACGTCGAAGCGTTCGGCCCGCAGGCGGCGCAGGTCGGTGGCCCGGCGCTCCGGGGAGAGCTGGCTGGCCTCGGTTCGGGACACGTTGGGGTCGCGCACCCGTCCACGGTAACCGTCACGGCCACACCGGCGGCACACACCGTCCGCGTCGTACTGTCTGAGGAATGGAGATCGGCCCCCCGTTCCCCGCTGGTCAGCCCGCCCCGCTCCCGCCGGCCGCGCCGGCCCGGTCGAGCCCGTGGCCCGTGGTGGCGGCGGTGGTCGCCGGTTGCTGGACGGTCGGGTTCGTGGTGGTCAGCCAGCTCGGCGGGTGGCTGGCCGACCAGATCGTGCTGGCCTCCGGGCTGCACCGCGTGGTGTGGCTCTGGCCGGCGACCGTGCTGTTCACCGTGCTGCTGGTCGGCGCGCCCGCGCTTTCGCTCGCCCTGCTGCCCCGCTCGCCGGCGGTCCGCGCCACCGGCCGGGCCTGGCTGGCCGCGGCGCTCGTGCTCGGCGCGCTGGGGCCGCTCCGGGCGCTCCCGCCGGTGCACCACGAGGCGTACCTCGCGGCGCTGGCCGCCACGGCCGCCCTGGCCGCCCTCGTCCTGCGGGCGCTCGCCCGCCGCGCCGCCGCCTCGCGCCGGCCCTCCGCCCCGACCGCCACCCTGCTCGGGGTGGCCGGCGGGCTGGCGCTGCTGCTGCCGTGGGTCTGGCTGGGGGCGCTCGGCGGGCTGCTGGAGACGGTGCTCGCCGGGCTCGCCGCCGCCGCCCTGGGCGTGCTGGCCGGGGCGCTGCTGGACGACGCCTTCTGGTCCCGCTTCGCCGTCGGCGAGCCGCCCCGGCCAGCCCGGCTGGTGCTGGTCGGCGGGCTGGTCGCCGGGGTCGCGCTGCTCGTCCTCGCCGCCGGGGTCGGGCAGTCCGGGGCGCAACTGTCCCTGCTGCTGACCCTGCCGCCGGCCGGCTTCGCGCTGGCCGCCCTGCACGCGGCGGCCCGCCGCCCGGCCGCCGCCACCCCGGCCGCGCCGCCGGACACGGCGCCGGCCGACCCGTCGGGCACCGCCCCGGCCGCCCTGTCGGGCACCGCCCCGGCCGGCCCGTCGGGCACCGCCCCGGCCGGCCCACCGGGCACCGCAGGAAGTGAGCCGGGCGGGCGCGAGCCGGGCGGGCGGGCCGGGGTCCGCGCCGCCACCCGCTGGCTGGTCGGGCTCGCCGTGTTCGGCCCGCTGGCCTTCACCGATCCCGAGGAGATCACCCTCGTCCTGGCCAACACCCGCGACGTGCCGTTCTGGGTGGCGGCAGCCGCCGGCGCCGGGCTCGCCGTCGCGGCCGTGCTCGCCGTGGCGTACGGCGTGCTGCTGGCCCGGCCCCGCAGCCGGCGGCCGAGCCGGCGGGTGGCCGGGGTGACCGCCGCGGCCCTGCTGGTCACGGTCGGCGCGGTGGCCGTCGGCGCGGGTCAGCCCGGCCTGCACGGCGAGCGGCTGTTCGTGGTGCTGCGCGAGCAGGCCGACCTGGACGGGGTGCCGGCGACGGCCGGACGGGCCGGCCGGGACGCGCGGGCCGGCGAGGTCTACCGGCGGCTGGTCGACACCGCCGAGCGGACCCAGGCCGACCTGCGCCGGGACCTGCGCCGGCTGCGGCTGGACCACACCCCCTACTACCTGGTCAACGCGGTCGAGGTGGACGGCGGGCCGGCGGTGCGGGCCTGGCTGTCCCGCCGGCCGGAGGTGGCCCGGGTGCTGGTCAGCCAGCGGGTGCGGCCGCTGCCCGCGCCGGCCGGCCGCAGTCGGGGCACCGCGCCCGCGCCGGCCGGCCCGGAGTGGAACGTCCGGATGATCGGCGCGGACCGCGTCTGGTCGCAGCTCGGGGTGGACGGCTCCGGGATCGTGGTGGGCAGCTCCGACTCCGGGGTGGACGGCGGGCACCCGGCGCTGGCCGCCGGCTTCCGGGGCGGCGACGACTCCTGGTACGACCCGTGGGACGGCACCCGCTCCCCGACGGACCAGGGCGGGCACGGCACGCACACCGTGGGCAGCGCGGTGGGCCGAGGGGGGATCGGGGTGGCCCCGGGCGCGCAGTGGGTGGGCTGCGTCAACCTGGACCGCAACCTGGGCAACCCCGGGTACTACCTGGGCTGCCTCCAGTTCATGCTGGCGCCCTTCCCGCCCGGCGGGAACCCGTTCACGGACGGGCGCCCGGCGCGCGCCCCGGAGATCCTCACCAACTCGTGGGGCTGCCCGCCGATCGAGGGCTGCGACCCGCGCGCGCTCCGGCCGGCCACCGCCGCCCTGGAGGCCGCCGGCATCCTGGTCGTCGCCGCCGCCGGCAACACCGGCCCGTACTGCGGCTCGATCGACGACCCGCCCGCGCCGTACGCGGACGTGCTGACCGTCGGCGCGGTGGACCAGCGGCGCCGGGTCACCGACTTCTCGTCCCGTGGACCGGTGGCGGGGGCGGCGAAGCCGGACCTGGTCGCCCCCGGCGACGAGGTGCTGTCGGCGATGCCCGGCGGCGGGTACGCCGCCCTGAGCGGCACCTCGATGGCGACCCCGCAGGTGGCCGGCGTCGTGGCGCTGATGTGGTCGGCCAACCCGGCGCTGGTGGGCGACCTGCCGCGCACCCGGCAGATCCTGCGGGACACCGCGACCCCGGCCGACGCGACGTACGCCTCCCGGACGGAGACCTGCGGCGGCGACGCGAACATCACCGGCGCCGGCCTGGTCGACGCGTACGCGGCGGTGCGGGCGGCCCGCGGGTGAGCGGCCCCTGCCCTCCCCCGCACCCCGTGCTCTAGGGTCGGCGACCATGGATGCGGAGATCGTCGAGCTGACCGCCGACCGGGCGCCCGCCGTGGTGGAGCTGTGCCGCCGGGCGCTGGACCTGCCCGAGGACGCCGCCGAGGCACCGGCCCTCGTGGCCGCGCTCTGGGCCCGGGCGGCCGCCGACCGGCCGGTCGTCGCGCTGGGCGCGTACCGGGGGGCGGAGCTGGTCGGGGCGCTGGTCTGCTCCCTGTCGGGGCGGGACGCCGGGCTCGGGCACGTGGACCTCGTGGTGGTGCACCCCGACCACCGGCGCCGGGGCGTGGGGCGGGCGCTGCTGTCGTCCGCCGAGCGGACCCTGGCCGGTCTCGGCGCGGCCGAGGTGCTGCTGGCGGGGAACCCGCCGTACTACGCCTGGCCCGGGATCGACGTGCGCTACACCCCGGCGGTCTGCGCCGCGCTGGCGCTCGGCTACCGGCAGGACCGGACGGCGTGGAACATGACCGCCGACCTGTCGTACGACGACTCCCCCGCGTTGCGCTCCACGGAGGCGGCGGAGGCACGGCTGGCCGGCCGGGGCGTCTCGGTCCGCCGCGCCGAGCCGGCCGACCTGCCGGCGCTGGCGGAGTTCGCCCGCGCCACGTTCGGCGGCGCCTGGGACGCGGAGCTGGCCGGCTCGGTGGGCCGGGAAGGGGCGGGCTGCCACCTGGCCGAGCGCGACGGCGAGGTGCTCGGCTTCGCGGCGTACGGGTCGTCCCGGCCGAGCTGGTTCGGGCCGATGGGCACCGCCCCGGCGGCGGAGGGCTCGGGGATCGGCGGGGTGCTGCTGCGCCGCTGTCTGCGCGACCAGCGGGCGGCGGGCGTGACGGCGGCGCAGATCGGCTGGGTGGGGCCGGTGCCGTTCTACTCGGGCAGCGCGGGCGCCCGGGTCGAGCGGGTCTTCTTCCTGTACCGCAGGACGCTCGGGGAGTGATGGAAGGGGGCGAAGGGGATATAGACGCCGATAACCCCATTCGCCCCCATCTTTGATCGACGCCCCCTACCGTTTCGGTAGAGGAGGCAGCCATGACCACGGACGACGAACGCCCCGGCCCGTTGCCGTTCGACCGGCTCGACTACGGCGACGCCGAGCAGCAGGCGGAGATGAGCGGCGCCGACGAGCCGACCGACGAGCCGGTGGCGCTGGTCGACGAGCCGGTCCAGATCCCGCAGCCGTACGGCCGGGCGCAGAAGAGACGCAACCAACGACCACTGCCGACCTGACGGCGGAAGGGGCGGACCGCTGACGCGGCCCGCCCCTTCCGGCGTACGTGGAGCTGGACTCAGAAGTCCATGTCCCCGCCGCCCGGACCAGCCGGGGCGGCCGGGGCCTTCTCCGGCTTGTCCGCCACGACGGCCTCGGTGGTGAGGAAGAGCGCCGCGATCGACGAGGCGTTCTGCAGCGCCGAACGGGTCACCTTGGCCGGGTCGATGATGCCCGCGGCCAGCAGGTCGACGTACTCGCCGTTGGCGGCGTTGAGGCCGTGACCCGGCTCGATGTTGCGGACGTGCTCGACGACCACGCCGCCCTCGAGGCCGGCGTTGACGGCGATCTGCCGCAGCGGGGCGTCCAGCGCGATCTTGACGATCTGCGCGCCGGTCGCCTCGTCGCCGGTCAGGTCCAGCTTGTCGAAGGCGGTCTTGCCGGCCTGCACCAGCGCGACGCCACCACCCGGGACGATGCCCTCCTCGACGGCGGCCTTCGCGTTGCGGACGGCGTCCTCGATGCGGTGCTTGCGCTCCTTCAGCTCGACCTCGGTGGCCGCGCCGACCTTGATCACCGCGACGCCGCCGGCCAGCTTGGCCAGCCGCTCCTGCAGCTTCTCGCGGTCGTAGTCGGAGTCGCTCTTGTCGATCTCGGCCCGGATCTGGTTGACCCGGCCCTGGATCTGCTCGGCGTCGCCGGCACCGTCGACGATGGTGGTCTCGTCCTTGGTCACCACGACCTTGCGGGCGCGGCCCAGCATGTCGAGGCCGACGGCGTCCAGCTTGAGGCCGACCTCCTCGCTGATGACCTGGCCACCGGTGAGGATGGCGATGTCGGCCAGCATGGCCTTGCGGCGGTCACCGAAGCCCGGCGCCTTGACGGCGACCGACTTGAAGGTGCCCCGGACCTTGTTGACGACCAGGGTGGCCAGGGCCTCGCCCTCGATGTCCTCGGCGATGATCAGCAGCGGCTTGCCCGACTGCATGACCTTCTCGAGGATCGGGAGCAGGTCCTTGACCGACGAGATCTTGCTGTTGACGATCAGGAGGTAGGGGTCGTCGAAGACGGCCTCCATGCGCTCCGGGTCGGTCATGAAGTAGGCCGAGATGTAGCCCTTGTCGAAGCGCATACCCTCGGTGAGCTCCAGCTCCAGGCCGAAGGTGTTGCTCTCCTCGACGGTGATGACGCCTTCCTTGCCGACCTTGTCCATCGCCTCGGCGATGATCTCGCCGACGGTGCTGTCACCGGCGGAGATGGAGGCGGTGGAGGCGATCTGCTCCTTGGTCTCGACGTCCTTGGCGAGCTTGGACAGCTCCTCCGAGACGCTGGCCACGGCGGCCTCGATGCCCCGCTTCAGGGCCATCGGGTTGGCACCGGCTGCCACGTTGCGCAGACCCTCGCGGACGAGGGCCTGGGCCAGGACGGTCGCCGTCGTCGTGCCGTCACCGGCAACGTCGTCGGTCTTCTTGGCGACCTCCTTGACCAGCTCGGCGCCGATCTTCTCGTAGGGGTCCTCGAGCTCGATCTCCTTGGCGATGCTCACACCATCGTTGGTGATGGTGGGGGCACCCCACTTCTTCTCGAGCACGACGTTGCGGCCCTTGGGGCCGAGGGTCACCTTCACGGCGTCGGCGAGCTGGTTCATGCCCCGCTCGAGGCCCCGGCGCGCCTCTTCGTCGAACGCGATCATCTTGGCCATACGGCGTTGTCCTCCTGGACACTCACGGGCCACCCGGAGGTTGTGTCCCGGATGGGCCGCCTGGTGTACGCACCTTGGGGACGTCGCCACCTGGCGACGACGACGTCTCCTCGGCCGGGCCGGATAGCCCGCGACGACCGGCCATGTGCCGCACCGACGTGTGGACGCCCGTGCGGCCGTGGCCCTACCGCCCCGACCATTGGCACTCACGGTATGCGAGTGCCAATGACTTGTTTAGCACTCTCCCCTGCCGAGTGCAAGCACGACCGCCCCGCTCAGCCGAGTTCACCGGCTAGCCGCGCGCTGTCCACCGGCCCCTCGTGGGCGCGCTGCTCGGCGTACGTGACGACCAGGCCGACCAGCTGGGCGAGGTGGGTGGGCAGGCCCAGCACCCCGCCGAGCACCGCCACCGCGATCGCGCCCACCGCCGTGCCCGGCGACTCCAGCGGGGTGACGCCGAACGGCAGCGAGCCGATGCCCTCCACCAGGCCGGCCGCCCCGCCCCCGACGATCACCGCCGCCGCGACGAGCGCCACCCGGCCGAGCAGCAGGCCCAGCCGGTCGTGGAACATCCGGTACGAGCGGCCGATCGGGTGCTGCCGTTCAAAGAGGTAGACCGGGCCGGCCATGCTCAGCGCGAAGGCGAAGTAGATGCCGGGGATGACGCAGAAGCACACCCCGAGCCCGATGATCACGCTCATCAGCAGGGTCCAGCCCCAGAGGCCCGGCGCCCGGCGCAGGCCGTAGCCCAGCGCGGCGCCGACGGTCACCGGCTGGCCGGCCGCCTGCCGGGCGACCACCCAGGTGCCGGCGGCCCAGCCGAGGCTCTGCACCAGGCCGAAGACCAGTGCGCCGCCGATCAGCACGGCCATCATGGTGCCCAGGTCGGCCAGGAAGGTGTCGGGCAGCGCGGCCGGGTCGTCGGCCATCGACTCGTCCCACTTGGCCGACGGGTCGACCACCAGCGCGAGCACCGACAGCACCACGGCCGGCAGCACCTGGGTGAGCAGCAGGATCGGCAGCAGCGTCCGCCAGCCCCGGCGCACCGCGCCGACGCACCGGTCGAACCAGCCACTCACGCTGCCGCCGGGCGGCGTGACCAGCGGGTCGGCCGGGTCGAGGCCGTGGCCGGGCGGGTACCACCCGTGGACCGGCTGCCCCGGGTACGCGACCGGCGCGCCCGGATACACGACCGGCGCGCCCGGATACCACGGCTGCCCGCCGTACGGGCCGGAGCCGGCCGGGAACCCGCCGGTGGGCGGGAAGACCCACCCCTGCGGCTGCGGCGCGCTCGCATCGCCGGCCGTGGCGGGGTCGGGATCCCCCGACGGCGGCGTGCCCTGGGGTGGCTGGTCGGACATGAACCCTCCTCAGCGACGGCTGAACCGGCTCACGATCTTCCCTGCCTGGCACCCCGTACCGCAGCCCGGGGTGCCACGACCACGGGCCACGACCACGGGCCACGACCACGAACCACGACCCGTCCCGGCCACGGTTCGCGTCCAACGATGCCGCAGGTCACACCCCGAAACCGGACCCCGCCGGTGCCGCTGCCCGGCCCCTGTCGAGCTGCCCTCACAGATGGGGCACACCACGCCTCGCAGGCGGCCGAGCCGGATGCGAGGCATGGTCATACCGAGACGGGTGGTCCTACAGACGGGGCAGCTCGACAGCGCCCACCACACGCCACCATTTCGCCCGCCGAACCCATGTGTCGAAGCGGGTCACCCGACCGGCTCACCCGCCGGAGCGGATCGACGGATGTCGTTGGCACCGCCGCGCGGGGCGGTCGGCGGCGGAAAGGGCCCGGCCTGCGGCGGAAGGGCCCAGGTCTATGGCGGACGGGCCCGGTCTGCGGCGGACGGGGGTCAGGCGATGACGCGTACGCGCTCGGCCTGGGGGCCCTTCTGGCCCTGGGCGATCTCGAACTCCACCCGCTGGCCGTCGTCCAGCGCCTTGTAGCCGTCCATCTCGATCGCGGAGAAGTGGACGAAGACGTCCTGCCCGCCGTCGACGGCGATGAAGCCGTAGCCCTTTTCGGCGTTGAACCACTTAACGGTGCCCTGTGCCACGGTCCACTTCCTCACTCTGCACGGCGTCTCACAACCCCGGAGGCCGGCGGACCGGCACCGGAGGACCACCGAACCGGCGGTCGGGGAGGCCGCTGCATTCGGTGACCGAAATCGCACGCTACACGAGGCGTGACGACGGCGCACGACCCCAAATCGGGCATATTCCGATCGAGGGGCATCGTCATCCGTCGCTGTGGTAGGCATTCGGCATGACGAGGACGCCGGACGGGCCGGAGCGGGGGTCGGCGGTCACCCGGCACGCGGAGATCCGGCGGGTCCGGCCCCGGGACGCCGCCCGGATGCGGGCGCTGCGGCTGGAGATGCTCGCCGACGCGCCGCTGGCCTTCCTGGAGACCCTCGCCACCGCGGCGGCCCGGCCGCACGCCGACTACGCGGCCCGGATCGCGCACGTGTCGGCCGGCACGGACACCGCGCAGTTCGTCGCGGACCCGGGCGGCCGGCTGGTCGGGCACGCCGGGGGCACGGTGACCCCGGAGGAGCCCGGGCTGACCGTCGTCTACGCCGTCTACGTCACCCCGTCCTGGCGCGGCACCGGCCTGCTCGGCGAGCTGGTCGAGGCGGTGGCCGCCTGGTCCCGGAAGTGCGGCCGGCCCGAGCTGATGCTGGAGGTGGTGGTCGGCAACGACCGGGCCTACCGCGCCTACCGGCGGCTGGGCTTCGTCGACACCGGCGTACGCGTGCCGCACCCCACCGTGCCGGCGCTCACCGAACTCCAGATGCGCCGCTCCGCCTGACACGGGAGGGTTTCCGGGGCAGCCCACCCCGGAAACCCGACCGCGACTCAGGCGTGCCGACGGGACTGCACGATGCGGAACCGGTTGGCCACGTAGGCGCCGTCGGTGAGCGCGGAGTTGGCCGCCGCGTTCGCGCCGCTGCCGTGGAAGTCGGAGAAGGCCGCCGACTGGTTCACGAAGACCCCGCCGGTCAGGTTGCAGGACAGGTGCACCCCGACCTCGATCGCCGCCGCCTCGGCCGCGTCGAGGACCGCCTCGTCGGTGGAGTAGACCGCCGCGGTGAGCGCGCCCTTCTCGCCGACCGTCGACCGCAGGATCTCCAGACTGTGCGCCGTCGAGTCGGTCGCGATGGCGAACGAGATCGGCCCGAACCACTCCTTCGAGTAGGTCGCCGTGTCGCCGGCCGCCAGCTTGACCAGCGTCGGGGTGCGGACCACCGCGCCGGGGAAGGCCGGGTGCTCGACCGTACGCGACTCCAGCACCGTCTCGCCGACCTTGGTGACCTCGTCGAGGCGCTCCAGCACCCCGTCGTTGACGATCGCGCCGGTGAACTCCACCCCGCGCGCCGGGTCGGCGGTGAGCTTGCCGATCGCGGCGGCGATCCCGCCGGCCACCTCGTCGAAGCTCTTGTGTCCCTGGTCGGTGGCGATTCCCTCGGCGGGGATGAGGATGTTCTGCGAGGTGGTGCACATCTGGCCGCTGTAGAGGGTCAGCGTGAAGCCGAGGTTGCGGCACATCCCGGCGAAGTCGTCGGTGGAGTCGACCACCACCGTGTTCAGGCCGGCCTTCTCGGTGTAGACCGCCGCCTGCCGGGCGTTGGCCTCCAGCCAGTCGCCGTACTCGGTGGAACCCGTGAAGTCGACGATCTTCACGGCCGGGTGCAGGGCCAGCGTGGAGGCGAGCTTCTCGCCGGGGGCCTCGGGGGCGAGCAGCACCAGGTTCGGGTCGAAGCCGGCCTCGGCGAGCACCTCCCGGGCGTACCTGACGGTGATGGCCAGCGGCAGCACCGCGCGCGGGTGCGGCTTGACCACCACCGGGTTGCCGGTGACCAGCGAGGCGAACAGCCCCGGGTACGAGTTCCAGGTCGGGAAGGTGTTGCAGCCGATCACCAGCGCCACGCCGCGGGGCACCACGTGGAAGGTCTTGGTCATCCGCAGCGGGTCGCCCTTGCCGGCGGCCTTCTCCCAGCCCGCCGTCCCCGGGTGCCGGGTCATCTCCGCGTACGCGTAGGCGACCGCCTCCAGCGCGCGGTCCAGCGCGTGCGCGCCGCCGGCCTGGAAGGCCATCACGAACGCCTGGCCGCTGGTGAACTGCACCGCGTTGGCCAGCTCGAAGATGTGCTTGTGCAGCCGGTCGAGGATCTCCAGGCAGACGCCCACCCGGGTCTGCGGGCCGGCGTCGCGCCAGCTCGGCAGGGCGGCGGAGGCGGCGGCGACCAGCTCGTCGGCCCCGGCGTGCGGGTAGCGGACGCCCAGCTCGACGCCGAACGGGCTGGTCTCGGTGGCGACCCGGTCGCCGGCGCCCGGCTGGTCGAGGGGGAAGTCGCCGCCGAGGTACGCCTCGAAGGCGGCCTTGCCGTCGGCGGCGGCGGTCTCGCCGTAGACCCGTGGGCTGGGCGACTCGGGGTAGGCGGACCAGTACCCGCGCTCCGTGATCGCGGTCAGCGCACGGGTCAGGGTGTCGGCGTGCCTGTCGTACAGGGGGTGCGGGGTCTCCGTCATGCCCGCCATCATGCAACAGGAAGCCCCAGGATCAGTAGGGCCGTGTCACAACTCAGATCGTGAGCTGCCAGTCGGTCCAGCCGTCGACCCGGCGGAATCCGAGCTGCTCGTTGATCGCGATCATGTAGCTGTTCTCGGCCGCGTTGAAGGTGTCGATCGCGCGGACCGCCGGCTCGTGGGCGAGCAGGTGCCGCAGGTTCTCGATCTTGACGAGCAGACCGAGCCGGTGCCCCCGGTGAGCGGGGTCGACGATGGTGATCTGCTGGAACGCGTGCCAGTCGGCGGAGGCGCCCACGTCGAGCAGCGTCCAGGCGGCCACCCGGCCGGACGCCTCGTGGCGCACCGCCGTGTGGTAGCGCCGCCGCCCCCGCGCCTCCAGCGCCCGCTCGATGCCACGGACCCGTTCGACGTCGATCCGCTCGGGCTCCCACTCCACGTCGCCGAGGGGCGCGTCGGCCATCAGCCGGCCGTCGAGGTAGGCGATGTCGGCGACGTACTCGTCGGGGGTGCGCCCCTGCCAGCGGAGGACGCGGTAGCCGTCGGCCCGGGTGCGGGCGTCGGCCAGCGCGGCGTCCAGCCCGTCGTGGTCGAGCCGGGTGGTGTCGAGCCGGCTGCGGATCTCGGCCAGCGCCGGCCGGGCGCCGGTCGACGCGGCGAAGGCGGCGCCGGCCCCGGACCGGGGCGGGCCGCCGGGCAGCGCGGCGACCGCCATCCCCAGCACCCGCTTGCGGCCCCGCTCGCGCAGCAGCCGCACGGCGTGCTCGTGCAGCGCCCGGCCCACCCCGCGGCGCCGGTGGGCCGGGTGCACGATCAGGTCGGCGCTGGCGTTCTCGGTGTTGTCGAGCTGCGGCAGGTCCAGCGCGAGGTAGCCGGCCGGCACGCCGTCGAGCCGGGCCAGCGCCCAGATCGCAGCGCTGCCGGGCATCGGGTGCCGGATCGCGGCCTCGAAGCGCCGCCGGCAGAAGGGTGGGAAGTCCGGCAGGTCGGCGTCGTTGGCCGCCGCCCCGATCCGGTAGGCCGCGTCGATCGCGGTCTGGTCGGCGGCGTCGATCGGCGCGATCGTGATGCTCATGCCCCGAGGGTGGCCCGGGAACGACGATCGGGCCAGCGATTTAACCGCTGGCCCGATCGGACGTTGGTCGGGAGGGACACTCGCACAACGCCTCCGGCGTTGGGTCGCAAGAACTAAAAGTCTCCGGCGAGACGCCCTCCCGCACGAAGCATCTTGCGCCGCCCGGTTCCTGCCGTCAAGTCCTTGTCGGCGCGTTTTCCGCACTCACAGCGAAAAGCCAGTTACCCGGCGGATCGACCCGATCCCCCGTCCGGGTGGGTCGCCCCTCCCCCGTTCCTCCCGGCCCCCCGTCCCGGGACGACAACGGGCGGCCGGCGCCCCGTGGGTGCCGGCCGCCCGTTCGCCGCGTCAGCCCGCCTTGCTGAACTCGATCGAGATCGACTCGACCGCCTTCTTGCGGGTCATCGACCGCTCCAGGCCCATCGCCTCCAGCGCGTCGTTGACGCTGTCCACGTACGCCGTCAGGCTCGGCGTGGCGGCGTAGTAGGTGCCGGTCGTGGTCTGGGTGGACGCGCACGTCGTGTCGGTGATCCCACACGCCATCGTGTAGTGCGTGGCGCTGGTCCACTGGGTCGAGGCGCCCTGCACGAACAGCCGGGTGTTCACCCGGCACGCCGCGAACAGGTACGGGTTGCGGACCGTGGTGGTGAACGTCGCGGTGTCGGTGCCGGGCCAGTAGCTCACGGTCGACTCCGCCACACAGCCGCCGTCGAAGCTGCTCGACGACTTGCTGACGGTGTACTTGTCCAGCGTCCCGGCCGCCGCCGGCGTGGCGCCGAGGGCCACCACACCGAGGGAGGCGGCCAGCATGGTGAAGGCGGTCACGGCCGCCCGGGTGACGCGGGCCGGTGCTGCGTTCATGGGAACCCCTCTCGTGCCGGCCGGGTGGTCGCGGCCGACCGCAATTCGTCGCCAATGTGACAGGCGGCGGTGGACCCCGGGAGATTCCGGGTGCCGCCACCTGCAGATTCTTCGGCCGGGTCGGGAGGGCTGTCCAAGACGCGACACCGATGGGCCATAGGACGGACCTATGAGTACTGGTAGATCTTCTGATCGTCGATGCCCGCGGGGGTCGGGCGAGGGGGATCGTCATGGTGGAACTACGTCAACTCCGGTACTTCCTCGCCGTCGCCGAGGAGCGGTCCTTCACCCGCGCCGCCGCGCTGCTGCACGTCAGTCAGCCGACGCTGAGCCAGCAGATCCGCGCCCTGGAGCGGTCGGTGCGCGCGCCGCTGTTCCACCGGGAGCCGGCGGGCGTCCGACTCACCGAGGCCGGATCCGCGCTGCTCGAACCGGCCCAGCGGGCCGTGGTCGGGGTCGCCGACGGCGTGCGGGCGGCCCGGGACACCGTCGGCACCGGCGACGGCACGCTACGCGTCGGCTTCAGCACCGGCGGGGCGGGCGACCTCATCGCGTCGATCCTGCCCGCCTGGCAGCGGGCCGCTCCCGAGGTACGGCTGGTCCTGCGCGAACTGACCGTGGGCGGGCTGTACACCGCCCTGCTGGAGGACCAGATCGACGTGGCGCTCACCCGGCTGCCGCTGGACCCCGAACGGCACGACTGGACGGTGCTGTTCGCCGAGCCCCGCGTCCTCGCGCTCAGCGCCCGGCATCCCCTGGCCGACGCCGGCGCGGCGGTGTCGCTGGCGGACGTGCTCACGCTGGCCATGCCCCGGATCGAGGACGTGCCGACGATCCGCGACTACTGGCTGCTCAACGACTACCGCGACGGCTGCCCGCCGCAGCAGCGCGGGGTGACGGTCACCTCGCCGGCGGAGATGGCGTACCTGATCCTCCAGGACCCGGCGGTGGTGGCCGTGGGCCCCCGCACGGCACGCGGGCTCTCGCCCCTCGCGGAGCTGCGCTTCGTGGAGCTGTCCGAGGTCGCCCCGGTGCCCTTCGTCGCGGCCGCCCGGCGGCACGACCGCCGTGCCGCCGTGCTCGCCTTCCGTCAGGTCGCCGCGACGGTCGCGCGCCACCTGCACGGCGCGACCACGCCGGCCGGTGGCAGACCGGACCGGGTGGCCGGCGTCGGGACGCGTCGCGCGACCGGTGCCGGGGCGGGCCGGGCCGGCGGCTGAGCCGCGAGCGGTCACCGGCCTCGGACCTCAGCCGAGGAGGCCGGCGTCGCGGGCGGCGCGCAGCGAGGGCCTGATGCGGTGGGTGGGGCCGGCCTGGGTGGCGATCGCGTCGAGGGTCTTGAGCCCCTCGCCGGTGTTGAAGACGACGGTCTCCGCGGTCGGGTCGAGCCGGCCGGACTCGACCAGCTTGCGCAGCACCGCCACCGTCACCCCGCCGGCGGTCTCGGCGAACACGCCGGTGGTGCGGGCCAGCAGCCGGATGCCGGCGCGGATCTCGTCGTCGTCGACGTACTCCATCCAGCCCCCGGTGCGGCGCACCGCCTCCAACGCGTAGAGGCCGGCGGCCGGGTCGCCGATGTTCAGCGACTTGGCGATGCCCGTCGGCTTGACCGGGGTGATCGTGTCGGTGTCGGCGTGCAGGGCGGCGGCGATCGGGTTGCAGCCGGCCGACTGGGCGCCGAAGACCTTCCAGCCGCCGGCCGGCGCCTCGACCAGGCCGATCTCGACCAGCTCGGCGAACGCCTTGTCGATCTTGGTGAGCAGCTCCCCGGAGGCCATCGGGATGACCACCTGGGCCGGGATCCGCCAGCCGAGCTGCTCGGCCACCTCGTAGCCGAGCGTCTTCGACCCCTCGGCGTAGTAGGGGCGGACGTTGACGTTGACGAACGCGGTGTCCTCGAACTCGTCCGTCTCCACCAGCTCGCCGCAGAGCCGGTTCACGTCGTCGTACGAGCCGTCGACGGCGACCAGCTCGCCGCCGTAGACGGCGGTCGTGACGACCTTGCCCTGCTCCAGGTCGCCGGGGATGAAGACCACCGACGGCGCCCCGGCGCGGGCGGCGTGCGCGGCGACCGAGTTGGCCAGGTTGCCGGTGGAGGCGCAGGCGTAGCGGCTGAAGCCGAGCGCCCGGGCGGCGGTCAGCGCGACCGAGACCACCCGGTCCTTGAACGAGTGGGTCGGGTTGCCGCTGTCGTCCTTGACCCAGAGCGGGGCGGTGATGCCCAGCTCGGCCGCGAGGTGCGGGGCGGCGACCAGCGGGGTGAAGCCCGGGTCGAGGGTGACCCTGGTCGCCGGGTCCTGGCCGGCGGGCAGCAGCGCGGCGTACCGCCAGATGTTCTGCGGACCGGCCTCGATCTGCTCCCGGGTGACCGTCGCCAGCGCGGCGGCGTCGTAGTCGACCTCCAGCGGGCCGAAACACTCGTAGCAGGCGTGCTGGGCGGCGAGCGGGTAGCGGGCCGAACAGGCGCGGCAGACCAGGGCGCGGGCGGGGCTGGTGGTGGTGTCGATGCCGGAGACGGCGAACGTCGACGTCATGTCGAGGGTCCTCTCATCTTTCCCCGCATCGCACCCTGCGGCGGGGACGGAATTGGCACCTGCCCCGTCGGTCGCTCAGCGGTGAGCGCGCGGGGTGGTTGCCGGGGCGTCGTCGGGCCGTATCCCTCAGCCCCTCTGGATGAGGTATGCAGTTGTACCTGCGAGTTTAAGCACCGACGCCGCCCGGATCGATGGCAGATCCCAGGATGTGAGCGATCCCGCAGTCGCCGCCGAGCCGCAGGGGCGGCCTCTCCTCGACGGTACGGATTCAGGCTGCCGCGGAGCGGGAACCGGCGGCGGGGCGCCGGGCGCGCAGCAGGGTGTCGCGCCCACCTGCCCGGACCGAACACGGCGACCAGCAGCGGTCGTGTGCCCCTGGCGCGCTCCCGTTACCGTGCAGGCACATTGACGGAAAGGAACGCGCGAATGCGTCGCAAGCTCGTCCCGGTGGTGGCGCTCTCCATGGCCTGCCTGCTGGCGGTGACCACCGCCTGCTCCGCGGGCAACCGGAAGAAGCGGGACCGGTCCGCCGACCGGCCCGCCAGCGCGAAGCGGGACGACGTCGACGCCGCCTGGGCGACCCCGACCCCCCGCCGCACCGGCGACCAGCTCACCTGCCTCGAACTGCGCAACACCCGGATCGGCAGCAGCCGGGTCCGCTACCGCGGGTACGCCGCCCCGATCCGCCTCGCCGCCGGTCGCTGGTCCGACCGGGACGGCACGACGGTGGAGTTGCAGCGGCCGTGCGCCATCGGCGACCTCGACGGCGACGGCGCGGGCGACGCGATCGGCGTGATCATGCTCGACGGCGGCGGCACCGGCCGCTTCTTCACTCTCGCCGCCTGGCGCAACGTCAAGGGCGAGCCGGACTACCAGGCCCAGGTCGACCTCGGCGACCGTACGCCGGTGGAGAGCATCAGCGTGCGCGACGGCAGGGCGACGGTGGTCTACCTGACCCGGCCCGCGGACGGCCCGACGGCCGAGCTGAGCATCCGGCGTACCGCCGTCTACCAGCTCAGGGGAACGACGCTGGCCGAGCTGAGCCACACCGACGCCCGGGTTGCCGACGCGTCCGACGACGGGGAAACCGTCGGCTCCGGCACCGCGCCAGACTCCCCCGACTCCCCCGACCGCAAGCGCAGGCCCCGTTCCCGCTGACGTCCCGCCGGGGGTCGTACCGGGCCCAGGACCGCGCCGGCCGATCCGCCGGCGCGGGCTCCGGTCGTGCCGGGCGGGGGCCAGCTCAGCCTGGAACCGGCCGGTGGGCTGGTGGCCTCGGTAGCCGTATGGACCCGGTGGACGGGCAACCCTGCTGACTCACCGCGCCGAGGCAGCCCCACCCCGAGGCCGGGGGACGCTCGAAGTACTGGACGGGCTGCGACGGGATGGCCTCGGTGGTGAACGTGGCGGCGCCGCTCGGGATGCGTTGCTCGTGGGCACCGGTCGTGTCGGTGTAGGAGGCGACGATGTGCCACTCGCAGGTGTGGGTGGACACCTCCGGCTGGATGCGGAACGCCATGTTCGACTGACCGTTGCCCAGCTCGACGACGTTGCGGCGGAAGTACAGCCGACCCTCCTGCGGCTCGCCCTCGTCCAGGACGTACGGGCCGTGCGGCTCGTCCGTCGGCCCACCGGTCAGGTCCCACAGCAGCCCCTGCCGGGACTCCGCGCCCGCCGGCGGAAGGGTGACGACGGTCTGCGCCGTGGGTACGCGGCACGAGTCCTTGACGGCGGTCATGTTGTTGATCGTGAGTCCGGCGGCGCGATCGCTGTTCAGGTTCAGGTCGAACGTCTGGGCGTGACCGCGGTTCTCGTTGCCGTCCTCGAACGGCGCCACATAGGACGCGTGCTCGACCACCCGGCCGCCGAGCGGCTTCAGGAACTCCCACACCTCTGACGCGTCGCCGTTCAGGGCGGTGAGGATGGCCTGCTCGCCTTCGGTCAGCGGCCGGTCGAGCAGCACACTGAAGGCCTCGGGCAGGTCCCGGTCGTAGTCGAGGGGAGTGACGGTGGACACGAACGCGGCCTGCTCACGGTCCACCGCCTTCTCAGCCTGCCTGTCCGAGCGGGCCCGCTCGGTGGCCGTCGACCGGTCCAGGAGGAAGTTCGCCTGGTAGGCGAACAGCATGCCGACCACGACGATGACGGCGGCGGCGGTCGCGTACACCGCGCGCTGCTTCGGCGAAAGCCCGCGAAACCCGGGCAGTCGCTCATCCGCCAGCACGGCCCAGGCTTTCGGCCCGGGCGCCCGCCCGGACGGCTGCTCCGGTGGCGGTGCGGACGGCGGCGCGGGCGACGGCGCAGCCGCCGGCACGGACGGAGACGCGGGCAACGGCGCAGCCGCCGGCACGGACGGCGGCGCAGGTGGCGACACGGACGGCGGCGCAGGTGGCGACACGGAGCGGGACGTGGACGGCTCAGCCGGTGGCACGGGCGACGGCTCGGCGGGCGGCTCAGGCTGCGGCACGGCGGGCGAGGTGGGCATACCCGATTCTCACTCACCGGCGCCATGCCATTACGGACCGCTCGGCGCCGCCTGGGTCCGCACACCGATCACCTCGCCCAAGTTGGGACGGGTGATGTCGTAGACGATTCAGCTCGACAGGCACCGCGCGGGTGGCCCGGTCCGGCCGGCCCCTCAGGTGGGGCAGCTCGACAGCACCGCCGGACCCTCCGCCGGCCGGGTGTCCGAGGCTCGGCGACGCACCGGTGCGATGATCAGGCGATGGCGACCCCCGCGCACCGACCCGTACCGTGCTCGCGCGGTGGAGTTCCAGGACCGGCACGGGCACTCGGGGTCGCGATGGCCGGCCTCGTCCTGCTCGGCGCCTGCTCCCCGGCGACCGAACCGCCGTCGGCCGATCCGGCACCGAGCAGGATGCCGAGAGCGGGCGCGCCAACGCCGAATTCCGGGGGCGCCCCCGCCGCCGAGTGCCCGGAATCCGGCGTTCGGATCAGTTCGCCGGGCTCCAACGCCGCGATGGGTCTGCGGGCCCTCGGGCTGGAGCTGGTCAACTGCGGCACGGAGCCCTACCCGTTGAACGGCTACCCGGCGCTGCGTCTGCACGACGGCGACGGCAACCCGATACCGGTCCGGGTGGTCAACGGGGCCAAGGAGATCACGCCGGGCTTCGACGCCCCGTCCCGACCGCTGACCCTGCGGCCCGGCGAACGGGCCGGGGCCGCCGTGCTCTGGCGCAACCTGGTCACCGACCCGACGGTCGTCGCCACCAACGGCGAGCGCCTGGAGGTCGCGCCCGCCGCCGGCCGGCCCGCGCAGGTCGTCGACCTGGACGGACCGATCGATCTCGGCAACACGGGCCGGATCGGGGTCAGCGCCTGGAAGAAGATGGCGACCGACCCGACGCCGACCCGGCCGGTGCCGGGCACCTCGGCGCCGAGCAGCTCCATGCCGCTGCCGTGAGTGTCCGGTGCCTCAGCTGGTGACGTCCTTGCGGGTGAAGCGCCAGAAGGCGAGGCCCCAGAACAGCGTCGCGTAGCTGATCGCGGAGATCGCGCCGCGTACCACGTCGTCGGTCTGCACCGGCGTCGACAGCAGCCCCAGCCAGGCGTTGGCGTAGTGGGTCGGCAGGAACGCGCGCAGCGCGCCGAGCGCGGTGATCTGGTCGAGGATGCTGGAGAGGATCCAGAGCAGCACCGCGCCGCCGACCGCGCCGAGCGCGGCGTCCGTGACCACCGACAGCAGGAACGCCAGGCCGGCCACCACCAGGAGTACGACGGCCAGGTAGCCGAGCACGCCCAGCAGCCGCAGCAGTCCCTCCCCCGGTTCGAGCTGGGCGGCGACGGTGCTGCGCAGCGGCTCCCACCCGTAGCGCAGCGTGCCGATCAGCAGGGCCGTGCCGGCGAGCAGCGCCAGCGCCAGCGCCGAGTAGACGAGCGCGACCAGCAGCTTCACCGTCAGCAGCCGGGCCCGGGGCACCGGCACCGCGAGCAGGTAGCGCAGGCTGCCCCAGCTCGCCTCGCTGGCCACCGTGTCGCCGAAGAACAGCGCCACCACCACGACCAGCAGGAACGACGCCGAGACGAAGATGGTGAACAGGGTGAAGTTCAGCCCGCCCGAGGTGGCGAACTCGACCAGGCTGCCGAACTCCCCGCGCCCGTTGTCGTCGTCGTCGCCCGTGTCGAACTGGAAGGCGATCAGGATGATCAGCGGCAGCAGCACCATGAACCCGAGCGCGAGCTGCGTACGCCGCCGGGATGCCTGCCGCCGGAACTCGGCGCCGAACGGCAGGGTGGCCGACGGCCGGTAACCCGCCGCCGCGCCCACCGTGGGTGACGTCCCCGCCATCATCGGTCCCCGCTTCCCCGAGAGTTCTCACCGACCAGGGCGAGGAACGCGTCCTCCAGGCGGCGCCGCGGCACCACCCGGTCCACCCCGATGCCGGCCCGGACCAGCTCGGCGACCACCTCGCTGCGGGCGGTCCCGTTGGTGTCCACCACGAGCTGGCCCTCGCCGTCGGGAAGCACCCGCACCCCGTGCAGGCCGTCCAGCACCGCGCGGGCGGCCGCCGGGTCGGTCACGTCGAAGAGCACGCTCGGCGACTCGCCCACGATCTCCTCGACCGGGCCCGAGGCGACGATGCGGCCCTTGTTCACCACCACCGCGTGCGTGCAGGTCTGCTCAACCTCGGCGAGCAGGTGGCTGGAGACCAGCACCGCGCGGCCGTCGGTGGCGTAGCGCTGCAACACCCGGCGCATCTCGGCGATCTGCGGCGGGTCGAGCCCGTCGGTCGGCTCGTCCAGCACCAGCAGCTCGGGCAGGCCCAGCATCGCCTGCGCGATGGCGAGGCGCTGCTTCATGCCGTGGCTGTAGTTCTTGATCCTGCGGTGCACGGAGTCGCCCAGGCCGGCGATCTCCAGGGCCTCGTCGAAGTGCGCGTCCCCGGCCGGCCGCCCGGTGGCCCGCCAGTACGCCCTCAGGTTCTCCAGACCGGACAGGTGCGGCAGGAAGCCGGGGCCCTCGACCAGCGCGCCGATCCGGGACAACACCGGCGAGCCGGGTACCAGCCGGTGCCCGAAGACGTAGATCTCGCCGGCCGTGGGCTGGGTCAGCCCCATCAGCACCCGCAGCGTGGTGGTCTTGCCGGCGCCGTTGGGACCGAGCAGGCCGACGACCTGGCCGGGGTGCACCTCGAAGTCCACGTTGGAGACGGCGACGAAGCCGTCCGCGTACTCCTTGCGGAGCTGCCGCACGGCGAGCGGGACGCCCGCGTACGCCGGGTGGACGGAGCTGTCCTGGCGGCGGTGCCGGCGGCGGGCCACGGTCACGACCGCGACGAGCCCGACCGCGATCGCGGCGACCAGCCCGACCAGCACCCAGCGCCACACCGTGGCGGCGGTGGGGATCGGTTCGCCGGCGACGGTCGGCAGGGCGACCGCGCCGCCGGCCGCGACGGTGTGGACGGTGGGCTCGACCGGGGTGGCGTACGCCTGGTCGGAGGTCGCCACCACGACGCGCAGCCGATGCCCCGCCTCGACGCGACGGACGATCGCCGGCAGCGTGACGGTGACCGGCTGCGCCGCCTCGATCTCGCGCGGCAGGCCGGTGAGCCGGACCGGGGCGACCAGGCCGTTGGGCAGGGTGGCCGCGCCGTTGGGGTCGACGTCGTAGAGCTTGACGAAGAGCACCGCCTCGCCGGTCGGCGACGCCGCCCGGATGTCCACGGTCGGCGCGCCCACCACGTCCACCGCCTCGGTCAGCGGCTCCGACTCGAACCGGGCGTGCTGGCCGGGGATGTCCCCGGCGACGCCGCCGAGCAGGGACGACAACTCGCCGGCGAAGGGCACCGAGGAGATGGCGGCGGGGTTGCCGGCCGGCGGATTGGCGACCGGCTGGGCCGGGCCGGCCACCGGAACGTCGCGGCGGGCCGTGCCGGCGACGCCCGGGTAGTCGGCGGTGCGGTAGCCGGTGGCCACCAGGCCCCGGTCGAGGGCGTCGAAGCCGGCGATGCGGGACCAGGTGAAGTCGGCCCCCGGGGCCTCGCCCTCACCCTTGACGTAGTGGTCGAGCCACTGCACGGTCAGGAACTTCACCCGGTCCGAGTCGGTCCGCGGGCCCTCGCCGCCGTCGTGCCCGCCGGTGAACCAGGCCACCCGCACGGGCGTGCCGGCGGCGGCGATGCCGCGCGCATTGGCGTCCGCCTCGCCGAGCGGGAAGAGGGTGTCCGCCGCGCCCTGCACCAGCAGGGTCGGCGCCTTGATGCGGTCCAGCACGCCGGCCGGGCTGGACCGGCGCAGCAGGTCCACGGCGGCCTGGTCGGCCCGGCCGGTGGTGGCGATCCGCAGGTACGCGGCGCAGATGTCGGCGGCGAACCGGCCGCACGACGGGTCGGCGGCCCGGGCCGGCGCCCGCCCCGGACCGGTTCCCGGGCCGGCGCCCGGCCCCGGGCTCGGCGGGCCGGCGGAGGCGGGCGCCCCCTCGGGCTCGGTGGCGCCGGCCCCGGAGAGCCCCGCCGGCCCGGAGCCGACGTTGCCGCCGCCGCCAAAGAAGAGGCCGGCCCAGCCGGACTTGAAGACGCCCTCGGTGGGCTGCTTGCCGGTGCTCTCGGGCAGGAAGGAGCGGGACAGGTCGTGCCAGGTGATCATCGGGACGATCGCGTCGACGCGCTGGTCCTGTGCCGCGAGCAGGAGCGCCAGGCCGCCGCCGTACGAGCCGCCGACCACGCCGACCTTCGGGTCGCCCGTGGCGTCGGTGCGGATCTCGGGGCGGGCGGCGAGCCAGTCCAGCAGGCGCTGGGCGTCCCGGACCTCGTAGTCCGGGTGGTCCAGGTGGATCTGCCCGCCGCTGCGGCCGAAGCCGCGCGCCGTCCAGGTGAGCACGGCGTAGCCGCGCCCGGCGAACTCCTCGGCGTCGGCGCGGACGGACTCCTTGGTGCCGCCGAAGCCGTGCGCCAGCAGCACCGCCGGCACCCGCCTCGCCGCCGAGGCGCCCTCCGGCAGGTAGAACGTGGTGTCCAGGTCGACGGGCTGGTCGCCGGCCGGTCCGGAGCGGACCGTCAGCATCGCCGACTCGGCGCGGACGTCCGGCCCCTGCGGGACCACCGCCCAGGTCACGGCGGCGGCGAGCAGCACCACGGCCGCCGCCGCGGCGACCGCGCGCCGGCGGGTGGGCAGGGCACGCCGGATCCACGCGGCCGACGACGGCGATCTCATGCGGCACACGGTACGGCCCGAACCCTGAGCGTTGGCTGAGATCCTCCGTACGGCCGTCCGGTTGGTCCGATCGGCGGCCGGACCGGTGCGACCGCCGCAGGTCCCCGACCCTCCCGGAGAGACGGATTCGGATCACGTGAATTCCGATTTTCGGTGAGAAATCCCCTCCGATCCATCCATGCCACTCTCCCGAACGGCACCCAGCGTGGCCGGTTTCGGGACGAACGGTCACCTGGCACCTCATGACGGAAAGCTGACCGTTCGACGGCCGGACCACCCCTCGCTGTTCGGTTAGTTTCCGGTCCGATGCACGGGACTCCACGGTCGATGCCCGATCGGGCCACCCGGGGAGGAAGACCGGGGTCGGCCGGGGGGTTCGACCCGTTCACGTGAAGGGGGCGGTCGTGATGAGAGGTGGACTGGACGAGACACTGGCCCGGTTGGCCCGGCGCGAGGAGGCGCTGCGCCGGCGGGCCGCCGACCAGGGCGGGGCGGCGGACGGGGAGGCCGCCGCACCGCCGGCAGTGCCGGACGGGGTGGCCCGGGCCCGCGCCCGGGTCCGCACGTCGCACTCGGAGCAGCTCGCCGACGGCCGGGGCGAGACCCCCAACGCCGGGCCCGGCTGGGGCGACGCCCGGCGGGCCGGCGAGCCCCGCGACCCGGTGGCGGAGGTCGCCGACGCGGTCCGCCGGGTGGTGGTGGGCCACCCCGGCATGGCCGTCACCATTCGGGTCGAGCACGACCGGAAGGCGTACCCGCTGCGGATCGCCTGGACCGGCACGGGCGTGACGGTCGGCGCTGAGACGCCCGCCGTACCGCCGCCGCCGGCGGGGCCGGCGTTGGGCAGGACGCCGCCGGCCTGGACGCCCGGCCGGGAGGGGCCGAGCGCCGACCCGGCGGCGCGGCTGACCGAACTGCTCCGCGGCGACCCGTCCCTGCTCGACGACGGTTCCGCCGGTTAGGCAGCGCGTCGTGCGGGGAGCGCGGTGCAGGGCTGCCTGCCTCGGAGCACGACGGGTGCCGGATGACATCGGGAGCTAGGGTCGGGCGGTGGCGGAACCCGACCTGACCCTGACCGCGAGCCTGCGGCCGGCCGCGCTGGACGCCCGACGGGGCATCGTCCGGCTGCACCCGGAGGTGCTCACCGCGCTGGCGCTGCGCCCGGGCGACCCGGTGCGCCTGGCCGGCCGGCGGGTGACCGCCGGGATCGTCGCGGCCGATCCGACCGCGAGCACCGCCCTGCTCCACGCCGACGACCTGATGCTGGGCAACCTCGGCGTCCGCGACGGCGGCCAGGTGACCGTGAGCCCCCTCCCGGTCACCGCGGCCCGCCGCGTGCTCCTCGCCGGGCCGGCGCCGGTCGCCGCCGTGGTCTCCCCCGAGATGCTCCGGCTGGCCCTGCTCGGCAAGGTGGTGACGACCGGGGACGACGTGTCGCTGCTGCCGCAGGACGTCCTGCCCGACGCCTCGGTACGCAGCCTGGTGGAGGCCGCCCGACGCAGCCTCTCCAACAGCGTCGGCTACGCCTGGACCAGCACCCTGCTCACGGTGGTCGCCGCCGAGCCCGGCACCGGCTCCCTGGTCACCATGGACACCGTCGTCGGCTGGGAACACGGCCCGGCGACCCACGGCTCCGCCGGCACGGCGGGCTCGCCGGTCGCCCGGGCCGCCGGCACGGCGGGCGGGTCCGGTCAGGCCGCCGGCGCGGCAGGCCCAGGCCGGGCCGCCGGCCCCGGCAGCGCGCCGGGGGGCGGGCCCCGCCCGGCGCACGTCGGCGCGGCCGACCTGGGCACCGGCGGCCCGGCCGCCGGCACGCACCGGGCCCGGCGTGAACCGGCGACCGCGGACGCCACGAGCCGGGCCGGCGCGGGCGACGGCGCCACGAAGACGGACGAGGAGGCCGTGCCGTCGGTGGACGAGCTGCCCGGGCTGCGGTCCCAGGCCGAGGAGTTGACCGAGCTGCTCGACCTCGGCTTCCACCACCGCGAGGTGCTCGGCCGGCTGGGCACCACCGTCTCGCTGGGCGTACTGGTCGCCGGGCCGGCCGGCTCCGGCAAGGCGGCGCTGGTGCGCGCGGTGGCCGCCCGGGTCGGGGCCCGGGTCTGCCCGCTCTGGGCACCCGAGTTGGCCGCGCTGACCAACCAGGCCGCCGCCGACCGGCTGCGCGCGGCCGCGGCCGAGACGCAGACGGGCGGCCCCGCGGTGCTGCTGGTCACCGACGTGGAGGCGCTCGCCCCGGCCGACGGGCCGGGACCGCTGGCCACCGTGTTCCGCCAGGTGGTCGCCGAGACCGTCCGGTCCGGCGCGGCGGTGGTCTGCACCACCGGCCGGCCCGAGGCCGTCGACCCGGCGCTGCGCGCCCCGGACCTGCTCTCGCTGCGGATCGGCGTCCCGCTGCCGGACCCGGCGCTGCGCCGGGAACAGTTGACCGTGCTGACCCGGCAGGTCCCGCTCGCCGAGGACGTGCGGCTCGACGAGGTCGCCGGGCGTACCCCCGGCTTCGTCGCCGCCGACCTGGCCGCGCTGGTGCGCGAGGCCGGGGTGCGCGCCGCGCTGCGGCAGAAGTCGGCCGAGACGCCGACGGTCGCGATGACCGACTTCACCGCCGCCCTGGAGGTGGTCCGGCCGACCTCCATGGCGGCGTCCACCCTGGAGCTGGCCTCGGTGACCCTCGACGACGTGGGCGACCTGACGGAGGTAAAGGAGACGCTGACCGAGTCGGTGCTCTGGCCGCTGACCTACCCGGACACCTTCGCCCGGCTCGGCGTGCAGCCACCACGCGGGGTGCTCCTCTACGGCCCCCCGGGCTGCGGCAAGACCTACCTGGTCACCGCGCTGGCCGGGTCGGGCCGGGCGAACGTGCTCTCGGTCAAGGGCGCGGAGCTGCTGTCGAAGTGGGTGGGCGAGAGCGAGCGCGCCGTCCGCGAGCTGTTCCGCCGGGCCCGCGAGGCCGCGCCCACGCTGGTCTTCCTCGACGAGGTGGACGCGCTCGCGCCGGTGCGTGGCCAGGCCAGCGACGGCGGTACGACCGACCGCGTGGTCGCCGCGCTGCTCACCGAGCTGGACGGGGTGGAGGCGCTGCGCAACGTGGTGGTGGTCGGCGCGACGAACCGGCCCGACCTGGTGGACCCGGCACTGCTGCGCCCCGGGCGGCTGGAACGGCTGGTCTACGTGCCGCCGCCGGACGGGCCGGCGCGGGCGGAGATCCTGCGCGCCGCGTCGCGGAACGTGCCGCTGGCGCCGGAGGTGGACCTGGCGGCGCTGGGCGCGGAGCTGGACGGCTTCTCGGCGGCGGACTGCGCCGCACTGGTACGGGAGGCGGCGCTGGCCGCCATGCGGGAGTCGCTGACCGCCTCCACGGTCACCGCCGCGCACGTGGCGACGGCCCGCTCCCGGGTCCGCCCGTCCCTGGACCCGGCCCAGGTCGCGTGGCTCGCGGCGTACGCCGAGAAGCGCGCCAGCTGACCACGGGCGCGGTCTTCCCGGGCCGGCCGCCGGTCAGTCGGTGGGCAGCAGGGGGCCGAGCGGGCCCAGGTCGAGGTTGAGGTCCTCGGGGGCCAGGCCGAAGTACTCGCGCAGCCCCGTCATCTGCTCCTCCAGCGCCATCAGCGTCGTGCCGATCCGCTCGACCTGCTCCTCGGTGAGATCGCCGAGGTCGACGCGGCGCAGCGCCTGCCGCTCCATGAGCTGCCGCAGCAGCTCGATCACGGTGAGCACGAGGCTGGCCAGCCCCCGCTCGACGGAGTCCCGGTCGACCGCGAGCCGGCGGTCCAGCGGGGTCACCCGGGGCGGCTGCCACCGGGTGTCCCCGAGCGCGGCGGCCAGTTCGGCGGCCTCGTCCCGGCGGGTCCCGGCACCTGAGGCGGTGATGCCGCCCGGGGCGTTCGGGCCGCCGTCCGGGGCGGTCATGCCGGTGCCCCTGGTGACGAGGCGGCCTCGGCCACGGCAGCGTCCCGCAGCTCCGGCGGGGCGAGCGCGCCGACGGAGGCGACCAGGGCGCGCAGGGAGATCCGGACCAGGTCGACGTCGGCGATGGCGATGGTGATGTCGCCGCTGATCACCACGCCGGTGGCGAGGACCCGGTCCAGCAGGTCCACCAGCGCCACCGGCCGGTAGGCCAGCGGGTCGTCGGCGCTGCTCGGCGCGAGCGAGGTGGTCACCACGCCGGCCCCCGGGCGGTCGGCGCGGCGGCGCGGCGGGCGGTCAGCACGCCGGCTCCCGCACGGTCAGCGCGGGCTCGGGCGGTCGCTCCTCGGCGAAGGAGTACGGCGGCCACGGCCCGGTCAGCTCCAACCGGATCTCCGGGTGCCGCCCGGCGAGCGTGTCGACCAGCCGGCTGAAGGCGGCGAGCGCCTCCTGCCCGACCAGGTACGCCCCGTTGAGCACCATGGCGGTGGGCGCGCCGGAGAGCCGGCGGTCCTGCGGTGGGTGCCGCCGGGCGGCCACCGCGTGCCCGGC
This sequence comes from Micromonospora sp. NPDC047730, assembly GCF_043204765.1. Classification (NCBI taxonomy): domain Bacteria; kingdom Bacillati; phylum Actinomycetota; class Actinomycetes; order Micromonosporales; family Micromonosporaceae; genus Micromonospora; species Micromonospora sp. NPDC047730. The sequence continues at coordinate 76,827 of NZ_JBIDCU010000008.1, read as the reverse complement.
GAGGGCCGCGTGCACGGCGGCGGCGGCGTCGGCGGCGATCCGCTGCCCCTCCTCCCGGGCGGTGAGCTGGGCCCGGCGCCGCCGCAGGTACGCCGCCCCGGCCCCGCCCGACCCCCCGGGCTCCGCCGCCCGGGGCGTCGCGCCGGGCACGACGTAGCCCTTGACGCCCCACTCGTCCCGGCCGGCGAGCCGGTCGAGCAGGGCGGTCAGCTCGGTCCGCCGGGCGGCGAGCTGGCCCGCCACCCGGGCGTCGTCGTGGTGCACGGTGGCCAGCCGGGCGGGCACCACCGCGCCGGCCCGGGACAGCGCGGCCACCACCGCGTGGTGCGCCCGGGCGGCGCGCTCCAGCCAGGCCAGGTCCTCCAGGTTGCGGCGCAGCGCCTCCTCGCCGTACTCGGTCAGCGGCGCGGTGCTGACCACGGCGACCAGCCCGGCGGCCGGCACCGCGCGTACCGGCGCGCCGTCCATCCCGGCGGTCGCGGCGAGGAGGGCCCGGTCCGCCTCCCGCGTCACGCCGTGCAGCCACACCCCGGCGTCCAGGTGCGCCGCCGGGCCGGCGGACGCGAGGTCAGCCGTCGATCTCATCCCACTCCTCCCTCCGGGCGGCCCGCCGGGCGACCCGGGGGCGGCGCTCCGCCTCCACCTGCTCCGGGTCCCGCGGGCCGGGCTCGACCGGCGGCCTCGCCCGCGAGCTGAGCCACGGGTCGTGTTCCCACCAGTCGATGCCGATCTGCCGTGCCGTGTCGACGGAGGCGATGACCAGCCGGAGCTTGAGCGTCAGCAGCTCGATGTCGAGCAGGCTGACCCGGATGTCGCCGGCGATCACGATGCCCCGGTCGAGCACCCGTTCCAGGATGTCGCCGAGGTTGGCCGGCTCGTGCCCGGCCGGCAGGACCTGGCCGGAGTTCTGCACCACCGGTGGCGGTTGCACGGTCATCTCAGCCCACCTCGCCCTTCCCGCGCTGGTAGCGCCGCACCCGCCGGTAGCCGAGCAGGCCGCCCTCCAGGTCCAGCTCCACCTCGTAGAGGCCGAGCAGGTCGGTGGAGGCGGGGATCCGGCGGTCCTCGATCACCTCCACCCCGACCAGCCAGCCGTCCCGCACCGACTTCAGCGAGGTGGTCCCCACCGGGTCCCGGCCGGTCAGCTCGACGATCTGCCGCATCCCCTCGCGGGCGGCCTCGGCGGCCGAGATCGGTTCGAGGTACTCCTCCTCGTCGTCGTACCGGTCGTCGTACCGGTCGTCCGGCTCGTTCCTACGCGCCCGGCCGCCGTCGCCGCGGATCCGGTCCGCCATGCCGCTCACCTCCCTCGCCGCCGTCGCGCGGCACCCGCCGCGCCCGTTCCGCGCCGGCCCCCCGGCGGGGGCGGGTGCCGCCGGTCAGCCGCTCCAGCACCTGCTGCTGCCCCCGGTCCCGCTCCGCGGCGGTGATCTCCCCGGCGGCCTCCGCCGCGTCCAGCGCCTCCAGCTCGCGCCGGACGTCGACCGGGTTGCGCTGCCGCGACTCCGCCTCCCGGGCGATCACCTTGACCACGGCGGTCACCCCCCGCACCGGCGCGTACGGCAGGGTCAGCAGCGTCCAGAGAATGTCCACCGGTCACTCCACCAACTGGTGGGCGCTGACGAAGTCGTACGGGGCGAGCGGGCCGAGCAGGCGCGTGTGGAGCAACTCCCGGCGCTGCTCGGCGTACTCCTCGACGGCCGCGACGAACTCGTCCTCCCGGTCCCGTTCGACCAGGAAGGCGGCGTTCGCCGCGTCCAACTCGTTGCTCGGCGGTCGCGGCGCGCTCGCCACGACGAGCGGGCCGAGAGCGTCGACGAGCTGCCGGTTCTCCGCCTCGCGGCGCAGCTCCACCGCCTGGCTGATGATCTCGCCGAGCCGGATCCGCTGCGGCCGGGTGGCCGCCTCCGGCTGCCCGCGCACCTGGTCGGCCAGCTCGGCCGCGGCCGGGTTCTCCGCCAGGATCTCCGCGATCAGCTCCGGCTCGTGGTAGCGGCCGTGCACGACGTACTGGATCCGCCCCTCGAACTCGTCGAGGGCCGCGGCGAACCGTTCGTGGTGCGCCTCCAGCAGGTCGGCCACCGCGTCGGGGCCGGTGACGACCGTGCCGAAACGCACCGGCAGCACCGGGGCCACGGCCGCCGTGCCGTCCACGAGTTCCTGGTACGCGGTCAGGTCCGCCGGCCGGCCGATCGGCTCGGTCAGGCTCACCTCGCTGACCAGCGCGGCCAGCTCACCGTGCCGGATCGCGGCCACTTCCCCGGGCGGGTCGCCGATCCCGGGGGCGTCCGGGGTCGGCTCCACGTCGGAGGGCACGATGCCGTAGATGAACAGTCCGGTCTCCTCGGCCATCTCAACGCTCCTCGTCCCGGCGCCGCCGGGGTCGGTCGAGGTCGCGATCCCGGTCGCGGTCACGGTCGCGGTCGCGGTCGTCGGAGCCGAGTTCGCCGACGGCGTCCCGGACCGCACCGCCGATCGCGCCGACGGTCTTGCCGATCCCGGACGCCGCCTTGCGGGCGCCGACCGCCCCGGAAGCACCCTCGACCAGGTCGGGCAGCCCCTTCTGACCCTTCGGCGTGATGTCGAACCGGTCGACCGCCTCGGCGAAGCGCAGGTACGTCTCCACGCTGGCGATGACGATCCGGGCGTTGATCTCCAGCAACTGGATGCCGACCACGGCGACCGACACCTGCGCGTCGATCACCACGCCCTTGTCCAGGACCGTCTCGACGACGTCGGCCAGGCTGGAACCCGCTCCGCCGCGCTCCAGCGCGCCGCCGACCTGATCGTCACTCGTTGCGATCGTCACTCCCGCTCCTCCCGTCGACGGCGGACCACGGGCCGGCGGGGCGCCTCCGGGGCGCGTCGCGGCCGGGCCTCCTCGCGGGGCAGCGGCTCCTCGCGCGGCTGCGGGCGCCGGGCCCGCTCCGGGGCGCGGCGACGCGGCGGCGCCTGTTCCTCCTCCGGCTCCTCCTCGTACTCGCCGTAGTCGCCCTCGTCGTACTCGTCCTCGTACTCCTCCTCGGCGGGACGGCGCCGCAGCGGCGGCCGACGGCGGCCACGCTCGACGGGCCGGCGCTCCGCGCGCGGCTCCTCCTCGACCTCCTCCTCCGGCTCCGGTTCGGGCTCGCCCCGGCCGCGCTCGCGCTCCGGTCGCCGCCGCCCGCGCTCCTCCCGCTCGGCCTGTTCCCGCTCGGCCTGCTCCTGCCGGTCGCGCTCCTCGCGCAGGGCGGTCTCGTGGTCCGTGACCACCTGCCCGTCCTCGATCTCGCCCCGCCAGCCCTGCACGGAGTCCGGGTCGAGGACGGTCTGCGTCATCACGTGCCGGACGAAGTGCTTCAGCTCCAGCCGGACGCGGCGGCCCTGCGCGCGCCACAGGTTGCCGGTGTGCTCGAAGAGCCCCTGCGGGTGGTACTCCAGCACGACCAGGATGCGGGTCAGGTCGGACGACAGCTCGTGGAAGCTGACCGTGCCGTCGACCGAGCCCTTCTCGCCCTTCGAACGCCAGTGGATCAGCTTGTCGGGGATCTGCCGGACGATGGTCGACTCCCAGGTGCGGTGCGACCAGAAGACCTGCGCCTTCCAGGTCAGCTTCTCGTCCGCCTCGGTGTCGACGTTCTCGACCTTCTTCATGAAGCTCGGGAAGTCGCCGAACTGGGTCCACTGGTTGTACGCGACCCGGACGGGCACACCGACCTCGATCGCCTCCACGATGTTGGTGACCTTGAGCTTCTTCCCGCCGCCCTTGCCGCCCTTGCCGCCCTTGCCGAGCGCCGACATCACCTTCTCCTTACCGCCGGCCAGTCCGGCATGGACCAACGCCTTCACCGGCGACCCGCCCTCGGCGAGCTTCTGCGCGCCCGTCGCGGCGGCGATCAGGCCGGGGCCACCGCCCTGCTTCGCGTAGTCGCTGAGGCGTCCGGTCGCGCCGGTGATCCGCTCCGTCACCACCTGCACGGCGCGTTCGCCGATGGCGCTCGCCAGGTTCCGCGCCTCGCCGGCGAGCTGGCCCCGGACCTTGTCGCCGAGGGCGCCGGGATTCGTCGTGCCCACCATGGTCACCGCCCCCGCTGGTCGGCGTCGGTGTCCCGGTCCGGCCGGTCGTCGTCCGACCCGTCGTCGGGCGCGCCGGCGCCGCCCCTGCGGCGCAGCGCGTCGGCCGAGCCGCGCAGCTTGCCGCTGATCGCGTCGATGCCGCTGCCGGCCGCGGCGGTCGCAGCCGCCTTGGAGGCGGCGGCGAGCGGCCCGCCGAGGCGACCGAGGTTGGCCAGCTGGGGGGACGACTGCAGCAGGTTGCCGCCCGCCTTCAGCAGCCCGCCCGGCTCCCGGCTGGCGCGGCCGGCCGCGACCGCGGCGGCCAGGGTGAGGGCGGTACGCAACCTGCGCCGGCGGCCGAGCAGATAGCCGAAGCCCACCGCGAGCCCGATTCGTGCTCCGCTGTTCATCAGTTCTCCTTCGCTCCCCGGAGCGGCAGACACCTGACGGCAGCGGTCGAAAATGGCCGCCGGGGATCAGCACGTGCCGGACCGCAATCAGGTGTCCCGTTCAATCGGACCCGGCGGGCAGTACCCGATGGCCTATCGGCGAAACATTTCCGCCTTTTCTCGGAACCATTTCCGGAGCCCACGGCACGGCCCTCGTCAACCGCGCAAATCGGGCAGTCGAACCGCTACGAGCAGCGAGAACCTCAGAAAGGAAAGATCTGACGAATGGTCGTCACAAAGCGGGCGGCGTCGAATCGAGGCATATCTCGGCGTGCACCTTGCCGTCACCCTCGCGCAATTTTGCCCCGCACTTGGAGAGCACCGACAACGCCCCGTGATTGTCGACGGTGGTCTCGGCGACCACGAGCCGCATTCCGGCCGCCGCCGCCTCGTTCAGCAGCTCACGCAAAGCGGCCGGGCCGATGCCCTGGCCCCGGGCGGACCGGCCGAGCCACATCCCGGTCTCGACGGCGCCCGGCTCGTCGCGGCGGCTCATCCGGATCATGCCGACCACCTCGCCGCCGGCGAGGATCGCGTACATCTGGGTCCCGGTGGGACCGCTCAGGCCGGCGAAGCTCGCCCGGTGGAACTCGCGGAACGCCTCCCGGCGGGCGTGCGACCAGCCCGCCGGAGCCTCCACCGGCGGCATCACATCGCCGGGCTCCGCCTCGGCAGCCGCTACGGAGAGCAACGGCTCCAGGTTCCGCTCGTCCACCGGCTCCAACCGGACCGTTCCCGCCACGTGCCGCAGTCTGCCGGCCCCACCGGCCCAAGTCCACCCCATCGAACTCCGACTAGCGGTCCGGCGGAAGGTATCGGCCGGTCGGACCGCATCGTGTTCCACCTCACGCTCCGCTGTCGGCGGGCGCCCACCGGCGCCCCGGCCGCCCGTCCCGCGCGGTCACGGAGCGTCGGCGTCGAACTCGCAGAGCACCACCGAGGCGTCGTCGGCCGGCTTGTGCCGGCGCAACCGGTCCGGGTGGTCGCGCTCCGCCGCGCGTACCCGGTCCACCAGCGCGCCCGGGCCGTCGGCGCTCACCACGTCCAGCAGCCCCGCCCAGTCGAGGAGACCGAACTGCTCCACCACGGCCGACGCGCCGTCGCTGAGCAGCGCCGCCCGACGTACGGCGCCCGGCCCGCGCAGCGGCAGCGTCCCGGTCACCGCGTGGAACGCCGCGTCCGGGTCGGCGGCTGCCACCCAGTAGCCGTGGGTCCGGTTCATCCGCTCCCGCTGCACGGCGACCGCCTGCCGGAGCCGGGTGGCCCGGTCGGCCGGGCCGGCCGGCACCGCCGCCGCCGTGTCCCGCAACTCCGCCATCGCGGCGTCCAGCCGGTCGTCGGTGACCACGCTCACCCGGCCGCCGGCCTCCAGCACCAGCGGGCTGTCGCAGAGCACCAGGTAGTCGAGGTGGTCGCCGCCGTCGCGCAGCAGGCAGACCGTGCTCGACGGGGTGCCCGGATGGCCCAGGTCGCACTCGTCGCCGTGGTCGGACCGGACGGCCAGGATCGCCGCCGCCAGGTTGCTCGTCAACGTCGCCGTCGGCCGGATCGCCTCGGCCAGCCCGAGCCGGGCCGCGAGGTGCCGGACGTACCAGGACGGCCCGTGCACGCAGCCGGTGTCGAAGCCCTCCGGCACGGTGGCGCCGTCCAGCACGCCGACCAGCGGCCCGAACCGGAAGACCAGGTCCTCGTTGACCGGCCGGCCGGGGGGCGGCGCGGACGCGGAGCTCACCCGCATCGTCCGCGCCGCCCCGACCACCCGGGTCGCCTCAGCGGCGACGGAGGTCGTCGGCGGCCGCATGCGCCTGCCCCTGCACCTGGTGGGCGGCCGACCGGCCCTGCTCCCGTACGGCCGACGCGCCCCCGAGGGCCGTGGAGCCCACCGACTGCGCCGCCCGCTGCGCCGGCCCGCGCATGTTGTCACGCAGGTTGTCGCGCATCTGGTGGCCGACCTGGCTCGCCTGCTGGCGCAACTGCCCGGAGTGCTCGGTCACCTTGCCCCTGGCCTGCCCGGCCAACTGCCGTTCGGGCCGGCTGGGCGGAATCAGCGACGAGACCAGCAGTCCGGCGCCGAAGGCGATCAGGCCGGCGGCGAGGGGGTTGCCCTGCGCCTGCTGGCGGGACTGCTGCCCCAGCGAACGGGCGTCGTCCCGCACCGACATGGCCGCGTGCGACATCTGCTCGCGGGACTGCTCCCCGAACGCCCGCGCCGACTCGGTCGCGTGCGACATGCGCTGACCGGCGCCGTGCCCGTCCGACTGCACGCCCATCACCTTCTCCCTGGCCCGGGTGAGCGCGCCACGGGCCTGCCCGACGCGCTCACCGGCGACCCGCCGCGGGTTGACCTTGTCGGCCAGCGCGTCGACGTCGCTGCTCAGTTCGTTCCGGGTGTTCTCGATCTCCCACCGGATCCGGTCCGGATCGTTGGACATGATCTGCTCCCTCCCGGCTGGTTCACCGGCCTCGCACCGCGTTCGGCATCTCCCGTGCGGTCTGTCTCGTCCTGGGCAGCACCGAGCGGAGCTGCGCCATCTTCGTTCGCGCGTTGGCGAGCAGGCCACCGGCGACCGCGGCCCAGATGACGGCCACGATCAGCGCGGCCCAGCCCTGGTCCATCACGTTCGACAGTCCCCACCACAGCGCGTACGACACGAACAGCACCGTCAGGAAGCCGGCCAGTGCGGCACCGCCGAACATCCCAGCGGCCTTGCCCGCCCGGGTCGCCTCCTCGCGCAGCTCGGCCTTGGCCAGTTCGATCTCCTTGCGGACCAGCGTGGAGACGTCCCGGGTCACGTCGCCGAGCAGGTCGCCGACCGACGCCTGGGTCCGCTCCTTCTCCGGGGCGCTCACGGCGCCACCCCGCCCGGGATGTCCGGCCCCGGCCGGCCGGGCGGCGAGGCGTTGCGCACCCGGGCCATCCCGGTGTACGCCTCCTCGCGCGGGTACGCCTCGCTACGCGGGTACGCCTCCTCTGCGGTGTACGGCGCCTCGACCGCCCGCTCGTACGGCTGCGGCCCGCCAGTCCCGGGCTCGGCGCCCGGCTGCGGCGTCGACGGCTGGCCGGCGCCCCCCGCCCCGTCACCGGAGGCGGTGAGGTTCCGGGTGAGCCGCCCGACGAGCACCCCGGCCACGGCCGCGCCGGCCAGGAACGTCCCCGGGTTCCGGCGCGCGTACGACCGCACCTCGTCGACCACCGCCCCGGGCTCGCGTTCGTCGAGCCAGCCGGCCGCCTGCTGGGCGGCGTCCGCCGCACGGCGGACCATTTGGGCGGCCGTCCCGGAGTCCTCGCTCCGCTCCGCCATCGAGCCGAGTTCGCGCCCGATACCGCGCAGCCCGTCGGCGGCCCGCCGCTGCTGCGCCTGGGCCTGGTCGCGCAACTGCGTACCGGCCTCACCGGTCAGGTTCCGCGCCTGCCGCCGGGCCTCGGAGACGACCTGTCCGCCCTGTTCCGCGGCGGCGTGCGCGACCTGCCCGCCGGCCTGGGCCGCGTGGTGCCCGACCCGGGATGCCTGCTGCCGGGCCTGCTGCCCGGTGCCGGTCGCACCGTCCGGTGGCCGGCTCGGGTTGATTCCCGTCATCGCCCGCTCCCTCCGTCGGCCCCGGGCCGCAGGGTCACGACCCGGAACGTGAACCAGCCGCGGGACGCGGCGGGTTCGTCAGCCGCCTACCCGCGCGGCTCGTCGACATTCCGTCCCGCCGGTCCGGGCAGGACGGGAAACCGGACCGGAACGACCGACCCGTACGGAACCGGCCACAGGGCGCGGATGGCAGTGCCGAACACCGCCCAGGAGGCCAGGCATGGCGCTGCGGCGCGGCTCCGGGGCGGCGGGACGGCGGTCAGCGGCGGCGGTTACGGGCCCGGGAGGAGCGCAGCCGGCGCAGCCGGCCGACCAGCACCGGCTCGGCGGCCAGCGCGGCCGGGTTGTCCAGCAGCGCGTTCAGCAACTGGTAGTAGCGGGTGGCGGAGAGGCCGAAGGTGTCCTGGATGGCCTGTTCCTTGGCGCCGGCGTGCCGCCACCACTGCTGCTCGAAGGCGAGGATGCCCCGCTCCCGCTCCGTGAGCCCGCCGGCCGGCCGGCCGTCCGCCGGGGCGTCGGTCTCGCCGGGCGGCGTCCCGGCCGCGCCCGCGCCCGGCTCGGCCGCCGTGCGGGGCTGCGGCACGGCCGGCACCCCGGGGTCGGAGCCCGACCGGGGCTGGGGGACGAGGGCGCCCGCGTCGTGCGCCTCGCCGGTCGCGTCCGCCCGGTCCGCCGTGGACGGCTCGGTGGCGGCCGGGGCGGCGTCGGCGGGCTGCATGGCGCTCCTCATGGGCAGGCCGGCGGCACAACACGACGCCGACCGGGGGGACCTCAGCCTAACCAGGGCCCACCCGGTTCGCATCGGACGACAGTGCCGCAACGTGACCGGGCCGGTTCGCCCCGTGTCCGCCGGCCAACGGCACACACGCCGTCGGCGGCGGCGGTGTGCCGATCGTCACCGGGACGATCGGTGGCCCGGTGGAGGGCGCGGCGGGTCGTCGGGCGCCCGCCTGTCACGTCCCGCCCGGGGCGGTGCGACCGGGGGCCGGGGAGAGCCGCCGGTCGCACCGCCGGGATCAGGAGATGTCCCGCCGGCGCATCGCCCAGAGCGCCGCGCCGAGGATCACCGTCAACCCGACCGCCAGCAACACCGAGGAGTGCTGCCAGGTGATGTCCAGGGTCTCCGGCTTGCACTCGCCGAAGTAGGTGGCCTGGCAGGCGTTCCAGTCCTCCAGCGTCACCTTCTTCTGCATCCACGCCGCCGCGTAGGTGGGCAGCAGCCACGCCTCGGCGAACTGCACCCCGGCCATCTGCAGCAGGATGCCGAGGCCGAACTGCCCGACGACCATCAGGCCGATCGCCCCGCCCAGCGCCATCGCGGTGTGCCGTCCCAGCGAGGCGAGCGCGAAGCCGATCGTCGCGGTGATCAGGGCGAGCACCACCCCGCGCAGCCCGGTGAGGGCGAAGGACTGCCAGACACCGGAGGTCATCTTCTCCGTGCTGCCGCGGAAGGTGGCGACCAGCCAGAAGCTGCCGAACCAGACCGCCGTCGTCGGCACCGCCAGGGCGAGCAGCCCGGTGAGCAGCGCCGCCAGCTTGGTCAGCAGTACGGTCAGCCGCTTCGGCCGCCACAGCAGCAGGTTCATCATGCCGCCGGTGTTCCACTCCGCCCCGACGAAGGAGGCGCCGACCACGAACCCGACCAGCGCCAGGATCGCCGCGAGCGGCAGCAGCGTGAAGCCGAAGTTCTCCCGGAAGTCGAAGGTGGAGGGCAGGAACCACCGCGACTCGACCGCCTCCCGGGGCGGCGGCTGGATCAGCGCGCAGTCATCCGGGAAGCCGCTGGCCTGGCTGTTTCCGGCGGCCTTCGCCCGCTCGCACTCGGCGCGGTACTCCTCGTTGCGGATCACGTCCTGCTGCCACTGCTGCTCGGCGGCGCGCTCGGCCTTCGCCAGCGCGGCGGCATCGATCTTCTCGTTGGTCAGGAAGACCCCGACCACCACGGCCGCGAGCACCAGCAGGCCCAGCAGGCTCATCCAGCGGGTGAAGCGCCGCTTGGCCAGCCGGCGCAGCTCCGTACGGTAGAGGCTCACGCGCCCCACCCTCCTCCGGCGGCACCGGGTTGCCCCGCCCCGCCTACCTTCGTGGACTGGTCGACCTGCCGGTGCTGGCCGGGTACCGGCGCGGTGGCGGTCAGTTCGAGGAAGACGCTCTCCAGGTCGACGGCGACCGGGGCGAGCTCGCTGACGTAGAGGCCCTGCTCGGCGAGGATCCGGGTCACGGTGGCCGGCTTGTCGACGCCGGCGAGCATCAGGTGGTCGGGCTGGCCGTCCACCCGGATCCCGGCGCGGGTCAGCGCCTCGGCGGCGATCGGCAGGTCGGTGACCGCCTCCAGCCGCACCCGGACGGCGCCGGACGAATGCCGGGCGAGCACCTCCTCGACCGGGCCGAAGGCCACCCGTCGGCCCAGCGAGATGATGGTGACCGAGTCGCAGATCAGCTGGATCTCGCCGAGGATGTGGCTGGACAGCACCACGGTCATCCCCGACTCGGCGAGGGTGCGCATCAGCGTGCGCATCTCCCGGATGCCGCCCGGGTCCAGCCCGTTGGCCGGCTCGTCGAGGATCAGCAGCTTCGGGTTCTTCAGCAGGGCCGAGGCGACGGCGAGCCGCTGCTTCATGCCCAGCGAGTACGTCTTGACCCGCTCGCCGGCGCGGTCGCGCAGCCCGACCAGCTCCAGCACCTCGTCGATCCGTCGCGGCGGCACGTCACCCGCGCCGGCCAGCAGGGACAGCGTGTCCCGCGCGGAGAAGTGCGGGAAGAACTGCGGGCTCTCCACGATCGCGCCGACCTGGCCCGCGACGGCGGGCAGCGCCTCGGGCACCTCGTGGCCGAGGATGGCCATCCGGCCGCCGTCGGGCCGGATCAGACCGAGCAGCGTACGCAGCGTGGTGGTCTTGCCCGACCCGTTGGGGCCGAGGAAGCCGTGCACCTGCCCCACCTCGACCCGCATGTCGAAGCCGTCGAGCGCGTTGCGGGTGCCGCGCCGACGACTCTTGTACGTCTTGCGGAGACCTTCGATCTCCAGGACAGCTGGCAAGCTGCACCTCCCCCGATGGGCGTATGACACGCGACACCATACGCGGTATGCAGCGGAGTGCAATACCCGGTATGCATCGCCACGCCGATCGGATGAAAGGAAGGGCCCCTTCCTATGCACCAGACGTTAGGAAGGTGCCCTTCCTTTCACGTCAGGCGCAGATGACGGTGACGCCGGCGGCGCGGAACGCCGCGACCACGTCCGGGTTGGCGCCGGAGTCGGTGACCAGCGTCTCCACCCGGTCCACCGGGCAGATCCGGGCGAAGGCGTGACCGCCCAGCTTGGACGAGTCCGCGATGATCACCACCCGCTTGGCCCGGGCCACCATCAGGTTGTTCATCGCCGCCTCACCCTCGTGGTGGGCGGCGGCGCCGAGCTGGGGGTCGATCGCGTCGACGCCGAGCAGGGCGACGTCGAGGGTGACCTCGCGCAGCAGCGCCCCGCCCAGCGGGCCGACCAGCTCGAACGACTTGGGGCGGACCACGCCGCCGGCCACCACGACCTTCATCCGGGAGCGGACGAGCAGCTCGTTCGCGATGTTCAGCGCGTTGGTGACCACGGTGAGCTGGGCACCTTCGGCGCTGGTGTTCAGGTCGGGCCGCACGGCGAGGGCCCGCGCGACCTCCGTGCTGGTGGTGCCACCGTTGAGGCCCACCACGGTGCCCGGGGAGACCAGCGCCGCCGCGGCCGCGCCGATCCGCTGCTTCTCGGCCGAGTGCTTGGCGGTCTTGTAGCGCAGCGGCAGGTCGTACGAGACGCCGTTGGCGACCGCGCCACCCCGGGTCCGGGTGATCATCTGCTGCTGGGCGAGCTGGTCGAAGTCACGCCGGATGGTGGCCTGGGAGACGTCCAGCCGCTCGGCGGCCTCCTCGACGCTGACCCGGCCGCTGTCGGTCAGCATTTCGAGCAGGGCGTTCCATCTGGCGTACCGGTCCACCCCAGGGCCTCCAGTTACTGCGCGGTCGGTGATTGATTGCGTGCACAGTAGTGCGCGAAACTACGAGGGCGCAAAACCATGTCCTGCTCGATGACGGGGCTGGTTGCCACGGCCAGCCGAGTTCGCGCAGAATAACGCGCGAAAGACGGCTTTAACGAGCCGTATTGCGCACCGCTCCCCTGCGTAGGAGTTCTCATGTCGTACGTCGACGCGGAGATCGCGAGCCAGCCCGACTGCTGGCGGGAGGCGGCGCGGGTCGCCGCCACCGCGGCCGACCACCTCCCCCGCCAGGGCGAGCGGGTCGCCGTCGTGGGCTGCGGCACGTCGTGGTTCATGGCGATGGCGTACGCGGCCCGCCGCGAGCAGGCCGGCCAGGGCGAGACCGACGCCTTCCAGGCCTCCGAGTTCCCCGCCGGGCGGCGCTACGACCGGCTCGTCGCGATCACCCGTTCCGGCACCACCACCGAGGTCACCGAGCTGCTCGCCGCGCTGCGCGGGCGGGTGCCGACGACCGTCCTGGTCGGCGACCCCGCCTCCCCCGCCGCCTCGCTGGCCGACGCGGCGGTGCCGATGCCGTTCGCCGACGAGCGCTCGGTGGTGCAGACCCGCTTCGCGACCACCGCGCTGGCCCTGCTCCGCGCCCACCTCGGCGACAACATCACCGCGCTCTCCGCCGACGCGGAGGTGGCGGTGCGCGCCCCGCTGCCGATCGAGCCGGCCCGGATCGAGCAGGCCACCTTCCTCGGTCGGGGTTGGACGGTCGGGCTGGCCCAGGAGGCGGCGCTGAAGTGCCGCGAGGCGGCCACCTTCTGGGCCGAGGCGTACCCGGCCATGGACTACCGGCACGGCCCGATCTCGATCGCCGCTCCCGGCCGGTTGGTCTGGGCGTTCGGCGAGCTGCCCGACGGGCTGCCCGAGGACGTGGCGGCGACCGGCGCGGCGTTCGTGCACAGCCGCACCCACGGCTGCCGCACGGTGCTCGGCAGCTGGGCCGCCGGTCGTACGCCGGTCGACCCGATGGCCGACCTGATCCTGGCGCAACGCTTCGCCGTCGCGCTCGCCACCAGCCGGGGCCTCGACCCCGACGCGCCCCGGCACCTGAGCCGGTCCGTGGTTCTCGCATGAGCGCAGGCGACGTCGTCGTCGCGCTGGACGTCGGCGGCACCGGGATGAAGTGCGCCCTGGTCCGGCCGGACGGCGCCGTGCTGCACGCCGAGCGGCACCCCACCGACGCCGGGCGCGGCCCGGACGCCGTGGTCGACACCGTCCTGGCGGTCGCCGAGGGGCTGGCCGGCAAGGCCCGCGCCGACGGGCTCACCCCGGTCGCGCTCGGCGTCGCCGTGCCCGGCGTGATCGACGAGGCGCGCGGGGTCGCGGTCTGGTCCGCGAACGTGGGCTTCCGGGACGTACCGCTGCGGGACCTGGCACGGGCGCGGCTCGGGCTGCCGACGGCGCTCGGCCACGACGTGCGCGCCGGCGGCCTGGCCGAGGCGCGGCTCGGCGCCGGCCGCGACTCCGCGCACGTCCTCTTCGTCGCGATCGGCACCGGGATCGCCGCGGCGCACGTGGTCGACGGCACGGCCGTCACCGGCGCGCACGGCGCCGCCGGGGAGATCGGCCACATCCAGGTACGCGCTGGCGGGCCGGCCTGCGGCTGCGGCCGTCCCGGCTGCCTGGAGGCGGTGGCGTCGGCGGCCGCGATCGGCCGGCGCTACACGGCCCTGGCCGGTGTCCCGGCGACCGCCGCCGACGTGGCCGACCGGGCCGCGGCCGGCGAGCCGCTGGCGGCGGACGTCTGGCGGGAGGCCGTCGAGGCGCTCGCCGACGGCCTCGCCACCGGCCAGGCCCTCTTCGACGTGGAGACCGTCGTGCTCGGCGGCGGCCTGGCGCAGGCCGGCGCGCTGCTGCTCGAACCGCTGCGGGCCGCGCTGCACGAGCGGATGACGTTCCACCGGGAGCCGCGCCTGGTCGCGGCGGCCCTCGGCGACGAGGCCGGCTGCCTCGGCGCCGCCCTGCTCGCCCTCGACAGTCTGGAGAAGTGATGGCCACGCGGGTGAACGGCAAGGTGGTGACCCCGACCGGCGTGATCCGGCAGGGCTGCGTGGAGCTGGACGGGGGCCGGATCACGGCGGTGGCCGAGTACCCGTCCGTGCGCGACGGGCACTGGATCGTGCCCGGCTTCGTCGACATGCACACGCACGGCGGCGGCGGGCACACCTTCACGACCGGCGACGCCGAGCAGGCCCGGCAGGCCGCCGACTTCCACCTGCGGCACGGCACGACGACCCTGCTGGCCAGCCTGGTCAGCTCGCCGTTCGAGCTGATGCGCGCGGCCACCGCGGCCTTCGCGCCGCTGGTCGGCGAGGGGGTGCTGGCCGGCATCCACTTCGAGGGGCCGTACCTCTCCTCGGCCCGCTGCGGCGCGCAGAACCCCGAGTTCCTCCGCGACCCGTCCCCGGACGAGCTGGCAGAGCTGATCGAGCTGGGCGACGGCGCCGTCCGGATGGTCACCCTCGCCCCCGAGCGGGACGGCGCGTTGGAGGCGGTCAAGCTGCTCGTCGCGCACCGGGTGGTCGCCGCGGTCGGCCACACCGACGCCACGTACGACGAGACCCGCGCCGCCGTCGCGGCGGGCGCGAGCGTCGGCACCCACCTGTTCAACGGGATGCGGCCGGTGCACCACCGCGAGCCCGGCCCGGTGGTGGCCCTGCTCGACGCCCCGAACGTGGTCTGCGAGCTGGTCGCCGACGGAGTCCACCTGCACGACGGAATGCTGACCTTCGCCACCTCGACGGCGGGCCCGGAGCGGGCCGCCCTGATCACCGACGCCATGGCCGCCGCCGGCATGCCCGACGGCGACTACGAGCTGGGCGGCCAGGCCGTCACGGTGGCGGGCGGGGTGGCCCGGCTGGCCCGCGACGGCGCGATCGCCGGCAGCACCCTGACCATGGACGAGGCGCTGCGGCACGCGGTGGCGGCCGGCATCCCGATCGCGGACGCCGTGCGGATGGCGGCCACCACGCCGGCCCGCGCGATCGGCCTCGGCGACCGGCTGGGCGCGCTCCAGGTCGGGCTCCGGGCCGACCTGGTGGTGCTCGACGACGACCTGAACGTGGTCCGGGTGATGCGCGGCGGCTCCTGGGTGGAGTGACCGACCGGCGCCGGGACGGCTCGGTTCCCGGACGGCCACGCCGGCGGGCCGCGCCGGCGGGTCAGCCGGCGGTGGGGACCTCGACGCCGAGCACGGCCTGCTCGTCGGGGCGGTGCACGAGCACGTCGGAGAGGTACGAGTGCACGGCCGGAGCCATGCCGACGTCCCGGCCGGCCTGCTCCGAGAGCAGCCACTTGTGCTCGATGATCTGGGCGAAGAGTTCCTGCGGCTCCAGCTTGCGGCGCAGGTGCGCCGGGACCGCCCGGACCACCGGCTCGAAGACCTCGGTCAGCCAGCGGTGCGCGGCCTGCTGCTCGTCGGTGAGGTCGCTCTCGGCCCGGTAGGCGTCCAGGTCGTTGAGCAGCCGCCGGGCCTGGTTCTCCTCGGCGTCCAGCCCGGTCAGGCGGAGCAGCCGCCGGGTGTGGTACCCGGCGTCGACCACCTTCGGCCGGACCAGGTAGCGCCCGTTGTCGATGGTCGACATGGCCACCTCGGCGACGTCGAAGCCCAGCTCGTTGAGGCGGCGGATCCGCCCCTCGATGTCGTGCCGGGCCTCCCGCTCGACCTGCTGCTCGTAGGTGATCTCGTGCCACAGCCGCTCGTAGCGCTGCACGACCTCCTCGCAGACCACCTCGGGGTCGATCGACTCGTGCAGCAGCCCGGCGGCCTGGAGGTCGAGCGCCTCGCCGAAGATGTTGACCCGGGCGATCTCCAGGTCCTCGCCGCGCTGACCGTTGGAGAGCGAGCGGTGCAGCGCCCCGGTCTCCGCGTCCACCAGGTAGGCGGCGAACGCGCCGGCGTCCCGGCGGAACAGCGTGTTCGACAGCGAGCAGTCGCCCCAGAAGAAGCCCGTGAGGTGCATCCGCACGATCAGGGCCGCCAGCGCGTCGAGCAGCCGACCCATCGTCTCCGGGCGCAGCGTGTGCGAGAAGAGCGCCCGGTAGGGCAGCGAGAACTGCAGGTGCCGGGTGATCAGCACCGGGTCGAGCGGCTCGCCGTCGTCGGTCTGCCGGTCGGCGACGATCGCCACCGCCTCCACGGAGGGGAAGTCGATCCGCTCCAGGGCGCGCAGCAGGTCGTACTCGCGCTCCGCGACCCGCTCGCCGGTTTCCTTGACGGCGTAGACGTAGCCGCCGAGCCGGACGAACCGGACGATGTGCCGCGAGATGCCCTGGGGCAGCGCCACCAGGTGCTGCGCAGGCCACTGCTCCAGCGGGGTCGACCAGGGAAGGTCGAGCAGCGCCGGGTCGACGAGGGCCGAGGTGATCCGCACGGCCCCAAGTCTGACGGTCGTCCGGGCCGAGCGCCTCCCTTCGTGGCTCGGCACACAGCCGCCCCGGGCCGCGCCGGCCGGCCGCCGCGCCGGGCCGGTAGCGTGGTCCGGGTGCGGGAGACCACGACGGTACGGCCCAGAGCACGGCTGAGGCCGGTCCGGCCGGCCGGCTGGTGGTTCGACGCGCTCCTGCTCGCCGCCCTGTTCGGGCTGACCGTGGCGCTCACCGCCGAACGGTTCTTCGGGATCGACCGCGCCATCGCCGACTGGTCGGAGGCGCACCGGCCCACCGCCGCCCGCGTGACGGCGGTGTTCCTCAACTACCTCGGTCAGGGCACCCCGCTGACGTTGATCGCACTCGGTCTCGGGGTGCTGCTCGCGGTCCGGCTGAGATCGTTGCGACCGGTGCTGCCGCCGGTGCTCGCCTTCGTCCTCAGCTACCTCACGATCGGGCCGCTCAAGGTGTGGACCGCCCGGCCCGCCCCCAGCGCGAGCGTCAAGGAGCCGTTCCTTCCGCCCGAGCAGACCCTCCCGCTGTTCCAGGACGAACTGCCGCTGCGGTTCGCCCAGTCCTACCCCTCCGGCCACGTCGCGAACGCGATCCTCTGGTACGGCGTCATCGCGCTGCTGCTCGCCCCGCTGCTGCGCACCTACGGCCGGACGGTGCCGCCCCGGCTGGTCACCGTGGTCCGGGTGGTGCCGCCGGTCGTGGTGCTGTGCACCACCACCTACCTGGGCTGGCACTGGCTGACCGACTCGGTGGCCGGGCTGCTGCTCGGGCTCGTCCTCGACCGGGTGCTGCACCGGGTGCCCTGGGACGACCTGCCGTTGCCCGGGGCGCCGCGCGACTGGGACCGGCCGTTCATCTCGACCCCCTAGGGTGCCCGCTGTGGATCAACTGGCGCGCCGGCTGGGCGTACCCGACGCGGTGGTCATCGGGCTGGGGTCGATGCTCGGCGCGGGCGTCTTCGTGGTCTTCGCGCCCGCCGCCGCGGCGGCCGGCGGGGCGGGCCTGCTGGCGGCGCTGGTGCTGGCCGGCTTCGTCGCCTTCTGCAACGCGACCAGTTCGGCCCGGCTCGCGGCCCGCCACCCCGAGTCCGGCGGCACCTACGTGTACGGCCGGGAACGGCTCGGCCCGTTCGCGGGTTTCCTGGCCGGCTGGGGCTTCGTGGTCGGCAAGACGGCAAGCTGCGCGGCGATGGCGCTGACCATCGGGGCGTACCTCTGGCCGGGGCAGGCCCGGCTCGTCGCCGTCGGCGCGGTGCTGGCGGTGACCGTCGTGAACCTGCGCGGCATCGGCAAGACCGCGACCGCGACGAAGGTGCTGGTCGGCGTGGTGCTGGCGGTGTTGGCCCTGGTCGCGGTGGCCGGGGCGGTCGGCGGCGACGTCTCGCTGGCCCGGCTCGGTGACCTCGACACTTCCGGGCGGGGCGTGCTCACCGCCGCCGGGCTGCTCTTCTTCGCCTTCGCCGGGTACGCGCGGGTCGCCACCCTCGGCGAGGAGGTACGCGACCCGGAGCGGACCATCCCCCGGGCGGTGCCGCTGGCGCTGGGCGTGGTGCTGGCGATCTACCTGGTGCTGGCGGTGGTCGCCGTCGGCGTGCTCGGGGCCGATCGGCTGGCCGCGTCCGCCGCTCCCCTGGCCGACGTGGTGACGGCCGCCGGGCTGCCCGGCCTCGCCTGGCTGGTCCGGGCCGGGGCGACCGTGGCGGTGACCGGGGTGCTGCTCTCCCTGCTCGCCGGGGTCGGGCGCACCGCGCTGGCGATGGCCCGCCGCCGCGACCTGCCCGGGGCCCTCGCCGCCGTCCACCCGGTGCACCGGGTGCCGCACCGCGCCGAACTGGCCGTCGCCGCCGTGGTGGTGCTGGTCGTGGCGCTCGGCGACGTCCGGGACGCCATCGGCTTCTCCAGTTGCACCGTGCTGGTCTACTACGCGATCACCAACGCGGCCGCGCTGACCCTGGGCCGCGACCCGGGGCGGCGGCTCCCGGTGCGGGCGCTCGCCGTGCTGGGGCTGGCCGGCTGCCTGCTGCTCGCCGTCAACCTGCCGCTGTCCAGCGTCCTCGCCGGCTTCGCCGTGCTCGCCGTCGGCGCCGCCTGGTACGCCCTGCGCCCCCGCCGGGCCTGACCCGCCGAGCCCCGGACCACCGGACCGTCGGAACGGACGGTCACTCCTCCGGCTGCCGAGGCGCCGGCGCGGCGGGATCCTCCGGCGGGGGCGGCGCCGCCTCGCGGAGCAGGGCGTTCAGGCCGGCCCGGCGGGCCACCACCGTCAGCCGGTCCCCCGCGACGATCACCAGGCGCGGGTCGGGCGCCCAGTCGAGGCGTTGACCGGCCCGGGCGTGCGCGAGCAGGCGTACGCTCTCGGCCCGCCCGACCACGGCGAGCGGCCGCCCGTCCAGCGACGATCCGGCGGCGACGGAGACCTCGGTGACCAGCAGCGCGTGCCGGCCGACGGGGATGGTGGCGATCACCGCGCGGTCCAGCAGCGCGGCGGCGAACGACGGCGCGGCCAGGTACGACACGCTGCGCGAGACGCCGATGCCGAACGCCTGCTGGACGCGCTCGGCGAAGTGGCCGTCGAAGAGGCGCAGCACCACCTGGAGTTCGGGGTTGACCGCCCGGCCGTTCAGCGCCGCCTGGAGGTTCGTCTCGTCGTCGGTGGAGACCACCACCAGCGCCTGGCAGGTGCCCACGGACGCCGCCTGGAGGGTCTCCTCCAGCGCGGCGTCGCCCACGATCAGCGGCACGCCGAGCCGGCGGGCGAGCGCCGCACCGCGCGGCACGGGCAGCTTGTCGATCGCCACCACCTCGACGCCGAAGTCGCAGAGCTGGGCCATCACCCGGGTGCCGACGTTGCCGAGCCCGACCACGACCACGTGCCCGGACCGCTCCGGCTGGATCCGGCCGGAGTGCAAGGCCAGCCGGGCGTTGACGATCCCGTCCACCACCACGGCGGTGATCAGCGGGATCAGCGCCAGCCCGGCGAGGTTGAGCACCACCTGCATGACCTGCTGGGCGACCGGCTTGTTCGGATCCGGGTCCTGGCCGCTCAGCGCCGTCACGAGCGTGAGGTAGAGCGAGTCGCCCCAGTTGGCGTTCGTGGCGCTGCCGTTGAGCCAGCCGAGCACCCCGATCACCGCCAGCAGCGTGATCACCGCGATGCCGATCTTGCGGGTGGCGAAGCTGCGTACCGCGCGGAGCAGCACGGCCACCGGGCGGCGCCGCCGCCGGGCCCGCACCAGCCGGCGCGCGGCCAGCTCGGTGCCGGGCGGCGCCCCGGTCGCCTCGGCGAGCACCACGTCCGCGGCGGACTCCTCGGCGGGCAGCACCCGGACCTGCTGCGGGTCGTGGGTGTCGGCCACCCCGCAGACCACGTCGCCCGGGCGTACGTCGTCGCGGCGGGCCACGTAGAGGGTGCGCCCGCCGTGCCGGAAGTGGGTCGGGGCGACCTCGCCGAGCGCGGCGGCCACGAAGGCGGGGGCGGCCATCGACGCGTCGGAGAGCACCGCGGAGTCGGGGAAGATCTGCCGCACCCCGTTGGCGAGCCCGGTGTTGAACATCCGCACCACCAGCCGCAGCCGGGGCTCGACCTCCTGGGCACAGAGCGCGGCGTGCATGTTGCCGACGTCGTCCTGGTGCAGCAGGGCCAGCCCGTCGGCGCCGGCCAGCCCGGCCCGCTGGAAGGTGACCTCGTCCAGCCGGTCGGCCCGGACCACCTCGACGCCCTGGAGGTCCCGCCCGTCCGGCTCGTCGGAGCGCGGTCGTTCCGGCACCACCAGGGTGATCCGGACGCGACCCGTCGCCTGCAACTCGGTGGCGAGCAGCGCGCGCACCACCCAGTAGGCGAGGGCGTCCCGCCCGCAGACCACGTAGTGCGCCCGCGCGTCCCCGTTGACCCGGAGCCGACGCCCCGCCCGCCGCGCACGATCCAGCAGGGGCTCCGCCATGCGCCGCATCGTAGTCAGCCGGTCGCGCCCCGCGCAGCCCCGCGATCATGAATGCTGGTCGTCGGTCAGGTCGCGCCGCGAGGGGCAGATTCCGCAGCCCCTCGGCGGGTAGACCAGCGGCATGCAGACGTTCCTGCCGTACCCGGACTTCCTGGCCAGCGCCCGGACGCTGGACCAGAGGCGGCTGGGCAAGCAGCGGGTGGAGACCATCCAGGTGCTGCGCGGGCTGACCCGCCCCACGTACGGCTGGCGCAACCACCCGGCGGTGAAGATGTGGGCCGGGTACGAGGAGGCCCTCACCCGGTACGGGCTGGACGTGTGCGCGGTCTGGTGCGAGCCCGGCCGGGCTGACACCTGCGCGACCACGATGACCACCGACCTCGCCGCCGCCTGCGGGCTGACCCGCGTCCGCACCCAGGCGGAGCTGGCCGAGGCCGGCGAGCTGCCGCCCTGGCTGGGCCGCGACGACCTGCACCTGAGCCACCGCTCGTCGCTGCTGCGCAAGGACCCCGGGCACTACGGCCCGATCTTCGGCGACGACGTCCCGCCCGACCTGGAGTACGTCTGGCCGGCCTCCGACCGCGAACGCCGCTGCCTCCCGCCGCGGTGAAAGGAAGGGCACCTTGTTAACGCCTGCGGTAGAGGAAGGGGCCCTTCCTAACGTCCGAACGGGGCAGACTGGAGGGTCCCCCGGGGCGGGAAGGTGCACATGGCGCTGTCGCAGGTGGTCGGTCGGCTCCTCGGCGTACGCCAGCACGAGGTGGACCCGGGCGGCGGTGGCGCCCCCCGCGTGCCGCGCCCCGTCGAGGTGGTGGTGGTCGGTGGCGGGATCGCCGGCATGTCGGCGGCGGTGGTGCTGGCCGAGCGCGGCGTGGCGGTGACCGTGCTGGAGGCCGCGCCGACCCTCGGCGGCCGGCTCGGGGCCTGGCGGGAGACGCTGGTCGACGGCACGCGCCAGACGAACGAGCACGGCTTCCACGCGTTCTTCCGGCAGTACTACAACTGGCGGTCGATCCTGCGCCGCGCCGACCCGGGGCTCGGCTTCCTCCGCCCGGTCCCCGGCTACCCGATCCTGAGCGCCCGCTGGCCGACCGAGGAGTTCGGCCGGTTGCCGCCCGCTCCTCCGGCGAACCTGCTGGCCCTGCTGCTGCGCAGCCCGAGCCTGCGCCTCGGCGACCTGCGCGGCATGGACCGGGACGCGGCGCTGCCGCTGCTCACCTACGACCCGGTGCGCACCTACGCCGAGTTCGACGACACCACCGCCGACGAGCTGCTCACCTCGCTGCGGCTGCCGGACCGGGCCCGCGCGATGCTCTTCGAGGTCTTCTCCCACTCGTTCTTCAACCACGAGGCGGAGATGTCGGCGGCGGAGATGATCGCGCAGTTCCACTTCTACCTGCTGGGCAACCCCGAGGGGCTGGCCTTCGACTGCCCCGACGAGGACTACGCGACGGCGATCTGGGGGCCGCTGGCCCGGCACGTGGAGAGGCACGGCGGCCGGGTGCGCACCGGGACCTGCGCCACCGCGCTGACCCGCGACGGCGCCGGGTGGCGGGTGGCCACCGCCGACGGCACGTCGTACGCCGCCCGGCACGTGGTGCTCGCCGTCGACCCGCCCGCCCTGGCCGCGCTGGTCGCCGCCTCGCCCGGCCTGGTCGACCACGCGCCCGCGCTGGTGGAGCGGATGCCCGCGTTCGGCCGGCCCGGTCCGCCGTACGCGGTGGCGCGCTACTGGTGCGACGGGGACGTGGCCGCCGGGCGGGCGGTGTTCAGCGGGGTGTCCCGGCAGCCGACCCTGGACTCGGTGACCCTCTACCACCGGCTGGAGGACGAGCCCCGCCGCTGGGCCGCCCGCACCGGCGGCTCGGTGCTGGAGCTGCACGCGTACGCGTGCGAGCCGGGCGTGCCCGCGACGGAGCTGGCCGAGCGGATGCGGGCCGAGCTGACCGTGCTGTGGCCGGAGGCGGCCGGGCTGCGGGTCCGGGAGGTGCGCGCCCGGGTGGCGGCGCAGGCGCCGGCGTTCACCCGGGGCAGCCACGCGTGGCGGCCGGGGGTGCGCACCGAGGCCGACGGGCTCTACCTGGCCGGCGACGGCATCCGGACCGACTTCCCGAGCGCGCTGATGGAACGCGCGGCGGCGACGGGGATCGTCGCGGCCAACCACGTCCTGCGGGCCGAGGGCGGCGCGGCCGAGCCGGTCCGCTCGATCCGGCCCCGGGGCCTGCTCGCCCGGCGACGGTGACGACCACGGCGACGGGCACCGGGTGGCGGGTTGCGGGTGGGGGTTGCGGGTTGCGGGTGGGGGTCGGCGGGCGGCGGGCGGCGGGCGGCGGGCGGCGGGCGGCGAGGGTAACGAAAACGGGCAAACAGGTCGCTGGGCTCGCCTAGGCTGATCGCCTGGGGTGAGGCGGGAGGTCAGCGGGATGTCGCCGCGCGGGGACGACGGCCCGCTCGTCGCCGACGTACCGCGGGACGACGCGTACCCGCTGATCCGGGACGAGCGGGCCTGCATCGTGACCGCCCTGCGGCTCGGGTGGTGGATGGCGGACGCGTACCACCACGCCCAGACCGCCGAGCTGCTCGACGCCGGAGACGGCCGGCCGGCGGGCGCGCCGGCGAAGCTGTCCAACCTGACCGAGATGTCGGGGCGGCGGCGCATGCAGATGTACCTGGACGGGGTGGAGGTGGCGCTCGGCCAGATCGCCGAGCTGACCCGGCGCGACGCCCCCGCGCCGTCCACGGCCGGGGCGAGGGAGCGGGTGACGGGCGGAGCCGGGGAGGACCTGCTGCTCGCCCTCGACGACCTGAACGTGGACGTGCTGCGCTGGACGATGGCCACCAACCACCGGGTCGGGCTGGCGTACCGGCTGGGACGCTCGCTGGCCGACACGGTGCGGCACGGCGACGCCGACCAGGTGGCGGGGCGCTTCGGCGGCCGGCAGATCCAGCTCAGCCGCTGGCTGGACGAGTTGGCCACCGTGCTGCCGCCGTACTCGGCCGCGGTGGTCCGCCGGTCACTGTCGGCGTGGGCGTCGGCGGTCACCCGGGCCGGCGTCGGCGACCCGACCGAGGCGGGGCTGCCGGACCTGGCCCGCGAGCTGCGCAACCAGGGCGACCTGTGGCGGGGCGTGCTCACCGGCGGCCTGCACCCGAGGGACCTGCTGGACGAGGAGGACTACGCGGTCGTCGCCCGGAACCTGATCATCCGGGACCGCCGGCTGGTGGTGCAGGCCGCCCGGGGGATCTTCTGGCCGGTGCTCGTACCGCTGCTCGCGGTGCTGTTCGCCGTGGTGGGGGTGAGCGCGCTCGCGGCGGCCGGCTCGCCGGCGACCCGGGCCGCCGTGGCCCTGCTCGGGCTGGGCGCGGGAATGGCCGCGATCTGGCGCACGGTCTCCGGGCCGGCGCTCGCGGTCGCCGGGGAGGTCAACCGGCCGCTGCTGGAGAGCGAGCTGACGGTACGGATGGCGCTGCGGATCGACCGGCCGCTGGCCGCCGCGCGGGCCGCCGGCCGGGCCCGCCGGCAGCGGCGCCCCGACGAGACGGTCGCTCGATCGAAATCCGTTGCCCGTCTCTCGCCCGCCGACCTACCGTGATCCCGCAAGGTCAACCACCGCCGCGGGAGCCGTCCATGTCGATGTCGCACGTCACCTGTGTGCCGTCGTGGCTGCCCGGCCCGGCGCGCCCGGCGTCGTCGGCGGGTGGCGGCGGTTGCCGAGCCGAAGGCCCCGAGGGTGGCCGGCCCGGCTGACGCGTGCCCGCACGCCGTCGAGCCGCCCGTCCGCACCCCGGACCGGGCGGCTCTTTCGCTGTCCGGCCCGTCCAGATCGTCACCGCCACGAAGGGAGACACCGGTGGACGCCGTCCTCGTCGTCAACGCCGACCTCGGCCCGCTGCACCGGGTCACCGTCCAGCACGCGATCCGGATGCTCTGCCGCCGGGTCGCCGAGATCCACGAGGCCGAACCGGACCGGGTGATCGGGGTCTTCCCGGTCCCCCGGGTGGTCCGCCTCGTTCGCTACGTGGTGACCCGCTGGCGGTTCAGCGCCGGGCCGGCGTGGTCGCGGGCCGGGGTGCTGCGCCGGGACGGGCGGTGCTGCGCGTACTGCGGCAGGCCGGCCGGCACCATCGACCACATCCTGCCCCGCTCGCGCGGCGGCCGGAACACGTGGCGGAACACGACCGCCGCCTGCTACGACTGCAACCAGCGCAAGGGCGACCGGACGCCAACCGAGGCGGGCATGCCGCTGCGGCGCGAGCCGGCGACCCCGAGCTGGGCGGCGCTGGCCGGGCGGTGACGGACCGGCCGGCGGGAACGGGGGGCCGCGTCGGGGGTACGACCCCTGGCGCGGCGCCCGCCGGCCCCTCCCCGGGGCGCGGCCCCGCCGCCCCGGCTACCGGGACTCCCTGGTCCGGGACTCCCTGGTCCGGGACTTCTTGGTCCGGGACTCCTTGACGCGGGGCACCGGGCGGCCGTCGGCGCAGCGCACGGTGATCACACTGCGGCGGTCGGCGGCGACCAACTCGACCCGCACCTCCCGCGCCGGGCCCGGCGCGTACTCCTCGACGTGGTGGCCGGCGGCGGGCGCCACGTCGACCACCTCGGCCAGTTTCCCGTCGCAGCGGACCGTCACCACCCCGCCGCGCGAGTTCACGTCCACCCCGGACGGCCGGCCAGGCGTGGGAGACGGCTCGGCGCTACCGGTCGGCGCCGGGGCGGTCGGGCTGGCTCCGGTGGGGGCGACCGGCCCGGGGCTGGACCGGCCCGCGGTGGCCGACCCGGCCGGCGGGCCCGCGCCGGGGGCGGCCGGCCGCTTCGGCGCGTCGGCGGTGACCGGCAGGGCGACGCTGGTGGAGCCCCCCGTGCCGATGCCTGTGCGGGGCTCGTGGGGCAGGCCGGGCCGCCGGACGGCGGGGTCGTCGAGCGTCGCGGCCACCGCCACCACGCCGACCACCGCCGCGCCCACCGCCACCAGCACCCACGAACCCCGCCTCGACCGCCAGCCCCGGTGCCCCGGGCGGGCGTCGCCCCCGACGGCCGGCGCGGTCCCGACCGGCGCCGGCTCGGCACGGTCACGCCCGCCGCCGGGCCCCGCCGGCACGCCCCGGTGTCCCGCCGGCACCTCGCGGCGACCCGCCGGCAGGTCCGCGCGGCCCGCCGGCACGTTCGCATGGCCCGCCGGCACGTCCGCGTGCCCCGTCTCCGAATGCGGCATCCGGGCGAGCGCCCCGGCGAGGACGCGCGCCGCCTCGGCGGCCGAGGGCCGGTCGCTTGGGTCCTTGGCCAGGCACCGCCGGTACAGCCGGCCGACCTCGGGGGGCACGCCGTCGACCTCCGGCAGCGGGCCCGGCTCGGCGTACGCGTGGGCGCGCAGCATCTCGGTCTGCGTCTCGCTGTGCCACGGCAGCCGGCCGGCGAGCGCCTGGTGCACGAGCAGGCCGAGCGCGTAGACGTCGGAGGCGGGCAGTACCTCGCCGGCGGCGAGCCGCTCGGGGGCCAGGTAGGCCGGGGTGCCGAGCAGCCGTCCCTCGAAGTCGATCTCGGGCGTGCCGGCGACGGCGGCGATCCCGAAGTCGACCACCTTCGCTCCCGTCGGGGTCAGCACGACGTTCTCGGGCTTGACGTCGCGGTGCACCAGCCCCTCGGCGTGGGCGGCGCCGAGACCGGCGGCGACCTCCGCGCAGACCCGCAGGGCGTCCCGGGGCGGCAGCGGCCCGGTGGCGAGCCGCTGCGCGAGCGTACGGCCGGAGAGCAGTTCCATGACCACGAAGGGCGCGTACCGGTCGAAGAGGAGGGACTCCCCGTAGTCGTGGACGGCGGTGACGTTCGGGTGCGAGAGCCTGGCCGCCGCCTTCGCCTCGGCCTGGATCCGCCGTCGGGCCGACGGGTCCGCCGCCACGAGCACCTTCACCGCGACGTCGCGCTCCAGCACCTCGTCGTGCGCCCGGTAGACCTCGGACATGCCGCCCCTGCCGAGACGCCCGCCCAGCCGGTAGCGGCCTGCGAGCAACTGATCACGCTGCACAGCGGACAGCCTGCCCCACCGCACCGCCCGGCACCACCCATGCGCGGACCGTGTCCGGCACGCGGCCCGGTCGGGCCGGTCGGCGGCGGTCAGTGCCGGGCCGGCGGTGTCCAGCCGAAGCGGGGCGGGCGACGCTCGTGGACGGCCGCGACGCCCTCGCGGGCCTCGCCGCTGGCCCGCACCTGCCCGTGCCACCAGGCGACCCGGTCCTCGTCCGCCCGACCGTCGATGATCTCCTTGGCGGCCGCCACGGTGAGCTGCGACCGGGCGACCACGGCGGCGGTGACCTCGTCCACCCGGGCGGCGAGCCGGTCGACCGGCAGCACCTCGTCGACCAGCCCGATCCGCAGCGCGCGGTCGGCGTCGATCAGCTCGGCGGTGAAGAGCAGGTGCTTGGCCGCGGCCGGCCCGACCAGCCGGGCCAGCCGGCGGGTGGTTGGCGCCGGATAAACCAGGCCCAGCCGCGCCGGCGGCACGCCGAACCGCGCGTCGGTGGCGGCGATCCGCAGGTCGCAGGCGACCGCGAGCTGGCAGCCGCCGCCCACGCAGGCGCCCTGGACGGCGGCGACGGTCGGCTTGGCGAAGGCGGCCAGCCGTTGCTCGGCGGCCACCACCGTGTCGAGGTCGCCGTCGTCGAGCAGGTCGTCCAGTTCGGCCAGGTCCGCGCCCGCGCAGAAGGTGCCCTCGGCGCCGGTGAGCACCAGGACCCGGACGGCCGGGTCGGCCTCCAGCTCGTCGAGCAGCCCCGGCAGCCGCCGCCACATCCCGGCCGTCATCGCGTTGCGCCGCGCCGGGTTGTGGATCACCACCGTCGCCACCGCCCCGGTCACCTCGACGAGGAGTTCCGCGTCCGCCACCGTCACCACCCCTTCGCCTGTGCCGCCGGCTCGCCGCGACGCCGGCCGCCCTGGTCGGCGGCCCCGGTGCGGCGACCATAACGGCGGGAGCCCGGCGACCATCCGCGCGGGGTGGCAGGTCAGTAGAGCAGGCGGGTCCCCACGTCGTCTCCCCACGTGCGATCGGTAGGCGTGCTGCCGCAGCGCGCCCACCGATCGTGCCGGGCCGTCGCCAGTCAGCCCCGGGGGAACATCTGGCCGATGCGGATCTTGTTGCCGAACGGGTCGCGGATGCCGAAGTCGATCCCGTACGGGCGTTCCATCGGCTCGTCGGTGATGTCGACTCCCTTGGCGACCAGATCCTCGTACGTCTTGTGGGCGTCGTCGGTGGTCATGAAGAGGAACCCGCCCAGCGCCCCCTTGGTGAGCAGCTCGCGGACCTGCTCGGCGGTGGCCGGGTCGAGGGCCGGCGGGCCGGGCTTCTCCAGCAGGATCTCGCGCTCCGGGTCGCCGGGCAGGTTCACCGTCAGCCAGCGCATGAAGCCGAGGTCCTGGTCGGTGTTGACCTCCATGCCGAGCTTGCCGACGTAGAAGTCGAGGGCCTCGTCCTGGTCGAGGACGTAGATCTGGGAGCGGGAAATCGCGTTCATCGTCATGCCGAAGACGCTACGGGGCGACCCTGACCTGCTGCTTATCCAAAACTGCTGGGCCGGGTCCAGGCCTTGGTGAAGCAGCTCGGCACGACCGCGGCGACCGGGGCCCTGCGCCTGCGGTACTCCGACGGCGGTTCCCCGACGATCTGGCGGAACGTGCGGCTGAACGTGCCCAGGCTGGAGAAGCCGACCGCGTAGCAGATGTCGGTGACGTCCCGGTCGGAGTGCAGGAGCAGGTACATCGCCCGCTCCACCCGCCGCCGCTGGAGGTAGCGGTGCGGGGTCTCGCCGAAGGTGGCCCGGAAGGTGCGGATGAAGTGCGCCTCGGAGACGTACGCGATGCGGGCCAGCGCCGGAATGTCCAGCGGCTGGTCGTACGCCCGGTCCATGGCGTCCCGGGCGCGCAGCATGGCCCGGTTCGACTCCTCCGCCGCCCTGCTCACCGGCCCAGCATAGGCGCTGGTCACCGGGTGACCCGACCCTGCCGGCCCGGCGGACGGCGCCCGCGGCGGGCACGGCATCGACGGACGTGGAGCAGATTCGGGGGGCGCCGGCGCGGCGGAACCACGGTACGGGGACAGCCCGCTGCCTGAGCGCCCGTACGACGGGACGGCGGGAGCGACGGTGTCGGCGTACGATCCGCTCTCCCATACCGGACGACGAGGGTGGCCATGACGACCAGGGACGGGCGCGACGAGCGCACCCGACGGACCACCCTCGCGGCGGCGACGGCCGTCATCGCACTGGCGCTCGTCGGCGGTCTCCTTCTCCGGCACCGGGCCACCGACGAGGCAGCACCCGGGCCCACCGCCGAGGCGGCAGCGTCGCCCGACGGGTCGTCCCGGGTACCGTGGTCGGCGGCGGTGGTCGGCCGCGACGACACCACGGTCACCGTCCACGTCGGCCCCGGCGACGCACGGTGCAGGGACCTCGTGCAGCCGCGGGCGACGATCACCGCGCGGGACGACGCCCAGGTGGTCGTCGCGGTCGAGGCCCGAATCGTGCCGGTCGCCGACTGCACCACCAGCGGCGCCCGGGTCCCTCTCGTCGTGTCCCTGGCGGAGCCGCTCGGCGACCGGGTGCTCCGCGACGCGGCCGGCACGCTGCCGCCGCCGACCTACTTCGAGCGCCATGTGCCGGACCTGCCCGCCGACAAGCGGTGGAGCCCCTTCTCGACCGGATGCGACGAGGGCTGGTGCCAGGGCTACAACGGCCCGGGCGGTGCGACGCTGCTCGTGACCGCGCGCCGCACCGCCGACGTGGCACGCCCTGCGCCTGTGGCGACCGTCCGCGTCGGCCCGCACCGGGGTGTCGTCACCGGCGCCCCGGAACGCTCGTGGACGGTGTGGTGGGAGGCCGGGGACGCGACCTACAGCCTGCGGCTGGCCCCTGCCGAGGGTGCCTCCTTCACCCTCGCCCAGTTCGAGCGGGAACTCGCCAGGCTGAGGTGGAGCTGACGACCCTCGCCGCAGGGCGCCCGGCGACGCGGGGTGGGCGACCGGTCGGAGTCGCACCCTCCCCGGCGGGCACACGCCCGCGCCGGGCGCGGGACGGCCGACGGAATTGGAGCCCCCGGCCGGGATCGAACCGGCGACATCTCGCTTACGAGCTCTGTGCACCACGTCCGCGTTCGTTCGGGAACGATCGCATGCTCGAACTGACGTCTCTCGCTGGGCTTGCCTGCGCGTCGCCGTCCTGGCCGGTTGCTGTCGGCGTTGCTGTCGAGCCGCCGCGAACGCATTCGGCGACCTGCCTGAAGCGATCAAAAGTAGCGTCACCACATGGCCATGGAGAGCAGGGCGGGTGAGCAGCCGGGGACGTACAAGCAGTCCCAGCGGGCCGGCTTCGTGGAGCTGCTGTTCGACGTGGTTTTCGTGTTCGCGTTCACCCGACTCTCCGACCGACTGGTCTCTGACCTCAGCTTGCGAAGTGGCTACGCCACATTCGTACTGACGCTGGCGCTGTGGTGGGTGTGGTACCGGCTGGTATGGGCGACCAACAGGTACGACTCGACCCGGCCAGCAATCCAGATACTGGTCATCGGCACCACGCTCGGCAGCCTGCTGATGGCCATCGCAGTGCCCGGGGCCTACGGCGACAGTGGTTTCCTCTTCGCGGGGGTCTACGTCACGATCCAGATCATCCGTCCGCTCTGGATCATTCTGATCGGCACGAACAAAGAGATACGCCTGGTCAGCGTCCGGAACCTCTTCTGGGCCCTCATCTCAGCGGTGCCGTGGATCGCCGGCGTTTTCACACAGAGCGGAGCGCGACTGGCCTGGTGGAGCGTGGCCGTCGCCCTGGACTACATCGCGGGCGTCCTCGACTACCCCACGCCGCGACTCGGCCGGGCCGGGTTCCGAGCCCATCCGATCCAAGAAGACCATCTCACAGAGCGCTACCGGCAGCTCCTCATCATCGCGTTGGGCGAGGCGATTCTGATCTCCGGCATCCAGATAAGCCCGTACGGCCTCGAGCGGGACCGAGCCGTAGCGCTGCTGGTGTCGTTCGCCACCACGGTTCTGCTGTGGCAGATCTACTTCTACCGGGCCGGCGAGTTGCTGGCCGTCGCGATCGCATCGGCACCGTCTCCGGCATACGTCGGCAGACTCGCGTCATACGCGCACCTCATCATGATCACCGGCGTCGGCCTCACCGCCGTCGGCGACGAACTGATCATCTCGCACCCGCTCGGTCACACCGAGCCGCCCTGGGTCCTGGTTATCCTCGGCGGTCCTGCGGTGTTCCTGTTCGGGCGGGCCCTGCTCGACTACGTGACCTTCAGCCACGTCTCCTGGTCCCGACCGATCGGACTGCTAACGCTTGCCGTACTGGCACCCGTGACGCTCCTGCTCCCCCCGGTCCTGGTCGCCGTCGCGGCCACCGCCGTACTCACCGGAGTCGCCATCTCCAACGTGATCTCATGGCGGCTGTTCCCGCGGGTACCCAAGCCAGCAGCACCCGGCCACATGTTCTCCTACCGACCGTGAACTGACTGCGGCGCGAGAACGTGAGGAGCTGGGCGTCCCGCCGCACGTCGTCCAAGCGATCGCCCGGCACGCCGACGTGAAGATCACCCTCAAGGTCTACGCCATGCCAACCTCGACGCGATGCGTCAGGCGCTCGGGAAGCTCGACGGGCGGCTGTCGTGACCCCGGCTGCTGTCAGCGTTGCTGTCAACCGGCCGGCTCACGACAGTGCCCGGCGAGGTATGCCTGATGAAATTGGAGCCCCCGGCCGGGATCGAACCGGCGACATCTCGCTTACAAGGCGAGTGCTCTGGCCAGCTGAGCTACAGGGGCGCGTGGTGCCGACGTCAGCATAGCGACTGACGTCCGGATTTCCCGCTCGGCAGGCCCTGCGAGCACCGGAAACGTCCACGCGCCGGCCCGACACTCGAAAGAGCGGGGGCGATTGATGTCCGCCCGTGCCCGAGTGCCCGGAATGTGTATGCCATCCGTCCCATCCGATGCTCCGCGCCTTGGCATGCCGGGGAAAGCCGTTTACCGTGCAGTGACACGGATGACACCTCGATCATCGGCGCGTCGCCCGTGGGCCGGTGCACACACGTGCCGGCCGCTCCTTCCACTCGGATCGTCCGGCACGTTCCTGCCGGTGAAAGGAAGCACCTGACCATGGCTACGGTCACCTACGCCAAGGCGTCCCGGATCTACGCGGGCACCGAGCGTCCCGCCGTCAACCAGCTCGACCTGGAGATCGGCGACGGCGAGTTCCTCGTCCTGGTCGGCCCCTCCGGTTGCGGCAAGTCCACCAGCCTGCGCATGCTCGCCGGCCTGGAGGACGTCGACCAGGGCTCGATCTACATCGACGACCGGGACGTCACCCACCTGCCGCCGAAGGCCCGCGACATCGCGATGGTCTTCCAGAACTACGCCCTCTACCCGCACATGACGGTGTACGAGAACATGGCGTTCGCGCTGAAGCTGCGCAAGACCTCCAAGGCCGAGATCGACCGGCGGGTCAAGGAGGCGGCGGGGCTGCTCCAGCTCGAGGATTTCCTGGGCCGCAAGCCGAAGGCCCTCTCCGGCGGTCAGCGCCAGCGGGTGGCCATGGGCCGGGCGATCGTCCGCGAACCGCAGGTCTTCCTCATGGACGAGCCGCTGTCGAACCTCGACGCGAAGCTGCGTGTGCAGACCCGTACGCAGATCGCGTCGCTGGTGGCGAAGCTGGGTGTCACCACCGTCTACGTCACCCACGACCAGGTCGAGGCCATGACCATGGGCCACCGGGTGGCGGTCATGCTCGACGGCGTCCTCCAGCAGGTGGACACCCCGCGGGCGCTCTACGACACCCCGGCCAACGTCTTCGTCGCTGGCTTCATGGGCTCCCCCGCCATGAACATCAAGACCGTGCCGCTGAGCGAGCGGGGCGCCTCGTTCGCCGACCTGACCATCCCGCTCACCCGTGAGCAGGTCGAGGCGGCCCGCGTCGACGGCGGCGAGGGCAAGGTGACCGTCGGCTTCCGGCCGGAGGACTGCGACCTGGTCAGCCCGACCGAGGGCGGCATGCCGGTCGTCGTCGAGCTGGTCGAGGATCTCGGCTCGGACGCCAACGTCTACGGCCACGCCGCGCTGGAGGGCAACAACGAGCGCTTCGTGGTGCGTAGCGACCGGCGCACCATGCCGAAGATGGGCGACACCGTGTTCGTCAAGCCGCGCGAGGGCCGCAGCCACGTGTTCAACGCGGCCACCGGCAACCGCATCTGACGTACGGCGCTGAGCTGACGTAAGCGAGAACGGGCGGCCCGCCACCGGCGGGCCGCCCGTTCCGTGTCTGCGGGCTCAGCCCTCGGCGGCCCGGCGGCGGGCCACCTCGGCGAGGGTGACCGCGGCGGCGACGCTGGCGTTGAGCGACTCGACGTCGGACACCATCGGGATGCTCACCGTGAGGTCGCAGGTCTCGCCGACCAGCCGGGACAGCCCCCGACCCTCGGAGCCGACCACGACCACCAGTGGGCCGACCGCGGCCTCCAGGTCGTAGAGGTCGGTCTCGCCGTCGGCGTCCAGGCCGACCACCACGAAGCCGGCGTCCTGGCAGGCCTTCAGTGACCGGGTCAGGTTGGTGACCTGGGCGACGGGCACCCGCGCGGCCGCGCCGGCGCTGGTCCGCCAGGCGGTCGCGGTGATCCCGGCCGCCCGCCGCTCCGGTACGAAGACACCCTGCGCGCCGAAGGCGGCGGCGGACCGGATCACCGCGCCGAGGTTGCGCGGGTCGGTCACGCCGTCCAAGGCCACCAGCAGCGGGGCGGTCTGCTCCAGCGCCGCCGCGACGAGGTCCTCGAAGGGCTCGTACGCGAACGGCGGCACCTGGAGCCCGATGCCCTGGTGCAGCACCCCGCCGGTCATCCGGTCCAGCTCGGCGCGGCTGATCTCCAGGATGGCGATGCCCCGGTCGGCGGCCGTCCGGACGATCTCGTTGACCCGGTCGTCCATGTCGATGCCCTGCGCGGTGTAGAGCGCGGTCGCCGGCACCTGGGCGCGCAGCGACTCCAGCACCGGGTTCCGCCCGACCAGCAGCTCCGGGGCGTCCTTGGCCGGGTTGGACTTGCGGCCCGGGGCCACCCGGGGACCGCCACGGCCGGCGGGGCGAGCGCCCCGGCCGGCGGTGCCGCGCCCGCCGCCGGCCGGCGTGCCACGACCGCCGCCCTTGCCCCAGGTGGTGTCCTTGGTGCCGGGCTGGCCGATCTTGGGGGCGCGCCCCTCCTCGGCCGCCGCCCGGCGCTCCTTGTCCTGCTTCCAGGCGGTGCGCTGGGGCAGCTTCTCGGTGCCCGAGTAGGCCTTGTGCCAGGGCCGCTCGTCGGCGGGCAGGGTCCTGCCCCGCCCGGCGAGGGCGTCCTTGTTCTTGCCGCCAGAGCCCTTCGGGGCTCCCGCCTTCGGCGTCAGTCGCCGGCCACGGCGCTGCGAGTTGCCGGCCATCAGTCCTGCTCTCCAATAGTCCAACGGGGGCCCTGGGGGGTGTCCTCGACCACCACGCCGGCCTGCTTGAGCTGGTCGCGTACCGCGTCGGCGGCGGCCCAGTCCTTGCGACCGCGGGCCTGCGCGCGCTGTTCCAGGGCCAGCGCGATCAGGGAGTCCACCACGCCGCGCAGGTCGTCCGCGCGACCGCCACCGGTCCACGCCGGGTCGAGGGGGTCGACCCCGAGGATATCCAGCATGGCGCGGGCGGCGGCCAGCGCCGTGCGGACGGTCACACCGTCGCCGCCGGTCAGCGCGGTGTTGCCGTCGCGGACCACCTCGTGCAGGACGGCGAGCGCGGCGGAGGTGTTCAGGTCGTCGTCCATCGCCGCCGCGAAGGCACCCGGCAGCTCGCCGAGCTGGCCGGCGCCGACGCGCTCGGCGGCCCGCTGCACGAAGCCCTCGATCCGGCGGTACGCGACGGCCGCCTCGCGTAGCGCGTCCTCCGAGTAGTCGATGCGGGAGCGGTAGTGCGCGGCGGCGTAGTAGTAGCGCAGTTCCACCGGGCGCACCCCGAGCGAGTCGACGTACGCCAGGTCGAGGGCGTTGCCGAGCGACTTGCCCATCTTGGCGCCGGCGATGCTGAGCAGCCCGTGGTGCACCCAGTAGCGGGCGAACGGCAGCCCGGCCGCCTGCGACTGGGCGATCTCGTTCTCGTGGTGCGGGAAGGTGAGGTCCAGCCCGCCGCCGTGGATGTCGAACTCGGCGCCGAGGTAGCGCCAGCACATCGCCGAGCACTCGATGTGCCAGCCCGGCCGGCCGCGCCCCCACGGCGACGGCCAGTAGGCGTCCGCCGGCTCGTCGGGCTTGGCGCCCTTCCAGAGCGCGAAGTCGCGCGGGTCCCGCTTGCCCCGTTCGGGAGCGTCCCCTGCCGACTGCATGTCGGCGGGTGACTGGTTGGACAGCGACCCGTACGCCGGCCAGGAGCAGACGTCGAAGTAGACGTCGCCGGAGCCGTCGGTGGCCGGGTAGGCGTGCCCGTCGGCGATCAGCTTGGCGATCAGCTCGTGCATCTCCGGGATGTGCCCGGTGGCCCGCGGCTCGTAGGTCGGGGGCAGCACGTTGAGCGCCCGGTAGGACTCGGTGAGGATCAGCTCGTTGGCGTACGCGATCGACCAGAACGGTCGCCCCCGCTCCACCGCCTTGACCAGGATCTTGTCGTCGATGTCGGTCAGGTTGCGGATGAAGGTGACCTCGTAGCCGGCGGCGAGCAGCCAGCGGCGCAGCACGTCGTAGTTGACACCGGAGCGAAGGTGGCCGATGTGCGGCGGGGCCTGGAGGGTGAGACCACACAGGTAGACCCCCACCTTGCCGGCTTCCCGCGGGACGAAGTCCCGCACCGATCGGGTGGCGGTGTCATACAGGCGTAGCGTCACCGTACAAGGGTAGCCGTCCACGCTTTCCCGGGTCGTCCGGAGCCGGGTCGTACGCTGCTGGGCGTGGACACGACGGCGCGGGGCGGGGAGACGGCGCAGACGCTGGACCGGGGGCTGCGGCTGCTGCACCTGGTCGCCGACGCGCCGGGCGGGCTGACCGTCACCGAGGCGGCGAACCGGCTGGGCATCGGCCGGGCGGCGGTCTACCGGCTGGTGGGCGCGCTGACCGCGCACGGGATGCTGCGCCGCGACGGCGAGGGCCGGCTGCGTCTCGGCGCCGGGGTGCTGCACCTGGCCCGGCGGGCCCAGCCGCTGCTGGCCGAGGGGGCGCTGCCCGCGCTGCGCCGCCTCGCGGAGCAGGCCGGCGCGACCGCCCACCTGACCGTCGTCGAGGGCGGGGAGGGGGTCGCGCTCGTCGTGGTGGAGCCGACCTGGACGGCGTTCCACGTCGCGTATCGGACGGGGGCACGGCACCCGTTGGAGCGCGGGGCGGCCGGGCGGGCCATCCTCGCCGGCCGGGCGGGCGCCGCCGGCCCGGTGAGCACCGCCGGGGAGCTCCAGTCCGGGGCGTACGGGGTGGCCGCCCCGGTGCTCGGGGTGCCGGGGCTGGAGGCGAGCGTCGGGGTGGTGGCGCTGGCGCCGCTGGACACCGAGGCGGTCGGCGCCCAGGTCCTCGCCGCCGCCACCGCCATCGCCACCGCCCTCTCCTGACCACCCGCCGACCGAGCGCCACTACCACATCCGCCGGCCGTCGTGTCGGTTGTCCACAGGAGGCTCCCGGGCGGGCGGGCCGGCTCGTCCACAGGGACGCCGGGGCGGGCGGCATGGTCGGCACCCTGGTCCACATGCCACCCTCACCGCACCGGCCCAGCGCCCTGGCCTGGCAGGTCTTCCGCGGCTCCGACGCGGTCCGGCGAGGTCTCGTCACCGAGCACCAGCTGCGCAGTTCCGCCTGGATCCGCCTCCGCCACGACGTGTACGCCGACGCCCGGCTCGACCGTGACCACGCCCTGGCGTGTCGGGCGGCCGCCCTGCGGCTGCCGCCCGAGGCGGTGGTGGCCGGCCCCTCGGCGGCGTACCTGCACGGCGTCGCGCACGCCGCCACCTTCACCGACGACGTCCACGTCCTCCTGCCGAGGACGATCCGGGTCGGCCCCCAGCGTGGTCTGCGCGCACACTCCGTGGGACCGGCCACGACGCCACCGACCGCACCGGCGGCGGTGGCCGGCCGGCCACCGGACCAGGTCCAGCCGTCCGCCGGTCCGGCCGACGGCACGACGCCGGCGCTGCCCATGACCGCCGGGCCACCGCCGAGGACGGCACCGGCCGCGGCGGCGTGGGAGTCGGCGGTCTGGTTGGAGCCGCTGCGTGCAGTCGGCATCGTCGACGCCCTGCTCAGACAGGGCCTCACCAGCCGCGACGCGCTCGCCGAGACCGCCGACCGGAACGCCGACCGCCCCGGCGGCAGGCGGGCGCGCTGGGTGTTCGGCCTGGCTGATCCGGGAGCTGGGTCGCCGGCCGAGTCGCAGCTGCGGGTCCGGCTGGTGCTGGCCGGGCTGCCGCGCCCGGTCACCCGGCACCCCGTCCGCCTGGCCTCAGGAGTCGTCCTGCACCCCCAGCTGGCCTGGCCTCGGCACCGGGTCGCCCTCGAGTACGCCGGACGCCGGCACGCCGGCACCGACCACCCGCAGCTCGACCGCCACCGGTCCGACCAGCTCGTCGGAGCGGGCTGGCTCGTGCTGCACGCGACGGGCCGACGCCTGCACCAGGAGTTCCCGGCGTTGCTGGTCGAGGTCCGCGCCGCCCTGGCGGCCCGCGGCTGGCGGCACTGACCCACGTGCCCGGTGCCGGCAGGGTGGCCGGGCCGCACCACCGTGGGCAGTCGGGTGCCGGGTGACAGATCCGACTCTCCGCAGCATTGTCATTGCATCGTGCAACTTCTATGGTTGCGGCAGCTTCGCGTTCTCCTCGATACGGGGGTGGAGGACTGATGGGGTGCCCGTGGTCTGCGCCGTCGCACGACGGATCGACATGAGGTTCCAACTGCTGGGCCCGCTCGCCATCGAGGCGAACGGTCGCCCGCTTCGCCTGCACGGCAAGCGGCCACGAGCGGTGCTGGCCCTGCTGCTGCTCAACCCGGGCGCGCTGGTCCCGGTGGACCGGATCATCGACGCGGTGTGGGGCGACTCCCCGCCGCGGACCGTCCGGACCCAGGTGCACGCCCAGATCTCGGTGATCCGGCGCTGCCTGCTCGCCCTGCCGGACGTGGAGATCCGCACACACGCCACCGGCTACCTGCTCCGGGCCGACCCGGACACCATCGACGTGGTGGTGTTCCGGGAACTGGCCCGTCGGGCCGGGACGCTCGCCGCACTCGGTCAGCCGGTCGCCGCCGCGGAGGCGTACCGGGCCGCGCTCGGGCTGCACGTCGGGCCGCCGCTGGGCGACGTCGACGCCCCCTTCGCCCGGGTCGAGGCGGCCCGGCTGGCCGAGGAGCGGCTCGGCGTCCTGGCCGAGCTGACGGGGCTCGACCTGCGCGCGGGCCGCTACCACGAGCTGATCCCGAGACTCACCAGCCTGGTGGAACAGCACCCCCTGCACGAGCCGCTCTGGCGCCACCTGCTGGTCGCGCTGCACCGCGCCGGGCGGCGCAGCGAGGCGATCGCCCGCTACCACCGGGCGCGCACGCTGCTCCGCGACGAGTTGGGGCTCGACCCGGGCCCGGAGCTGACCGCGACCTACCGGGCGCTGCTCAGCGACGATCCGGCCCCGCCCACCGGCGTACGCGACGACCTGCTCGACCGCACCCTCTCCCGGCTCGCCGAGGTCGAGCGGATGCTCCAGGACATCCGCCGACAGTTGGAGACCGGCGAGCTGAGCCACTGACGCCGTACGCGCCGCTGGCGCGGCCGGGAGCCCCCGGCCGCGCCAGCGCCAGTGAACCGGCTCAGACCACGTCGCAGTCCACCGTGATGGTGTGGCGGGAGCCGTCGCGCAGCAGGACCGAGAACGGCTGCGGTCCGCTGCAGCTCCGGTTGGCCGAGGCCGACACCTCGAAGCGGCCCTTGCTCGCGTTGAACGTCGGCAGCGCCAGCGACGACTGGGTGCCGCCGAAGTAGCCGTGCCAGCTCACCCCGACCACGGCCCCGGAGTCGGTCACCAGCTGGCCGGCGGAATTCCGCAGCGCGAACTCGAACGTGAAGGACTGCGGCGGTGCCGCGTAGACGACCTGACCCAGCGGCGTGGTGCCACCGGGGGCGTAGAAGCCGTCGAAGGTGTACGACGTGGCGGGCCGGAGGACGTTCGCCACGACGTGGTCGGCCAGTGCGGTGCCCGAGGAGAGCCCGGCGTCCGCGTCGAACTGGTAGTGCACGCCGAGGTAGATCCGGCTGCGGGCGTTCTCCGTGGCAGCGGAGCCGAAGCTCGCGAAGCGGCGGGTCACGCCCTCTGCCTGGTCGTCGTCGGTCGTGGCGGTGAACTGGTAGTCGTCCGTGCCGAAGAAGCCCCTCATCGCGCCCGCCCACGCCCCGGCGAAGGTGGCGTGGCCGGACGCGTAGGCCGGGAACGGGGGCGAGAAGCGGAGCCCGTTCTCGTCGATGGAGAGCGGCTTCCAGTCGGCGTCGGGCTCGGTGGCCGGGTTGCCGTCGGTGCCGGCCAGCGTGATGGCGCTCTGCGGCCGCCACAGGTCGACGGTGGTCTGGTACTTGGCGTCCCAGGCCACGATGGCGGCGTCGCCCATCGCGATGCCGACCAGCCCGAAGAGCCGGGCGTTGCCCGCCTGGGTGAGCTTGGCCGACTGCGACGCGATCCGGGTGTGCGCGAAGAGCTGGCCCGGCGGCTTGTACGTGCCGTCCAGGTCGTTGGCCCAGAACCAGGCGGCCTGGGTCTGGTCTGCCGTCCGGACCGTGCTGTCGTACGCGCCGAGGCTCTTCACCTCGTTGACCTGGGCCGCGTACGCGTCGCTGCCGAGCAGGCTCTCGTAGGTGGCGAAACCGGCCGGCGGACCGGGCCGGAACTGGGTGTTCGAGGTCATCGCGAACGGCTTGACCAGCCCCCAGTTCGGCGTGGCGGCCTGCCGCCCGGGGTCGGTGTCGGTCCTGCGCCACTGGCCCGGCACCGTGCCGTCGGCGTACGTCGAGGTGTCCGGCGCCCCGTCGCCGGCCCGGAAGCTGATCATCGCCTGCGCGCTGGCCGAGCCCATGCGCTGACCGTCGCTGCGGGCGGGGGAGCTGACGATGCCCTCCTGCGCGGCCGCCAGGTCGGCGTCGAAGTTGATGCCCGGGTAGACGCTGCGCAGCGTGTCGTACGCCGCGTAGTCGATCGCGGTCGCCAGGTCCGGGATGACCCCGGCGGTCGGGGCGACCTTGATCCGGTACTGCTGGCCCAGGCAGCGGTCGGTTCCGGTGGCGCAGAGCGCCGAGTTGGCGGCGTCGTAGATCGCGCCGTGCACCATCGCCCCGGCGCGGGCCAACGGCCCGGGAGCACCGCCCACCTGGCGGTATGTGCGGAGCAGGACGTCGTTCCAGTAGAGGACGTGGTCGGCGGGACCGGCTGCCGACGCGGGGGCGGTGGGCGCCACCGCGGCGACGGTGCCGAGACTGACGGCCGTGAGCGCCAGCGCGCTCCAGCGGCGAGGGGACGTACGAAGCCAGCCCAATGCGACTCCTCGATGAGATACCTGTATCGGCCGCTGATGATGTCCACGGCCACCGAGAGCGTCGACCGGTCCGCTACGCCCCCGCTACGCTGCGGCTACCGACCGGCAACGTGACGTGGTCGGCCGGCCGGCATCGCCACCCGCACCTCGGGCGGCGGACCGCCGGGACGGTGCACGCACGGGAGCCGTCCGGCACACCGTGGGCACCGCACGGAGGCTGGCGTGACCGGGGCGGTCACGCCAGCCTCGAGGCGCCGGTGGCGTCAGGCGGCGCAGCTGTAGCTGATGGGGTGGCTCGTACCGTCGCGGAGCAGGACAGTGAGGGTCCAGGTCTTGCCCGCGCAGGCCGGCCACGTGGTCACCGGGATCTCGAACCGGCTGGTGGTGGCGTTGAAGGTCGGGGTGCCGACGGAGCTGGGGCCCGTCCAGCCGTTCCACGAGGTGCCCACGATCGCCCCCGGGTCGGCGATCAGCGTGCTGCCGGAGCGGAGGCCGAAGCTGATCGTGTGTGCGCCGGGCGTGTGGTTCTGGACCGAGGTGAGCGGCCCGCTCCCGCCGAGGTAGAAGCCGTCGAACTCGTACGTGGCGGTCGGCCGCAGGTAGTTGGCGGTGACGTGGTTGGCCACCGAGGTGCCGGAGGAGAGCCCGGCGTCCGCGTCGAACTGGTAGTGCACGCCGAGGTAGACCCGGCTGCGGGCGTTCTCGGTGGCGGCGGCGGCGAAGGTGGTGAACCAGCGCACCTCGTCGGGCGCGGAGTTCGGGTCCTCGGTGGTGGCGTTGAACCGGAAGTTGTCGGAACCGAAGAAGCTCCGCATCGCACCCGCCCAGGCGCCGGCGAAGGTGGCGTGACCGGAGGTGTACGCCGGGAATGACGGGGAGAAGCGGACCCCGCCGTCCACCGAGAGCGGCTGCCAGGTCGAGTCCGGCACCGTCGCGCTGTTGCCGTCCGACTGGGGCTCCTGGATCGCCGTCTCCGGGCGCCACAGGTCGATGCCCGTCTGGTACTTGGCGTCCCACGCCGTGATGGCCGCGTCCGCCATCGCGAAGGCGACCAGCGCGAAGAGCTTCGCGTTACCGGCCTGGGTCAGCTTCCCCTGCGTCGCCATGATCTGGGTGTGCTCGAAGAGCTGGCCCGGAGGCAGGTAACCGCCGGGCAGGTCGTTGGCCCAGAAGAAGGCCTGGCGGGTTTGGCCCGGCGTCCGCTCGGTGCTGTCGTGGCGGCCGAGGCGGCGGACCTCGTCGACCTGGGCGGCGTAGCCCTCGCTGGCGAGCAGGGCGCCGATGTCCGGGATGCCGAGCGGCGGACCGGGCCGGAACTGCGAGCCGGAGGTGAGCGCGAACGGCTTGACGCGGCCCCAGTTCGGGGTGACCGCGGGCTTGCCCTGCGTCGGACGCCACGCGCCCGCGGTCTCGCTGTACGTGTAGGCGGTCGTGTCCGTGGAGCCGTCGTCAGCCCGAAAGTCGATCATCGCCTGGGCGGCGGCGGAACCCATCCGCTGGCCGTCCGTACGGGACGGCGACGCCGCGATGCCCTCCTGGGCGGTCGCCAGCTCGTCGTCGAAGTTCAGCGTCGGGTAGAGGGTGCGCAGCACGTCGTAGGCGGCGTAGTCGATCGCGGTGGCCAGGTCGGGCTTGACGCCGATCGTCCGCGGCACCTGGATCCGGTAGGGCGTGCCCAGGCACTGGAGGGTCCCCGACACGCAGAGCACCGAGTTCGCCGCGTCGTAGATCGCTCCGTGCACCATCGCGCCGCTGCGGGAGAGCGGGCCCGGCGCGGCGGTGGCCGGACCGGGGGTCATGCCGCTCGCCAGCCGGAACGTGTCGACGAGCACCTGGTTCCAGTAGAGGACGTGGTCGGCCGGCCCGGCGGCCTGCGCCGGACTGGCGGGAACGATGACGGCGGCGGTGCCGACGCTGGCGGTGGCGACGGCCACCGCCCCCCAGCGTCGGGTCTGCCTGAACCAGCCCATAGGACTCCCTGTCGAAGCCTCGAACGGTCACGGGCACTCCGTGATCCGCTCGAAGCCTGGGCCGGCCTGCTATCCGGCGACTACGCAGGCGCTACGGCTCCACTGGGCGCCGACCAGAGTCGCTCGACCCGACGGTCTCACGGAAGGGCGGGCTCGGCGGGGCGCGGCTCCGGGCGTTCCTCGGGCCGGGGCGCGCGCAGCTCGTCGACACGCACCAGCGCGACGCCGGCGACGATCAGGGCGCCGCCGAAGAGCTGGACGACGGTCGGCAGCTCGCCCAGC
Organism: Micromonospora sp. NPDC047730; assembly: GCF_043204765.1. Taxonomy (NCBI): domain Bacteria; kingdom Bacillati; phylum Actinomycetota; class Actinomycetes; order Micromonosporales; family Micromonosporaceae; genus Micromonospora; species Micromonospora sp. NPDC047730. The sequence goes on along the minus strand of NZ_JBIDCU010000008.1, from coordinate 34,642 downwards.
ACCAGCCAGGCGATGAGGACGGCGAACATCACCTCGGTCAGCCCGACGAACGACGACAGGCGGGCCCCGAGGATGCGGGTCCCGGCGATCCCGGCGAGGTACGCGACCACGGCGGCGACCAGCGACAGGCCGACGATCGGGAGCAGCCAGCTGGTGCGCTGCCCCGCGAAGGTGACCTCGCCGAAGGTGGCCCGCAACGGCAGCGCCCCGACCGCCCCGAGCAGCAACAGGACGGCCGCGCCGACGGCCATGCCGCCGCTGGCCATGGCCACCGAGGGCAGGCCCGCGTCGACCCGGCCCGCGAGCACGAAGTAGCCGGCGAGGCCGACGGCCGCCGCCAGCCCCCACAGCACACCCACCGGGTCGAGCCCGGTCGCGCCGGTCAGGTCGAGGACGAAGAACAGGCCGGCGATCGCCGCCACCGAGCCGGCCACGGTCAACCGGCGGGGGCGGTGCCCGTGGACCAGCCACATCCAGCCCACGACCAGGATGATGCCGAGGTACTCCAGCAGCAGCGCGACGCCGACCGGCAGGTAGCGGACCGCGTTGAAGAAGCAGACCTGCGCGGTGGCGACCCCGAGCAGCCCGAACACGCCGATCGCGGCGAGGTTGCGCCGCAGCACGTCCCACTTCCCCCGCAGGGACAGCGCCGCGGGGATCGCCACCACCAGCGCGGCGATGCCGACCCGGGCCGCCACGGCGGCCTCGGCGGACCACCCCGCGTCGATCAGGGAGCGGGCGAACGTGCCCGACGTGGCGAACGTGACGGCGGAGAGCAGGGCGAGGCCGAGACCGAGCCCGGCGGCGGGTGGTTGGCGCATCGGTCCGCTCCTAGCTGTCATGAGTCAACTGCCGCTATGCTCATGACGCTAGGCCGGCACCCCGACAGGAGTCAAGTTGCCTTTCGCTCATGACACGGACTGCTCCCTGACCGCCGCCGCCGCACTCGTCAACACCGACCGCCCGGACGGCGAGGGGCTGCCTGACATCGCCGCCCTGGACGCCTTCTACGTCGCGCACGGCTACACCGGGCGGCACGAGCACACCGGGGCCGAACTGCGGTCGGTACGCGACCTGCGCCCCCGGCTGCGCCGCCTCTGGTACGCCGACACCGACGAGGTGGTCGCCATCCTCAACGGGCTGCTCCGCGAGAACCGCGCGTTGCCGCAGCTCATCACGCACGACGACGAGCCGTACCACTTCCACGCCGTGCCGCGCGACGCGCCGCTGGCGACCCGGATCGCCGTGGAGGCGGCGATGGCGATGGCCGACCTGGTGCGCTACGGCGAGCTGGGCCGGCTGCGGATCTGCGACCACCCCGACTGCGCGAACGTGCTGGTCGACCTGTCGAAGAACCGTTCCCGCCGGTTCTGCGACGCGGGCTGCGGCAACCGCGCCGCCGTCGCCGCCTACCGGGCCCGCAAGGGCCGCCCCCGGCCCTGACGCGGCCCCGAGCGGCCCTGAAGCGGCCCTGAGCCGGGCCCAGCGGTCGAGGGTCGGGGGTCGGGGGTCGGGGGTTCGCCGGCGACGCGACACCCGGCGCGCCTCGGCGCACGCTGTCGAACTGTCCCGTCTGGGCGACCGCAGGCGGGACGGAACCCCGGTCCTGTGGACGGGGCAGCTCGACAGCGCCCGGCCTACTGACGCGGCCCCCGCGACCGACCGGGGCTGAACCGACCGGCGACGGCGGGGCTCAGGGGTGGGTCATCCGGAGCAGGTCGAGCGCCTCGTCGAGCTGGGTTTCGCTCAGCTTGCCCGAGTCGACGTGCCCCCGGGAGATGACCACCTCCCGGATCGAGACCTGCTTGGCCAGCGCCTCCTTGGCGATCGAGGCGGCCTCGTCGTACCCGAGGTGGCGGTTGAGCGGGGTGACGATCGAGGGCGAGCCCGCCGCGTACGCCAGACAGACCTCGGCGTCCGCGACCAGGCCGACCACCAGGCGGTCGGCGAAGAGGCGGCTCGACGCGGCGAGCAGCCGGACCGACTCCAGCAGGTTGCGACCCATCACCGGGAGCATGACGTTCAGCTCGAAGTCGCCCTGCGAACCGGCGAAGCCGACGGCGGCGTCGTTGCCGATCACCTGGGCGCAGACCTGCCGCATCGCCTCGGCGACCACCGGGTTGACCTTGCCCGGCATGATCGACGAGCCGGGTTGGAGGTCGGGGATGCGCAGCTCGCGGAGGCCGGCCCGGGGACCCGAGCCCATCCAGCGGATGTCGTTGGCGATCTTGTAGAGGCCGACGGCGAGCGTGCGCAACTGCCCCGAGGTCTCCACCAGGGCGTCCCGGGCGCCCTGCGCCTCGAAGTGGTTACGCGCCTCGGTCAGCGGCAGCCCGGTCGCGCCGCGCAGCCGCTCGATGACCTTCGCGGCGAAGCCGAGCGGAGTGTTGATGCCGGTGCCCACCGCCGTCCCGCCGAGCGGCAGCTCGGCCAGCCGGGGCAACGCCCCCTCCAGCCGCTCGATGCCGTAACGCACCTGGGCGGCGTACCCGCCGAACTCCTGACCTAGGGTCACCGGGGTGGCGTCCATCAGGTGGGTACGCCCGGCCTTGACCACGGTCTCGAACTCCGCCGCCTTGCCCTCCAGCGCCTCCGCGAGGTGGGCCAGCGCGGGCAGCAGGTCCCGCGCGACGGCCTCGGTGGCGGCCAGGTGGATCGACGACGGGAAGACGTCGTTGCTGGACTGCGAGGCGTTCACGTCGTCGTTCGGGTGCACGTCCCGGCCCAGCTCCCGGCTGGCCAGGGTGGCGATGACCTCGTTGGTGTTCATGTTCGACGACGTGCCGGAGCCGGTCTGGAACACGTCGATCGGGAACTGGTCGTCGTAGCCGCCGTCGGCCACGTGGGCCGCCGCGGCGGCGATCGCCGCGGCCACGTCCGCGTCGATCACGCCCAGCTCGCCGTTGACCTGGGCCGCCGCCCCCTTGATCTGGGCCAGCGCCCGGATCTGGGCCGGCTCGATGCCCCGGCCCGAGATCGGGAAGTTCTGCACCGCGCGCTGCGTCTGCGCCCGCCACAACGCCTCGGCGGGCACCTCCACCTCGCCCATCGAGTCGCGTTCGATCCGGTAGCCCGTCGCCTCTGGAGTCGTCACGCGTACCATCCTGCCGCGCTGGTCGTCGGGCCGCAGGGAAAGCTGCCCGGCGCTGTGCGGGGCCGGCAGCCCGACGCCGCGGCGACGCAACTCGATCCTCCTCGTACGACCCGAAATCTCGATGCCGTCCTTGCCCGACGAATCTAAGGTCATAACAACTTTCCGCACCTCACTCGGAGGTTTCATGTCGATTCGACACGGGGGCTCGGCGCGCCGGGCGGCAACGACGGCGGCTGCTCTCCTACTGGCCACGGGCGGACTGGTGGCCGTAACCGGGCAGCCAGCGGCGGCCGTGATCGACTACGTCACCCCAACCAGCGTCACGTGGACCGACGCCCAGCAGCCGGCCGGGTCCTTCTCCCCTTCGGACGACACGGTGCCCGTGGGTAGTTGGGTGGCCGACGGGGAGATGCACACCGCCCGGGCGTACTTCACCTTCGACCTGACGCCCTACCAGGGGCAGCGGGTCATCTCGGCCCGCGCGATCACCGGTGAGACGAGCGTCAACGACTGCGACAAGCCGCGCGAGATCGAGCTGTGGCGGACCGACCCGCCCGCCAGCGCCCCGACATGGAACACCGCCCCAGCGGTACGGGAGAAGGTGGCGGACATCACCTATCCCAACCTGCCCTGCGGGAGCAGCTTCATCGGGGTGATGATCACGGAGGCGGTGCGCCAGGCGGTGGCGGACGGGCAGAACCAGCTCACGCTGATGGCCCGGATCGCCGGCGACCACGAGGGGAACAAGCACTACGGCCGCCGGATCAGGAGTGTCGGCATCTCCCTGGACCACAACACACCGCCGAACGTTCCCGACCAGCTCACCGTCGACGGCACGGCGTGCGACAACCCGCTGACGATCCGCAACACCGGGCCGGCGCTCCGGGCGCGCGTCTCCGACCCCGACGTCAACGAGACCGGGGGCCACGACCAGGTGGCCGCGACCTTCGCCTGGTGGCCGGTCGACCGGCCGGCGGAGCGGACGGAGGCGACCCTCGACGGTGTGGTCGCCCCGCACCAGTACGTGTACCAACTCCCGCGGGGCCAGCTCACCCACGGGAACACCTACGCCTTCTCGGTGCGGGCGTCCGACCGGCACGACAGCTCGGACTGGTCGCCGGAGTGCCGGTTCACCGTCGACACGGTGGCGCCGGCCGCCCCGACCGTCTCCTCCGCCGACTACCCGGAGCACAGCGGCGGGCCGGGCACCGGTGGCCCCGGCATCCCGGGCAGCTTCACCTTCACGGCCGACGCCGACGACCTGACGGGCTTCTACTACGGCGAATACGGTTCGGCCCGGCACTTCGTCCCAGTGGACGCATCGGGCCGGTCGGCGACAGTGAGCTACGCGCCCGAGCGGGACGGGCCGAACAGGCTCGTCGTGCAGAGCATCGACCGGGCTGGGAACTTCTCCGAGGACACCGTCTACGAATTCTGGGTCCGCTACACCGCGCCGACGATCACGGACGAGGACCCGGAGGCGCCGGCCGGTACGCCGCGTCGGTTCACCTTCGCTCCGACCATGGAGAACGTGGTCGAGTACACGTACCGGCTCAACGAGGGCGAGGAGACCACGGTCCGTGCCGATGCCGACGGCACCGCCCAGGTCACCATCACGCCGGGGGTCTCCGACGTGTACGTCCTGTACGTCCGCAGCAGGACCGCGGACGGGCTGCCCTCGGGCGAGGCATCGATGGCCTTCTGGGTGCCGGAAGCGGCATGACGACGTAGGGGCGCCGGGCTGACCGCCCGACGCCCCTACGGCATCCACGGGTCAGCGGCGGCCGACGGTGAGCACCGGCTTGGTGACCTCGGCGAAGAAGTCGTTGCCCTTGTCGTCGACCACGATGAAGGCCGGGAAGTCCTCCACCTCGATCTTCCAGACCGCCTCCATGCCCAGCTCCGGGTATTCCAGGACCTCGACGTGCTTGATGCAGTCCTGCGCGAGCCGGGCGGCGGGGCCGCCGATCGAGCCGAGGTAGAAGCCGCCGTGCTGCTGGCAGGAGCGGGTGACCTGGGCGGACCGGTTGCCCTTGGCGAGCATCACCTGCGAACCGCCGGCGGCCTGGAACTTCTCCACGTACGCGTCCATCCGGCCGGCCGTGGTCGGGCCGAACGAGCCGGACGCGTAGCCCTCCGGGGTCTTGGCCGGGCCGGCGTAGTAGACCGCGTGGTCGCGCAGGTACTGCGGCATGGGCTCGCCGGCGTCCAGCCGCTCGGCGATCTTGGCGTGCGCGATGTCGCGGGCCACCACGAGCGGGCCGGTCAACGACAGCCGGGTCTTCACCGGGTACTTCGACAGCTCGGCGCGGATCTCGTCCATCGGCCGGTTCAGGTCGACCCGGACCACCTCGGCGGCGTCGAGCTGCGCGTCGGTGACGTCGGGCAGGTACCGCGCCGGGTCGGTTTCGAGGCGCTCCAGCCACACGCCCGACGGGGTGATCTTGGCGACCGCCTGCCGGTCCGCGGAGCAGGAGACGGCGATCGCCACCGGGCAGGAGGCGCCGTGCCGGGGCAGCCGGACCACCCGCACGTCGTGGCAGAAGTAGCGCCCGCCGAACTGCGCGCCGATGCCGAAGTTGCGGGTCAGCTCCAGCACCTCCGCCTCCAGCTCCAGGTCCCGGAAGCCGTGCGCGGTCATCGAGCCGGAGGTGGGCAGCGCGTCGAGGTACTTGGCGCTGGCGTACTTGGCGGTCTTCAGCGCGTACTCGGCGGAGGTGCCGCCGATGACGATGGCCAGGTGGTAGGGCGGGCAGGCCGAGGTGCCGATCAGCCGCAGCTTCTCCTCCAGGAACTGCATCATCCGCGTCGGGTTCAGCAGCGCCTTGGTCTCCTGGTAGAGGTACGACTTGTTGGCCGAGCCGCCGCCCTTGGCCATGAAGAGGAACTTGTACGCGTCGGGGTGGCCGTCCGGGTCCTCGGCGTAGAGCTCCACCTGCGCCGGCAGGTTGCTGCCGGTGTTGCGCTCCTCCCACATGGTGAGCGGGGCGAGCTGCGAGTAGCGCAGGTTGAGCCGGGTGTACGCCTGGTAGACGCCGCGCGAGACGGCCTCGGCGTCGCTGCCGTCGGTAAGCACGTGCCGGCCGCGCTTGCCCATCACGATCGCGGTGCCGGTGTCCTGGCACATGGGCAGGACGCCGCCGGCCGCGATGTTGGCGTTGCGCAGCAGGTCGAGCGCGACGAACCGGTCGTTCGGCGAGGCCGCCGGGTCGTCGATGATCGACCGAAGCTGGGCCAGGTGGGCGGGGCGCAGGAAGTGCGCGATGTCGTGCATCGCCTCCGCGGTGAGGGCGGTGAGCGCCGTCGGCTCCACGGTGAGGAACCGGCGGCCTCCCGGGCCGTTGACGACGTCGACGCCCTCGTCGGTGACCAGGCGGTATTCCGTCTGGTCCGGACCGGTCGGCAGCAAGGGAGCGTACGAGAACGCGGCGGCACTGCTCATGAGCGGAAAGCCTAGGGCAGAAGGGTCGATCAGTTGCACCCGCCGGGTCGGTCCTGGGATGCCGCTCTCACCCGGGGCAGAGTTCCCGCTTCGGGCCGCAGCTGTCCGCCGGCCCGGGAACCCCCGCCGTGCCGCCCGGGACACCGCCGGGACCGGGTACGCCGCCGTCGCCCGGGCCCGCCGGGGCGCCGGCCGCGCCGCCGAAGCGGACGTACCCGATCTCCCGTCCCTCGCCGATGACCATGCCGTTCGGGCCGACCGCGAGCGCGTTCGCCGCGGTCCGCAGGCTCGCCAGCTCCCTCCCGGTACGCGGGTCGAGCGCCACCAGCCGGGACGGCTTCTCGTCGGCGAGCACCGCCGCGTACGGAGTGAGCGCAGCGCCCGCCTTCGCACCGGCCGGACGGGTCCACCGGACCCGCCCGGTGCCCAACTCGTGGCTGACCACCGCCCGCTTGTCGGCCGGGCGGACCAGGGCGTGGCGGTCGTCGACGGCGAGCAGCCGCTCCCCGGCGGCGGCCACCAGCAGCAGCCGCCCGTCGTACCCGTCGAGGACCGCCTCGCGGGCGTCCGGGGCGACGCCGATCAGCACGTTCCGCGCCCCCTGCGGGTCCTCCCGCTGCACGCAGCCGGCGTTGTCGGCGGTGCGCAGGTTGAGCCCGGCCCGCTGCCAGGTCTCCCGGCCCGTCGCCGGGTCGCGGCCGGAGATGGCGAAGTAGCAGGTGCCGTCCTGGGATCGGGCGGTGATCCGCAGGAGCCGACCGCCGACCACCGACAGCCGCTCGTCCCGGCCGGGCTCGACGTTCTGGAGCACCCGCCCGGTGGCGGTGTCGAGCACGTGCACCCGGCCGTCGATGGGGAAACCGAGCAGCGGCGGCACCGCCTCCGGCCCCGCCACCTCCTCGTCGATCCGGACGGCGTCGAGCCGGCGGGTGCCGAGCAGCCCCGGGTTGTCGCCGAGCAGCCCGCTGCGCACCCCGGGCACGAAGGCCGTCCACACCGGGGCGGTGCCGCGTGGCTCCCAGGCGCTGATCGTGCAGTCGGTGGCGTCGACGCAGCGGGCGTCGAGCAGCAGGTTGCGGTACGTCCAGACGGCCACCGCGTCGCCGTCGCGCCGCCGCGTGGCGCCGGTGGTCGGGTCGAGCACCTCGTACCCCTTGACCAGGAGCTTGCCCACGACGACGACCGCGTCCCGGTCGCCGCCGGCGACCGCGGACCAGTCGGCCTTGCGCTCCCACAGCTGGTCGCCGGTGGCGAGGCTGCGCGCCTCCACCCGGGTGCGCTGCTCGACCACCACGGTGTTTCCCGCGATGGTCACGCTGCGCGGGGTGCCGCCGACCCGCTGCTGCCAGACCACGTCCGGCTCGGAGATCGGCTCGCTGCGGTCGACCCAGTCCCACACGCCGGGGAACGGGTTCCACACCCCGGTCGCGGCGAGCGCGACGACCACGATCAGCGCGAGCAGCAGCCCGCCACGCCATCCGAGGCCGCCCGCCTTCGCCACACGCACACCGTAGCGACGACCGCCGCGCTCCCGCCGTCCCGCGCCGCCGTGTCGCCGCCCTTTCTCCGCGCGGGTGCGGTAAGGAAGGGCCCCCTGTTATCGCTTTCTGTATAGGAAGGGCCCCTTCCTTACCTCTCGGCGGCGGAGCGGACCAGGGGGAGGGTGCGGTAAGGGATCTGCTCGGCCAGCGCGATGATCGTCGAGGCGCGGCGGATGCCCTCGTACGAGACGATCTGGTCGATCACCCGCTGGAGGTCGGTGTTCGAGCGGGCCACGATCCGGCAGAGCAGGTCGCTGGAGCCGGTGATGGTGTGCGCCTCCAGCACCTCCGGGATCGCGGCCAGGTGCGCGGCCACCAGGTCGTGCCCATGCCGCTGGCTGATCTCCAGCGTGACGAAGCTGGTCACCCCGAACCCGATCGCCGCCGGGGAGATCTCCGGACCGAACCCGCCGACGACCCCCCGCTCGACCAGCTTGTCGAGCCGGGCCTGCACGGTGCCCCGGGCGACCCCGAGGCGCCGGGAGCACTCCAGGACCCCGATCCGCGGCTCCTCGGCGAGCAGTTCGATCAGCCGCGCGTCGAGGGCGTCGAGCTGTACAGACTGACCAGTGTTCATGACTGAACACCCTACTTAATGCGCAAGCTGACCAGCTTCCTGGCCGACAGTTGCCCAGTGCGCCGGGTCACCGCGATCCTCGCCACAGAAACAGCAGAACCACCCGCACCGACCACGGCGGCGGCCACGAGGCCGACCGGTACTTGAGGGAGACCGCGATGACCCAGGCGATCGACCGACCCCACGGGACCGACGACGTCGACATCGACGTGCTCGTCGGCGCCGTCGACCACGACATCAGCCGCGACCCGTTCCCCGTCAAGGGCCTCGACCACGTGCACTTCCTGGTGGGCAACGCCAAGCAGGCGGCGCACTACTACTCCACCGCGTTCGGAATGACGTGCGTGGCGTACCGGGGGCCGGAGCAGGGCTACCGCGACCACGCCCAGTACGTGTTGACCAGCGGCTCGGCCCGGTTCGTGCTGACCGGCGCGGTCCGCCCGGACGCGCCCGGCGCCGAGCACGTGACCAAGCACAGCGACGGCGTCTCCGACATCGCGCTGGAGGTCCCGGACGTCGACGCCGCGTACGCGCACGCCACCGCGCAGGGCGCGACCGGCCTCGTCGAGCCGCACGACGTCAGCGACGAGCACGGCACCGTCCGGCTGGCCGCCATCGCCGCGTACGGCGACACCCGGCACACGCTGGTCGACCGGTCCCGCTACACCGGCCCGTTCCTGCCCGGCTTCGTGGCCCGCAAGCCGATCGTGGACCGGCAGCCGATGATCGACGCCGGCGTCCAGCCGAAGCGCTTCTTCCAGGCCGTCGACCACGTGGTCGGCAACGTCGAGCTCGGCCGGATGGACGAGTGGGTCGAGTTCTACAAGCGCGTCATGGGCTTCTCGAACATGGCCGAGTTCGTCGGCGACGACATCGCCACCGACTACTCGGCGCTGATGAGCAAGGTCGTCGCCAGCGGCACCCGCAAGGTGAAGTTCCCGCTCAACGAGCCGGCGATCGCCCGCAAGAAGTCGCAGATCGACGAGTACCTGGAGTTCTACCAGGGCCCGGGCGCCCAGCACATCGCCGTGGCCACCAACGACATCCTGGCCAGCGTCGACGCGATGCGCGCCGCCGGCGTCGAGTTCCTGGACACCCCGGACTCGTACTACGACGACCCGGAGCTGCGCGCCCGGATCGGCCAGGTGCGGGTGCCGATCGAGGAGCTGAAGGCCCGCAAGATCCTGGTGGACCGGGACGAGGACGGCTACCTGTTGCAGATCTTCACCAAGCCGGTGCAGGACCGCCCGACCGTCTTCTTCGAGCTGATCGAGCGGCACGGCTCGCTCGGCTTCGGCAAGGGCAACTTCAAGGCGCTCTTCGAGGCCATCGAGCGCGAGCAGGAGAAGCGCGGCAACCTGTAACACTGTCGAGCGTGACGCAGCCTCCGTCGTACCCGACGCCGCCGGCCGGTGGGCCCACGCCCGCCGCCGGCGGCTTCGCGCCGCCCTCCGGCCCGACCAGCCAGGGGTACGCGGTGCCGCCGCAGTACGCCCCACCCGGACACGTCCCGCCGCCGGGCTGGGTTCCGCCGCCCCCGGGCTGGGGCGGGCCGCCCCGCCCGACCCCGACGCTCGCGCCCGGCGGTCAGCCGCTCGCCAGCTTCGCCGACCGGCTGCTCGCCGCGCTGATCGACGTCGGGCTGAGCACGCTGGTGGCGATGGTCCTCTTCCTGCCGGCGTTCCTGCTGCTCTGGTGGAACATGATGACCGAGCTGACCCGGACCAACCCGGACGGCACCCTCGTCGAGCCGGACCCCGGGTCCTTCATGACCGACTTCATGCTGCCGATACTCCTGCTCGAACTGGGCCTGTTCGTGCTGATGCTCGGGCTCTACTGGCTCTACCACGTGGAGTACATGAAGCGCACGGGGCAGACCTTCGGCAAGCGGGTGATGAAGCTGCGGGTCGTGCCGCTCGACCCGGCCGCCACGCTGGACCGGCGGATGGCCGGCAAGCGGTACGCCGTGCAGCACGTCGCCGCGATGTTCCTCCCCGGCCTCAGCTACCTCGACGGGCTCTGGCAACTGTGGGACAAGCCCTGGCAGCAGTGCCTCCACGACAAGTTCGCCGGCACCGTCGTCGTTAAGGTGTCTGCGTGAGCGAGCGCAGCGAGGCCAGGCCGTGAGCGTCGAACCGGGCTGGTACGTCGACCCGGCCGATCCGGACACCCGACGCTGGTGGGACGGCGAGGGCTGGATCGGCGCGCCGATCCCCGTCGACGCCACCCCGCCCGAGGGACCACCGCCGCCCGCGCCCGCGCCCGCCCCGACGCCGCCCGCGGCACCGGTCTCCGCGCCGGGCGCGCCCGCGGGCCGGCAACCCCACCCCGGGCAGCCGTACCCGTGGCAGCCGCCGGGGGGCCACGGTCATCCGCAGGGGCCGCCGCCCGGCTGGGCGCCGGGGAACTGGCCGGGACGGCCGCCGGAGCCCCGCCCGCACGGGCTCCCGCTGGCCGGCTTCGGCGCCCGGCTGGTCGCCCGGCTGATCGACTTCGCCATCGTGTTCGCCCTGAACGCCGTGGTGAACGGCTGGTTCGTGTGGCGGCTGGTCGAGGAGGTCACCCCGTACTGGCGGGAGGTGTTCCGGCGGGCGCTGGCCGGCGACACCTCCACCGAGGGGCTGCCGCAGCCCAGCGAGCAGGCCGGCGGCCTCCAGGTCGTCATCCTGCTGATCGCCACCGCGCTCTGGCTCGCGTACGAGGTGCCGACGACGGCCGCCGGCGGGCAGACCTTCGGCAAGCGGGTGGTGGGCATCAAGGTGCTCCCGGTGGCCGCCGACGAGCCGCTCGGCTTCGGTCGGGCGCTGCGCCGGTGGAACACCCTCGGCCTGCCCACCCTGCTGTGGTACTGCTGCGGCCTCGGCCTGCTGCTCCAGCTCGTCGACGCGCTCTCCCCGCTCTTCGACCACCCGCTGCGCCAGGCCCTGCACGACAAGCGGGCGCAGACCGTGGTGGTCCAACTACCCCGCACCCGCCGGACCACCCCGGACCGCACCGACCCCTCGGGAGACACCCCATGACCGACACCGGACGCCACCAGCCGGCGCTGCGGCTGACCCGCGCCGACCTGGACGCGCTGCCCAACTACGTGCCCGGCCGCAGCCCGGCCGACCTGGCCCGCGAACTCGGGCTCCCCGAGGCGATCAAGCTGGCCAGCAACGAGGTCCCGTACGGGCCGCTGCCCGGCGTGGTGGAGGCCGTCGCCGAAGCCGTCACCGGGGTGCACCGCTACCCGGACATGGGCGTGGTCGCGCTGCGCGAGGCGCTGGCCGAGCGGTACGGCGTGGACCCCGACCGGATCGCCACCGGCTGCGGCTCGGTGGCGCTGGCCGAGCACCTCGTCCGGGCCACCTGCCTGCCCGGGGACGAGTTGCTCTACTCGTGGCGCTCCTTCGAGGCGTACCCGATCATCGCGGCGACCAGCGGCGCGACCAGCGTGCGGGTGCCCAACGACGCCGGGCACGGGCACGACCTGGCCGCGATGGCGGCGGCGGTGACCGACCGGACCCGGATGATCCTGGTCTGCAACCCGAACAACCCCACCGGCACCTCGGTACGCCGGGCCGAGCTGGACCGGTTCCTCGACGCGGTCGGCGAGGACGTGCTCGTGGTCATCGACGAGGCGTACCGGGAGTTCGTCACCGACCCCGATGTGCCGGACGGGCTCACCTACCTCGACCGGCCGAACGTGGTCGTGCTGCGGACGCTCTCCAAGGCCTGGGGCCTGGCCGGCCTGCGGATCGGCTTCCTGGTCGCCCAGCCGGCGGTGGCGGCGGCCGTGCGCAAGGTCGTCACGCCGTTCTCCACCAGCATGGCCGCGCAGGCGGGCGCGCTCGCCGCGCTCGGCCAGGCCGACGAGGTTCAGCGGCGGTGCGGCCTCGTCGTGGCGGAGCGCGACCGAGTGACCGAGGCGCTGCGCAAGCTCGTCCCGGACGTGCCGGACAGCCAGGCGAACTTCGTCTGGCTGCCGCTGGGCGACCGGGCGGTGGACTTCGGCAAGGCGTGCGAGGCCCGGGGCGTGATCGTCCGGCCGTTCCCCGGCGACGGGGTCCGGGTCACCATCGGCACCCCGGCCGAGAACGACGCCTTCCTCGCCGCCGCCGAGGCGGCGCTGGCCTGAGCCGGGTCGCCCCGATCCGGCCGGCTGCGGGACGCCCGTCGGCCGGCCGGGTCGGGCGCCCGGCGGTGACCGGGCCGGTCCGCCATCCCCCCGCGGACCGGCCCGGACGTCTCAGGCGGCCGGGCACTGGCGGCCGGAGACCAGGGACCGTCGGGCAGGCGGCGGTCCAGGACGACCCGGACGGTGGCCGTCCGGCCGGACGGCGCGGCGTCGGCAGGCGAGGCGGTGACCAGGATCAGGATCGCGCCCAACAGGGCAGCCAGGAGACGCACAAGTGGGACTATAGGTAACTTATGTCCGTTTTGTCGAGTAGCCGGGCGGGCGGCGTCCTCACGTCGCGGCGAGGATCACCGGTTCCGAGGTGAGGTAGTAGCGCTGATCGTCCCCCGTCGGGTCGACCGGCTCGCGGAGCCGCTCCACGGCCACGAAGCCGTCCGCCGCGTACGCCGCGCCGGGCACCCAGCCGATCCCGTCCGAGCCCGCGTTCAACGCGAACCAGGACCGCTGCGCCCCCGTCACCGGGTCCAGCGTCACCAGGTCGTTCGTCTCGGTCAGCAGGTGCACCCGGCCGGGCTGGACGGCGATCAGCCGCGCCGCCGGCAGGTCGGGACGGCGCCACAGCTCCGCGCCGGTACGGGCCGAACGGGCGACCGGCACCCCGTCGACCACCGCCACCGCCGTCCCGTCGACGAGTTCGGCGTCCGGCCGGTCCAGGGCGGGGACGGGGACCGGCTCCCCGTCGCCGACCAGCCACCCCCGGCCCGCGTCCTCCCCCGGCGCGGCGGTCCGCAGGGCGGTGCACCCGACCCGGCCGGTCCCGCAGCCCACCGGCGTCGCCACCAGCTCGTCGCCGGCCCCGGGCGGCCGCCAACGGACGCCGACCACGCCGGTCGCGACGTCGCGGAACTCCACCACGGCCGGACCCGCGCACGCGTCCACGGTGATCAGCTGCCCCGACGCCGTCGTGCCGACCGCCTCCCGGCAGCCGGGGTCCGCGTCGGCCCGCCAGAGCTCACGGCCGTCGGCCAGGTCGATGCCGCGGGCACCCACGCCCGTCGCCACCACCACCTGCCGGCCGTCGGCGGCCCGGGCGACGAAGACACCTCGGGGATCCCAGACCGTGGCCGCGCCGGTGCGCCGAACCGTCCGCTCCCCGACCGGCGCCGGCCCCGCCGCCTCCCAGGCCACCCGGCCGGTACGCGCGTCCAACGCCACGAGCCGCCCGTCCGACCAACGGCTGACCACCGTCGTCCCGCTCGCGACCACCCCGTCCAGCTCCGCCGGCCACCGCCGGTATGACCAGTACGGGGTGGTCCGGTGCCGGCCGCCGACCGGCCGGTCGGCGTAGATCTGGCGGTGGGCGGCGTAGACCCGCAGCCGGCCGTCCACGATCAGCGGGGCGACCGGGAGCCGGCCGACCACGCCGACGGCCGCGGCGGCGGCCGGCGGGTACGCGCCCCGGGCGGGCGTGCTGACCTCGGCGGGGGCGAGCACCCGGTGGACCGTCGCCGCGACGGCGGCGGTGGCGAGCAGCGCCGCGACCGCCACCACGATCCGTCGCCGGCCCTTCGGGAACCCCATGCGCACCTCCGCCCGGCACCCTACCCAGCGGGGCCGGTCAGGGCCCTGTCAGGTCGCCGCGCGCCCTCAGGCCGCCTCGGCGGTGCCGGTGGCCGCCGCCGCGGCCAGGTCGGCGAGGTCCTGCCGCAGGGCGCGCTCGACCGCCCGGGCGGCCAGCCCGCCGAGCAGCAGCGCGACCACCCGGCCGTACGGGGCGGTCGGCACCGCCTCCTGCTCGACGGTGACGGCGGTGCAGCCGCGGCGACGCCGCTCGACCGGGCGCAGCGTCCAGGTGATCCGGTAGTCCACCCCGGCGCCCCGTGAGCCGAGCACCAACCGCCGGGGCGGCTCGGCCTCGATGACGACGAACTCCTCGACCAGCGCCGTGCCGTCGGGCTGGGAACGGGTCTCCCGCCAGGCGGTGCCCGGGCCGAACGCGCCGGGGGTGAGCACCTCCACCGGGCCGGTGAAGCGCCGGGTGCGGGTGGTCAGGTCGGTCAGCAGCCGCCAGAGGTCGGCGTCGTGCGCCTCCACGAACTCCGTGACCGCCACCGTCGACATGCCACCTCCCGTGGCGTCGACGGTACGCCGGGTGAGCGCGGAACGGGGCCCCCGGGAGCGGAATTCCGCCGCCGGAGGCCCCGATCCCGGGCCGGGGCCCGGTCAGCGGCCGAACCGACCGGCCCGGATCCCGCCCACGAAGGCCGCCCACCCCGGCGGGCTGACCGCCAGCGTGGGGCCGGACTGGTCCTTGGAGTCGCGTACGCCCACCACACCGAGGACGTCGACCAGGTTGTCCGCCACCTCCACGCAGAGGCCCTGGTCGTTCGAGCGGCTGCTGGTACGCCAGACCGCGCCCGGGAGATCGTTCATCGTCGTCACCTTTCCTGTCGTCGGGACGCCCGCCGGCGGCCGGGACCGGGACCGGAAAAGGAGGCGTCCGGCTCGGCCCGGCGCGGCATGGCGACGGAATCCGCGACGATCAACGGGGAAACGACGGACCCCGGTCGCACCATCTGTGCGACCGGGGTCCGTCGTGCGCGGAGGTGGGCGGGGACGGGTTGGCGCAGGTGACGCCGGCCGTTCGCGCGCCCGTCGGCGGGCAGGTCAGCGCGCGGCGGTGACCGTCCCGGTCACCTCGCCCAGGGCGATGGTGGTGCCGTCCGGGCCGGGCGCGGTGGCCGTGATGCTCACCGTGTCGCCATCCTCCAGGAACGTGCGGGTCTCGCCCCCGGCGAACTTCACCGGCTCGGCCCCACCCCACGTCAGCTCCAGGAACGAGCCGACCTGCCCCCGCTCCGGCCCGGAGACGGTGCCCGAGGCGTAGAGGTCGCCGGTGCGCAGCGAGGCGCCGTTGACGGTCAGGTGGGCCAACTGTTGCGCCGGCGTCCAGTACATGGTGGCGAACGGCGGCTCGCTGACGCGCTCACCGTTCCACTCCACCGCAAGGCGCAGGTCCAGCCCGAGGTGCGGCACGTCGCGCAGGTAGTCGGCGACCGGCGGGTCCTGGTCGGGCGCGGGGACGAAGGCGTCGCCGAGCGCGTCCAGCGGGGTCACCCAGGCGGACACCGAGGTGGCGAAGGACTTGCCCAGGAACGGGCCGAGCGGCTGGTACTCCCAGGCCTGGATGTCCCGGGCCGACCAGTCGTTGACCAGCACCACGCCGAAGACGTGGTCGGCGAAGCCGTCGGCGGGGACCCGCGTGCCCAGCCGGCTGGGCACGCCGACCACGAAGCCGACCTCGGCCTCGATGTCGAGGCGTACGGACGGGCCGGTGACCGGGCCCTGCGCGGTGGCCCGCTGCCCGCTGGGCCGCACGACCGGGGTGCCGGAGACGACCACCGTGCCGGCCCGGCCGTGGTAGCCGATCGGCAGGTGCTTCCAGTTCGGCAGCAGGGGCGGCTGACCGGGGCGGAAGATCTGCCCCACGTTGCCCGCGTGGTGCTCGGAGGAGTAGAAGTCGACGTAGTCGGCCACGTCGAACGGCAGCACCATCCGCACCTCGTCCAGCGGCACCAGCAGCGGCTCCACCGCCGGCCGGTGGGCTGCGTCGGTGAGCAGCTCGGTCACCCGCTGCCGGACGGCCGTCCACTGTGGGCGACCGAGGGCCATGAAGTCGTTGAGAGTGGGCCGGCCCAGCGTGCCGGCCGCCAGCACCAGGCCGGCCGCCTCCGCGCCGGCCAGGTCGAGCACGAAGTCGGCGATCCGTACGCCGACGCGCGGCTCGCGCTCCCCCTGGCGGAACACCCCGTACGGCAGGTTGGCCACCCCGTACGGCGATCCGTCGGCACCCGTCACCCAGCTCATGCCGGCCCTCCGCTGCGCCGAACGGTCCGAGCCCCGGCCGCGTCGGTGGATGCCGCAGCATCGACACGGCCTCGGCCGGGGGTCGGACCGTGAGCAGTGCCGCCCTGAGGCGTCACCGGCCTGCAAAGATGATTCGCTCGCTGACGCTCGCTCATGCGTCGAAGCCCCCGTTCACCAGCCCCAGCCGGATCAGATCGGTCAGTGGTTCCAGGATGCTGCACGAGCCGAAGCCGACCCACAGCGGGCGCGCGGCGGCCAGCGCGTCCTCGACGCGCTGCACCAGCGGGCGCGGGTCGGTCGCGGTGAGCAGCTCGGCGACCCGCTCCACCCCGGCGCCCTCGGCGGCGGCCAGCGTCGCGGCCAGCACGTTGGCGAAGCCGTGGTGGGTGAAGCCGGTCTCCGGGTCGAGGTGCCGGACCGCCTCGTGCAGCCCGGCGGTCAGCTTGAACGGCAGGCCCCGGTCCCGGCAGGCGCAGATCACCGCGGCCAGCTCGGCCGGGGTCGGGAAGAGCTCGGCGGCCAGCCCGCCGGTGCGGAACTTCGCCGCGACCGGCAGCCCCTCGGCGCGGGCCGCGGCGAGCGCGTCCAGCGCCCCCATCAGCCCGAACGTCAACGGCACCTCGGCGTAGACGGCGAGCCCGCCGGCGGCGGGACCGTCGGCGGCGGGACCGTCGGCGGCGGGACCGTCGGCCCGGTTCGCCCGCCGGGCCAGCCCGACCAGCTCGGTCAGGCCCGGCAGCGGGTCCTCGCCGCGCTTCGCGACCGCGGCCTCGACCTGCCGGACGCGGATGCGCGGGTCGACCCCGGCCCGCGCCTCGTCGAGCCGGGCGACCGGCACGTCGCCGATGACGCCGACCTCGATCTCCTCCCCCGGGTCGAGCAGCCCGGCCAGCTCGGGCAGCCGCGAGGCGGGGACCAGGAGCGGGCCGACCAGGTCGGCGTACCAGGAGGCGCGGTGCCGCCGGTGCGCGGCGACGGCGTCGGGCAGCGGCGCGCTGCCGGGCGGGAAGACGGCGGCGTCGTCGACGAGGCCGTCGAGAAGCGCGGGCACCTGCGTTGACACGAGACAAGAATGTACGGGACGCTACGAGGAACGGACAACAGCGTCCGATTATCGGACGCCGTTGGATCGGTGAACGGGACGAACCGGGAGGCGAGATGCCGTACTACCGCAGCGTCGGCGAGGTGCCACGCAAGCGCCACACCCAGTTCCGTCAGCCCGACGGCAGCCTCTACGCCGAGGAGCTGATGGGCCAGGAGGGCTTCTCCTCCGACTCGTCCCTGCTCTACCACCGGCACGCGCCGACCGCGATCGTGGCGGCCGAGGAGTTCGCCCCGCCGGCGTTCACCCGGGTGCCCAACCTGCCGCTCAAGCCCCGTCACCTGCGCACCCACAAGCTCGACGGGGCCGGCGCGGACCCGGTGCTCGGCCGGCAGTACCTGCTCGCCAACGACGACGTGCGGATCGCGTACGTGCTGGCGGACCGCCCGTCGCCACTGTTCCGGGACGCGACCGGCGACCACTGCCTGTACGTCGAGTCGGGCACCCTACGGGTCGAGTCGACGTTCGGCGTGCTCGACGCGGTGGCCGGCGACTACGTGGTCATCCCCACCTCGACCATCCACCGGCTGTTGCCCACCGGCGACGAGCCGGTCCGGCTGCTCGCCGTCGAGGCGGCCGGCCACATCGGCCCGCCCAAGCGCTACCTCTCCGTCCGGGGCCAGTTCCTGGAGCACTCGCCGTACTGCGAGCGGGACGTGCGCGGGCCGGACGCGCCGCTGCTGGTGGACGAGACCGACGTGGAGGTGCTGGTCCGGCATCGCCGCGGCTGGACCCGCCACGTCTACGCCCACCACCCGTTCGACGTGGTCGGCTGGGACGGCCACATGTACCCGTGGGTCTTCTCCATCCACGACTTCGAGCCGATCACCGGCCGGATCCACCAGCCGCCGCCCGTGCACCAGACGTTCCAGGGCCCGAACTTCGTGATCTGCTCGTTCGTGCCGCGCAAGGTGGACTACCACCCGGACGCCATCCCGGTGCCGTACAACCACCACAACGTCGACTCCGACGAGATGCTCTTCTACACCGGCGGCAACTACGCGGCCCGGCGCGGCTCCGGCATCGAGCAGGGCTCGATCTCGCTGCACCCCTCCGGCTTCACCCACGGCCCCCAGCCGGGCGCCGCCGAGCGCTCGATCGGCGCCGACTTCTTCGACGAGCTGGCCGTCATGGTCGACACCTTCCGCCCGCTCGACCTCTGCGACGCCGCCCGGTCCTGCGAGGACGACGGCTACGCCTGGACCTGGGCGCGTCGCCCCTAGACCGTCGTACGCGACAGAACGGCGAGCTCGGCGGCGGTGGCCGTGGCGATGGCGAGGACCAGCGGCCACGGGGTGCCGACCAGGGCGTAGAGCAGGATCAGCGCGGGCGCGGCGGCCGCCGCGTAGACGGCCAGGGCCAGCGTGCGGTCGGAGCGCAGCAGGCCGGGCAGGATGGTCCGGGTCAGGCCGGGCAGCCTGGCGGCGAAGCGCCAGACCACGAGGGCCCCGCCGAGCGCCGCGAACGCCGCCGCGAACCGGGACAGCCCGGCGCTGCCCGGCGCCATGCACGCGATCAGCACGGCGGTGACCATGGTCCAGCCCGCGCCGTAGACCACGAGCTGACGCAGGCCGGTCGAGATGGTGCGGCCGGAGTCGACCCGGCCGGGGCTCATCGCGGCGGCCTCGGCGAGGTGTTCCAGCGCCTCGCTCCAGCGCCGCTGCTCCAGCCGGAGCACCCCGATGTCGTGCCGGGCCTCCGCGAGCTGCGGGTCCAGCCGCAGCGCCTCGCGGTAGGCCCGCTCGGCCAGGTCGAACAGCTGCATGTTGGCCGCCACCAGCCCGAGCACCAGATGTGCCTGCGGGTTCTCGGGGGCGAGCTCCACCCCGCGCCAGGCCGCGTTCAGCGCCGGCTGCCCGTTGCGCGAGCCGGCCAGGATCGCCGCGGCGCTGCGCTGGGCGTACGCGTCGTCGGGACCCAGCGCCAGGATCCGGTCGGCGGTACGGGCCGACTCCGCGTACTCCTCCAGGTCGCCGAGGGCCAGTCCCCGGGCGACCAGCGCCGGGACGCTGTCCGGGGCGGCGGCGACCGCGGCGTCGGCGGCGGTCAGCGCCTCCTTGGGCCGGTCGGCCGCGAGGTGGACCCGGGACAGCATGGTCAGGGCCTCGGCGTTCGCCGGGTCCAGGGCGACCGCGTAGGAGACCTCGGCGGCGGCCTCGTCGTAGCGGCCCAGTTCGGCGAGGAGATGGGCGCGCTGGAGGTAGCCGTCGGCGGCGGACCGGTCGGAGGTGGCGTCGCTGGACATCGCGGCGAGCCTAGGCGGCCGGAGCGTCGTACACCAGGGCCACCGCGATGCCGGTGAGGCCCTCGCCGCGCCCGGGGAAGCCGAGGCCGTCGGTGGTGGCCGCGGAGACGGTGACCGGCGCGCCTACCGCCTCGGAGAGCACCCGCTGGGCCTCCTCGCGGCGCGGACCGATCTTGGGCCGGTTGCCGATCACCTGCACCGACACGTTGCCGATCGCGAAGCCGGCGGCCCGTACCCGGCGGGCGCTCTCGGCCAGCAGCGCGACGCCCGACGCGCCGGCCCACTCGGGCTGTCCCACCCCGAAGTTGGCGCCCAGGTCTCCGAGGCCGGCCGCGGAGAGCAGCGCGTTGCAGGCGGCGTGCGCGGCCACGTCCGCGTCCGAGTGCCCGGCCAGGCCGTCCTCGTCGGGCCAGAGCAGACCGGCCACCCAGCACGGCCGGCCCGCCTCGAAGGCGTGCACGTCGGTGCCGATGGCCACCCGGGGAACGATCATGCGACGAGGGTACGCGTCAGCCGCCGGCGGCCAGCAGGTGCTCGGCCAGCGCCAGGTCGAACGGGCGGGTGACCTTCAGCGCGTACTCCGAGCCGGGGACGCAGAGCACCGGGACGCCCTGCTTCTCGACCAGGCCGGCGTCGTCGGTGAGCGGGTCGCCGGCGGCGGCGTGCGCGGCGGCCAGCACCGCCCGGCGGAAGCCCTGCGGGGTCTGCACCGCCCGCAGGGCGGAACGGTCGACGGTGCCGAGGACGACCTCGCCGGCGCCGACCTCCTTGATCGTGTCGACCACGGGGAGCACGGGGATCACCGCGTCGTGCCCGGCGCGGACGGCCGCCGCGACGGACTCCACCAGGTCGGGCGGGGTCAGCGCCCGGGCGGCGTCGTGCACGAGGACGATCTCCGGGCCGGCCGGCACGGCGGCGAGGGCGGCGGCCACGGAGGCCTGCCGCTCGGCGCCGCCGGGCACCACGGTCACCGGGGCGACCGGGCCGAGCAGGTCGCGGACGGCCGTCACCTCGGCGGCCGGAGCGGCCACGACGATGGTGTGCACCGAGGGCGCGGCGGCGAGCCGGCGGACGGCGTGCACCAGCAGCGGTTCCCCCGCCAGCAGGCGCAGGGCTTTGGGCCGGCCGGGCCCCAGGCGTACGCCGGCACCGGCCGCAGGCACGAGGACCGCGACGTCACCGCACGGATTGAGCTGCGCGGTCACGTCGCGGTCCTCGGTGGTTTCTTCGCTACGAATCGGGTACGACGATGCTGCGGGGACTAGGCCTCGGTGAGCACCTTGTCGAGCAGCGTCTCCGCCTCGTCCTTGGTGCTCTTCTCGGCCAGCGCGACCTCGCCGACGAGAATGTCGCGGGCCTTGGCGAGCATGCGCTTCTCGCCCGCGGAAAGGCCCCGCTCCCGCTCCCGGCGCCACAGGTCGCGGACGACCTCGGCGACCTTCAACGGGTTGCCCGAGGCCAGCTTCTCCAGATTCGCCTTGTAACGCCGCGACCAGTTGGTCGGCTCCTCGGTGTGCGGTGCACGGAGCACGTCGAAGACCTTGCCGAGGCCCTCTTCGCCGACCACCTCGCGCACACCCACGATCTCGGCGTTCTCGGCGGGCACCCGGACCGTCAGGTCACCCTGCGCGACCCTCAGGACGAGGTATTGCTTAGGCTCGCCCTTGATGACCCGAGTCTCGATTGCCTCGATGAGTGCGGCCCCGTGGTGGGGGTAAACAACGGTCTCGCCGACACTGAAAACCATAGGTTCGAAACCCCTTTCGCTGTGTCTAGGGTAACACGCTCAGGCACCGATGTCTCACCGCTGTCCTGACCGTTGGCGCAGCTCAGAGGCCCTGTGAGAGGTATTTCTTCGGCTTGACAGACCATCAAACCGATGATTCAAACACGCTCCGTAACCTGTGGATGACGGGCCGGTACGAGTGACGCGAACGTCGAGATCAAGGGCTATGCGCTCCTCCCATGGTATCCCGCCGCCCGCGTACGCGCCCAGGTGTAGCGGTACGAGAGCCCGTGCGGGACGCTGGAGGTCGAGCCGCTGTCCGCTCACCGAGACGTCCTGGGGGTCCGATGGGCAAGCCCGACGCAGACGGCCCCGAACTACCCGACCTGCCGCCGGAGTGGGGCCGGGTGGTCGTGCCGGACGACGCCTCCGCCCTGGCGGCCGAGGCCGAACAGGTCCGCCGCGAGCTGCGCGCGCGGGCCGGTCACGGCGGCCCCCGCCGGGTCGCCCGGTCCCCGCTCACCCTGCCCCTGCTGGTCCTGCTGGTGGCGGTGCTTGCCACGGTCGCCGGCCTGATGACGGTCACCTGGCCCCGCTCCGGCCGGACCGCCCCGGGGCCCACCCCCGCGCCGTACGCCCCGCCGGCCGGGATGACCGGACGGCCGCTGCCGGCGCTGGACCTGGTCGACGCGGGGCAGTCGCCGGTGCCGCTGCGCGGGCTGCTGCCCGCGATGATCATCCTGGTCGACGGGTGCACCTGCCCGGACGACGTGGCCACCGCCGCCGCCCTGGCGCCCGCCGGGGTCACGGTCGTCACCGTCGCCGGGGACCGGCCCGTACGCGTCTCGCCGCCGCCCGCCGGGGCGACCGTACGACCGCTGGCCGACCCGGCGGGCGGGCTGCGCGCGTTCCTGCACCTGCCGCCCCGCCCCGGCGTCGCCGCCGCGCTGCTGGTCGACCGGGCCGGGATGCTGGTCACGGTGGTGCCCGAGGTGCGCTCCGCCGAGGACTACCGCGCCGACCTGGCCGGCCTCGCCGCCTGACCCGGCGCCCGACGTCTCCCCGGCGGCCCGGCGGCACCGGGGCACCGGGGCACCGGCGGTCAGGGCAGGCCGACCAGCTGCGCGTCCACGCGGAGCGGTTCGGCGTCGGCGGTCGACAGCGAGACCCGGAACGGCCCGCCCGCGGCGGTCAGCTCGATCGACACCATCGACCCGTCGCACCCGACCGTCGGGACGGGAACGGCGGCCCTGACCCGCTCGAGCACGACCAGCAGCTCACCCGGCCCCGTGCAGCGGTACTCGAGCAGGAAGCGGGTGGCAGCCTCACCGGCGGCCTGCTTGACCACCCGACCGTTCTCCCGGCCGAGCGTCGCCCGCTCCTGCCAGATCGTGTTCGGAAGGCGGCCGAGCCGAGGCGCCTCGGGATCGACCCGGACGCCGGCCCGCCCGCCGGAGTCGACCCGGAACGCGGCACCGGTGAGCGGGTCGACCCGGAACGCGGCACCAGTACGCGGCTCGACCCGGAACGCGGCACCGGTGCGCGGATCGACCTGGACGGTGGCTCCGCCGTCGCGGTCGCCGGGCAGGGCCCAGACGGAGACGCCCCCCTCACCGTCGACGGTCACCATCGAGGAGACGATGGCGTCACCGTTGCCGGGCACGTACCGGCTCTGCGCGGACGGGGCCGGCGCGCCGGCCGCCGGGCCGGTGACCGGCGCGCTGGTCTGCCACCACCAGCCCCCGGCGACCAGAGCCGTCAGGGCCGACCCGGCCAGCACCGCCGCGCGCAGCCGGTCGCCGGCCGCCGCGGGTTCCCGGACCGCCCCGGCGCGCGGGCCATCCGCCTCTGTCCACGGCCGGTCTGCCGCCTCCGCGTCCATTACCAGAGGGTAACCTCGGCGCGCCCGCGGCGTCGCTGTCAGTCCTGCCGTTCGAGAAGCGCGGCGTAGAGGGTCAGGCCCGGCCCGAACGCCAGCATCACCACCCGCCGCGGCGGCGACGCGGCCCGGCGCAGCCGGTCGAGGATCAGCAGCACCGTGGGCGACGAGCAGTTGCCGTGCTCGGCCAGCGTCGCCCGGGACGCCGCCAGCCCCTCCGGCGGCAGGGCCAGCTCCCGCTCGACGACGTTGAGGATGCGCGGGCCGCCCGGGTGCACCGCCCAGCCGTCCACCCCGGACAGCGTCGCGCCGTGCCGGGCCAGCAGGTCGTCGACCAGGCCCCGGACGTGCCGGGAGAGCACCTGCGGCACCTTCGGCGACAGCCCCATCCGGAAGCCGGTGTCGGTGACGTCCCAGGTCATGTGGTCGGCGGTGGAGGTGTCCGTGACCGAGGTGACCTCGCGCAGGGCGTACCCCCGGCCCCCGGGGACGACCACGGTGGCGACCGCGGCGTCCGAGAAGAGCGCGTGGGAGACGATCTGCTGGGTGTCCACCCGGGCGCTGGACGGCTGGATGTGCAGGCTGGTCAGCTCCGCGCAGAGCAGCAGCGCCGGCCGGCCGCGGGCGGTCACGAAGTCGCTCGCCGCGCCCAGCCCGGGCAGGGCCGCGTAGCAGCCCATGTGGCCGACGAACATGCGCTGCGTGTCCGGGGCCATGCCCAGGTCACGGGCGAGCAGGATGTCGAGCCCCGGGGTGGCGTACCCGGTGCACGAACAGACCACGAAGAGCCCGACGTCCCCCGCGGCCAGGCCGGCGGCCGTCAGCGCCCGGCCCACCGCCTCCTTGCCCAACGGCAGCGCCTCGACCTGGTAGCGGCGCATCCGCCGCTCCGTCGGCCAGTCGGAGACGTCCTCCAGCAGCGGGTTGACCGCAGCCTGGCGGCGGGTGACCCCCGAGTGGGCGAAGATCCGCTGCGCCAGCGCCCGCGTGCTGCCGGCGAAGTGCTTCGAGAAGAAGCCGTCCCACAACTCGTCCTGCGCCGCCGACGGAGGGTGTGCCGTCCCCAGCCCCGCGATCACCGGTACGGCCACGATGCCCACCTCTCGTCCGGCCCTGCGCAGCGGGCAGCCCGCCCCGCCGCCGTCCCCCGTGCCGGGGGCCGCTCCGTCCGCCGCCCCGACGGACCTCCCACGCTCACCAACGAGGGACCGATCCGTCGCGGTCCGGGTCGCCGCCCAACGCGGCGATGCCCAGCCAGTCGGCGCAGACGTCCGAGGTGGCCGGGTGCAGCGAGCCGCAGCGGGCATCCCGGTAGAGCCGCTCCAGCGGATGCCCCCGCCGGGTGGCGGAGGTGCCGGCCGCCTCCAGCACGGACGCCGCCACGTCGGCGGCGGTCGTGCCGGCGAGCAGCTTGGCCCGCCACACCCAGCGGTTGGTCTCCGCGTCCCCCGGCGCCTCGTCCACCCGCCGGGCGGCCTCGGCGACCACCAGGTGGGCGGCCGCCACGGCGGCGTCGGCCCGGCCGAGGCGGGACCGGACGGCCGGCAGGCCGGCGAGGTTGCGGGCGTTCAGGTGCTCGGCCGCCGCGTCGACCGCCGCCCGGGCCACCCCGACGTAGACGGCGGCGTAGCTGGCCACCAGCCAGTGCGGCATGAGCTGGGCGACCACCAGGGCCAGGCCCTCCACGCCGCCGAGCAGCCGGTCGGCCGGCACGGTCACGTCCAGGTGCAGGTCGTGCGAGGAGGTCGCCCGCATGCCGAGCGAGTCCCACGTGGGCTCGACGGTCAGCCCGTCCCCGGCCGGCACCAGGAACTGGGAGACCACCGACTGGTCGACGGCGCTGCGGGCGGCCACCAGGTAGCCGTCGGCGTGCCCCGCCCCGGAGCAGAACGTCTTGCTGCCCTTGAGGTGGTATCCGCCGTCGACCGGCTCGTAGACGGTGCTGAGCTGGGACAGCCGCGCGCCGGCGCCGCGCTCGCTCATCGCCACCGCGTACCAGGAGCCCTGGGCGGCGGCGGTGAGGAGCCGGTCCCGGGCGGCCAGCGCCACGTCCGGCACGCCGAGCGCCTCGGCCAGTTCCTCGGTCACCGCGCCGAGGGCACCGGTGACCGAGGCGTGCATGTTGAACACCAGGGCCGTCGCCCCGTTGCCCCGGGCCAGCTCGGTGGCGACCGCCGCGTACTCCGCAAAGGTGGCGCCCGCTCCGCCCAGCTCGGTGGGGACCATCAGGCCGAACAGCCCGGCCTCGCGCAGATCCCGGAAATCCTCGACCGGGAACGAGCCGTCGCGGTCGTGCTCGGCCGCCCGGGCGGCCAGCCTCGGTGCCAGGCGGCGAGCCGCCTCCAGCGCGTGCAGCGTCATACAGCCCCCTCCTCGGCCCTGTCCTACCCAGGGACCCGTTCCGCTATCCGCTCCGCGTGCCCCGCCCCTGGTAGAGCACGGCGGTCGACCAGGTCGGCACGATCCGGGGCGCCGCGCCGGCCACCGTCGGCCGCGGACGACCGACCACAGTGCCGCCCGGGTGGACGGCGGCGGGCGCGGCGGGCCGGTCGGCGGCGGTCGCGCCCGGACGGTCGGCGTCGGCACGGTGGGCACGACCGGCGGCCCCGACCCGGCGGGCCAGCCAGCCGAGCAGCCCGGGCACGCCCGGCCGGATCCCCCGCAGCCGTAGCCGGACGCCGTGCCGGGCGCACTCGGCGACGAGCGCCCGGGCGTCCACGAACAACCGTGGGTCGTGGATGCCCCTCGGCACGGTCGGCAGCCGCTCGGCGATCCGGACGGCCAGCAGCCGGCTCAGCGCCGTGTCGTTCAGCGTGTCCAGCACGAGCAGGCCACCAGGGCGGAGCAGCCGGCACGCCTCGGCCACCGCCCGCCGCCAGTCCGGCACGTGCTCCAGGATCTCGCCCGCGGCGACCACGTCGGCGCAGCCGTCGGCCAGCGGGACGGCGGTGACGTCGCCGTTGACGGCGGTCACCCCGTGCGCGGCTGCCTGTGCCAGGGCCGACCGGGTGAGGTCGACGCCGACGTGCCGGTAGCCCTTGCCGGCCAGGTGCGGGGCGAGCAGCCCGGCGCCGCAGCCGAGGTCGACCAGGAGGGCGCCGGGACGGGACGCCGGCGGCACGAGTGCGGCACGCGCCTCGGCCAACCAGTGCAGCATCGCGAACGCGCCGTCCGGACGCCACCACTCGCCGGCCAGGTCGTCGTACTGGCGCGGATCGTTGCGCGGCAGGGTGCGGCCCGCGTCTCGCATGGACCGAGCGTGGCACGACTGCCCGGTAACGACCAGACTTTCCTCATGTCGTCAACGGTGCTAGGGCTGGTCAGGGCGAGCCACCCGGAGCCGGCCGCCGCGGTCACCACCGTGGCCGGGCTGCTCGCCTGGGGCGCCGGGCACCGGCCGGCCGGCGTCCTGGCCGTGGCGCTCACCGTGGCGGCCAGCCAACTCGCCGTCGGCTGGGCCAACGACGCACTCGACGCGGACCGGGACGCCACGGTGGGGCGTACCGACAAACCGGTCGCCACCGGCGCGGTGGGCCGGCGCACCACGGCCGTGGCCGCGGCGGTGGCCGCGCTCGCCACCCCGGCGCTGGCGCTGGCCACGGGCCCGGCCGCCGCGCTCTGCGTCACCGTCGCGCTGGTCTCCGCGCTGCTCTACGACTGGCCGCTGAAGTCGACCCCGGTGTCGGTGCTGCCCTACGCGGTGTCGTTCGGGTCGCTGCCCGCCTTCGTCGTGCTGGCGCTGCCCGGGGCGCCGGCCCCGCCGGTCTGGCTGGTCGCCGCCGCGGCCTGCCTGGGCGCCGGGGCGCACTTCGCCAACGTCCTGCCCGACCTGGCCGACGACGCCCGGACGGGGGTCCGCGGGCTGCCGCACCGGCTCGGCCCGACCGGCAGCCGCGCCGCCGCCGCCGGCCTGCTGCTCGCGGCGACCGCCACCCTGGTCCTCGGGCCACCGGGGCGGCCGTCGGGCGTCGGCGTGGCCGCGGTCGCCGCCGCCGTCGTGGTGCCGTCCCTGAGCTGGTACGGCGGGCGCGGCGCCGCCCGGGCCGGAGGTCGGCCCGTGGCCGCGTTCCGGGCCGTCATGTTGATCGCCCTCATCGACGTCGTCCTGCTGGTCACGAACGGGCGGCTGGTCTGAGGTCCGCCCCGGGGAGTGGCATTCCCGGGTCGGCGTGCGGGGGCGGATCAGGCCCAACTACCCTGGAGCGCGGTCTGCGCGGGCATGGCCACCGTGCCCGGCGTGAGCACCGGGTGGGATCGTGACGAGGAGGACCGACGTGACGCGCTCGATCAGGGGTTCCCGGCGGGCGGCCCTGCTGCTGTCCGGGCTGGCCGCGGCGACCGGGCTGCTGCTGTCCGGCTGCGGCGCCGGCCAGATCGCCGAGACCGCCAACAAGGAGCCGTCGGTCCAGGGCGTCAACCTTTCCGCCCGCAACGGCGACTACGCGGTCCGTGGCCTGCTGGTCGAGTTCCCGGGCGTCGAGGGCTACAAGGCGGGCGCCAACGCCGTCCTCAACGCCGTGATCTACAACGACTCGAAGGAACCGGTCACCGTGACCGTGACCACCGACAGCGCCCGCGAGGTCGTGATCACCGGTAAGGGGGCCGCGGCCAGCCCGTCGGCGTCGCCGTCCGAGTCCCCGTCGCCCACCCCGTCGGAGTCGGTGTCGGCCAGCCCGGGCGCCTCGGAGAGCCCGTCGGAGTCGGTCAGCCCCGGCGCCCCTGAGAGCCCGTCGGCCCCGGCGAGCCCGGCCTCGCCCGCCGGCCAGCCGGCCCGGATCGAGATCCCGCCGCTGAGCTACGTGCAGCTCAACACCGAGGCCGACCGCGTCCTCCAGCTCATCGGCCTGAACGAGGCGCTGCGCTCCGGGCAGAACGTCATCCTGACCTTCGACTTCGGCAACGGCAACACGGTCACCGGCCCGGCGCCGGTCGCCGTGCCGCTCACCCCGGCCGCGCCCCCGTCGCAGATCGTCGAGCGTTTGGGCGGCTACGACGAGAACGAGGGCGGCGGCCACTGACCCTCCGCCCGCTGTTTCCGACGACACCGTCGGCGTGGTGACCACCACGCCGGCGGTGTCTTCGTCGTACGCGGGGACTAACGTCCCAATGTGACCACCTCCCGATCGACGTCCCCGCGCGCCGCCAGCGGGCGCGGCCGGGCGTCCAGCCGCGAGCCCCGACCGGCCTATGAGTGCGACGCCTGCGGGCACCAGCCGCCCAAGTGGGTCGGGCGCTGCCCCGAGTGCGGCGAGTGGGGCTCGGTGGTCGAGTGCACCGTCACCGGCCCGACCGTCTCCGGCAAGGTGGTCAGCTCGCGGATGCCGGCCGAGCCGGCCCGGCCGATCGCCACCATCAGCGCCGCCCCGGCGCGGGCCCGGCCCACCGGGGTCAGCGAGCTCGACCGGGTGCTCGGCGGCGGCCTGGTCCCCGGCGCGGTGGTGCTGCTCGCCGGCGAGCCGGGCGTCGGCAAGTCCACCCTGCTGCTCGACGTGGCCCAGCAGTGGGCCGCCGGGGCCGGCAGCCCGTCGCTGGTGGTCAGTGGCGAGGAGTCGGTCAGCCAGGTCCGGCTGCGCGCCGAGCGGATGGGCACCCTGCACGACCAGCTCTACCTCGCCGCCGAGAGCGACCTCGCCGCGGTGCTCGGCCACCTCGACGCGGTCAAGCCGGGCCTGCTGGTGCTCGACTCGGTGCAGACCATCTCCACCACCGGCGCCGAGGGCGTGTCGGGCGGGGTGACCCAGGTGCGGGCGGTCACCGCCGCGCTGGTCGCGGTCGCCAAGGAGCGCGGCATCGCCACCGTGCTGGTCGGCCACGTCACCAAGGACGGCCAGGTCGCCGGCCCCCGGGTGCTGGAGCACCTGGTCGACGTGGTGCTGCACTTCGAGGGCGACAAGCACTCCTCCCTGCGCATGGTGCGCGGCGTGAAGAACCGCTTCGGCGCCGCCGACGAGGTGGGCTGCTTCGAGATGCACGAGGGCGGCATCAGCAGCCTGGCCGACCCGTCCGGGCTGTTCCTGACCCGCTACGCGGAGCCGGTCCCGGGCACCTGCGTCACGGTGGCGATGGAGGGCCGCCGGGCGCTGGTAACCGAGGTGCAGGCCCTGATCGGCGCGACGGTGGCCGGGTCGCCCCGGCGCACCGTCTCCGGGCTCGACTCGGCCCGGCTCGCGATGGTGCTGGCCGTGCTTCAGCGCCGCACCGAGCGGCTGACCCTGCACGACCGGGAGGTCTTCGCGGCCACCGTCGGCGGCATCCGGGTGGTGGAGCCGGCGGCCGACCTGGCGGTCGCCCTGGCCGTCGCCTCGGGCGGGCTCAACCTCGCCATCGCGCCCCACCTGGTGGCGATCGGCGAGGTCGGGCTCACCGGCGAGGTGCGCCGGGTCGGCGCGGTGCCGCGCCGGCTGGCCGAGGCGGCGCGGCTCGGGTTCCGGCTCGCGCTGGTGCCGACCGGGTGCGGGCCCGAGAGCACCGGCGTGACCCCCGGGGGGATGCGCGTGATCGAGGTCACCGACGTACGGTCGGCGCTCCAGGCCGTCGCCCGCGCGTCGGCGGAGTGAGCGGCGATGGCCGGGCGACGGGACCGCCGGGGCGATACCGGACAGCCGGGCCGCCGGCCCCCGGTCCGGGCGACGTGGGGCATCGCGACACATCACAGTAACCACGACAGCACCCACCGCAGGGCAGTCCGTAGACTGTGCCCGTGCCGATCGACCGCGATACCACCAAGCCTGCCGGCGCGACGCCCCACGCCCGCACCGGCGCCGTGGGCTCGCCCGCCCGCCCGATCAGCGTGAGCGTGACCGGTGGCGGCGGGGGTGCCGGTGACCCGCTGCGGGCCAACCTGGCACTGATGGCCCCGGGCACGGCGCTGCGCGACGGCCTCGAGCGGATCCTGCGCGGCCGCACGGGCGCGCTGATCGTCCTGGGCTACGACAAGGTCGTCGAGGGGCTCTGCACCGGCGGGTTCCCACTCGACGTCGAGTTCTCCGCCACCCGCGTCCGCGAGCTGTGCAAGATGGACGGCGCGGTCGTGCTTTCCAGCGACGGCACCCGCATCGTCCGGGCGGCCGTGCATCTGATGCCCGACCCGAGCATCCCCACCGAGGAGTCCGGCACCCGACACCGCACCGCCGAGCGGGTCGCCCGGCAGACCGGCTACCCGGTGATCTCGGTGAGCCAGTCCATGCGGATCATCAGCCTCTACGTGAACGGTCAGCGGCACGTGCTGGACGACTCGGCGGCGATCCTGTCCCGCGCCAACCAGGCGCTCGCCACGCTGGAGCGCTACAAGCTCCGGCTGGACGAGGTCTCCGGGACCCTCTCCGCGTTGGAGATCGAGGACCTGGTCACCGTACGGGACGCGGTCGCGGTGGTGCAGCGGCTGGAGATGGTCCGCCGGATCGCCGACGAGATCGCGGGCTACGTGGTGGAGCTGGGCACCGACGGCCGCCTGCTGGCCCTCCAGCTCGACGAGCTGATGGCCGGGGTCGATGCCGACCGCACCCTGGTCATCCGGGACTACCTCCCGGCCGGCCGGAAGTCCCGCACCCTCGACGAGGCGCTGGTCGAGCTGGACCTGCTCGGCGCGACCGAGCTGATCGACCTGGTCTCCGTCGCCAAGGCGATCGGCTACCCGGCCGCCTCCGACGCGCTGGACGCGGCGGTCAGCCCGCGCGGCTTCCGGCTGCTCGCCAAGGTGCCCCGGCTGCCGGCGGCCGTGGTCGACCGCCTCGTCGTGCACTTCGGCAGCCTCCAGCGCCTGCTCGGCGCCACGGTGGAGGATCTCCAGGCCGTGGAGGGGGTCGGCGACGCCCGCGCCCGCGGCGTCCGGGAGGGGCTGTCCCGGCTCGCCGAGGCGTCCATCCTGGAGCGCTACGTCTGACCCGGGCCGCTCGGCCGGCCGCTCAGCCGTCGGTTACGGTGAGCTTCACCGGCTCGCTGAGCTTGGTGCCCACCCGGGCGAAGACCTGGTACGTCCCGGCGGGCGGGTTCGGGCCCGCCGCCACCCCGTTGGCGCACTTGCTGCTGTCGCGGCCGTTCCAGCCCACCTGGTAGGAGCGCTCGAAGCCCGGCGTGAAGGACTGCACGTCGGAGCCCTTGCCGGTGCCGCAGGTGTCGGACGACCAGATCTTCTCGGCCCCCGACTTGATGAACAGCTCCTGCTCGTCGGCGCCGACGTCGCGGCTGCACGTCCGCTCGGACCGGTTCTTCACCTTCAGCTGGAGGTCCACCACGGCCCCGCGGACCACCGACGCGGGCAGGGCCACCGGCGTCACGGTGATCTCGGCGTCCGTGCAGGCGCCGTCGCCGGCGGCCGGCACGACCGGCGCCGCCGGCGGCGTGTCGGTGGTGGTCGGGCCACCCGACGGGTCGGCGGCGCCCGGGTCGCCCGACGCGCCCGGCGAGGGCCCGCCGGTCTGCGGGCTGAGCACCGGGCCGGTGGGTCCCGGTGTCGCACCGGGCGACGTCGCGCCCGACGCGGGCTGCGCGTCGCCGCTGTTGTCGGCCTTCCGGTCCGAACCGGTGCACGAATAGAGCAGGACAATCAGGAAGAGAAGCCCCGCTCCGAGCACGACGGCGCGACGCCGCCAGTAAACGGCGGGTGGCAGGGGGCCGACCGTCAGACGCATGATGCCCCCACCGTAGCGGCGCGGGGCTCGGCAGCCCGGCGCGACGCGCCGAGGTGTCCGCAGCTCACCGTTCCCACCTTCCACATGCGACGGTCATGTCCGCCGACGGTGTCCCGCCGGCGACCCAGGGGCGCGGGTCAGAGATACACCTTGCGCTGGTAGATGGCGTGGGCGCCGGCAACCCGGTCCAGGAAGAGCAGACCCGCACAGTGGTCGATCTCGTGCTGCAGGGCCCGCGCCTCGAACCCGTCGGTCACCAGCCGTACGGGCTTGCCGCTGCCGGGCAGCACGCCCTCCACCACCAGCCGGCTGGCCCGCTTCACGTCGCCGGTGAGGTCGGGCACCGACATGCACCCCTCCCGGGCCACCTTCCACCGGCTCGCCTCGACGACCCGGGCGTTGCACAGCACGAAGGTGCCGTGCACGGTGACCGCCTTCGGATGGCCGGTCACGTCGACCGCGAAGACCTGCGCGCCCACGCCGATCTGCGGGGCGGCCAGCCCGACGCAGCCCGGCGACACCCGCATGGTGGCGACCAGGTCGGCCGCCAGGCGTACGGTCTCCTCGGCCGTCGGGTCGACCTCGCCGCCGTGCCGGCTGAGCACCTGGTCGGGGGCGGACACCACCGGCCGCACCTCCCCCGGCGCGTCCAGTGACTCCGGGGTCCAGTCGCCGAGGCCGGCGTACGCCTCGCTCTCCGGGGCGCGCTCGTCGCCGGTCACAGCAGATCCGGGTCGGCCGGGCGGAGGGTCACCCCGACACCCAGGTCGGCGGCGGTCGACGCGAGCCGGCCGGCCACCTCGTCGGCCGTGCCGGGCGGCAGGTCCACCTCGGCGACCACCACGTAGAGCGACCCGGTCAGCCGGGTGCTCAGGTCGGTGACGTTGCCGCCGGCGTCGGCGAGCACGCGGGTCATCGCCGCGACGATGCCCATCCGGTCCGCGCCGTGCACCGCCATCACGTACGGCTCGCCGGCCGGAGCCGTCTCGCCGTCGGGGGTGACCTCGCGTACGGTCGCCAGCAGCTGGCCGTCGGCGGAGAGCGGCGCGAGCGCGGCCTCGACGTCGGCGGCGGCCGGGCCCACGCAGACCAGGGTCATCGCGAAGTGCCCCCGCAGCCGGGTCATCGTGCTGTCGGTGAGGTTCGCGCCGAGCCGGGCGAGCACCTCGGCGACGTCGGCCACGATGCCCGGCCGGTCCCGGCCGATGACGGTGATCGCGAGCTCGTTCATCCGGGCATTCTGCCCGATCCGCCGCGCGCCGCCGCAGCGCCCCGCCCAGGTCGCCCAGCCAGCGGGACGGTACGGCCGAGCCGCGAGCCCGCCGCCCGCGCCGCGTCGGGGGCGCGGCGCGTGACATCATCGGCGGCGCGATGTCTGAGCCCACTTTCGCCACCCTGGTCAGCCGGTGGTACGAGGAGAACGCCCGCGACCTGCCGTGGCGGAAGCCCGACGTCACCCCGTGGGCGATCCTGGTCAGCGAGGTCATGCTGCAGCAGACGCCCGTCGTGCGGGTGCTGCCCGCCTGGGCGGCGTGGCTGGACCGCTGGCCCGACCCGGCCGCGCTCGCGGCGGACAGACCGGCGGAGGCGATCCGGATGTGGGGACGGCTCGGCTACCCCCGCCGGGCGGTACGGCTGCGGGACTGCGCCGTCGCGATCGTCGAGCGGCACGGCGGTCAGGTCCCGGACCGGCTGGACCAGTTGCTGGCCCTGCCGGGCGTCGGGACGTACACGGCCCGGGCGGTGGCCGCGTTCGCGTACGGTCAGCGACACCCGGTGGTCGACACCAACGTACGGCGGGTGGTCTGCCGGGCGATCGCCGGCGAGCCGGATGCCGGCCCGGCCACCCGTCCGGCCGATCTGGTGGCCACCGAGGAACTGCTGCCCGTCGAGCCGGCCGCCGCCGCGCTTGCCAGCGCGGCCTTCATGGAGCTGGGTGCGGTGATCTGCACCGCCCGCTCGCCCCGCTGCGGAAGCTGCCCCGTCGAGGCGGTCTGCGCCTGGCGGGCGTCCGGCCAGGAGGCCCCCGCCGGCCCGAGCCGACGCCCCCAGCGGTACGCCGGCACGGACCGCCAGGTGCGCGGGCTGCTCCTCGGCGTGCTCCGGGAGGCGACCGGCCCGGTGCCGCACCAGCGTCTCGACCAGGTGTGGGCCGACGACGTGCAGCGGGCCCGGGCGCTCACCGGGCTGGTGGGGGACGGCCTCGTGGAGCCGGTGGGCGAATCGTCGTTCCGCCTCGTCGGCGACGGCCCACCGGTCCCCGGCGTGCGCCTCGGGGCATGACGAGAGGGCCGGCCCCGTTCGGGGCCGGCCCTTGTCGTTGGTGGTGGTGGTGGGATCAGGCGGCGTAGCCGCGGGTGGCGATCCAGTCGGCGAGGGCCTCGGTGGTGATCCAGTAGGAGGCCTGGGCGGGGTCGGC
>NZ_JBIDCU010000007.1:0-356656 GCF_043204765.1 Micromonospora sp. NPDC047730 | reverse complement strand
GGCCGGTTGTGGGCCCGTGGGGTGCCGGTCGACTGGTCGGCGTGTCTGGGACAGCCGACGCGGGTGGTTGATCTGCCGACGTATGCGTTCCAGCACCGCCGTTACTGGCTCACCGCCGGCAGTTCGGTCGGGCGGTGGGACGTGGCGAGGATCGCTGACGGCCCGACCGTCGTGTCGGCGCGGCTCTCACCCGACGGTATGCCGTGGCTGGGTGAGCACGTTGTCGCGGGTACCGCGATCGCGCCGGCGACCGCGTTCATCGACTGGCTCACCCACGCCGGGGACGAGGTCGGCTGTGACCACATCGCCGAC
Source organism: Micromonospora sp. NPDC047730 (assembly GCF_043204765.1). Classification (NCBI taxonomy): domain Bacteria; kingdom Bacillati; phylum Actinomycetota; class Actinomycetes; order Micromonosporales; family Micromonosporaceae; genus Micromonospora; species Micromonospora sp. NPDC047730. The sequence continues at coordinate 356,344 of NZ_JBIDCU010000007.1, read as the reverse complement.
CTGACCATCCTCACCCCGCTGCCCACCGACCACGACCGCGACCTGCAGATCGTCATCGCACCCACCGACACCGACCACACCGCCCGGGTGCACAGCCGCCGCGATGACGATCCTGACTGGACCCTGCACGCCGAGGCCACCCTCACCCGAACCACCGACCAACCCGGCCGGCCCCACCACGGGCCCTGGCCGCCCGTGGGTGCGGTGTCCGTGCCGGTCGACGGGTTCTACCCCGCTGCCGCCGACGCCGGCTACGACTACGGGCCCACCTTCCAGGGACTGCGCCGAGCGTGGCAGTACGAGGGCACCCTCTACGCCGACATCACCATCAGCGACCACGGCGACCACGGCAGCGGCGGCGAGGACAGCGGCGGCGAGGGCAGCCACGCGATCCATCCGGCCCTGCTCGACGCCGCCCTGCACCCCCTCCTGCTCGCCCACACCACCGGCGGCGGCACGCCACACGTCCCCTTCACCTGGACCGGCATCACCATCCACACCACCGGCGCCACCCACGCCCGAGCCACCCTCACCCAACCCACCCCCGACACCGCCACCATCACCCTGCACCACACCGACGGCACCCCCCTGGCCACCATCAACCACCTCCAACTCCGCCCCCTACCCAGCCCCACCACCCACGCCACCCTCCTCAACCTCCACTGGCAACCAGCGACCGACGGTGCGAGCAGCCTCGCGGATCACGTCGTCGTCGGACCCGACCCGCACGGCGTGGGCGGACGGCGCTTCGCCGACCTCGCCGCGCTGCGCGAGGCCATCCGCGCGGGCGCAAGCGTGCCGGCCGCCGTCGTCACCCCCGACCTCGCCGACGCGCACGCGACGACCGCCGCCGTCCTCGCCCTGGTCCAGGAGTTCCTCGCCGCGCCGGAGTTTCACCACACCCGGCTGGTCGTGCTGACCAGTGGGGCCACCTCGGCCACGGCCCCGAACGGCGCCGACACGGCCCGCACCGCCGCCGCGGGCGCCCTGTGGGGACTGCTCCGGGTGGTGCAGGCGGAACACCCCGGCCGGGTCGTCATCGCCGACGTCGACGGACCTGCCGCACGTCACCTTTCCCTCGACGAGCCCCAACAGGCTGTCACCGCCGCCGGTCGCCTCGTCCCGCGCCTGGCCGCCCCTACCGGCGCGCCGATCCCGGTCTCGGGTGAGTGGCGGCTGACCGCCGCCGGCAGTGGGTCGCTGGACGGCATCGTCGTCGAAACCGTGACCCCGGACGTCGTGGGTGCGGGCGAGGTGCGGGTCGCACCGGTTGCCGCGGGGGTGAATTTCCGGGATGTGTTGGTGGGTCTTGGGGTTTATCCGGGTGGTGGGTCGGTCGGTGTGGAGGGTTCGGGGGTGGTGCTTGAGGTCGGTGTGGGTGTGGGGCATGTGGCGGTTGGTGATCGGGTGTTGGGGTTGTGGTCGGGTGGTTTTGGTTCGTCGACGGTGGTGGATGGTCGGTTGGTGGTGAGGGTTCCGGATGGTTGGTCGATGGAGCAGGCCGCGGGTGTGCCGGTGGTGTGGTTGACCGCGTGGTTGGGGTTGGTGGAGCTTGCTGGTCTTCGGGCTGGTCAGCGGGTGTTGGTTCATGCGGCTGCGGGTGGGGTGGGTATGGCTGCGGTGCAGTTGGCGCGGTGGTTGGGTGCTGAGGTGTGGGCGACGGCGAGTGAGTCGAAGTGGGATCTTGTGGATGTGCCGCGGGAGCGGTTGGCGTCGTCTCGTTCGACGGCGTTCGTGGATGTGTTTCCGGGCGGGTTTGATGTGGTGCTCAACAGCCTGGCGGGTGAGTTCGTGGACGCGTCGGCGCGGTTGTTGCGTCCTGGTGGTGTGTTGCTGGAGATGGGTAAGACCGATGTTCGTGGTCCGGAGGAGTTCCCGGGGGTTCGTTACGTCCCGTTCGACATGATCGAGGCGGGGCCGGAGCGGCTCGGGGGGATGCTTCGTCGGCTTGTGGAGCTGTTCAGTGATGGCACGCTGACGCCGGTGCCGGTGACTGCGGCGCCGGTGCAGCGGGTTCGGGAGGTGCTGCGGGATCTGGGTGCGGGTCGCACCACCGGCAAGCGGGTGTTGACGATGTCGGCGCGGCTGGATCCGGATGGCACGGTGCTGATCACTGGTGGCACGGGCGGGCTTGGTGTGTTGGTGGCTGAGCATCTGGTGCGTCGGCATGGGGTGCGGAAGCTTGTTCTGGCCAGCCGTTCCGGTGCGACGACTGATCGGCTTGCCGGTCTGGACGCCGAGGTGCGGGTCGTGGCGTGTGACGTGACCGACCGGGCAGCGTTGGCAGACCTTGTCGGGGGCATCGACCGGCTGACCGGGGTGGTGCACGCCGCTGGTGTCATCGACGACGGCATCATCGAGACCCTGACCCCGCAACGCCTCGACGCCGTTCTGGCGCCGAAGCTCCAGGCCGCGTTGTGGCTGGACGAGTTGACCCGTGATCGTGACCTAGCCCTGTTCGTGTTGTTCTCCTCGGTCGCCGGTGTGATCGGCAATCCCGGGCAGGGCAACTACGCCGCTGCCAACGCTGGCCTGGACGCCCTGGCCATGATCCGGCAGCGGGCCGGTCTGCCCGCTACCTCCATCGCTTGGGGACTGTGGGAACACACCACCGGCATGACCGCCCACCTACAACAACGGGACCGCGCCCTGGCTACGGAGCACGCCCTGGCCCTGCTCGACGCCGCGATCGGCGGGCACCACCCCGCCGTCGTCGCCGCCGACCTCGATCCCGCCGCGTACGCCACGCCCCTGCTCCAGGAACTCCGGCGTGGCCGGGCCACCCACCGTCCGCGCAAGGCGGCCGTGACGGGTGACGGGCAGACGCTGACCGACCAGCTCGCCGGCCTCGACGCCGGCGAACGCCGACGGAGCCTGCTGCGGATCGTCCGCTCCGAGGTCGCCGCGGTCCTCGGCCATCGCGACGCCGAGGACGTCGACGTGGACGCGCAGTTCGCGGCGCTCGGCTTCGACTCGCTCACCGCCGTCGAGCTGCGCAACCGGCTCGGTGCCCGGACAGGTCGGATCCTCCCGGCCACGCTGACGTTCGACCATCCGACGCCGGCCGCGCTCGCCGAGCACCTCGACGGGGAACTCGGTGCCGATCCCGCCGCACCCGTACCCGCACCCGCGCCTGGCGCCGGTGGCGGTGTCGACGATTCGCTGAGCGCCCTGGTGCTGCGGGCCTACCGCACCGGGGACGCCGAGCGGGCCGACGCGCTGGTCCGGGGCATGGCCTCATTCCGGCCCTCGTTCCGGACCGCCGCCGACGTCACCGACCGGCCGCGGCTCGTGCGGCTGGCCGCACCCGGCGGTCCGGGACCGCACGTCGTCTGCGTGCCGTCGTTCGCCTGGAAACCGTCGGTGTACCAGTACGCCGGCCTCGCCGCCGCTCTACGGTCCGCCGCGTCCGTGTCGGTGCTGACCCTGCCCGGCTTCCGGCCCGGCGAACCGCTACCGGCCGACCTCGACGCGCTCGTCGACCTGCACCGCGCCGTGCTGGAGGCCGAGGCGCCGACCGGGTCGATCGTGTTCGCCGGGCACTCCACCGGCGGGCAGCTCGCCGCGGCGCTGGCGCACCGGTGGGAGAAGGCCGGCCTTGTCATGCTCGACACCTGCTGGTGGCCTGAGCGCGCCAGCGAGGAGTACGCGGCCTGGTCGGCCGCGATCACCCGGCACCTGATCGACCGCGCCGGCGCCCAGGACCGGCTCGGCGAGGAGTGGGGAGACGCGTGGGTCACCGCCCGCGCCCGGTACGCGGAGTTCGACCTCAGACCGGCCCCGATCTCCGCTCCCACCCTGCTCGTACACGCTCAGGAACCGGTCGGTGCGGCAGTGCCGACGGAGACCGAGCGGGCCAGCTGGCCGCATCCGCACGAGGCGGTGACGGTGCCCGGCAACCACTTCACGATGCTCGAACGCGTCCACGTCGCCACCACGGCCGCGGCCGTCGACGCCTGGTTGCGGCAGGGCTGAGCGTTGGCCGGCCGCCACACGGAAGAGCCCCGCCGGTGTGCGGCGGGGCTCTTCCGGGATCGCCGGTCAGGTCAGTGCGGCGGTGAACCGGTCGTTGACCTCGCGACTGATATAGAAGACACCCTTCTCCAACTGGTCCGGTGTCCAGGTGACGCACGGCCGGTCGGGGTAGGCCACGTAGCCGCCGCTGAAGACCTCGTTGCGGTTGCCGGACGGGTCGAAGAAGTAGATGGTCTGCCCCCGGGTGATGCCGTGCCTGGTCGGCCCGACGTCGACCGGTACGTCGTCCATCGCCATCAGGTCACCGGCCCGCAGGATGTCGCTCCAGCTGCTCAGCTCGAACGCGAAGTGGTGGAGCTTGGCGTTCGGCCCCTTCAGGATCGCGATGTCGTGCACCGTGTTGCCTACGGTCAGCCAGGTGGCGATGCAGTCGGCGTCCGCGTCCAGCGACGTCGCCAGGCGCTCGCTGGGGTAGAAGTCCAGGACCTCCCGGAAGAACCGCTCCATCAGGTTGACGTCCTCGGCGGTGATGAGCGCGTGGTCCAACCGCGGCGCGCCGATGCCCACCAGATGACGGGGGAAGACCTCCGGGTTGTGGGTACCGACCTCGGTGCCCAGCACCGTCATGTCGTGGTAAAGCTCGACGACGTGCTCCGACGGCAGCACGATCCGGATGCCGTCGCTCACCTCGCGGTTCTCCCCGGCCGACATGCGCGACACGGCGCAGCCGAAGCGGGTCGCGCGGTCCTCGAAGCGCTCGATGTCCGCCGGGTCGGCGACCTTGAAACCGAACTTGGCGACGCCGACGCCGCCCTCCTCGAGGACGACCGAGTGATGGTCCCACTCGTCCCAGCCCTTGAAGTAGGCCGTGCCGTCCTCGACGAGAACGGGATAGAGACCCATCGTGTCGCCGTAGTGCTGTTTGGCCTGCTCCAGGTCGGTCACGCGGGCGTGGACGTAACCCATTCTCAGTACACCCATGCTCTGGCTCCAATCGTGCGGGGCGGGTCAGTCCGTCAGGTGGGTCCTGGCGTACGTGGGAGGAAGGGGTTGGTGCGGCGGAGCCGGTCCTGGCGCAGCTCGACGACGACGTCGCCGCACGGGACGGCGCGGCAGGTGAGGCAGGTTCCGGCCGCGCGTTCCTCGGCGGCGAGCACGGACTCGGCGACCACGCCGTCGTACCGGATGCTGCCGGCGCGCAGATCCACCTTGCACATGCCGCAGCCGCCGCGTCGGCAGCCGACGGTGTGGGTGTACCCGGCCCGGGACAGCGCGGCCAGGATGGTCTCGCCGTTGGCCACCGGCACGGTCAGGCCGGTCGGCAGGACGACGACGGTGACGGTCATCCCGGCGTGCCGAACCGGGGGAATAGCCGTACGGCGTTGCCGTGGGAAATGGAGGCGCGCTGCTCGTCGCTGATGTCGGAATACTTGTCGAACTCGTCACTGAAATGCGTCACCGAGGGCAGGGGCGCATATGGCCAGTCGCTGCCGTAAACGATGTGCGTCGGGTCGGCGAAAGCCAGAAGTGACGGAAGCGAGACCGGGCTGGTCGACAAGGCCGTGTCGAAGTAGAACTTCCGGAGATCCGCCAGATACGTGTCCGGGGTCAATTCCATGTCGCGTCGGACATGGGCCATCCGGTGTGCCGCGTAGGGCACGAATCCGCCACCGTGCGAAAGGATGATCCGCATCCGTGTCCAGCGCCGCATCGCACCGTGCCGGACCAGGTTGTGCACCGCGCGGCTAGTGTCGAGCAGAAAGTCGAGGAGAAACGGCGGCGCGCCGTCGAGGCCTGGCCCGGGCAGGTGCGACGGGTGGATCAGCACCACGGCGCCGCGTCGGTCGAGCTCGGTCATCACCGGGTCGAAGGCCGGGTCTCCGAGGTACGCACCGCGCACGTTGGCGAGCAGGACCACCCCGTCGGCGCCCAGCACGTCGAAGGAGTGTGCGATCTCCGCCAGGGCTCCGTCGACGTCCGGCAGGGTCAGCGTGGCGAAGAAGCCGAACCGGTCCGGTCGGTCTTTTGCCTGTTCAGCGGCGTACTCGTTGACGTATCGGGCCTTGTCGCGCGCTTCGGCGTCGTCACCGAGGTGCACTCCCGGCGTGGAGACCGACATGACGCAGCTGCGTATGCCGTGATCGTCCATCATGGCGAGGGCGCCCTCGGCCGACCAGGTCGGCAGCGGCATCCCCCCGGCCGTCAGGCCCCTGTCGACGAGCCAGCGGGAGTAGCCCGGCGGCACGATGTGCTGATGGACGTCGATGCGATCTGTGCCGGTCACGTCGGTTCCTTTCGCGGCCACGACAAAGTCCCGAATGGTGCACGGGTAAATGGACGCGCGATATCGGCGAAAGTGCCCGGCGCGCGGCGATGAATGCACATTCATCCGCTGTTGATTCGAGATCGCGCCCGGTCGGGACCATCCTTGTCGCGGACCCGCGTCACGGTCGATATTCCCCGTGTGTTGGCGAGCCGAAATCGGCCGCTGTGGCCCAGACGCTAGCAGTGGCCGGCGAGATCATCAATCAATGTGATCTCGGTCACATCGCATGTTGACCGCGGATTGGGGCCGGTGTACTGTCCATTCGCATAGACCAATGGATCTATCGGGCAGTCGCTGTTACGCCTGCGGGGTCGATCTCCCGGAAGCGTGTCCTTCTGCTTCGCACTCGCTCAGGTTCGGGCGCATACGCGGTGCCGCAATGAGTTCGTGAATGCCGCGGGTCGCGAAGACCCGCAGGTCAGACCGGCGGCTTTCCCGCGCGTCACCTGGCACAGCCTCCGTCATGCGACGTCTCTCTGCGGGGAAGGGACCCGAACGTGCAACCTGAAGCCAGCGGTACGACCGCCGAACCGATTGCCATCGTGGGGATGGCGTGCCGGTTCCCCGGTGGTGTGAACTCGCCCGCAGAGTTCTGGCGGCTGTTGACCGAGGGCCGCGGCACCGCCGGTGAGCTGCCCGACGGGCGCTGGGACGACTACCTGAGTTCGGATCCGGCCAACGCGGCCGCGCTGCGGGCGGTGAACCGCCACGGGTCGTTCCTGAACGATGTCGCCGGGTTCGACGCCGCGTTCTTCGGGGTCTCGCCCCGGGAGGCCGAGCTGATGGATCCGCAACAGCGGATGACCCTCGAGGTCAGCTGGGAGGCCCTCGAACACGCGGGTATCCCGCCCCGCGCCCTCGCCCACCACGACGCCGGCGTCTTCGTCGGGGTCGGCGCGGACGACTACGGCCGCCGGCTGCTCGAGGATCTGCCGGGCATCGAGGCGCGCACCGGGATCGGCGGCGCCTACTGCGCGGTGGCCAATCGGGTCTCCTACACCCTCGACCTGCGTGGGCCGAGCCTCGCTGTGGACACCGCGTGCTCCTCGTCGCTGGTCGCCATCCACCTGGCCTGCCAGAGCCTGTGGATGGACGAGACACCGGTCGCCCTCGCGGGCGGCGTCATGCTGATGGCCGGCCCGGGCCTGACGATGGTCCTCGACGCGGCCGGCGCCACCTCGCCGCGCGGGGTGAGCCGGTCGTTCGACGCCTCTGCCGACGGCTATGGCCGTGGCGAGGGCTGCGGGATGGTCGTGCTCAAGCGGCTCAGCGATGCACGTCGCTCCGGCGACCGGGTGCTTGCCCTGATCCGCGGCGGTGGCATCCACCAGGACGGCCGCACGAACGGGATCATGGCCCCCAGCCAGGAGGCCCAGGAGCACCTGCTCCGCCGGGTGTACCGGTCGACCGGCATCCCGCCGGCCAGCGTCAGCTACGTCGAGGCGCACGGCACGGGCACCGAGCTCGGTGACCCGATGGAGGCCGGTGCGCTCGGCGCGGCGCTCGGCTCGGGATCCGGTCGGCGGACTCCGTTGCTGATCGGCTCCGTCAAGACCAACATCGGGCACCTGGAGGCCGGTGCTGGGGTGGCCGGTGTCATCAAGACGGTCCTGGCGCTCCAGCACGGCCAACTGCCCGCCACCCTGCACCTGACCGAACCCAACCCGAAGATCGATTGGACGGGCACCGGGCTGCGGGTGGCCGACCGCCTCCAGGACTGGCTGCGCGGCGACCAGCCCCGCCGTGCCGGGGTCTCCGGATACGGCTACGGCGGCACCATCGCCCACCTGATCCTCGAGGAGGCGCCGGCGTCCAAGCCGACCGACGCCGTCGGCGGCGATACCGGCGTGCCCCGCGTCTACCCGATCTCCGCCGCGACCGGCACCGGGCTGGCCCGAGCCGCCGGCCGACTGGCCGCCTGGCTCGACGGTGACGGCGCGGCCGCACCGCTCGGCGCGGTCGGGCACACCCTCGCGGTACGCCGCAGCCACCTCAGCCACCGCGCCGCGGTCGTCGCGGCGGACCGGCCCGCGCTGGTCGCCGGGCTCACCGCGCTCGCCGAAGGGCGGCCCGACGCACCGGTCAGCGGCGTCACCCGCGAGCCGTCCGACAGCGCGGCCGTCTGGGTCTTCTCCGGCCACGGCTCACAGTGGATCGGCATGGGCCGCGAGTTGCTCCAGACGGAGCCCGCGTTCGGCAAGGTGCTCGACGACCTCGACCCCGTCTTCACCGCCGAGATCGGATTCTCGCCCACCGAGGTGATGGCCAGCGGCGAATACAGCGGCGTCGACATGATCCAGCCACTGATCTACGCGATGCAGGTGGGCCTCGCCGCGGTCTGGCAGGCCAACGGCGTCCGCCCCGCGGCGGTGATCGGCCACTCCGTCGGCGAGATCGCCGCCGCCGTCGTCTCCGGGGTGCTCAGCCCGCTCGACGGCGCGCGGCTGGTCTGCCGCCGGTCGGTCCTGCTCCGCCAGGCCGCCGGTGCCGGCGCGATGGCGATGGTCGCCCTGGGCTTCGACGAGGTCGCCGAGCGACTCGCCGGACACACCGACGTGGTGGCCGCGATCGCCTCCTCCGGCAGCTCCACCGTCGTCTCCGGCGAGCCCGAAGCGGTCCGTGCCCTCGTGGCGGAGTGGGGGGCCGAGGTCGCGGTACGCACCGTCGACTCGGACGTGGCGTTCCACAGCCCGCAGATGGACCCGCTGCTGGCCGCGCTGCGCGCCGCTGCCGACGGCCTGGTGATCCGGCCGCCGGCGTTGCCGCTGTACACCACCGCGCTTCCCGATCCCCGCGACGACGCGGCTCGCGACGGCGCGTACTGGGCGGCGAACCTGCGCAACCCGGTGCTGCTGCACACGGCTGTCCTCGCGGCCGCCGCCGACGGCCACCGCACGTTCCTGGAGGTCTCGCCGCACCCGGTGGTAACGCACTCGATCCGCGAGTCGCTCGACGCCGCCGGGATCGACGGCACGGTCCTCATCACGCTGCGGCGCAACCGGCCCGAGCAACTGACGTTCCTGGAGAGCCTGGCGGCGGCGCACTGCGCCGGGGTACCGGTCGGCTGGGAGGACATCTACCCCGGCGACGACCTCGCCGAACTGCCGCCGCGCGCCTGGGAACACCGTCCCTACTGGGCGACCAACACCCCCCGACTGACCGCCCTCGGCGACCGGCACGACCCGGCGAGCCACACCCTGCTCGGCGGGCGGACCGTGGTCAACGGCGTCACTCCGGCGCAGCTGTGGCACACCTACCTCGACCTGGCCAGCCGCCCCTACGACGGTGACCATCCCGTGCAGGGCGTGGAGATCGTGCCGGCGGCGGTGCTGCTGAGCACGTTCCTGGCGGCGGGGTCGGCCGATGCGCTCACCGAGGTGGCGTTGCGCACCCCGGTGACGGCCGACACGCTGCGGGAGATCCAGGTGGTGCGCCAGGGCGACGTGGTCAACCTCGCCTCCCGCCTGGTCGACCCCGAGGCCGGGGACGGCCCGCGAGACGAGGCGTGGCTGGTGCACACGACCGCACGGACCGGTCCTGCCGGTGCGCCGCCGCCGCCGGGCCCGGACGGCCCGAGCATCCCGCTGGATCCCGGCTTCGTCGTCGAGCGCCTCGCCGAACTCGACGTTCGCGGCATGGGATTCCCCTGGCAGGTCACCGGTCTGGCGCGGACCCCCGACGGCGGGCTGCGTGCCGAGGTCGACGCGCCCGGCAGCGGCATCGGAGCCGGGCGCTGGGCCTGTCTCCTGGACGCCGCGCTGTCCATCGCGTCCGTGGTCTTTCCCGGCGAACCGGTGCTGCGGATGCCCGCGGCGATCCGTGGCCTCACCGTCACCGGTGAGCCGCCCGCGCGGGTGATCGTGCACGCGCGGCCCGCCACCGGGCCCTCGGGTGCGGACACTGCCGAGGTTGCCGTCACCGCGCCGGACGGCACGCTCGCCGTCGTCCTCACCGGGCTGCGGTACGGCGTGCTCGACGGTGATCCGCGGGCCGAGGCCAGCCCCGGGCGGCTCGCTTTCGACCTGGCGTGGCGGCCGATCCCGCTGCCCGCGTCCCCGCCGTCGCCCCACCTCGTGGTCCTCGGAGATCCGTCGCTCGCCAGGCTGCTGGAGGTGCCGCTCGCGACGCAGACTCCGCAGCAGCCCAGCACCGTGCTGGTGGCCCCGCCTCCCGGCACCACAGCCGCCGACGCGTCGGCCCAGGTCCTTCGAGCGGTACGGGCCATGGCCGCGCTGCCGCCCGGTGACGGACGGGTCTGGGTCGTCACCCGGGGCGTGCGTGCGGGTTCGGCCGCGTCGCTGGGACTGTCCGCGCTGTGGGGACTGGGCCGGATCCTCGTCACGGAGTACCCGGACGTCGTGGGTGGCATCGTGGACCTGCCGGAGGCACTGACGGCCGCGACGGCACCGGCCCTGCGCGCTGTCCTCGGCGCACCGCCCGGCCCGGACCTGCTGTCGGTCGATGACGGCGCCGTCCACGCCGCCCGGCTCACCCCGCTCGACGGGCCGCCGGTGCGGCCCACGTTCGAATGCCGATCCGACGCGACGTACCTCATCACTGGCGGCCTCGGCGTCCTGGGTCTCGAAGTCGCACGGTGGCTGGTCAACCGGGGCGCGCGGCGGCTCGTGCTGGCCGGGCGCACGGCGCTGCCGCCCCGCGAGCGCTGGGACGACGTCGATCCGCAGCAGCGGGCGCGCGTCGACGCGGTGCGATCGCTGGAGGCCGCCGGCGTCACCGTCCGCACGCTCGCCCTCGACGTCGCCGACACCGACGCGCTCCGGCAGGCGCTGCGGCCGGACGTCCTCGGTCTGCCCCCCGTCCGCGGCGTCGTGCACGCCGCCGGGGTGGTCGACAACCAGCTGGCCGACCAGGTCGACGACGCCGCGCTGGCCCGTGCGCTGCGGCCCAAGGCCGACGGCGCGCTCGCCCTGCACACCGTGTTCCCGCCCGGAACGCTGGACTTCCTCGTGCTGTTCTCCTCCGCTGGCCACCTGCTGGGCCTGCCCGGCCAGGCCGCGTACGCCGCGGCCAACGCGTTCCTCGACGGGCTCGCCCGGCACCGGCGGGCGGCCGGGGACGCCGCGGTGACGAGCTACGCCTGGACGTCGTGGCGTGGCCTGGGCATGTCGACCTCGTCGGTGCTCATCGACGGTGAGCTCGCCGCGCGCGGCACCGCCGACATCACGCTGCGGGAGGCCTTCCGGGTCTGGGAGTACGCCCACCGGCGCGACAACGGGTTCGTGGCTGTCCTGCGGCCGATCCCGGTGCCCGTCGGCGGCGGGCGCCCGCCGCTGCTGGCGGACCTGACGGCCGAGGTGCCGTCGCCGGCGGACCTCGACTCGCAGGCGCCGGCGTGGGCGGACCTCGACGGCACCGAACTGGCCGAGCACATGGTCCAGGCGGTCCGCTCCGTCGTCGCCGGTGAGATGAAGGCGGCCGAAACCGACGTCGACCCGCACCGGCCGCTGCTGGAGATGGGCCTGGACTCCATCATGGCCGTCTCCATCCGGCGCCGGCTCGAGCAGGGACTGCGGCTCAGCCTGCCCAGCACGCTGCTGTGGCGCCACCCGACCGTCACCGCCGTCGCCGGCCACCTCGCCGACCTCGCGGCGGCCGGGCGCCCCACCACCGAACCGACGTCCTGACTGAGGAGCCGCTGCCGTGACCACTGACCCACCCACCACACGACCGTTCACCGGAGCCGAATACCTGGAGAGCCTCCGCGACGGCCGCGAGATCTACCTGTACGGGGAGCGCGTCGACGACGTGACGAGGCATCCCGCGTTCGCCAACCCGGCCCGGATGACCGCGCGGCTCTACGACGCGCTGCACGACCCGGCCCGTCGCGACGTGGTCACCGCGCCGACCGACAGCGGCACCGGGTTCACCCACCCGTTCTTCCGGACCCCCCGCACGGTCGACGACGTCGTCGCCGACCGCGCCGCCATCGCCGAATGGGCACGGCTCTCCTACGGGTGGATGGGCCGCAGCCCCGACTACAAGGCCGCTTTCCTGGGCACGCTGGGCGCCAACGCGGACTTCTACGCACCGTACGAGGACAATGCCCGTCGGTGGTATCGCGAGTCCCAGGAGAAGGTCCTCTACTGGAACCACGCGATCGTGCAGCCCCCGGTCGACCGTCACCTGGCCGCGGACGCCGCGAAGGACGTCTTCGTGCACGTGGAGAAGGAGACCGACAACGGCCTGGTGGTCAGTGGTGCCAAGGTGGTCGCCACGGGCTCGGCGCTGACCCACTTCAACTTCATCTCCCACTACGGTCTGCCGATCAAGGAGCGTGAGTTCGCGCTCGTGGCGACCGTGCCGATGGGCGCGCCCGGGCTCAAGCTGATCTGCCGCCCGTCGTACTCGGCCACCGCCTCGGTGATGGGCAGCCCGTTCGACTACCCGCTGTCCAGCCGACTGGACGAGAACGACACGATCTTCATCCTGGACAAGGTCCTGATCCCCTGGGAGAACGTGTTCCTCTACGGCGATCCGGAGCAGGTCAGCACGTTCGTGCCGCGCTCGGGCTTTCTGGAGCGGCTGACGTTCCAGGGTTGCATCCGGCTCGCCGTGAAGATCGACTTCATTGCGGGCCTGCTGCTGAAGGCACTCGACCTGACCGGCACCGGCGGATACCGGGGCGTGCAGACCCGGGTCGGCGAGGTCCTCGCCTGGCGCAACATGTTCTGGGCGCTGAGCGACGCCGCGGCCCGCAACCCGCAGGAGTGGAAGGGCGGCGCCCTGCTGCCCCGGCTCGACTACGGCCTGGCGTACCGGTGGTTCATGACCGTCGGGTACCCGCGGATCCGGGAGATCATCGAGCAGGACGTCGCCAGCGGCCTCATCTACATCAACTCCAGCGCGGAGGACTTCGAGAACCCGGAGATCCGGCCGTACCTCGACCGCTTCCTGCGCGGTTCGGCCGGACAGACGGCCGTCGACCGGGTGAAGCTGATGAAGCTGCTGTGGGACGCCGTCGGCACCGAGTTCGGCAGCCGCCACGAGCTCTACGAGCGCAACTTCGCGGGCAACCATGAGAACGTGCGCGCCGAGATCGTGGCCGTGCAGGAGATGACCGGTCAGCTCGACGGCTACCGGGGCTTCGCCGAGCAGTGCCTGGCCGAATACGACCTCTCCGGCTGGACCGCGCCCGACCTGGAGTCGTACGACGATCTGCGGGCGCTGCGCAAAGAACTGTGGAAGCGGAGCTGACGTGGCGACCCCGTACTTCGGGCACGTGATCGAAGGGATGGAGACCCCGCCGGACGACGGTCCGCGGGCACCGTCCATCGACCCGTTCACCCGCCGGCCGTGGGCGGTCGCCGCGGCCGGCGACCACACCGTCGCCGCGCGGGCGGTCGCCGCGGCCCGCACCGCCTTCGACTCCGGGCCGTGGCCAGGCATGGGCTTCACCCGACGCGGCGTCCTGCTGCACCGCCTCGCCGACCTGGTCGAAGAGCACACCGAGGAACTGGCGCTCGCCGACACGCGCGACATGGGCAAGCCGATCAGCGACAGCCGCGGCAAGGACGTGCCCCGGGCCGCGCAGAACCTGAGGTTCTTCGCCGACCACGCCCGGCTCGGCGCGGCGGAGACCTACCCCATGGACAGCGGCCACCACGCCTACAGCCGCTTCGAACCGGCCGGTGTGGTGGTTGCGGTAAGCCCCTGGAACTACCCGCTGATGCTCGCCACCTGGAAGATCGCGCCAGCCCTCGCCTGGGGCAACACCGTGGTCCTCAAACCGTCGGAGGAGACACCGGCGTCGGCAACCATCCTGGCGCGGCTCGCGGTCGAAGCCGGCCTGCCGCCCGGCGTACTCAATGTGGTGCACGGCACGGGCGACGCCGTCGGGAAGCCACTCGTCACCGACCCACGGGTCGACCGGGTCACCTTCACCGGCGGCACGGCAACCGGCCGGGCGATCGCCGCCGCGGCCGCCGCCAACCTGACACCCGTCAGCCTGGAACTCGGCGGCAAGGGCGCCAGCGTGGTCTTCGCCGACGCCGACCTCGACCAGGCTGTTGCCTGGTCGATCAAGGCGATCTTCACCAACGCCGGCCAGATCTGCCTCGCCGGCAGCCGACTGCTCGTCCAACGCGACATCTACGACGCGTTCCTGTCCCGGTTCGTCGCGGCGGCCGAGGCGCTGCCGGCCGGCGACCCGTCCGACCCGACGACCCGCTTCGGGCCGCTCGCCTCGGCCAGACACCACCGAGCCGTCCTTCAGCACGTGCTCCGGGCAGAGGAGGCCGGCGCCCGGGTGGTGACCGGCGGTGCGGGCGAGGGCTGGACCGTGCGGCCCACGGTGCTCACCGGCGTCGGCACGGACACCGCCGTGTGGCGCGAGGAGATCTTCGGCCCCGTGGTGACCGTGACACCGTTCACCGACGAGAAGGACGCGGTGCGCCTCGCCAACGACACCCGGTACGGCCTGAACGCCATGCTCTTCACCAGCGACCTGTCCCGGGCGCACCGGGTAGCCGGCCGCCTGCGCGCCGGCACCGTCTGGGTCAACTGTTTCTTCGTCCGAGACCTGCGCGCGCCGTTCGGCGGGGCCGCAGAGTCCGGGATCGGCCGCGAAGGCGGCGCGTTCAGCCGTGATTTCTTCACCGAGCCCAAGGCCGTCGTGATCCAGGTCGATGAAGGGGGCCGCCCGTGAGCCACTCCGAGGAAGGTATCCGCTACCTCACCGCCGCCGACGTCACCGGGCTCGTCAGCCGGATCGACGTGCCGGGCGTCATCCGCCAGACCCTGCTGGCCTACGCCAAGGGTGCCGCGGGGCTGTCCCCCGAGGCCGCCCTGCGCTGGACGACCGGCTCCGGGCACGCCGCGCGCAGTCTCATCCTGCCGGGGTGGGCCGACGGGGCGTACGGCTGCAAGATCATCAACGCCTCACTGGGAAACGTGGAGCGGGGCCTGCCCCGGGCGGCCGGTCTGGTCGTGCTCGACGACCCGGAGACCGCACGGCCCGTCTGCATCATGGAGGGCGCCCGGATCAGCGCCCTGCGCACCGCGGCCACCTCGGTCGTCGCCGTCACCGCCGTCCTCGAACCGGCCGGCGTGACGCGGCTGGCGTTCCTGGGCTGTGGCCGGCAGAGCGAGACACACCTCGAACTGCTCGCGCCGCTCACCCCGGCCCTGCGTGAGGTGCGCCTGTTCGACCTCGACGCGGGCCGCGCCGGGCACTTCGCCGCCCGATGCCGCGACCTGCTCGGCACGGGCCGGCAGATCCGGGTGACAACGACGGCCCGGGAGGCGGTCGAGGGTGCCGCGCTGACCGTCGCGGCCACGACCACCACCGAGCCGTACGTGGACCTCGACTGGGTGCCGCCCGGTGGGACGTTCGTCAACGTCTCGCTCGACGACGCCACCGAAGGGCTGCTGCTCGGCGCCGACCACCTCATCGTCGACGACTGGGAGTTGGTCCGCACCGACGACCATCGCCTGCTCGGGCGGTTGGCCGCCGCGGGCCGGGTGGTCGGTCCGGACGACCCCGCACCGGACGGATCGCGCCGGGTCGACACCGAGATCCCGCGTCTGCTCGCTGGGGAGTACGGCCGCCCGGTCACCGCCACCGACCGCGTGGTCATCAACCCGTTCGGCATGGGTGTCAGCGACATCGGGCTCGCCGCCGCCGTCTTCGACCTCGCGCGCCGAACCGGTGGCGGCACGCTCCTGCCGTGCTGATGCCGCCGCCGTCACCGCCTCCCGGCGCCGAGGTGTCCCCGCTGGACACCCCGCAACTGCGTCCCGTCCTGGGCACCTTCGCCACCGGGGTCACCATCGTCACCGTCGGCGGAGCCGACCCGCACGGGATGACAGCCAACTCCTTCACCTCCGTCTCGCTCGACCCGCCCCTCATCCTGATCTGCCTCGAGAAGAGCACCCGCACCCTTGACGGCGTCGTGGCGGCCGGGACCTTCGCGGTCTCGGTCCTCGCCGCCGACCAGGACGCGGTCGCGCGGCACTTCGCCCGTCGTATGCGCCCCAGCGGTCCGGCCGGCTTCGGCGGGGTGCCGTGCGTCGACGGCCCGCACACCGGCGCGCCCCTGGTGCGCGACGCCGCCGCCTGGCTGGAGTGCGCCCTGTGGCGCACCTACGACGGCGGTGACCACGCCATCGTGGTGGGCCGTCTGTTGTCCGTGCGCCGCGTCCACGACCGCGCCCCGCTGCTGTTCTACTGCGGACAGTTTCACCGTGGGCCCGTTACGGCGGCGTCAGCTTGAGTCGCTGCCGACGCCGGCCTGGACCCTCGCGGCATCGCGGAGTCGGGCATGACCCTCGCGAACCTGCTCGACATCGCTCAGGTGCTCACCCGGCTCACTCCCACGGGTGTCGGTCGGTCGATCCGGGCAGCGGGGCACGATCCGCGATCCCCGCGGTGCGGGCGGGCTCCAGCGCGGCGAACAGCGGCGATACGGACAGCGACGGCATCGGGCCTGCTCAGGCGATCGTGGCGGGAGTCTCCGGGGCCGCCGGGGCGGGATCGGCGTACGCGGCGGCGACCGTGGCCCGGTCGAAGACCCGCCAGGTCACCGCGATGACCGCCAGGGCCACCACGAGCCCCACCCAGTACGGCGCGGTCAGCCCGAACCGGGCGGCGACCACCCCGCCGAGCAGCGCACCGAGGCAGTTGCCGCCGGCGGCGATGAACAGCGTCGTGCTGCCCACCCGGCCCTGCAGGGCGGACGGGGTCAACCGCTGACGCAGCGAGTTGGCCACCATGTTCCACAACGCGCCGTGCACCCCGAACGCGAACAGCGCCACCCCGACGACCACCGCGCTGCGGGACGCGGCCAGCGCCAGGTGCAGCCCCGCCTCGATCAGCAGGCCGATCCGGATGGTCCACGTCGCGGTGACCGCGGCGACGAGCCGGTCCCCGACGACCGAGCCGAGCAGCCCACCGACCGCGAGGCAGGTGAAGAGGGCGCCGTACCCGACCGAACCGAGGCCCAGCCGTTGCGTGGCGAGCAGCACCAGCACCGCGAGGGCCGCGGTGAGGGTGAGGTTGAGCAGCCCGATCAGCAGGGTCATGGTGCGCAGCAGCCGGTGGGAGAGCAGCCAGCGGAACCCCTCGGCGACCTCCGCGCGCACCGAGCGGTGTCCGCCCGTCTCCGACGTCCCGCGGTACGACCCGGCCATCAGGCCCACGAGGAGGGCGCTGAGGGCGTACGTGCCGGCGTTGACGCCGAACGGGATGGCGGCCGCCACCACGAAGAGGAACCCGCCGAGCGGCCCGGCGACCATGTTGTGCATGACTGTGGTGCCCGCGCCCAGCCAGCCGTTGGCCCGTTCCAGCCGCGACCGCGGCACCACCGCCGGCAGCACCGCCTGGGCGGCCGTGCGGAACACCACCTCACCGGCGTTCACCACGAACAGCACCGCGTACAGCAGCGCCACCCCGGCTCGATCGGTGACGATCGCGGCGGCCAGCACCGCCAGGGCGGCGACCCGTACCCAGTCGACGGCGATCATCAGCCGGCGCCGGTCGACCCGGTCCGCGAGGACCCCGCCGGGCAGCGAGAAGAGCAACCACGGCAGCCACGCCACCGCGGCGCCCGCCGACACGACCAACGGGTCGTCGGTCTGCGCCGCCACGTACAGCGGAGCCGCCACGGTCGCCATCCCGCTGCCCAGCGCCGACGTGGTGCTCGCCGCCAGGAGCCGGGCGAAGCGCCCGCCGAGTCGTTCGCTTCTGGTCGCCGTCACGGCGAGCGAACCTACCAGCGGCTGCGGTTCTCTCCGACCGGATTAGGGGACCGGATCCTGCGCGGCGGCTGGCCGTGGGGCGTCGGGCGGCTGGTCGCCGGGCAGGCGTTCGCGGCGCACGCGGACCCCCGGTCATCAGCCGAAGCGGCGCCACGCGTCGTCGGCCACCGCGTCGATGCTGCGGCCCGCCGAGGCCAGGTCCGCTGCGGTGAACTGTTCCGGCTCACCCGCGCGCCGGCGAACCGCTCGTCGCGCGAGATCGGCGTACGCGGGGAACAGTTCCGCGAGGTACTCGGCGGCGGCCGCCTTCGAGATGACGTCCTGGTGGGCCAGCGTGTAGTGCAGTCGTGCGGGGCCGAGCACGAGCCAGCCGACGGTGTCGGCGTCCACGACCTGGTCGGGTGGCACGTCGGCCAACGCGGCCGGGATCCTCGCCGCCGTCGCCTTCCAGTACTCCCGCAGGTTGTCGAGGTTGTACCGGCGCAGTTGCTCCGGGTCGACCCGTATCCCCAGGTCCGCGACGGCCGGTCCGCGCACCGGGATGCCGTACCGCCGCAACGTCAACCACAGCACCGGAGTGAGCTCGCCGCACGGCCGGTCGGGCGTGAAGTGGCCGTTCACCACGAACGGCACGATCCGGTTGTCGATCGGCCAGACCTGCGCCAGGGTCGGCTCGAGGTAGACGCCGTCCAGGCGTGGCGACCCCGGCATCTCGCGGTGGATCCTCGCGAGCTGGGTCAGATCGTCACCGGTGGCCGGCCGCGACGTCAGGATCACGGTGTCCACGTCACTGGCGCGCGGCTGCCAGGCGCCGAGCGCGGCGGAGCCGACGACGTAGAGGCCCCGCACATAGCCCGGCAGGTCATGATCGACCTTTGCCAGGTAGGCCCGCGTCAGATCCTGGATCATGCCGGCGACCGTAGCAGTGCCGCACGGAACTCGATCGCCTCGGCGTACGTCCGCTTCCGCCGGAGCCGGGGATACGACAGAACGCTGGGCCCGGCAACGCCGGTTCAATACCGTCCGCCGTATTGGGCGGCGGTTACCTGGCGCCGGACACCCGATGCGGCTGTCGCCCCCCGAGGGGATGGATGACCATGAGCGAGCCGTTCTCGCGCGCCGAGCGGCGGGTGCGCATCGAAGACGTGGTGAGGCAGGGCGAGATGCTCAGCCAACCCGACCTGGTGGTGCGGCAGGACAGCGGCGGGGGCGACATCGCGCCGGCCGATGCGTCAGGCCCCAAGGCGATAAGGGTCGACGGATACCTCAAGATCGTGCAGAGCAACGGTTACATCGCCCACGTCACCCTGCATCAGGACGGGCAGCAGGTGTGGGGCACCGCGAACCACTCGGGAAACGTCCGGTGCGACGACGTCACGGGCACCGTCGTGGGCGAGCAGCTCTCGATGACCATCCCGTGGAACAACGGCACGCGAGGCATCTACACCAGTCGTCTCCACCTGGAGGACGGACCCTTCACGACCTTCGGCCAGGGCATCATGCGGGGCGACACGTACGACGAGCTTCACCCGGACGTGCGCGCCACCTGGGAGGTCCACGATCGGGTGTTCACCCGCCTGGACCACATGTAGTCGGCCCCTCCGCGCCACTCGGCGCCGTCGGGTCGTCGCCATGCCCGGCGCGGGCGACCGGGCACGAGCCGTTGCCGTGGTGCCCCTGTCGCCCGACCAGCCCACCTCGGCTCAGAACAGGGTCGACGGTCCGACCGGGATCGGCTCGGGCAGCGGTTCGACCTCCGGCAGGCGCGCCCGGATCTCGTCGTGGAACCTGCGGGCGAGGTCGGGCGCGTCGGCGTTGTCCGGGGTGTGCACGAACATGGTCGGGGAGCGGCCCTCGCGCAGCCAGCCGGTCACGACGTCGAGCCACGGTTGCCAGCCCTCGACCGTCCGGGCGGGGTCGTCCCGGCCGAGGTACCGGACGATCGGCCGGTCGGTCAGCGCGCGGGTGCGCAGCGGCGTACGTGGCTTCCTGGTCCACGCCTCCCGTTCCGCGTCGCTGGTTGGCGGCTGGCGGAAGAACGCGGTGGTGTCGAACGGGATCCACTCCGCGCCGACCGTGACGAGCGTGTCCTCCAGGGTCAGCGCCGCCCGCGGGTCGTCGAAGAACGCGGGGTGGCGGACCTCCACGGCGTACCGGTGGGTGGTGGGCAGCCCCCGCAGGAAGCGGGCGAGCGCCGGCACGTCGGCGGGGCCGAACGAGCCGGGTAACTGGATCCAGAGGGCGTGGGCCCGTGGGCCGAGGGGTTCGATCGCGTCCAGGAAGACCCGGAGTTCCTCGTCGGCGCCGGTGAGCCGGCGTTCGTGCGTGACCGTCTTGGGCAGCTTGAGCACGAACCGGAAGTCGGGGTCGGTCTGCCGCGCCCAGGACGCCACCGTCTCCCGGGCCGGGGTCGCGTAGAAGGTGGTGTTCCCCTCGACCGCGGTGCACCAGCCGGCGTACGCGCGCAGCCGCTCGTGGGCCGGCAGCGGATGCGCCAGAAAGCGTCCCTGCCAGGACTTGTGCGTCCACATCGCGCACCCCACGTGCAGGCGCATCCGATCCTCCCACCGCTCGACGGCCCGCGCGGGCAGGCCCGCGCCCGGGTACGGTATCCGGCCGGGCGACCCGGCTCCGCGCACACCCGCCGGCTCGGCCTTCGGCTCGCGCCCGACGTCGGGCCGTCCGCCCCTCGCGTGTTCCCCGACCCGCCCTCGGCCGCCCCGGGCAGCGGCATGGGGGCGGTCGGCCGTCAGCGGCCGAGGAGTCGCACGCCGACGTAGGCGGTGGCGGCCACCAGGACCCAGCTCGCCAGTCCCAGTGCCAGGGTGCGGCCGCCGGTGCGCCGGAGGGTCGGCAGGTGGATGCCGGTGCCGAGCCCGAACAGCGCGGCGACGAGGAGCACGTGCTGCACGTGACGCGCGGCGTCCGCCAGCGGGTCCGGGACCAGTGGGGTGCTGGCGAGGCCGACCGCGACCAGGAACCCGACGACGAACAGCGGCACCGCGGGTGGCCGGCGGCCCGACCCGCCCGGTGCCCCTCCCGCGGCGCGGCGCGCGGCGACGGCCACCGCGGCCACGAGAGGCGCGAGGAGCGCGACCCGCGCCAGCTTCACCGTGACGGCGGTGGTGAGCGCACCGGGCACCTGGTTGGCGGTGGCTACCGTCTGCCCGACGTCGTGGACGCTGGCGCCGACCCATTCGCCGAACGCGACCGGGTCCAGGGCCAGCGGGCCGCGCAGCAGCGGCAGCAGGGCGATCGCGAGGGTGCCGCACAGTGTGACCAGCGCCACCGCGGCGGGGACGTCGTCGTCCTCGGTGTCCGTCACCTTCTCCATCGCCGCGATCGCGGAGGCGCCGCAGATGCTGAAGCCGGTGGCGACCAGCAGCGAGCGGGCGCGGGACACGCCGAGCAGTCGTCCGAGCAGCCGGGTGCCGGCGAAGGTGACCGCGACGGTGCCCACCACCACGGCGAGGCCGGGGACGCCGATCTGCGCCAGGTCGCCGAGGCTCAGTTGCAGGCCGAGGAGCACCACCGCGAGCCGCAGCAGGGGTCCGGCGGCGACCCGGGTGCCGGCATGAAACATCGGGCGGTGCACGCCGAGATTGACCACGACCATCCCGAGCGCCACGGCGACCGTCGACGCGGGCACGGCCGGCAGCATGCGCGTGACGGCGAACGCCACCGCGGTGGCCGCGGCGACCAGGAGTAGTCCGGGGACGGCGCCCGGCGGCCGGCGTGGTTCCGACCCGGGTGGATGCGCTCGACCCTTCCCGCACCGACGGCCAGCGCCGGGTGCCGTGAGGGTGGGTCTGCTCGGGTCTTCGTCGACCACCGTGCCTCCCGAAAAGTGAGATCTCCTTGACAGTGCAGCAGCGGCGGTCGGGCCGGTAGGTGGCTCAGTGTGATGGGCTCATCAGGGCGGCTGATGGGTCGGCGTAGTGTCTGGGCGTGGAGTTGTCGCGGGTGCCGGATCTGGACGCGCTCGAGCTGTTGCTGCTGGTGGATGCCACCGGAAGCCTCGGCCGGGCGGCACAGGCACGGGGGATCGGGCAGCCGGCCGTCACGGCTCGGGTCCGCACCATGGAGCGGCTCGTCGGTTTCCCCCTGGTCGAGCGGGGTCCTCGTGGCTCCACGCTCACGCCTGAGGGGCGGCTGGTGGCTGACTGGGCACGCGACGTGCTGCAGGCGGCCGCGACACTCGACGCCGGCATCCGCTCGTTGCGCGCGGAGCGGGACGTACGGCTGCGGGTCGCGGCGAGTCTCACCGTGGCGGAGCACCTGTTGCCGACGTGGCTCGTCCGGCTCGCCGCGCAGCGGCCGCAGACCGCCGTCAGCCTGCACGCGATGAACTCCACGGACGTCGCGCGGGCGGTCGGCGACGGCACGGCGGACCTCGGCTTCGTGGAGGGGCCGCGCGTGCCCACCGGGCTGGACTCGCGCATCGTCGCCCGCGACGAACTCACCGTCGTGACGCATCCCCGCCACCCGTGGGCGCGGCGGCGCCGGCCGGTCGACGCCGCCGAACTCGCCGCGACCCGACTGGTGCAGCGGGAGCCCACCTCCGGCACCCGGCATGCCCTGGAAACAGCCCTGCGCAGCCACGCGCCGCTCGCTCCGCCACTGCTGGAGCTGTCCACCACGAGCGCGATGCGAGCGGCGGTCGCCGCCGGCGCCGGACCCGCCGTCCTGAGCAACCTGGCCATCGACGACGAGGTGGCCGCCGGACGTCTCGTCCGGGTCCCGGTGACCGGCGTGGATCTCAGCCGGCCGCTCCGCGCGGTCTGGCCGGCCGGTCAGCGACCTACCGGACCGGCCCGGGAGCTGCTCGCCATCGCGGCTCGACGCGGTCGAGGGCCCGGCTGATCCGGCGCGGGCGCATCGATGACGCGGGCCACGGCCGGCCACCCCGCGGGACGCAGAGGGCCCGGGTCACGTCCTCGGTGACCCGGGCCCTCTGCACATCAGGCGATGTCGTACCGGTCCAGGTTCATGACCTTGACCCACGCCGCGACGAAGTCGGCCACGAACTTGTCGTGCGCGTCCTGGCTGGCGTAGACCTCCGCGAGTGCCCGTAGCTGGGAGTTGGAGCCGAAGATGAGGTCAACCGCGGTGGCGGTCCACTTCACCGTATCGGTGGCCAGGTCCCGGATCTCGTACACGTGCTCGTCGGACTCCGATGCCTTCCACCGGGTGCCCGGGGAGAGCAGGTTGGTGAAGAAGTCGTTGGTGAGCACGCCGGGCTGGTCGGTGAGGACGCCATGCTGCGTGCCGCCGGCGTTGGCCCCGAGGGAGCGCAGGCCGCCGATGAGGACGGTCATCTCGGGCGCGGTCAGGTTGAGCATGTAGGCACGGTCGAGGAGCAGTACCTCCGGCTGGGTCTTCTCGCCGGGGCGCAGGTAGTTGCGGAACCCGTCGGCGCGCGGCTCGAGGACCCGGAAGGACTCGACATCGGTCTGCTCGGCAGTGGCGTCGGTGCGGCCCGGGTGAAACGGCACGGTCACCTCGACGCCGGCGTCGCGCGCCGCCTTCTCGACGGCGGCCGAGCCGGCCAGCACGATGAGGTCCGCGAGCGAGATCTTCGCGCCGCCGGCCTCGTTGAACTCGCGCTGGATGCCCTCGAGGGTCTCGAGGACCGTCGCGAGCTGCTCGGGCTGGTTGACCGCCCAGCTGCGCTGCGGCTCGAGACGGATCCGTGCGCCGTTGGCGCCGCCGCGCTTGTCGGTGGACCGGAAGCTGGCGGCTGAGGCCCAGGCGGTGGAGACCAGCTGGGCGGTCGTGAGGCCGGACTCCAGGACCTTCGCCTTGAGGGCGGCGACATCGGCGTCACCCACGAGCTCGTGGTCGACGGCCGGCACCGGATCCTGCCACAGCTGCGCCTCGGGGACCCACGGTCCGAGGAATCGGCTGACCGGACCCATGTCGCGGTGCAGCAGCTTGTACCAGGCCTTGGCGAACGCCAGCGCGAACTCGTCGGGGTTCTCCAGGAAGCGGCGCGAGATCTTCTCGTACGTCGGGTCGACGCGCAGCGACAGGTCGGTGGTGAGCATCGTCGGCTTGTGTTTCTTCGACGGGTCGTGGGCGTCCGGGATGATCGCCTCGGCGTCCTTGGCGACCCACTGCTTCGCGCCGCCCGGGCTCGTGGTGAGTTCCCACTCGTAGCCGAAGAGGATCTCGAAGAAGCGGTTGCTCCACTGCGTCGGCCGGTCGGTCCACGTCACCTCGAGACCGCTGGTGATCGTGTCCGCGCCCTTGCCGCTGCCGTAGGTGCTCAGCCAGCCCAGGCCCTGCGCCTCCAGCGGGGCGGCCTCGGGCTCGGGACCCACGTGGTCGTCGGCGACGCCGGCGCCGTGGGTCTTGCCGAAGGTGTGGCCACCGGCGATGAGGGCGACGGTCTCCTCGTCGTTCATCGCCATCCGGGCGAAGGTCTCCCGGATGAAATGCGCCGCCGCAGCCGGGTCCGCGTTGCCGCGGGGGCCCTCCGGGTTGACGTAGATGAGCCCCATCTCGGTCGCCCCGACGCCGGCCGCCATCTCCTTCTCGGAGACGTAGCGTTCGTCGCCGAGCCAGGCGTCCTCCGGACCCCAGAAGATCTCCTCGGGCTCCCAGACGTCCTCCCGACCGAAGCCGAATCCGAAGGTCTTGAAGCCCATCGACTCCAGGGCGACGTTGCCGGCGAGCACGAGCAGGTCGGCCCACGAGATCTTCTGGCCGTACTTCTGCTTGACCGGCCACAGCAGCCGGCGGGCCTTGTCGAGGTTGGCGTTGTCCGGCCAGCTGTTGAGCGGAGCGAACCGCTGACCACCGTCGCCGGCGCCACCGCGACCGTCGTGGATGCGGTAGGTGCCCGCGGCGTGCCAACTCATCCGGATCATCAGGCCGCCGTAGTGGCCGAAGTCGGCCGGCCACCAGTCCTGCGAGGTGGTGAGGACCTTGATGACGTCCTGCTTGAGGGCCTCGACGTCGAGCTTGGCGAACTCCTTGGCGTAGCTGAAGCTCTCGCCCAAGGGGTTGCCCTTGGACGAGTGGGCCCGCAACACCGAGAGGTCGAGCTGGTTGGGCCACCAGTCCCGGTTGGTGCGCGGACGACCTCCGGTCTTCGGGGCCGGCGAGTCGATCGCCGGGTTCTCGCTCTCACTTCCGTGCGCGGTCACGGAGTCGTGCGCGACCGGGCAGCCGGCCGCCGCCTTCTTGTCCACGCCCTGCGCGCTGGAGGGGCCGTTGTCCTGGTTGTCGCTCATCTGCTTCCTTCCGAACTGGCGAATCACTGGGAGGTGCGTTCGGTCGCACAGTCGGGGCAGGTGCCCCAGTAGACGACCTCCGCCTCGTCGACTGTGAAGCCGTGGTCGTCGGAGGCGGTGAGACAGGGAGCGTGGCCGACAGCGCAGTCGACGTCGGCGATCGCGCCGCAGGAGCGGCACACGACATGGTGGTGGTTGTCCCCCACCCTGGACTCGTACCGGGCGGTCGCACCGGCAGGCTGGATGCGCCGCACCAGTCCGGCGTCGGTGAGCGCGCGCAGCACGTCGTACACCGCCTGGTGGGAGACCGTGGGCTGATCCGCCCGTACCAGGGCGATCACCGTGTCGGTGTCGACGTGCGGATGGTCGCGCAGCGCTGCGAGCACCGCCAACCGGGGCCGCGTCACGCGCAACGAGACCGCCCGCAGCTGAGTCTCGAAGTCGGACGTCATGTGATGAACATAGTCCATTCTTTTGGAATGAATCTAGTTTTGCTCGGCTCAACCCGCACACCTTCGACGCAGACCTGGGCGCCCAGCGGCGGTGGCACTACAACGAGCGGGGCGGGCGTGGCCCGGTGGACCGTCCCCGTCGCTGGTGCGCCCGCTGCGGTGGGACCGTCTCCTGTCCCGAGGGGCTCGGGCGTTCGACGCGGGTGGGGTTGCCGCGGACGAGTTCGTCGTGGACGCGCCAGCGGGCGGTGGTGGCGGCGTTACGCGCTGTCTCGTCGCCGTGCTCGACGCGTTGCCGCAGCAGTTGGACGGCGATGCGGCGGTTGAGGCTGAACTGCCGTTCGGTGTCGACCACGACGACGAGGCCCGTGGGGCGGTGGGTCGCCCGTACGGCCGTGCTGGCCTTGTTCCGATGCTGACCGCCGGGGCCGCCGGTACGGCAGGCGACGATGTCGACGTCCGCCTCCGCGAACGTCGTGGTCGGGGTGTCGACCTGGCACGGTCGGGCGGTGACGTACCAGTTCTTCCGGCCGGTGCTCGCCCGGTAGGGGCTGGGCGCCTGCCAGCACAGGGTCCCGGTCCACGAGGCGGCGAACGCCTCGGCGCCGGCACCGGAGATCCGGATCAGCACCGACCGGTAGGTGTCGGGCCGATCACCCGGCACGGTCTGCACCCGGCGGGTCGGCAGACCGTGCCGGGTGGCGTCGGCCTCCAGGCGACGCAGCAGCCGGGCCAGCGCCCAGGCGCACTCCTGCGGGCCGCGCCCGGCGGAGACGAGGAGGTGGACGCTCATGGCCGGCCTCGCCTGCGGCGGTTGTCCCGCCGGTCCGGTCGGGAGGCGGGCCCGACGTCGGGTGTCTTGTAGGTGACCAGCGGGACCGTGGTGGCCACGGGGGTGGCCAGGCCGTGGTCGACGAGATCGCTGACGACCTGCTCGATGCGCTTGTAGGCCGTCGGGGCCTCCTCGAAGAGCAACTGGCGGTCGCCGCACACCACCAACGACCCGACCGGGGTGCGGCGCAGTTCCTCGACGGTGTGCTTGGCCCGGCCCCGGCGCAGGGCGTCGGCGCGGGACATCTTGCGGCCCGCGCCGTGCGCCACGGAATGGTTGGCCTCCGGGCCGGCGT
Source organism: Micromonospora sp. NPDC047730 (assembly GCF_043204765.1). NCBI lineage: Bacteria > Bacillati > Actinomycetota > Actinomycetes > Micromonosporales > Micromonosporaceae > Micromonospora > Micromonospora sp. NPDC047730. Next base: position 329,511 of record NZ_JBIDCU010000007.1, on the reverse strand, counting down.
GGCCGGCGACGAGGTAGGAGGGGGTGCCGCGCGTGCCGGCGACGAGCACGTCGCGGCCGTCGCCCGGCGCCGCGCCCTTGCGGTGCAGGTAGATGCCGTCGCGGACCTCGACCAGGTTGTGGCACTGGTCGACGATCGGCTCGGTGGGCTCGGCCCCCAGCGCGTGGGCGACCCGGGCGGCCAACAGCCGCCGGTTGAGTGATCCCCAGCGTACGGCGTCGTCGTGCATGGCCAGGTAGGTGGCGGCGTCAGGGGCGGGGCCCGCGCCGTGGACCTCGGTGTGCGCCCGCAGGATCCGTTCGCCCAGCCCCCGGGAACCGCTGTGGACGATGAGCACGAGGTCGCCGGCGGTGAGCCCGAGACGGCTCGCGTGGCCCGGCTCGAGGACGGTCTCGATCCGCGACAGCTCGACGAAGTGGTTACCCCGGCCGACCGTGCCGAGGCCCTCGACGTGACCGGCGGGAACGTCGCCCTCCACGACGGCCCAGGCCGGGTCGTCGGCGTCCTGCTCGGGGTCCAGCGCGCGGTCGAGGTCGGGGAACCGGGCGGCGAGCCTCTCGGGTACGGGGCGCTTGAGCCTGATGGGAAACACGGCGATGCCGCAACCGATGTCGGAGCCCACCAGGAACGGGTACAGCACGGTCGACGCCATGGCGGCGCCGATCGGGGCGCCCTTGCCCGGGTGCAGGTCCGGCATGGCGGCGACGTGGATCATGCCGTCGAGGGCGGCCACCTGCCGGCACTGCGCCAGGGCGTCGGACTCGATCCAGCTCGTGGGGGAGGCGAACACGGTGACGGTGGCAGGGGCAGGGGCAGGGTTGGACTGCGGCAGGGACTCCCGCCGCCACTGGTGCGGAGACAAGGACGCTCGCTTTTCGCTGAAAGGGGACGGGCGGACGGCACGACGGCACCGGTCGGCGCCGTGGGGCCTGGGAGCAACGGGGGTGCTGTCCGTCAGAACGTCATGGACCCAGCCTCCCGGAGCCCGCCGTTGGCGGCAAGCGACTTTCGGCGGCGCGGGCGGTGCTCCGCTGGACGTCATGCCCGACCGCCGACCGGGCCGCCGGCCGACCGGTACCCTGCCCCGGTGACGCGCGAGCGGGAGATCACCGAACCGGTCGACCTGTGCCTGCCCGACGGGCGGCTCAACCCGGCGGCGGTCGGCTGGAGCCGCAGACCGCTGCACCGGGCCAACCTGCGCGGCTGGGGACGGACCAAGCGGTGGGAGTACTGGGGAATCGTCACCCCCACGCACGTCGTCGGCCTCGTCGCGTCGTCGCTGGACTACGCGGGCGTGCACAGCGTCTACGTCCTCGACCGCCACAGCGGCGTCGAGACCACCAAGGAGACGGTGGTCCCGTTCGCCCGCCGCGCGCTGTTCCCGGCGGCCAGCGGCGCGGGCCGGGTACGCGCCGTCGGCGGCGGCCTGTCGATCGACATCGACCAGCGCCCGGACGGCAGCACGATCCGCGCCACCACCCCCGGCGTCCAGGTCGACCTGGAGGCGCCGCTGCCCGCGGAACACGAATCGCTCGGCGTCGTGGTGCCGTGGGACACCCGCCGGTTCCAGTACACCGTCAAGGACCTCGGGCGGCCCGTGCGCGGCACCCTGCGGGTGGGCGACACGGCGTACCCGATCAGCGAGAAGGACTCGTTCGCCGTGCTCGACCACGGCCGTGGCAGATGGCCGTACGCCATCCGGTGGAACTGGGCGGCCGGCAGCGGCCCGGGCCGATCCATCCAACTCGGCGGCCGATGGACCGACGGCACCGGCTCCACCGAGAACGCCCTCTTCGTCGACGGGCGGCTGCACAAGATCGGCGCCGACCTGACCTGGCGCTACGACCGCACCGACTGGCTACGGCCCTGGCGGATCACCGGCGACCGGGTGGACGTGGAGTTCCATCCGTTCCACGAGCGGGTCGCCCGCACCAACCTCGGCGTGCTGGCCAACGAGACCCACCAGTGCTTCGGGCACTTCACCGGCTGGGCGCAGACCGACGACGGCGAGCGCACGGACCTCGACGGCCTCGCCGGCTGGGCGGAGGAAGCACGCAACCGCTGGTAGTCCGACACGGACCGGCGTCGGCGGACCTGCCGGCGTGCCGCAATGGGAGGATTGCCGGTGATGCGACGCAGTAAGGGAACCGCGCGGAGGTTGCCGCGCGTGGCGGGAGCGGCCGTCATCCTCGCCGTCCTGCTGGTGCCGGGCGCCGCGGTGGCGAACCCGTCGCCCGCTCCGGTCCGGGGGACGCCGCTGTGCGAGGTGCGTGACGACCGGCTGACCGAGATCTCCGGCCTGGCCGCCACGGACGGCGGGTACGTGGTGGTCAACGACGGCGCGGACGACGAGGCCCGCCGCCGGATCTTCTTCCTTGATCACGAGTGCGCCGTCACGCGGACGGTGTCGTATCCGTCGCGGCCCCGCGACACCGAGGACCTCGCCGTCGGCGTGGACGGCACGGTCTGGGTGGCAGACATCGGTGACAACGACCGCTCCCGGCAGACGGTCGCGGTGTGGAAGCTGCCGCCGGGCGCCGACCGTCCGGTGCTGCACCGCATGGCGTATCCGGACGGCCCGCACGACGCCGAGGCCATGCTCGTGACCGGCGACGGCCGGCCGGTGATCGTGACCAAGTACTCGGCCAACCTGTACGCCCCGAGCGGCCCACTGCGACCGGGCACGACCGTGCCACTGGCGAAGGTGGGACAGGTCCGGTTGCCGGCCTCCACGACGAGCAACCCGTTCTCGGTGCTCGGCCGGACAGCGGTCACCGGCGCTGCCACCGCGACGGACGGGCGCAGGATAGTGCTGCGCACCTACGCCGACGCGTACGAGTTCGACGTCGCCGACGGCGACGTGGTCACCGCGCTGACGAGCGGGACCCCACGGATCACCCCGCTACCCGACGAGCCGCAGGGCGAGTCGATCACCTACAGCCGCGACGGGCGGTCCCTGCTCACCGTGTCCGAAACCGCCGGCCGGCCGCCGGGAACAAGGGCGGACCTCCTCCGCTACGCCCTGGCCGCGGCCGACCCGTCGACAGCGCCGGTTGCCACCCCCGCGCCGACCGCGCGCGCCGCGGACGACGACAGGGCGGACCACCCCGACGACGTGGCCACGTTCATCGTGGCGGCCGGAGCACTCGGGCTGGGTCTGGTCGTCGTGGCGGGGGTCGTGGTGGCCCGTTCCCGGCGGGCCAGGTCGCGCTAACCGTCCTGGCCCGGTCGGTCGAGGCGGCGGACCCCGGACCTCACCCGGCGTTCGCCGGCCGCGTCAGCGCTCCTCCAGATATGTCCGCCTGGACGCATATCCTGTCTCCCGATATATTGTGGCCATGGTGACTCGACCGATGACCGAGGCGGCGTTCTTCGTCCTGACAGCGCTGGCCGGTGGGCCCTGCCACGGCTACGGCGTCGTCAACGAGGTGAAGGAGTTGTCGCGGGGGCGGGTGCACCTGAGGGTGGGCACGCTCTACGGCGTGCTCGACCGGCTCGTCACCGACGGTCTGGTGGAACTGGACCGCGAGGAGGTGCAGCAGGGTCGGCTCCGGCGGTACTACCGGCTGACCAACTCCGGCGGGCGGGCGTTGGCGGAGGAAGCTGACCGCCAAGCCGCCAATGCCCGTGCGGCCGCTGAAAGACTCGGTGTGTGGCGGCCGGCCGCCGGCGGCGCGGCATGACGAGCAGTCTGGAGCAGCGGTACCGCCGGCTGCTGACGCTTCTGCCAGCCTCCTATCGCCGGAGGTGGGAGGACGACATGGTCCGCACCTTCCTGGAGTGCGTCGGCGCTGAGGAAGACACCGAGGACGCCGCGTACCTCCGGGACCACGGCCGGCCGGACAGAGACGAAGTCCTCAGCGTCCTGGCGCTTGCTACGCGGCTTCGGCTCGGCGGCGTCGGCGCCGAGCCGAGGTCGCGGCTCCGGGGCGATGCGATCCGCGCGGTGGTGCTGCTCGGCCTGCTCTTCCATGCCGTCACGGCGGCGGTGGAGATCGGCGTCATGCCCTGGCTCGCCGGCGACTTTCCGCCGCTGCCGACGCCGCCCACCGAGCCGGTGTTCGACCTGCCCGGTGCACCGTGGCGCCTGGCGTTCAATCCCCTTGGTCTGTTCGCGATCGCCGCGTTCGTCGCGCTCGCGGTGAATCAGCCCAGGCCGGCCCGCTGGCTGGCGGCGGTGCCCCTCGTCGCGGACTGGGTCGCCAGGACCTACGAGGCGATGTTCCTGCCTGGCGGCACGCCCCCCACCACCTGGCTCATCGTGCTCGTCAACACCGGCCTGGTGCTGGCGTTGGTGGCGTTCCATCGGGAGGCTCCGCCCGTGCGCACCCGGACCTGGATCCGTGCCTTCGTCGCCGGTGTCCTCCTGAGCCCCCTGTACGTCATCGGGATGTGGACACTTCCCGTGGAGCAGGAGCTGCGATTCGCCGCACTCGACTGGCCGGGCCTGTGTGCGTTGTCGGTGTCCGCAGCGGGTGTCGGCTACCTCGTCCTGCGCGCGTCGGCAGTGGCCCGGGCAGCCCACTGGCCGCTGGCTCTCCTGTTCCTGGGGATTGCTGCCCTCGCGCTGCGCGGCGTGTCCGTCGCCGACTACGTCCTGCGGGGCGGCGTATCTGCTGCCGTGACAGCGGTGTGCGCTGCCGAGGCAGCGATCCTGCTGCTGGTGTGCGCGCCGCTGGCGATGCTGGCGCTGCGGGCCACCCGGGAACTCTCCGTGAACCCCGCCGACGTGTCGGGATGACGTGATACGGGCCATCAGATGGCCAGCGACCCATCGAGTTGTGCGAGAGGAGATCCCCTCATGTCGGAGCCTGACAAGCCGCGCAGGACGCAGGATCCCGGCGGCGCGGAGAAGTACCGGCGGTTGCCGGCACGCGTACGCCTCGACCAGGTCGTGACCACCCAGGCCGCGACCCCGGCCGGCCTGTTGTGGCTGGCGACCTCGGGTGACACCGGGGGGTGTGGCGGCGGCGACGGCGACGGTGACTGAGGCGAAGCCCCCTCACGATCGCGCCGGTGGTGCCTGGGCGGGAGAGTGGCCAGAGCCGCCGTTGCGGTAGGTGACGGCGGGCGATGGCTGGCGCGACCGGTGCGTCATGCCGGCCGATGATCGACACCTGCCTGTTTGACCCTGCCCCTGGGGCGGAGGGCAGACTTCGGACCATGCCACGGTGGTTGACGAGCGGTGAGTTCCTGAATCGGTCCCGACTGAGCACGAAGGCGTTGCGCCTCTACGAGGAGCGTCAACTGCTGTGCCCGGCGCACGTCGACGCCCGGACCGGCTACCGGTACTACGGCGACGCGGAACTCGACCGGGCTCGCCGCGTCACCCTGCTGCGCGCGATCGGCATGCCCATGGCGGCCATCGCGGAGGTGCTCGGCCTTCCCGGCCCGCAGGCGGTCGACAGGGTGGAGGCGTACTGGCGGGACGCCGAGGCCGCGCACCACGCCCGTCGGCCGCTGGTGCGTCACCTGCTGGATCTCCTCGACGATCGAGCGGCCTCGGGGGTCGCGTCCGGGGTCCGGTGCCGCGACGTGCCCACCCAGAAGGTGATCTTCATCCAGCGACACGTGACCGCCGGTCGCCTTCCGTCCTTCCTGCCCGAAGCGACGCGCCTGCTGTTCGACCACCTGACCGCCGCCGGCGGCACGCTGTCCGGGCCCGTGTTCGTCGCCTACCACGGCCTGGTCACCGAGGACTCCGACGGGCCTGTCGAGGTGTGTGCCCCGACGGGTGATCCGGTAGAGGCCGAGGGGTCGGTGGGGGTCCGGATCGAGCGAGCCCACCGGCAGGCGTACGTGTCGCTGACGAAGGCGGAGGCGGTCTATCCGGCGATCCTGCGGGCCTACGACGCGCTGGACACGTGGCTCCGAGATCACGACCAGCGGCTGAGTGCGTCCGCGCGGGAGATCTACTACCAGAACTGGGACACCGCGACCGACACTGAACCGTGCGTCGACGTCGCCTTCCCCTGCGAACCGGCAACACCCCGACAGGCCGCGACATGGCCGGCATCACCGTCCGACCCATGACGCCACAGACGCCGAGCGGATAGCATCCGCGAGCGGGTCGGCCGCCACCACGGCCGCTGGCGCGACGTGGTCCTGCTGGAGCGCCGCAGCCCCGTCATCACCTGAACCGGCCGGTTCCGCCTGCCTGGGCCGCACGGCACACCGGTGATTCGGCGGGGTCGGGGGCGTGATCAGCGGCGCCGCCAGCGGATCGGCAGGCGCTTGACGCCGCGCTGGAAGTTCGAGCGCAGGTAGTCGGGTGGGCCCGCGTACGCGACGCTGGCGGTGCGGGCAAGCAGTTCCTGGAGCAGCGCACGGAGCTGGCACCTGGCCAGGTGCGCGCCGAGGCAGAAGTGCGGCCCGTGACCGAAGACGAGGTGCGGGTTGGGGTGACGGGCGAGGTCGAGTCGGTCGGGCTCGGCGAAGACCCGTTCGTCGCGGTTGGCCGACGCGAACGAGACCACCACCTTGTCCCCGGCCCGCACCGACACCCCGGCGACGACGGTGTCCACCGTGGCGGTACGCCGGAACACCATCACCGGCGTCCACCAGCGGAGCAGCTCGTCGACGGCGGTGTCGAACAGCGTTGGGTCCCGGCGTAGCCGCGCCATCTCCGCCGGATGCTCCAGCAGGGCGATCATCGCGCCGGGCAGGCCGTTGCGGACGGTCTCGTTGCCGGCCACGGCGAACAGCCAGAACATGTTCTCGAACTCGTCCACCGAGAGCCGGTCGTCGCCGCGGTGCGCCAGCAGGATGGACATGACGTCCTGTCCCGGGTTGCGGCGCTTCGACCCGGCCAGCAGGTGCGCGTACGCGTAGAGGTCGGCCATGCCGGCCCGGGCGCGCGGATCCGGCATCCGGCCGTCGGCGTCCGGCACCGGCCGGTGCCGCAGCGCCTCGCGGGCCGCGGCGGTGCCGGCCTGCGGGTCGAAGGCGGCGGACACGGCGTAGTCCGGATCCTGGAAGCCGATCACCCGGTTCGACCAGTCGTACAGCAGCCAGCGGTCGCGCTCCGGCACCCCGAGCACGTCCGCGAGGGTGAGCAGCGGCAGGTCGGCGGCGAGGTCGCGGACGAAGTCGCAGTTGCCCTCGTCCGCGTCGCCGAGCGCGCGTTCGACGAGCGCCGCCGCGTTCGCGCGGATCGACGCCTCCAGCGCGGCCACCGCGCGCGGGGTGAACGAGCGGGCGACCGGCCGGCGCAGCCGGCCGTGCTCCGGCGGATCCATGTTGAGCATCATTCGCCGGACGTAACCCAGGTCCTCCGGGGTCGCCGGGTCGCGGATCTGGGTGGCGCCGAGCGCCGACGAGAAGAGCCCTGGCTGCCTGAGCACGGCCGTCACGTCGGCGTGTCGGAGCACCAGCCAGAAGCCCGGACCGCCGGGCAGCCCGAGCAGCGGGGGCTCCTCGACCCACACCACCGGGCTGGTCGCGCGCAGCGTGGCGAGCAGGTCGTACGGAACGCCGTCGACGTAGGTGCGGGGATCGACCAGGGGCGCCGGATCGACGCTCACTGCCCGAGGAACTCCTCGAGCACCGTGACCAACCGCACCGGGGTCTCGTACATCGCGTAGTGCCCCGCGTTGGCGAGTACCTCCAGCCGGGCGTTCGGGTAGTGGCGCATCCAGGTCTCGCGTATCGTGTCGGCGCCCAGCGCCGGGTCGTGCTCGCCGACGACGGCGAGCGCCGGCACCTGGTTGCCCTTCACGTCGTCCGTGAAGTCGGTACGCGCCCAGGCCGTGAGGTAGGCGCCGAACGCCTCCCGGGTGCAGTGGTCGAGGGAGAACCGCACCATCTCGTCCAGCCAGCGGCCGGAGAGCCGGTTGCCGGTGGTGAGGTCGATGATGGCGCGCCGGTTGCCCGGGTTGGCGGCGGCGCCGTCGAACAGGGCCCAGCCCTGCAGGTCGAAGGGCACACCACCGGCCGGGACCGGGCTGATGCCGACGAGCCGGTCCACCCGCTCCGGCGCGTCGGCGAGCACCCGCTGGGCGGCGCTGCCGCCCATGGAGTGCCCGATCACCGAGAACGTGTCCCAGCCGAGGGAGTCGGCGAGGGCCAGGGCGTCACGGGAGATCTCGGCGATGCTGTGGTCGCCCGCGACGCTGGTGCGCGCACCGTAGCCCCGGTAGTCCAGGAAAGCCCAGGTGAAGCGCTCGACGTCGATCAGTTCCGGTAGCCAGCCCCAGCCCCGCGCCGACCCGAACCAGCCGTGTAGCGCCAGCACCCTGCGCGGCCCGTGCCCGACGGTGACCGGGCTCGCGTCGGAGTCACCGACACTGGTGTGGCTGATCGACATGACGGCGACCCCTTTCGCTGTTGCGGCGCTGCGACCGAAGTGAACAACCTGGAGCCGACAAGGTGAAGGCTGTCGTCGTGAAGGCGACCGTAGCCCGCCTCAGGTGGTGGCCCGCTGAAGCTCCGGCTCGTGGGCGACCGGCTCGGCGCCGGCCCGGCGGATGGGCGTGAACAGTCCGCCGACCGCGACCAGGAGACACCCTGTTCCGGCGACGAGAGCCACCGCGGTGACGCCGTACCGGCCGGCGGCCCAGGTCAGCACCGCGGCACCGGCCGGGCCGAGCGAGTAGTGCGTGCTCCAGAAAGCCGACGTGACCCTCCCGAGCAGGTGATCGGGCGTGATCTCCTGGCGCAGCGACATCGAGCAGATCCCGCCCACGCTGACGCCGCACAGGTATACCGCGGTCAGCACGGTGACGCCGTGCACGTCTCCGACGACGCCGATGCCGGCGATGGCGAGACCGCACATCGACACCGCGCCGATCCAGGTGACTCCGAAGCCACGCCTGCGGCGTAACGGCGCCGCCAGCAGCGCTCCGGCGATCGTGCCCAGCGCCGCCAGCCCGAGCACCGTGCCGACGGTGCCGTCGGAGCCGCCGAGGTCGTACTTGACGTGGTAGATGAGCACGTCGGTGAATCCGTACGTCAGGAAGATGAAGACCGACAGCAGGATGGTCAGCGAGCGGAGCACGGGCTGACGCCAGAGGAACCGGGCGCCGGCCAGGAACTCGGCCAGTCGCGTCTCCCGCCCCAGCCCGCTGCCGGTCCCTTCACCCTCGGCGGGCTGCCGGAGCCGGACCAGCCAGAGGCCGGCGGCTGACAGGGCGAAACTGGCCGCGTTGATGGCGATGGCCGCCGTGGGACCGAACCGGGCGGACACCACACCCGCGAGCAGTGGCCCGCCCACGGCCGCCGTCGCGTAGGTCGCCTGCAACCGCCCGTTGGCTTCGGTGATCCGGTGTCGGTCGACGAGGTTGCGTACCGCGGTCACCGCGGCGACCTGGAACACCATGCCGGCCGCCTCGCAGATGGGCAGGACGACGAAGAGCAGCCAGATCTGTGGGCCGGCGAGCCAGGCCAGGGGAACGAGGGCGTAGAGCACCAGGCGGGCCAGGTCTGCGGCGACCATGAGTGTCCGCCGGTCGTACCGGTCGACCAGGACGCCGCCGAAGACCCCCGCGCCGACGGAGGCGGCGCCGGCCACGGCCGTGAGCAGGCCCATCTGGGCGACCGACCCGGTCGCGTGCAGCACCAGCAGCGGCACCGCGATGTAGGCGAACGAGTCACCGGCGGCGGAGAGCGACTGCGCCGCCCAGTACGCGCCGAAGTTGCGGTCACGCCACAGGGGAGGCTGGGCCGGACCGACGCGTTGGCTCATACCCGGCGAGGATAGTCCCGCCACCCCGGCCAGGCTGGCGAGCCTGACGGCGGGGTGGGACACGGTGGACCGGGCGGTGTGGCGCCACCGGCGTACGCTGCCGCGATGAGCGCTCCCTCGCGCATCCTCATCTACGCGGTGTACGGCGCCGGCAAGTCCACCCTGGCGGCGCGGCTGGCCCGGCACCTGGGGTTGCCGTGGTACCCCGTCGACGACCTGCTCTGGGAGCCTGGCTGGGTCGAGGTGCCGGTCGCGCAGCAGCGCAGCCGGATCGAGGCGATCTGCCGACGCGACCGATGGATCCTCGACGGCGCATACCACGGGTGGCGGGACGTGGTGCTGACCCGCGCCGACCTGGTCGTCGGCCTGGACTACCCGCGCTGGTGCTCCTTCGGGCGCCTGTTGCGTCGCACCGTCCGCCGGTTGCGGACGGGGGAGGAGATCTGCAACGGCAACCGCGAGTCGCTGGGCAGCGTGCTGTCCCGGGACTCGATCCTGGTGTGGCACCTCACCGCCTTCGGCCGGGCCCGGCGACGGATGCGGGCCTGGCAGGCCGACCCGACCGGGCCGCCGGTGCTGCTGTTCCGCTCGCCGGCAGCCCTGGATCGCTGGTTGGCCGGCCTGCCCCGCCTGGGAGACGGGGCCGGCACGCCCGGCTCACGTCGTTGACGGCGGTCCACCGGTAGAGTTCGTGGCGGGGACGAGCAGGTGACACGGGAGGTTCACGATCTCCGCTCTCGACCACGTCGTGCTCACGCTACCGTTTCGCGGCACGTGGCTCGCGCGCAACAGTCCGGCCCGGCGCGTGCCGAGCCACGGCACCCACCTGTTCGCCACGACGTACGCCATGGACTTCGTCGCGGTGCGGGGCCGGCGCACGGCGACCACGCGGGACTGGCGCGCGCTGTTGGCCACGGAGCCGGCGGAGCGGTTCTTCGCGTTCGGTCAGCCCATCCTCGCGCCCGCCGCCGGCAGGGTGGTGTCGGTCCACGACGGCGAGGTGGACCACGTGGCGCGGCGGTCACCGCTCGCGCGGGTGCCCTACGCCCTGACCCAGGCGTCCCGGGCTCGCGGGGGCGCGGGCGCGCTCGCCGGCAACCACGTGATCCTCGAGCTGGCGGGCCGTCGCGGGTACGTCGTGCTCGCCCACCTGCGCGCCGGCTCGATCCGGGTGGGCGAGGGCGAGCCCGTGGCGGCCGGCCGGGAGTTGGCCGACTGCGGCAACTCGGGCAACTCCACGCAGCCGCACCTGCACATCCAGGTCATGGACTCCGCGGATCCGTTCGCCGCGCGCGGCCTCCCCATGTCCTTCCGGGACTACCGGGCGTGGCGTCGACCCGGCGGGCCGCCGGTTTTGGTCGAGCAGGGCATCCCCCACGAGTCGGAGGTCGTCGAATCGGTGTGACGCGCCGGGTCCGGATCGTGGGGGAGTGCCGCGGTGGCCTCAGCCCACCTTGGGCACGGCGCGGGAGATGATCGTGGCGAAGTCGACTCCGGGCGGCAGGGTGCCGAACGCGTGGCCGTGGTCCCCGCCGAGGCGCGAGGCGCAGAAGGCGTCGGCGACGGCGGGGTGGCCGTGCCGCACCAACAGCGAGCCCTGCAGGACGAGCGCCAGCCGTTCGACGACGCGGCGGGCCCGCAGCTCGAGGTCGCCGTGGTCGGCCAGGTCGGCCCGCACCCGTCGTACGGCGGCGTCGAGCCGCGGGTCGGCGCCGGCGGCCGTGGCCACCTCGGCCTGGAAAGCCTCCATGACCTGCGGTTCCTTGGCGAGGGCGCGCAGGACGTCCAGCGCGGCGACGTTGCCGGAGCCCTCCCAGATCGAGTTCAGGGGCGACTCGCGGAACAGCCGCGGCATGCCGGACTCCTCGACGTAGCCGTTGCCGCCCAGGCATTCCAGGGCCTCGGCGGCGTGCGTCGGCCAGCGCTTGCAGACCCAGTACTTGCCGATGGCGAGGGCGAGCCGCTTGAACGCGGTCTCGCCGGCGTCACCGCGCGCGGAGCGGTCGGTCGCCCCGGCGAGCCGCATCATCAGGACGGTGGCGGCCTCGGACTCGACCGCGAGGTCGGCGAGGACGTTGCGCATCAGCGGCTGGTCGGCGAGGTACCGGCCGAAGGCCTGCCGGTGGGTGGCGTGGTGGACGGCGGTGAGCACGCCCTGGCGCATCCCGGCCGCCGCGCCGATGACGCAGTCGAGGCGGGTCAGGTTGACCATGTCGATGATGGTGCGTACGCCACGGCCCTCGTCACCGACGCGCCAGGCCAGCGCGTGCTCGTACTCGACCTCCGCAGAGGCGTTGGACCGGTTGCCGAGCTTGTCCTTCAGGCGCATCAGCCGCATCGGGTTGCGCGTGCCGTCGGGGAGGACCCGCGGCACGAGGAAGCAGGTGAGCCCGCCCGGCGCCTGGGCGAGGGTGAGGAAGACGTCGCACATCGGCGCCGAGGTGAACCACTTGTGCCCGAGGAGCCGGTAGGTGCCGTCCGGCTCCGGGCGGGCGGTGGTGGCGTTGGCGCGTACGTCCGAGCCGCCCTGCTTCTCCGTCATCGACATGCCGGCCAGCAGCCCCCGCTTGCCGAGCGGCGCGCGCAGCCCGAAGTCGTACGTCGCGGCGGTGAGCAGCGGCTCGTACCGTGCGGCCAGCTCCGGGTCGTGCCGCAGCGCCGGCACCGCCGCGTACGTCATGGAGATGGGGCAGCCGTGCCCGGCGTCGGGGCGCCAGGTGTAGAACTTGGCGGCCCGGGCTACGTGTGCGCCGGGCCGGTCGTCCGCCCACGGCGCGGCGTGCAGCCCGTGCGTGACCGCGGTGCGCATCAGCTCGTGCCAGGCCGGGTGGAACTCGACCTCGTCGATCCGGTGGCCGTAGCGGTCGTGGGTGCGCAGGACCGGCGGGTGTTCGTTCGCCAGCCGCCCGTACTCGATCGCCTGCTCGGTGCCGCCGATCCGGCCGAGCTCGTGCAGCTCGGCGGTGGCCCACCCGGCGCCCTCCCGGGCGAGCCCGTCGAGCAGCGCCGGGTCGTCCGCCGCGTCGTAGCCGGCCAGCGGGGGGACCTGGTTGCGGACCTCGTGCGTCGTCACGGCGACACTCCAATCGCGCGGTGGATGAACGTGATCAGGCTGGGGATGGTGCTCGGGCCGGCGACCCCGGCCGCCAGCGGGCCGACCATCGCTTCGGCCAGGGCGCCGACGAGAGCGGTCGCGGTCAGCTCCGGGTCCTGCGGGGGCAGCTCACCGCTCGCCACGCCGGCCGCGACGTAGCCGGCGATCAGTTCGGCGTACGCCCGGCGGAAGACGAGCCGCTCGGCGTCGACCGCCGGGTCGACCGGCTCGACGAGCAGGGCGTACGCCAACCGCGGGGACTGCAGCGCGCGGCCGGAGAACGTCTCGATGACGGCGGACACCTGCGCGGCGACCGTGGGCTCCAGCGCTGCCGCGCGCGCGACCGCGTCCACCTCCCGCTGGGAGGCGGTGCGGAACACCTCGGCGAACAGGTCGGCCTTGGTGGGGAAGTGGCGGTAGACGCTGCCGGTGGCCATGCCGGCCCGCTCGGCGACGGCGGCGATCGAACAGCCGGCGTACCCGTGCCCGGCCATGATCTCCAGGGCGGCGACGATGATCCGGTCGCGGGACGCGCTCAGCCGAGCTTTCACACGGTCGGTGCTCCGGTAGACCACGCAAGAATTGAACCATCATTCAAACCTTGGTCACAAGGTGGCGGCAGGCGTGGAGGACCTCCTGCACCGGGCCCTGCGGCTGAGCCGGGAGATCGGCTACCGCCGCGCGGAGGTCTGCGCCCACATCGGTCTGGCCGCGGCGCACCGGGCGGCCGGGCGGGAGGCGGAGGCGGCGCGGCACGCCCGCCTCGGCGAGCAGCTCGCCCGGCGCTCCGAGCACCTCCTTGCTCGCCCGTCAGGCCCGGGACGTGCTGGCCGACGGCGGGCGGCTGGCGTCGGCGAGCTGACCGCCGAGGGGCCGCCGGTCCTGATGCGGGCCGCCGGGGTCACCGTTCTCCATCGAGGTGGCGAAGGCGATGTCGCGGCGGGAGACGGGCCGCAGCGAGGAGCAGGACCGGAGCGCCGTCGTCCTAGACCGGCACGACCGCGAGGGTCAGGGCTTGAGGACGACCTTCACGCAGTCCTCCTGCTTGTTCTTGAAGATGTCGTAGCCGTGGGGCGTGTCGTCGAGCCGCATGGTGTGGGTGATGATGAAGCTCGGGTCGATCTCGCCCTTACGGATGCGTTCCAGCAGCGGCCGCATGTAGCGCTGCACGTGGGTCTGGCCCGACCGCATGGTCAGCGACCGGTTCGTGAACGAGCCCATCGGGAACTTGTCGATGAAGCCGCCGTACGCGCCGATCACCGAGATCGTGCCGCCGTTGCGGCAGCTCAGGACGGCTTCCCGAAGCGCGTGCGGTCGGTCCGTCTCCATCTTGAGCGCCTGCTTGGCCTTGTCGTACGCGTGCAGCGCCGCCGAGGCGTGATGCCCCTCCACGCCGACGGCGTCGATGCAGGCGTCGGGCCCGCGCCCGGCGGTCATGTCCCGCAGGGCGTCGAGGACGTCGGTCTCCTCGTAGTTGATCGTCTCCGCGCCCGTCTTCTCTCGCGCCATCGCGAGGCGGTACGGGAATCGGTCGATGACGATCACCCGTTCCGCGCCGAGGAGGAAGGCGCTGGCGGCGGCGAGCTGACCGACCGGCCCCGCCCCCCAGATAGCGATGACGTCGCCGCGCTCGATGTCGCACATCTCGGCGGCCATGTAGCCGGTCGGCAGGACGTCGGACAGGAACAGCACCTTCTCGTCCGGCAGGTCGTCCTCGACCTTGAGCGCCCCGACGTCGGCGTACGGCACGCGTACGTACTGCGCCTGGCCGCCGGCGTAGCCACCGAGCAGGTGGGAGTAGCCGAAGACGCCCGCGGGCGAGTGACCCATCGCCAGTTCGGCGACGGCCGCGTTGGGGTTGGAGTTCTCGCAGATGGAGTAGAGGCCGTTCGCGCAGGCGACGCAGTTGCCACAGGCGATCGGGAAGGCCACCACGACCCGGTCGCCGACACCCAGCCCGTCCCGGACGCCGTGGCCCAGTTCCACGACCTCGCCCATGAACTCGTGGCCGAGCACGTCGCCCTTCCTCATCGCCGGGAGGTATCCCTGGAGCAGGTGCAGGTCCGAGCCGCAGATCGCGGACGACGTGATCCGCACGATCGCGTCCCGGGGGTTGATGATCTGCGGGTCGGGCACGTCGTCGACGGATACCTTGTTCGGGGCGACCCAACAGGTGGCTCTCATGTGCTTCCTGCCTTCTCTCGACCGGTCAGCGGGTCGGCAGCGGCTGGGCGGGGCGCTGTTTCAGCTGTTGCTGGACGCTGCTGCCCTGTGGGCTGCCGTCGGACTTCGTGATCTCGCCGGTCTCGATGACCTGCTTGAACCGCCGCAGGTCGTCGCAGGTCTGCTGCTGCGGGCTCTCACCGAACATCTTGGCCACCATCGCGCCGAACCGCCGGCCCGGCACCGAGTACGTCAGCTCGACATGGACCTCCGTGCCGCGTCCGCCCGCCGTCGGCCTGAACCGCACACACCCGGAGTTGGGCACCTGCGCCCCCGCCACGGAGCGCCACCTGATCAGCTCGCCGGGGCGGTCGTCGACGACCTCCGCCTCCCACTCGACGCTGCCGCCGGCCGGGGCCTTCGCCGTCCAGCGGGAACGCCGGTTGCCGGCTATCCGCACCGACTTCAGGTGGTACATGAACCGTGGCAGGTTCTCGAAGTCGTGCCAGAACCGGTAGGTGTCCTCGACGCTGCGGTTGACCGTGATCGACGCCTCCACCTGGTTGTCGCCCGTCATCCGTCGGCCCCGGGTGACCCGTACCGCGGTGTAGAGGTCGACAGCGGTGATGCCGGCGAGCGCCCAGGTCGTGTAGCGCAGCCGCCGTCGCCGCTCATCGTGGCGGTTCCGCAGCGCCCGGCCGCTGGCGGCGAGGTCCATGATGTCGCCGGCGACCCGCGTCCACGCCCCCCACCCCGCCCGGCGCGGAATCAGCAGCGCGGCGGCGTGCCCGAACTCCCGCACGCCGGCGATCCGCAGCACCGTCCGGGCCGTACGCGAATCGTCGATGCCGCACATCCGGCTGACCTGCGGCCGGGCGCCGAGCGCCGCTGCTCCGAGGCCGACACTGGCCCAGCCCAGGAGCCGCGCCAGCCTTTCGGACCTGCGGTCCTGGCTCGCCCGTTCGATGCCGAGGCTGTCCGTCAGCGATCGGACGCCCATGGTGGTTCTTCCTGCCATCTATCTCGCTCCACTTCCGGATCGGTCCCAGGCGGCGATCAGCCCGCTGCCGCGCACGGGCCAGGTCCGCTCGCCTCGCACCCGGTGCACGGGGCAGCACCCTGCCGCGCCCGTCTTCCCGGAAATGTCGAGATCACGCCCGGGAGGGGAGCGTCACCCGGTGCCGCCGGGCAGGATGGGCACGTGTACATCGAGCCGGTCGACTGCGCGCCCGAGCAGGCGTTCCCGCGAGCGATCCTGCGGCAGCGCTGGGAGGACCTCGCCTTCCTGCACTGGGCGGTCGCTCCGGAGCTCGTCGCGCCGCTGCTGCCGGCCGGCACCCGCCCGGACACCCTCGACGGGCTCAGCTATGTCGGCCTGGTCGGCTTCCGCATGGTGGGGCTGGGCCTCGGCCGTGGGCCGGGGGTGCCGTACCTCGGCAGCTTCTGGGAGACCAACGTCCGGCTCTACTCGGTCGACGGCGCCGGCCGGCGGGCCGTGGTGTTCCGCTCGCTCGACGCGTCCCGGCTGGTCCCGGTGCTGGCTGCCCGGGCGACCCTGCGGCTGCCGTACATGTGGTCGGCGATGCGGCTGGACCGGGACGGCGACCGCTACACCTACCGGTGCCGGCGTCGCTGGCCCGGTCCGCGCGGTGCGACGAGCCGGATGGTGGTTCGGGTGGGTGGGGCGATCGCCGAGCCGACCCCGCTGGAGCATTTCGTCACCGCCCGATGGGGGTTGCACACCCGGGCGTACGGTCGCACGCGACACCTGCCGAACTGGCATCCCCGCTGGCCGCTGCACCGGGCCGAGCTGCTGCACCTGGACGACGAGCTGGTCACCGCCGCCGGGCTGCCGGCGCCGACCGGGCCGCCGGCCAGCGTGCTGTATTCCCCCGGCGTGCCGGTCCGGTTCGGCCCACCGGCCGCCCTGCCCCCGTCTCGCTGATCACCGGCCCGCATCGCTGTGGGCGGCGCGCACCCATCAACCGGGTGGCCAACGGCACCGCCGACCCGAACACCCGGCGGGCGTGCGCCGTACGCCGTCCGTCCGGCGCTAGGGTCGGGCCCTATGCGGACGAAGCAGGAGCTGAGCGCGGCCATCCGGCGGGAGCGGCGGGCGGTGCTGGTCGTCAATGCCCACTCCCGCCGGGGCCGCCAGCTTTACGAGGAGACCCGGTCGCGGCTGGTCGCTGCCGGGTTCACCCTGCTCGGCACGTACCCGGTCGACCGGCCAGCCGAACTCGAGCAGAGCCTCGCCGACGCCGCCGACCTCGGGCCGGACCTCCTGGTCGCCGGCGGTGGCGACGGCACGATCGGCACCGCCGCGCGCCTGCTCGCCCACCGCGACATCGCGCTCGGCCTGCTGCCGCTGGGCACCACCAACAACTTCGCGCGTACGGTGGGCATCCCGCTCGACCTCGACGCGGCGGTCGCGGTCCTCACCGACGGCAAGGTGATCGACGTCGACCTCGGACTCGTGGGCAACATGCGGTTCACCAACCACATCGGCATCGGCCTCTCCGCCGACGTGATGCTCAGGACACCGCCGCGGCTCAAGCGGGTCATCGGCCGGATCGCGTACCCGATGACCGCCCTGGCGCTGCTGACCCGGCACCGGCCGTTGCGCGCCGCCGTACGCGCCGAGGGACGGCGGCACGAGTTCCTCACCCACCAGCTGTACGTCGCGAACGGCGGCTTCCACGCGGGGCGGCCCATCACCGCGGACGCGGACGCCGACGACCGGCTGTTGGTCGCGTACCCGGTGGGTGGCCCGACCCGCCGCGGACTGCTGCGGGACACGGCGCGTAACGCGGCCACCGGCCATCGCCGCACCCTCGTCGACGAGCCGTTCCTCGCCGTACGCGAACTCTGGCTGGAGACCGACCGGCCGGCGCCCGTGGAGGTGGACGGGGAGCCGTACGGCGAGACCCCGATCCGGATCGGCCTGGACCCCAACGCGCTGCGCGTCATGGCCGCCGCCGACAGCCCGGACCGCTAGGCGACGCCCGGGACCGCGCAGGCCAAAACACCACACGACCAGCGTGGGCAGCCGATGAGAGAGCGACAGCCCGGGCGCCTAGACCGAGCCTCGCCAGACACCGGTCACAGGGCAAGTGAACAAGCAGTCGCGACCGAACGCGCCGTGCGGGCGCGGAGCCTCGGGCGAGCTGTCGTACGCGCGGTCGCGTCAGTCAAGCGCGCGATGTATCGGGGAGGACGGCCGAACGGGCTCATGCGGCTGATGAACCAGCTCGATGTCCTGGTGTACGGGGCTCGGTGGTTGTCGCCGCGCCACGCTGCCGTGCTGAAGGTGCTGGGGCGTCACAGCGGCAACGTCACCTCGCTTCCGGTCGCTGTCACGGCCTACCGTCGTGCCGAATACCTCGTGTCGATGCTCGGGCCGGATGCGAACTGGGTGCGGAACGTCCAGGCGGCGGGCGGTAGGGCCGCGCTCCGCCGTCGGGGTCGCGAGACCCCGATCCTGCTCGAGGAGATCGCGTCCGAGCGTCGCGCCGAGATCCTCCGCCGCTACCTCGCCGCCGCGCCTGGCGCACGGGCGCACCTGGGGCTGGGGCCGGCAGCCCCCTTGCCGGAGTCCCGCCGGATCGCGCCTCGTCACCCCGTGTTCCGAATCCGTGAATGCCCCGTTCGTGCCCCCACGTGAGAGGTGGACGAGTGAGCGACAGCGCCTCGCGTCCTCGTCGCCTGTCAGCCGGTCGAGCGCGGCCTACGCCTGCTCGGTCCACAGGCGCGGTCGGCGGCCGGCGTCTCCTTTCCGGTGCCGCCGTCAGTCGACGGCAGGTCTGGGCCGACCGCCGTCGTCGGCAAAGTGCGGCAGGACCATCTCGACCAGTGCCGCGACGTCAGCGTCGGTCATCGGCTCGCCGGTCATGCCCATCCGGTGGAGCAGGGTCCCGACGACGACGTCGATGAGGAGCAGGACCCGGTTCTCCGGCTCGCCGAGGGCTTCCTGGAGCGCGAGCCGGTACGGCTCCTGCAGCCGCGCGGACAGGATCTCGCGCAGGGTCGGATCGCTGACGGCGTCACTGAACACGCCGGCGAACGCGTCGCCCACCCCGGGCTCGCCGATCTTCGCCGCGATCCAATGGATGGCCGAGGAAACGAGCTGAGCTCGACTGCCGCTCGCCACCGGCACCGGGCCGAACGCGTCGAGGAGGCAGTCCACGACCAGCGCGCCCTTGGACGGCCAGCGACGGTAGATCGTCGTCTTCGCGACGCCGGCCGTGGCGGCGATGCGGTCGACGGTGGCGCGCGCGTAGCCCAGCTCGTGGACGGTGCTCAGCGTCGCGGTGAAGACGGCGGCGTTGACGCCGGTGCGCGGACGGCCGGGCGGCCTGGCGGATGTGGTCCCAGGGGTCATGTTGACACGGTAGCCGATTACGCTACCTTAGGTATCGATACTCTCGGTATCGAAACCACAAAGTGTCGAGGAGAACCATGAGCGAGGTCACCGCGGAGCGGGCGCCGCTGGGCATCCGGCTGATGCAGGCCCTGGGCAAGGAGCCGGACTGGTCGGCGATGACGGCCGAGGAACTGGTGGTGCTGCGGGAGGCGGTGAACCGTAAGCGGTCGTCCCGCCTGGCGCGGCTGATCACCGGGTTCCCGGACCGCGGCGTCACGATCCAGTGGCAGGAGGTCGCACTTCCCGGACGCAGGCTCCGCGTCCGGACGTACCGGCCGTCGCCCGGGCGCGAGGGCGAAGGCGCCGCCCGGGCCGGCCTGCCACTCGTGCTCCATGTTCACGGAGGCGGATTCGTGGGCACGGCGGTGCAGAGCGACTGGGTGAACAGCCACCTCGCCGCGCGGCTACCCGGGCTCGTCGTGTCGGTCGAGCATCGGCTCCTCGATCCTCAGACTCCGCTGCAGGCGGCCGTCGACGACGGCTGGGACGTGCTTCTGCACGTGGTACAGCACGCCGCGCAGTGGGGCATCGACCCGGCCCGGATCGCCGTCTTCGGCGAGAGCACCGGCTCGATGGTCACCGCCCTGGCCGCGATACGGGCCAAGAAGTCCGGCCCGCTCCTGCGGGCACAGGTGCTGGTCAACCCGGCCGTTGACCTCACCGCGGCGGGGTTCGAGCACGCTTCGATGCACGAACACGCCAACAGCCCGACCCTCACCATGCCGCAGATGCGGCTGTTCCAGCGGCTCGCCGTGCCGCCGGGAACGGATCCTCGCGCGTTGTCGCCGCTGTATGCCGACGACCTGAGCGGGCTGGCCCCCGCGCTCGTCGTGGTGCCGACCCTGGATCCGGTGGCCGATCACGGCCGCCGTTACGCCGAACGACTGCGGGCGGCCGGGACCGCCGCACGGCTCACCGAGTACCCCGGAGCCACGCACGCGTTCCTCAGCATGCCGGGCGTGGTACCCCAGGCCAAGGCCGCACGAGCGGAGATCACCGAGTTCCTCCGCGGGGGCCTCACCGGGTGATCGCCTCGGCCGGCCGGTTTCTGTTCCACGTCACCGCCGCCATGGCCCACATGGCCCGGGCGATCGACACAACCGGCTGGCCGACCCGGGGTACGGCCATCGGCGCGACCGCCGGCCTGGTCGTGAGGAGAGATCGATGAAGACGGGAGAACGATGAACGCCTCGGACCTTGCCCCGGTGGGGGAGCGGTCTGCCCCACCACCAATGAGGGACGCCGAGCCCGCGGCGGAACAGACCGTGACGCGGCTGCTGCGTCCGCACCTCTGGAGTTTCGCCGCCAGCTTGTCGGCTCCGCTGAGCCGCCGTGGCGGATGGGTTGGTGGTCCGCTCCTTGTCGCGCTGGCCAGCCGTGGCGTCCTCACCCGCCGAAGAGCGGATGCTGAAGTCACCGACTGCACCGACGGGACCGGGCGGCTATCCGAAGCGGTCAGCCAGCTTCGTCAGCCTGGTGACGTACGCCGGCCAGTCATAGTCGTGAGGGATGTTGGTGTTCTCCCGCCGCAGGCCGATCGCCGTGTCGTGCTGCTCGCGCATGATGTCGGCGTGACCGGCGTGACGAGCGAGGTCGCAGGTTACGTGGACGATGATTTTTTGAAGCGTCACGTCCTGTCCACCTGGCCGCCACCACGACACCCGCCCCGGCGCGTCGAGCGGTAGCTGTTCGATCGTCTGATCCACGAACACCCCGACACGGCGATACAGATCGATCAGCCCATCCTTCGTCTCCTCCTCCCGCGCGTACCAGTCTGCCTGCGGGTCCTCCTCGAACGCCTGCATGGGGACCAGTTCCTCAGGCGTCGGGAATTCGCGCCCGAAGGTAGGCCCGAAGTAGCCGGCTTCGACATTGAGGCAATGCTTGACGACTCCCAGCAGGTTGTTGCCGGTCGCGGTGCGGGGCAGTCTGGCCTCGCGTTCGCTCAGCCCGTCGAGCTTCCAGATCAGGTCTTCGCGAGCCGCCTGCAGGTAGTGGTGTAGCGCAGCCTTCGCATCGCCCAAGTCAGCCATGCCCGCCAGTGTTCCGTATGCGCCGGGCATCGTGCGAGGTGTCGCCTGCGAGATCAGCGCTCGGCTGGAGCGGTCGGGCATCCTCGTCCGTAGCCGCCGAGTGGGCGCTACGTACGGTCGCCAGGCGGGCGGCGCCACCCGCTCGTGCCGATGACAGCGCGTTCGATCCTGGCATGGGAGCTACTGCTGGCTGGCGTACGCAGTCGATCTCTCCGACCTGGGTCTGGTTGTTGGGGCCGAGGCTGGCTTCGGCGACCTCCGCAGCGAGTGGCTGGCGGTCCGGCGGCCCGCGCGGGACCGGGCCGTGGCTCAGATGGGGATCGACGAACCGATCAGCGGAACGCCGCTCTCGTCACGCGCGCCGACCGACAGGGAGAGCGCGTCCTGGCCCCTGCCCCTGCCAAAGCAAGCTCAAGCGTGGTCGAGCACGAACGCCCGCATGAGCTTGGCGCACTCGGCCGCGTGCGTCTCCAACAAGAAGTGCCCGCCGTCGTAGATGTGCGCATCCATGCGATCGAGGGCGCGGTGGTAGGCGAGGACCTCGTCAACGTCGAAGTACGGGTCGCGCCGTCCCCACAGCACGAGCGCCGGCGGCTGGTGAGCCCGGTGGTACTCGGCGATCTCACCGAAACGCGCGACGTGGCTGGCGTAGTCACTGAACAGCGCGAACTGCGCGTCGAGGTTGCCGGGGCGGCTCA
This sequence comes from Micromonospora sp. NPDC047730, assembly GCF_043204765.1. Lineage (NCBI taxonomy): Bacteria > Bacillati > Actinomycetota > Actinomycetes > Micromonosporales > Micromonosporaceae > Micromonospora > Micromonospora sp. NPDC047730. The sequence goes on along the minus strand of NZ_JBIDCU010000007.1, from coordinate 307,418 downwards.
TGCGCTCCCAGTCGAGGTGCCACGACTCGGGAGAGTGCAGCGTGCGCAGGTACTCGGGCAGCCCGGCGAGGTACTGGTCACGGGTGCCGGCGAAGTTCAACCAGTCCGGCAGTTCGGCGCGCCTGGCGTCGGTCGGGTCGGCCCAGTACGCCTTGGCGCTGTCCCACTGCTCGCCGAGGCCGTCCTCGTGCGCGTTGCCACTCTGGACAACAAGGCCGCGGATGCGATTCGGGGCGCGAGTGGCCAGGTGGTATCCCACCGCTGCGCCGAAGTCGTGCAGGTAGACGAAGAAGCGCTCGACCCCAAGCTGGTCGAGTAGGTTCTCGATCGTCCGTGAGAGGTTCTCGAAGGTGTAGTCGTACTTGTCGAGGGTTGGCGACGAGGACATGCCGAAGCCGGGAAGATCAGGCGCGATCACGTACGCGACGTCGGCCAGCGTCGGCATGACCTCCCGAAATGTGTGCGACGAGCTCGGAAACCCGTGCAGCAGCAGTACCGTCGACCGGCCGGGACGCCCGGCCTCGCGAAAAAACACCTCCAGACCGTTGACGTCAGCCTGTCGATGGCGGACCTTCTGGATCGCCTGCATTGCGTCCTCCTCCTTCTACGTCCACGCCGCCGTGATCGGATGGGCCAGCCAGTACGCCGTCGACCAGATCACTCACCAGCCCATCGTGCCGGAACTCGAACCCGTACCGCCCGACTCGCTTCGACACCCCGCATCCGGATCTGCCGCCGTCCGCGTGCTGACTGATCAAGAGCGGTCGCGGTCGGTAGGTGGCCTGAGTCGAGGGGGCATCCTGAACTGCCGATGGAAGTGCGCTGTGCGGTCGCTGTTGCAGCGGCCGTGGACGGAAACTGCCCTGACACGGCGTGTTTCTCAATCCGCGCGTCGTGGGGAAGCCAGATCGTGGTGGGCAGGTTGTTCAACGATGCTCGGGGATGCGTTCGCCACCCGTCATCGGGCTCGAGGTTGGCGATGAAGCCGGCCACGCAACGTCGTCAATCGCGAGCCACGGCGCGGCGGCCACGGCCGTGGGCGTAAGCCCGGCAAACGCCCTGACCTCACGGTGAAGGTGGGACTGGTCGACGTAGCCGCTCTCGATGGCAACGCTGGCGGGGGAGTGGCCCGCCGCGAGAAGGTGGGCGGCGTGGTCGAACCGAACCAGTCGGGCGGCGCGCTTGGGTGTGATGCCGAGTTGGGACCGGAAGCGGGACCACAGGCGCTTGCGGCTCCAGCCGACCTCGTCCGCCAGGCCATCGACCCGCACTCGCCCCCGGCTGGTGAGCGTCCGCCGCCAGGTGTAGGCGACTTCCGGATCGATCGGTGGGCGGGCGCCCAGCCGTCGGCCGAGGATTTCCACCGCGATCGTGAACCGTTCGTCCCACGAGGCGGCGGCGCGCAGCCTGCGCTCGGCTCGCACGGCGTCGTGGCCCCAGACATCGTCGAGGGACACGACTGTCCCGCTGAACTCGGTCGATGCGCCGAGCACCGCTGCCGCCACGGACGGCTCCAGCCGGATCTGGAGGCACTCGCCGACCCCCCGGCCAGTTGCCCGAAGATCGCCGGGGAGAAGCCCGATGACGACGCTACCGCGCTCGTGCCGGCCAGGGGTGTCGTAGACGAGGCCTTCTCCCTCGCTCAGATCGACGAGCAGGGTTACGGATGGGTGTGCCACCATGGCGATGTCCACGGGTGCGGGGACACGTTGGCGGAACCCGGCCATGCTGGTCCCCGGCAGTCGACCTGACAGGCGCGGCACTGCAACCTCCAGCGACGCCCAGTCGGGTTGTGTCCCGGTCGACAGCACGTGACCAGCCTATGCCTGAGGGATCACGGGCGGGGTTGGTGTCGCCGTGAAGCCCAGCAGCAGTTCGCTGGTCGCCTCGGGCGCCTCGAACATGGGGATGTGCCCGACGCCGGGCAGCAGCTCGACCCGCGCGGTCGGCGCCGCGTCGTACTGGTGCGCCGACGACGGGTCCCAGCGGGGATCGGCGGCGCCGAAGATCACCAGCACAGGGACCTCGAGGGCGGCGAGACGCTCGGGCACGCTCCGCTCGGCGATGTACTCGGTGTTGCGGCGCAGCACCGTCCTGAACACGCGGTAGGTGATGCCCTTGAGATCGGCGATCGCGTCGTCCGGGATGTCCACCGGCCGTGCGGTCGTAGCCCTGATCCCCTTGCCGATCATTGCGTCCGAACGCCTCGACCAGACGACCGGGCCGAAAATCGGGCCCAGCAGGACCCGAAGGATGGCCGGCTGTGGGAGGAGCGCCTCGGGACTCGGGCCGGTGCTGACCAGGGCGAGCGACCGCACCAGGTTGGGGCGCTGTTCGGCAAGCGCGGTGGCGACGTAGCCGCCGCTGGAGTGCCCGACCACGGCGACGTGCCGAAGGCCGAGATCGTCGAGCAGCGCCGCCACCCGGCCCGCCTGCGCGGGCACGTCGTATGACAGCGCGGGCGGGGACTGGCCACAGCCGGGGAGATCGACCCGGATGACGTGATGGTGGGCGGCGAGTGTCGGGATCATCGGGCTCCAGGAAGCGCCCGAGGCTCCCGATCCGTGGATGAGCAGCAACGGCGGCGCCTGCAGCGGGCCGTCGTGGACCACGTGCATCCCATGCGAGTGCTCAACGTCGTACTGACTCATGCGGGGGATGATGCATGGGCTGCCGGCTATCAGTCTTGGACAAATGTCGTCGTGGAAGGGGCCGGGGCCGACCCTGAGCTGCTCGCCATCCTGCTGACCGCCGGACACCGCGGCGACAGTCCGCGGTTCATCCCGGTCCTGGACGCCATCCGTGTCCCACGGCCGACGACCGGACGCCCGAGAACTCGCCCCGGCCGGGTCCTGGTCGACACGGCGTACGCGTCGGACCCGCACCTCATTACCCCACCTCGCGCCGGGCTGCAGGTGATGGACCACGATGCGGGCTGCCCAAGTCAGGCAGGCATCAGGAACCGCTGACCCGCGGCTGCTGGTGGTCGGTCAGCCGGAACCCGACGCCGCGTACCGCGTCGATGGTCACGCCGGTGCCGAGCCCGGCGAGCTTGCGCCGCAGCCGCTTCACCAGCGACTGCACGTCGGCCCTGCGCTCCAGCCCCTCGTCACGCCAGACCGTCCGGTGCAACTCGGCGTAGCTCCACACCCGGATCGGCTCGGTGGTCAGGCTGATCAGCAGGTCGTGCTCAAGTCGCGTCAGGCCGACCTCGCGATCCCGGCAGCGAGCGGTCGACCGGGCCGAGTCGATCAGCAGCGTGCCGTCGGCCGCCTCGGGCGCGGCGGCAGGGGCCGGCCCGGACGACGCCGGGGGGAGCCGCTGCGGGGCCGCGATCAGCCTGCGCAGCTCGTCGAGATCGGAGACCAGCAGCAGCGGTGCGACGCCCTCGAGGCGCTCCGCGAGTCGGATCCGCTCGGCCCGCGACGGTGCCACCGCGATCACCAGCGGAAATTGTTCCTCGGCCGGATCGCGCCCGTCCGACGCCGTGCCTTCGTCGTGTGCCCCCACAGCACCCACCCCGAAACGATGGGCAGGTTTCTGCCCAGCTTCGTCATGATCGTGACAAAAATTGGCAAGCACCCCGAGAGCTGGCCAACTGTTAGTGACAGATTGCTTACGGCAAGTTCTTGATCGTCCTTTCATGTCGATCATAGTGTCCAGACGGGCAGCCGGCGTGACCCGCGCGGTTGCCTGGGGGCCATGGAAGGGTGCCTTCTACTTCATCCACTTGGGGAGGTGCGTTTCCCGCACCCTCCACCATGGCTCGTTCCACTCTGGGTCGTTCTGGAGGAGGCGCCACCTATGTTCAGACGTCCATCCACGAGACGCACAGCCAGATCCCTGGTGAGTGCCGGCGCGGCCTTGGTCCTCGCCGCGACAGGCCTGGCCGCATTCGGTTCCGGCGCACAGGCCGCGCTGGCCGGGGCAGGAGCAGCCTCCGCAGACGGCAAGATCCGGCCGGAGCTCAGCAAGCAGCTCCAGGGCAAGACCGAAGGGGACTTCTGGATCCGCTTCAAGGACCGGGCGGACCTGAACCAGGCCGCAGCGATCAAGGACTGGGACAAGCGCGGCGCCGCGGTCGTGGCGGCGTTGAAGAAAACCGCCGCCGAGAGCCAGACCAAGATCCGTGCCGAGCTCGACGGCGCGGGCGCGAAGTACGAGACCTTCTGGGCCACCAACGCGATCAAGGTCAGCGGCGGCTCGCTGGCGATGGCGGAGAGCATTGCCTCCCACGCGGAGGTCGAGGGCCTGTACGCCCCGGTCGCCTACCAGGTGCCCGAGGTCACCAAGGGCACCGACGAGAAGACGGTCAACGCCCTCGAGTGGGGCATCGCCAACATCAACGCCGACGACGTCTGGTCCCAGTACGGCGTCAAGGGCGCCGGCATCACGGTGGCGAACATCGACACCGGGGTCCAGTTCGACCACCCGGCGCTGGTGAACTCCTACCGCGGCAACAACGGCGACGGCACGTTCGACCACAACTACAACTGGTACAACGCCGCCGGGACCTGCGCGGCGGCGCCCTGTGACAGCAACGGCCACGGGACCCACACCATGGGCACGATGGCCGGCTCCGCGGGCGCGAACCAGATCGGCGTGGCACCCGAGGTCAAGTGGATCGCCGCGAACGGCTGCTGCCCCAGCGACGCCGCGCTGGTCAACTCCGGCCAGTGGATGCTCGAGCCGACCGACCTCAACGGCCAGAACCCGGACGTCAGCAAGCGGCCGAACATCATCAACAACTCGTGGGGGACCACGAGCCCCTCCAACGAACCGTTCATGGAGGACGTGACGCTGGCCTGGACCGCGTCGGGCATCTTCGGTGTCTGGTCCAACGGCAACAACGGGTCGGCGTGCCAGACCAGCGGCTCCCCGGGCAGCCTGGTCAGCAACTACTCGGCCGGCGCCTACGACATCAACAACAACATCGCCGGTTTCTCGTCGCGTGGCGTAGGCCAGAACGGCGAGATCAAACCCAACATCGCGGCGCCGGGCGTGAACGTCCGGTCGAGCGTTCCGGGCGGCAGCTACGCCAGCTACAACGGCACCTCGATGGCCGCCCCGCACCTCGCGGGCGCGATCGCGCTGTTGTGGTCCGCGGCACCGGCGCTGGTCGGCGAGGTCAACCCGACCCGCGCGCTGCTGGACAACGCGGCGGTCGACAAGGCCGACACCCAGTGCGGTGGCACCACCGACGACAACAACGTGTACGGCGAGGGTCGGCTGGACGCGCTCGCGCTGCTCAACGCGGCCCCGATCGGCGACACCGGCACCCTGGCCGGCACGGTCACGGACGCGACCACCGGCGACCCGATCGCGGGCGCCAAGGTGGCCCTGACGGGCGCGGCGGACCGCGAGCTGACCACCGCCGCCAACGGGACGTACTCGTCGCTGCTCCCGGTCGGTGACTACCAGGTGGCCGTGACGGCGTTCGGCTACCAGGGCAAGACGACGCCGGCGACCGTCACCCGCGACGCGACCACGACGATCAACGTCGCGTTGACGGCGGTGCCCAGCGTCACCGTCAGCGGCTCGGTCACCGACGGGTCGGGCCACGGCTGGCCGCTCTACGCCAAGGTGACCGTCGAGGGTCCGTCCGGTGTGTCCGACTACACCACGCCCGTCAACGGCCGATACAGCATCAAGCTCCCGGCCTCGGCCACGTACAACCTCAAGGTCGAGTCGCAGTACCCGGGCTACCAGGCCGTCACCAAGGAGGTCGTGGTCGGCGGCGGCAACGTCACCGCCAACGTCGCCGTGCCGGTGGAGACCAACTCGTGCACCACGGCGCCCGGCTACCGGTTCGGCTCCGACGGCGAGTACGAGACGTTCGACGGCGCCACCGTGCCGGCTGGCTGGTCCGTGGTGGACCACGCGAACACCGGTCAGGTCTGGAAGTTCACCGACGAGGGCGGCCGCCGCAACCTGACCGGCGGCACCGGCAACTTCGCGATCGTCGACAGTGACGAGTACGGCTCCGGTGGGCGGCAGGACACGTCGCTCGTCAGCCCGGTCGTCGACCTGACCGACGTCGCGGCTCCGGTGATCCGGTTCAACCAGGACTACAACTGGCTGGGCAGCGACCGCGCCGATGTCGACCTCAGCGTCGACGGCGGCACCACCTGGACGAACGTGCTCCGGCAGGCGGCCGACGTCCGTGGGCCGCGGGTGACCGAGGTCCCGATCCCGCAGGCCGCCGGCCAGGCGCAGACCCGGGTCCGGTTCCACTACTACGACGCCTCGTACGAGTGGTGGTGGGAGGTCGACAACGTGCTGATCGGCAGCCAGGTCGTCTGCGAGCCGACCAACGGTGGCCTGGTGCTCGGCCACGTCCGTGACAAGAACACCAACGGCTACGTCAACGGTGCCACCGTCACCAGCGACGAGCGGCCGGCGGAGAAGGCCACCACCGTGGCGACGCCGGACGACGCCGGGCTGGCCGACGGCTTCTACTGGCTGTTCTCGTCGCTGACGGGCAACCACAAGTTCACCGCGAAGGCCGGCAACTACGTCAGCCAGAGCAAGCAGGTCGACGTCCAGGAGGACTGGGCGACCGCCGCGAACTTCCAGCTGGCGGCCGGCCGCCTGTCGGTCACGCCGGCTGCGGTGAGCGGAACGGTCCAGATGCCGACCGGCAAGGTCAACAAGCCGTTCACGGTGACCAACACCGGCGGGGCCCCGGTCGACGTGGAGTTCAGCGAGCGCGACGGCGGGTTCACCCTCCTGCGCGCCGACGGCTCCCGGATCAGCAAGCAGCAGGTGCTCGGCTCCACCGGCGCGCCGGAGCAGCGGCTCACCGCCCCGACGTCGTTCGCCGCGGCGGCGACCGGCAAGGCGGCGACGGCGGCCTCGGCCGCGGTCGGGCCGCAGGCCGCGCCCTGGACCGACATCGCCGACTACCCGGCGAACGTGATGGACAACCGGGTGGTGAACCTGGACGGCAAGGTGTACTCGATCGCCGGCACCAACGGGTCGGCGTCCACGACGAAGAACTTCGTCTACGACCCGATCGCGCAGACCTGGACGCCGATCGCGGATCTTCCCGGCGCCCGCAACGCCATGACGGTGGGCGTCGTGGACGGGAAGATCATCGCGACCGGTGGCTGGGCGGCGTCCGGCCCGGACGGCACCACCTGGTCGTACGACCCGGCGGCCAACACCTGGACGGAGAAGGCCGACAACCCCGCGCCGCGCTCCGCGGCCGGGCAGGCGGTCGTCGGCGGCAAGCTGTACGCCATCGGTGGCTGCACCACGTCGTCCTGCACGCCGATGTCGAACGACGTGGTCCGGTACGACCCGGGCAGCGACAGCTGGGAGACGCTGCCCGACTACCCGAAGTCGGTGGCCTTCGCCTCCTGCGGCGGGGTCGACGGCGTCGTCTACTGCACCGGTGGCAACGACGGCTCCGCCGTGCTGAAGTCCAGCTACGCCTTCGACCCGGGGGCCAACACCTGGACCGCGATCGCCGACGCGCCGGTCGACAGTTGGGCCAGCTCGTTCGCTGTCGCCAGCGGCAAGCTCCTGGTCGTCGGCGGTGTGCAGGGCGGGGCCATCACGAACGCCGGCTTCGCCTACGACCCGGCCACCGACTCGTGGTCCAACCTGCCGAACGCCAACACGCCGCGGTACCGCGGTGCCGCGGCGTGCGGCTTCTACAAGGTCGGTGGCTCCTCCGGCAGCTTCAACGCCACGCCCGACAGCGAGGCGCTGCCCGGGTTCGAGGAGTGCGCCGAGGGCGGCGCCGACGTCAGCTGGATGACCATCGACAAGACGGCGGTCACGCTGGCGCCGGGCGAGCAGGTCACGGTCACCGTCGGGATGACGGCGAACGTCGACCAGCCGGGCACCTACTCCGGTTCGGTCGCCATCAAGGAGAACACGCCGTACACGGTGGAGCCGGTGGCCGTGACGATGAACGTGAAGCCGCCGACCACCTGGGGCAAGTTGATGGGTACGGTCACCGGGACGAGCTGCCAGGGTGCCAGCTCGCCGCTTGCCGGTGCCGTCGTCCAGATCGACTCGTGGGCGATGTCCTGGACGTTCGCCACCGACGCCGAGGGCAAGTACGCCTACTGGATGGACCGTCGGAACAACCCCATGACGATGATCGTCGCCAAGGACGGCTGGAAGCCCCAGACCCGTCAGACGAGGATCAACACCACCACCCCGACGGTGGAGGACTTCGCTCTGTCCCCCGTCCGTTGTTGACAGTTGACCGCTAGCTGACAGTCCGGCCCGCCTGGTCATCGACCAGGCGGGCCGGATCAGTTTCGAGGGCGGCGGGCGGTGCGGCGTTCGAAGGCACAGGAGTGCGCGTCCGAGGGCTGCTGGCGGTGCGCGTTCCGAGGGTGCGAGCGGTGCGTGGTGTCGCCCGGCAGCGTCTCCGGGCTCGCTCGGCGGCGGATCGTGGTCAGGCCGGGGCGAGGCGGAAGCCGACCCCGCGGACGGCGTGGATCGTCGCCGAGGCGTTCAGCCCGGCCAGCTTGCGCCGCACCCTCCGCACGACCGAATGCATGTCGGAGCCGCGGCCGAGGTGCTCGTTGCCCCAGACCTCGAGGTGCAGCCGCTCGTACGTCCAGACCTGCCCGGGCGCTCCCACCAGGCACAGCAGGAGATCGTGCTCCAGGCGGGTCAGCTCGATCTCGCGGTCCCGCCAGCGCAGCACCCGTCGGTCGGAATCGACGCTGAGGTCGGGTGGTGGCGCAGTGGTGCCGCCGCCGGCGGCCGCCGTGACCACGGTCTGGACGGCTGGGGCCGCTGCCCCTGGCGGCGGGGTCTCCACCACGTCGAGGAACTCCCGTGCCTGGTCGACGCTCGAGACGATCAGAAACGCCTCCGTCCCGCCGAGCAGTCGCGCGAGCTGCCGGCGCTCGGCCGGCGAGGAAGCGATTCCGATGACCAAGGACACGGCCGGGATCCTCCTCATGCCCCACCCCTTCCGGCTCCCCACCCGTTCCGGGACAGTTACTATACGACGCCGATCAATCGGTTTGTGACCCTGACAGGGTGTCATCCTGCCTCGGCCAAAGACGGTTACATTTTGGCATCCATAAATGGGTTGACTTCCCGGTCCGGACGGAAGCGGCGAGGCCTTTGGTGGTGGGTTGACCGATCTTTCGGACATGGGCGCTCCGCCGGCGACCGGGCGAGGGCTCCCGACGCCTGCGTACCGGCCGCCGTGTCCAGCCTGCTGGTCGTTGCGGGACGCGGGCGGACGGCTCGGGCGTCGCGGCGGCCGACGTCTCGTATGCGGCGTGGTCGTTGTCCGCTTCAGCCGACATCCTGCTGAAACACACGTATGCTAATTACGGTCACGGGCCGACGGTATTTCGGCACGGGTCCATGTCGCGTCGCCCCACACATCGGCCTGAATTGCTTGGCGGACAATTCCGGTATCGCAATGACACTGCCGCGCTCGACATGCGTGGGCGGGCAGGATGACCATGCCAGGGCTGGAACGGGCCTCCGGGCTGCCCCGCCCGGCGGGTGGCGGTGCCGCCGGGGTCAGCCGCCGAGCGGGGCGTACATCATGACCGCCACCCCGACGAGGCAGACGGCGGCACCGTACCGGCCGCCTGCCCGGTCACGGACGCGCGGGGTCGCGGCCGTCCTGCGGGCCGGCGTCGGCACGCCGGGCGGCGGCGAGGAAGGCGTTGTACCGGGCGAGGTCGTCCTCCTCGCCGGTGGCCTCGGCCCGGTCGGCCGCCCGGTCGAGCCGGCCCTGCTCGCGCTGGTCGGCGCGGATCCACTGGCGCACCAGCACGATCATGACGAACGCGGCCGGTATCTCCCCGAAGGCCCAGGCGATCCCCGCGCCCAGCCTCTGGTCGTCGATCAGGGAGGACGCCCACGCGGGGTGGACGGCGGAGTACCAGTCCGGGGCGATGACGGTGGTGCTCTGCATCAGGACGAGGCCGAAGAAGCCGTGGGCCATCATCGCGGCCAGGTGGAGGATCACCAGCAGGGGAGGGGCGAGCCTCGGCCGGCCGGGGTCGACCCCGATGAGCACCCAGAACAGCAGGTACCCGGCGGCCACGTAGTGGACGAGCATGGCCAGGTGGCCGACGTGGGACCGCATCAGCGTGCCCAGCAGGTCGCTGAAGTACAGGCCGAAGAGGCTGCCGGCGTAGATGCCCAACGCGACCACGGGATGGGTGAGCAGCTTCGCCGGTCGGCTGTGCAGCGCCATCAGCAGCCACTCCCGGGCGCCGCGGACCTGCGGGTCCGTGGGCCGGCGCAGGGCGCGGAGGGCGAGGGTGACCGGGGCGCCGCCGACGAGCAGGATCGGCACCAGCATCGACAGCACCATGTGCTGCACCATGTGGGCGCTGAACAGCACGTACGCGTAGCGGGCCACGCCCAGGTCGGTGATCGCGGCCAGCAGCAGCATGCCGGCCAACCAGCTCGCGGTGCGGGCGACCGGCCAGCGGTGCCCGGCCCGGTGCAGCCGCCACACGCCGGCCAGGTAGCCGCCGACCCCGGCGACGGTGAGGGTCAGGAAGAACATGTCCGGCAGCGGCTGGCCCGCCAGGAGTGCCGGGGTCGGCGCGGCGGGCATCGGAAAGCCGAGCAGCTCGGTGATCGGATCGGCGTCGAGCGGGTCCCCGGACACCGGTGCGGGGCTGCGGGACAACGCCACCGACAGCCCGACGGTGGCGGCGAACACGACCAGCTCGCCGACGGCCAGCCGACGGAACGCGCCGGGGCGGCCCGCGTGCAGGGCCGGCAGGGTCCGCGACCGGTGCAGGGCGCCGAGGACGCCCAGGATCGCCAGCGCGACGAGCTTGCCGAGGACCAACCAGCCGTAGCGGGACTGCCACAGCTCCGCCACGGAGCCGAGGCGCACGGCGGCGTTGGCCGCCCCGCTCACGGCGACGGCCGCGAAGCAGCCCAGGGCGAGGCGGCTGTACCGGCCGGCGGTGTCGGCGAGCTGCCGGCTGCGACGGATCATCAGCAGCGCCGCCAGCCCGCCGACCCACAGCGCGGCGGCCAGCACGTGCAGGGCGAGGCTGGTCACCGCGATCTGGTGGTTGCCCGCCCCGGCGGCGTGCCCGGTGAACGCCGGCGGCAGCACCGCGACCAGGGCGACCAACGCCACCACGGCGGCGAGCCCGCGTGACACCCCCGCCCGGGCCAGCACCGCCGCCGTCAGGGCGAGCCCCGCCTGCAGCAGCAGCGCCTGGCCCTGGGAGATCGAGGAGGCGAAGCTGACCACGGTGGCGAGGCTGAGCCCGTCCACGGGGACGCCGAGCAGGTCCGAGACCGTCAGCACGATCAGCGTGGACGCGGCCACGGCCCAGCCCGCGGCCGCCGCGCCGGCGCGGCGCAGCAGCAGCCAGCCGTGCGGGGACACGCTCGGACCGTCGCCGGGCAGCAGGAACGCGGCCGTCACCACCATCCCCACCGTCAGGGTGGCGAGGCCGTCGGCGAGCAGCCGAACCACGGGCAGCGCCCACGCCGTGACCGGCCCGGGATCGGGCAGGCCGGGGATCGCGGCGGTGAGCGCGCCGCCGGCGCGCAGGCCGAGCAGGAGCACGGCCACCGCCGACGCCACGGTTGCCACCGGCACGAGCCACCCGCCGCGACCGCCGGCCGCCGGACCTACCCCGCGGGTGGTCGCCCCTGCGGTGGGGCCGGCATCCGCCGCCGCGCGCCCGGCGTCCGGGACGGGGGCCGGGTGGGACTTGGTGTCTGGCACGTCGCTTCCCTTGCTGGTGGGGAGGGCGGTGGTCGCCCGGTCGGGCTGCCCGGCGGGGCCGCCGCGACAAGGCGTCGACCTTTCCGGTCGGCTGGGCGTGCGTCAGGCGCCGGCGCGGCGACGACGCCACAGCATGGCGGCACCGCCGATGACGGCGGCCAGGACGCCGGCGGCCACCACCAGCGCCGCGGTGCCCGGCCCCCCGCCGGAGCCGCCCGCCGAGGCGGCGGGGCCGGCCGACGGGGTGGACGGGCCGGCGGCCGGTGGGGCGCTGCTCGCCGCGGTCACCTGCGGGCTGGCGCTCGCCGAGGGGTCCGCGACGGTGAACCGGTACGAACCCTGCACGGGGTGCCCGTCGGCGGAGACGACCCGGTAGGCGACGGTGTAGGTGCCGTTGGCCAGCGGGCGGTCGATCGTCACCGTCCCCGTCGTTCCGGTGACGACGGGCTCGCCGGTGGCGACCTTCGTTCGGGCGGCGTCGGTCAGTGCGATGGTGGTGAAGGCCGGATCGAGCTTCTGCATGAACGTCAGCCTGACCTGGGTCGGCGCCGTGGCCAGCCGGGCCTCCTTGGCGGGGCTGGCGGACTGCAGCGTGTTGTGCGCGGCGGCGGGAGCGGCCGGCACGAGCAGTAGCGCGGCGGCGGCCAGCGCGGCGGTGACGAGACCGGCTGCGGTCGGGCGGCGGAATCGGGTGGGCATCTCTGGTGCTTCTCCTGGTGGGTGGTGGTCAGCCGAGCAGTTGTTGGCCGATCCAGCCGCCGTCGGGGCAGCCGGGCGGGACGGCGAAGACGGCGGAGCCGATCGGGGTGGTCCACTCGTTGAGCAGGTCCCGTTCGGCGAGGCGCCGCTGGATGGGGAGGAACTGGCGGGCGATGTCGGCCTGATAGGAGGCGAAGATCAATCCGCTGTCGGCGGTGCCGTCGGCGGTGGGTACCCCGTCGTAGTTGTACGGGCGCCGCAGGATCTTCAGCCGGTCCTCGCCGACGTGGGCGCGGGTCAGGTGGGAGAAGTCGGGGATGACGGCGAGCCCGTCGGGGCCGGTGGCGGCGAAGTCGGGCACGTCGTGTTCGGCGGCTCCGGTCAACGGGGCGCCGGTGTCGAGGCGGCGGCCGACGGCGAGTTCCCGGTCGGCGCGGCCGAGCAGGTCCCAGGTCTCCAGGTTCATGCTGATCCGGCGGACGACCAGGGTGCTGCTGTCGCGCAGCCACGCCGGCCCGTCGGGCACCCACACCGCGGTCTCCAGCGGCCCACCCGGCCTGGGGTTGGCGGTGCCGTCGAGTTGGCCGAAGAGGTTGCGCTGGGTACGCCCGCCGGGTTCGACGCCGGCGCCGCGCCGGAAGCCCTGCTGCACCCACCGGACGGCGGCGAACGGCCGGCTGTCCTTGACCAGGACCCGTTGGGCGTGGGCGACGGTGACCGGGTCGTCGGCGCAGATCTGCAGCAGCAGGTCCCCGCCCGACCAGCGGGGCTGGAGCCGGTCGACGCGGAACGAGGGCAGCGCCGCCACCGACGCCGGCCGCCGGTCCGCCAGGCCGGCGGCGGCGTAGAGGCCGGGGCCGAAGCCGAAGGTGACGGTCAGCCGGGCGGGCAGCAGCCCGAGTTCCGGCTCGGTGTCGGCCAGCGCGGGACGCCCCTGGGTGAGGCGGGCCGCGTCGTCGGTGAGCAGCCGCAGCATCCGGCCCAGCGCCGCCCGGTCGGTGCCGGGCCTCAGGGTGAACGCCACGAACGACGCGTGTGCCTGCGGCTCGGTGGCGACGCCGGCCTGCCGGGGCCCGTGGAACGGCTCGACCGCACCACCGACCTCGGCCACGGGCAGTGCCTCGACGGGCCGTACTCCCGGGTCCGAACGGGTGGCGGCGACGGCGGCGGCGCCGGCCAGGGTGCCTCCGGCGGCCAGGGCGCCGCCGGCGAGCAGGCCGCGCCTGCTCACCGGGCGGGCGGTGGGCACTCCGGTCACGACGCCGGGCCGGTGGTCGTCGCGGGCTTGCCGCTCGTGTCGGGCGCGGGTTCGCCGTGGCCGGGGGCGTAGCTCTCCTGCGCACCGGTGAACGGCTTGGCCACCGCGGTGAACGTCTGGGTCCGGCCGTCGGCGAAGGTCAGCGTGAAGCTCACCTGGTCGCCGGCCCGCACCGGCCGTTTGAGGTCCATCAGCATCAGGTGGTCGCCGCCGGGCTCCAGCACGTGCGTGCTCCTGGCCTTGACCACGATGCCGCCCTGCTTGGCCCGCATGACCATCTGGCCGTCCCGCATGGCCATCTCGTGCAGTTCCATCGCCGATACGTCGGTGGCGGCGCCGGTGATCGTGACGTCGGTGTCGCCGTCGTTGACCAGGCTGCCGAACGCCGCGGTCATTCCCGTGTCGGCTGCCTTGACCCACGGGTCGCGGACGCCGAGCACACCCGCCGCGCTCGCCGTGGCCGACGGTGACGGGCTGGGCGCGCCGGCCGACGAGCCGTCGGACGAGCCGCAGCCGACCGTTCCGCCGAGCAGGAGGGCGACGCAGGTGAGGAGTGCGGCCGGGCGGCGACGCGAGCCGGCGAGCATGGTGTGGAGCATCCGGGCAGGTCCCTTCGAACGATGACGCGACGTTCGGTTGGTCGGCCCGGTAGTCGGAAAAGTTCCGACCGGGAGCCGATCCTGTCCGAAATTGATCAGGCCGCCCGGCGGTCGGGGACGCGGGCGGAACCGGGGTACGGCGGCAGCAGCCGTAGCCCCGGCGACTCGGGCTGCTCCTCGGCGGGCAGGTGCCAGCGAGGCTCGTCGGTGCGGTTGCGCCGCACCGGGCCGTCGGGGCGCAGCCCGGGGCGGGACAGCGCGACGACGAGCACGTAGCCCACGAGCAGGAAACCGTGGCTGACCAGCCGGGTGGTGTCCACCCGCCCCGTCGCCAGGTCGTTGACCGACAGCAGCACCAGCATGCCGACGAACGCGCTCAACATCGGCACCAGCCCCGTCGGGGGAGTGCGCCGGGCCGCGACGAAGAGGAACCCGGCGCCGACCGCGACGTTCCAGGCCGCCGACTCGTGCCACAGATGCCCCGCCGCCAGCCCGTCGGCTGCCGGATGCACGTGTGGGCCGGCGACGCCCCGCCCGACCTGCGCCAGGCCCAACACCAGCTGCAGCGCCCCGATCAGCCCCAGCACCGCCCGCAGGCTGACCACGGCCCGCCCCCGCAGGCTGAGCACGGCCCGCCCCCGCCGCCGGCGCGGCGGCACCTCGGGCAGTGCGTCGAGGACGACGTCCGTGAGGTCGTCACCGGCGGCCATGATCGACAGCCGCGCCCGCCGGGTCACCGCCGCGGCCTGGTCGTACCACGTCCGGCAGCCGCCGCACCCGGCCAGGTGTGCCTCGGCCGCCGTCCGCTCGGCCGGGGACTCCTCCCCGTCCAGCTGCGCCGACAGCACCTCACGCCACTGCTCACACCCCATGCACGGGTAGTCGTTCCGATGCGGCCGTCGGTTCCCGACGTTTTTTCGCCGGCCGCCGCCGCGGCCCTGCTCAACCGGGGTGCGGCCCGCTCAGCCGGCCGCGTTCCCGCCCGGCCGCGCGGCCGTCGACCGGCCGCCGCCGTCCATGGCGGCCACGAGGTCCTCCCGGGCCCGGGCCACCCGGGAGCGGATCGTGCCGACGGGGCAACCGCAGACCTCCGCCGCCTCGGCGTAGGACAGGCCGAGCACCTGGGTGGCGACGAACGCCTCACGCCGGTCCGCCGGCAGCGCCGTGATCAGCTGCTCCAGCACCACCTGCCGATCGAACGCGCTCCGCGACGCGTCAGCGGTGTCATGCCCGTCGGTCAGCGGCACGGTCCGCGGACGGGACGTGGCGCTCCGGATGTGGTCGACGGCGACCCGGCGGGCGATCGCGAGCAGCCACGTCCGCGCCGACGACCGCCCGGCGAACGACCGCAACGACCGCACCGCCCGCAGGAAGGTCTCCTGCGCGAGGTCGTCCGCCTCCGTGGGGGAGACCAGCACGGCGAGGAAGCGCCGGACCTGCTGCTGCGTCGCCCGGACGAACCGGGCGGCGGCGTCCCGGTCACCCCGGCCGGCGGCCAGCGCCCACGCGGTGATCTCCGCGTCGTCGTCGGCCATCCGGCACCTCCCGTCAGCCCACCGGAGGAGGACGGACACCCCCACGGCGGTCACGACAAGTCGTAGTAGTAACCGGACGGTACCGTATCGCGGGCGATGCGACGTATCTCTCCCTGCGGTAGTTCGCCAGACCGGATCGGATCAACCGGGCCGCAAGGCCCTCGGCGGGACGCCGCCGCGCCGGGCGGGGACGCGAGAGCCGCGTCGGATCGGCGGTGCCCTCGGCGGTGAGCTCGACCAGGGTGGCGAGGATGTAGAGCCGCCCCGAGCGACGCCGGGGATGGTCCGGCGGATCGCAGACCCGCCGGACCATCGACAGGTGTCAGGCCGTGGTGAGCGCCCGGTGCAGGCGTCGGGCCTCGGTGACCAGGCGGGACGACCCGCCCTGGCCGGCGACCTCGCCCAGGCCGGGCACCTCGATCCGGACACCGGTCGCGGTGGCCGTCTCCGTCGCCAGGGTCAGCAGGTCGGGCAGGCCGCGCGGCGGCCTGGGTGCGGCGAGGACCGCCGGCAACGCGGCGGCGACCAGCCGCCACACGGTCAGCGGCGCCCCGGCCAGGGCGGCGTCCCGTAGCGGCTCCACCACCCGGGTCAGCTTCACCAACTGCCTGGCGACCAGCCGGCCGAGCTGCTCACCCGCCCCACCGGCGTCGAACTGCCCCGCCCCGGCGAGCCCGAGCAGGGCGTCCAGGGCGGCGACTCGGTCCGCGCCGTGCCGGGCCCCGAGACCGTAGGCCAGGGCGAGGTCGAGGGCCACCCCGCCGGTGCCGCTGCTCTCGGCGAGTAGCGGCAGCACCACGGCGCCGTCGCGCTGGTCCATGTCCGCCGCGCCGGCCACCAACGGGAGGGTGTACGCGGCGACCACCCCCCGGTGCCCCGGCAGGATCGACGGCCACATTTTCATCCAGCCGGAGTACTCGACCCCGATCGGTGCCGGGTCGGCGGTCAGCAGGCCGTACCGGTCCTCGTACCCGTCGGGCGGGCGCAGCTCGACCAGGATCCGCTCCGGCGCCAGCTGGTCGAACTCCCAGTCGTAGCCGGCCTTGCGGGGTCGCCGGGTGACGGTGGTGGCCCGCATGACCGGCTGCGGCAGTCCGCCGCCGCGCAGCCAGGCGGCGAGCCGCTCCCCGGCCGGCGTGCCCAGCGCCGCCGCCTTGTTTGCCACCGCGTCGTCGGCGTCGGCGGGCAGGCGCAGCAGGGCCTGGGTCAGGTCCCAGTACCAGGGCGTCCGGTCGCCCCACGCCGCGAGCCGTTCCACCAGCGCCAGCGGGTCGAGCAGGCCGTTGGCGGAGGTGGGGGCGGCCAGCAGACCGGGCTGCCCCGGCTCGTCGACGTGCGCGCCGATCTCGGCGAGCCGGGCCCGCAGCAGCCGGTGCGGCGGGGGCACCCGGGGATCGGTGGTGGCAAGCTCCGGCGCCGACGGCGTCCGGTCGGTCCGGCGGACGGCGGCCAGCAGCGCCGCCCACCGGCTGCGGCGCCGGGGCTGCTGCTCGGTGGAGCCGGCGGTGAGGAGCAAGTCGACCAGCACCTGGCAGAGGCAGAGCGGGTCGTAGCGGTGCTCGTTGCCCCACGACCAGTGGCGGCGGTCGACGACGGGGGCGAGGGCGGCGTGCACCCGTGGACCCTCGGTCGTGGTGACCCGGACCAGCCCGTCGAGGATCCGGTCCAGCGGTGCGCCGTGCGACGGCGTGCCGAGCAGGGCGGCGACCTCCTCGGCCAACTCGTCCACGTCGGTGATCGGGTCGGGCGCCGGCGCGGGCGGCGCGGGCGGGGGAAGGTCGTCCCCGCGCGGCCGGCTGACCGCCGGGCCGGTCCCGACCGTCGCCGGGTCGTGACCGTGCCGGGCGGCCAGCGTGCTCGCCCGGTCGCGCAGCTCGACGGCGGGATGCCCGAGCGCCACCCCGATCACCTCGGCGACCTCCACCGCCCGGTCCCGGTGTTGCCGGGCCAACCGGTCCAGCCAGGCCAGTTGCGCCCGTACGAGCGTCTTGTCCGGCCGCAGCAGCACCTCACGCGAGGCGTCGAGCACCGCCTCGATCTCCAGGTCGGGCAGATCCCGCAACGCCTTCTGCGCCATCGTGGCGACCGGAGCCGGCGCGTCGGTGAGCAGGCGGAGGTAGTCGGTGGCCCGGGCGGCGACCTCGGCGGTGGTCGGGGTCAGCTCGTGGAGCAGGGTGGTGAAGGCGCGCAGCGCCGCCGCCCGGTCGCCGCGCAGCAGCCGGCCGAGCGAGCCGTCGATGAGCATCGTCCGGTCGACGACCCCCTCGGCGGCGAGCCGCGCCAGAGCGGTCGGCAGGACGTGCCGCTCCCGCTTCTCCCAGGTCGTGGCGACCTCGTCGAACATCATCCGCGAGCCGAGACCGTCCACCTCGAACAGGCGGGGCAGCATGGCGGCCAGGAACGGGTCGCTGCGCAACCGGTCCGCCAGGGGAGTCGGCGGCCCGGAGCGGCGTCGGTCCGGCAGCTCCACCGCCCCCAGCCACAGCTCCACGAACCGGTCGTCGGTCGGCGGGGCGACCCCCTCCGCCCGTAGGAGCGCGGCGACGAACCGCCACCGCTCGACCCACGTCTGCTGGTTGACCTTCGCGGCCAGCCGGTGCGCCAGGTCGCCCAGCCAGGTGATGCCGCGCTCCTCGGCGACGCCGGACAGCAGGGCGGCGGCCCGCTCGCCGTCCGGGTTGACCGAGTTGCGGGCGAGGATCGCCGCCGCCTGTGCCGCGCTGGGCAGGCAGCCCACCACGGCGACCGCCAGGGCGGTGCCCGATCCGACCGGCCACCAGGTCGACCGGTTCCGCTCCTTGAACCAGGCGGTCAGCTCGACGCCGATCTCCCTGCGGCGCTGCTCGGGCAGGCCGGCCAGGGCGTCCGCGACCAGCGTGGCGGAGCCGTTCTGGACCAGGTCGAACAAATCGCTGGTCCCGCCGGCGGCCAGCTCCCGGCGCCGCCGTACGGTGCTCTTCATCAGCAGCGTCTGCTGGGCCCGGCTCACACCCGCTCCTCGACCTGGTCGGTGGTCAGCATCCGGGCGGCCAGCGCGTGCCGGCACGGTCCCCGCTGCCCCCGGTGCTTCGCCCACCACGGGCAGGTGCAGGTGAACCCGCCGTCCGGCAGCCGGCGGACCCGGTACACCTGGTCGCCGCTGCGGATCGTGGCGGACGTCCCGTCCCACTCGACCGCCCCGGCGTCGAGCAGTGCCCGTGCGCCGACCAGACGCGGATTGTCCCGCTCCGCCCGGCCCGCGTCGTACGGCATCACCCGGTGGAAGTACGCGGCCTCGGAGACGTCGTATCCGACCCGCCCGGCGGTGCCGAGCTGGGCCAGGGCGCCCCGGACCCGTGCCGCGTCGATCCCGGCCTCCGCCGCCAGCCGATCCACGTCGATGGCCGGGTCCCAGGAGAGCAGGGCGGCGACCAGGTCGGCGTCGTCGACGACCTCGTCCCCGGCCAGCGCGGTGAGCGCCGCGCCTTCGCCGGAGAACCCGCGGTACGGCTCGGGGGAGAGGGTCAGCGAGAGGCGCAGCGCGCCCGTGTCCAGCTCCCAGGTGCTCGGCACGGGTGCCGACCCGGCCGCGACGGTCGGCCCGTACACCCGCAGGGTCCGGGCGAACCGCAGCATCGGGCGCAGGGCGGCCAGCCGGCTCGCCCCGGCCAGGCAGACCGCGCCGGGCACGGGCCGGGAGGTCAGCCGCAGCGAGCGCCCGGCCGGCACCACCCAGAGCACCGACCGGTCGGCGGTCGTGGGCAGCCGGCGCAGGAACGCCGCCGCCTCGGCCGCCGGGACCTCCGCCCGGGGCTCGAACCGCGCGGCCAGCACCTGCACCTCGGCGAAGCCGCGCAGCCAACGCACCGGCAGCGGGACCTTCTTCTCCACCACCGCGCCGTCCATGGTGGAGACGGTCAGGTCCTCCGGGCCGACCGACAGGTGCAGCGGGTCGAGGCCGCCGACCCGGGCCAGGGCCTCCCGCAGCGGGTTGTTGACGTCGACGTTGGTGGTGCCGTGCTCCACCACGTCGCCGTCCAGGCCGTCGGGCAGGGCGTCGAGGCGGGCGTAGACCCCGCAGCAGCCGGAGAAGGACTCGAACCGGAGCCGGTCCCGACTGCCGGTCACCA
This sequence comes from Micromonospora sp. NPDC047730, assembly GCF_043204765.1. NCBI lineage: Bacteria > Bacillati > Actinomycetota > Actinomycetes > Micromonosporales > Micromonosporaceae > Micromonospora > Micromonospora sp. NPDC047730. The sequence continues at coordinate 287,514 of NZ_JBIDCU010000007.1, read as the reverse complement.
CGGGGTCGAGGCTCGCCGGGCTGACCGGCCGGTGGTACCGGGTCCGGGCCACCTCCGCGACCGCCAGCAGGCCGACGGCCGCCGCGTGCGGGGTGGTGAGGAAGCCGGTGAAGAACCGCGGGTTCGGCGCGGGCCCCCCACTCGTCTGCAGGGCGAGTCCATCCTGTCCCAACGCGGAGGACCCCAGATAGCGGTACGTCTGCACTGCGTTCACGTCCGCGGACAGTAGAGGACCCCACCGACAGGAATCAGGCTCGTTTCCCGTCGGCTGCGATCCGGACCCGTGCGGCCTCCCGCGCGGTGGCGGCTACCTGTCCGGGAAGTGGCCTCCGGACCGGGTAGGCGGGCCAACGAGCGCTGGGCGTGCGACGCCCGGCCCTTGTCAGGACGCCGGGGTCAGCTCGATGAGGAACTCCTGGTGGGCCTCGCCGGTGCACGGCCCCTGCATCGCCTCCGCGCCGATGGGCGTGCGGGCGTCGTCCCGGATGCCGACGCACAGCCCGCTGGCGGCCGGCCGCAGCCGGTAGCCACCCGGGACCGGCGCGTCGACCCGCTCGGCGGCGAACAGTTGTTCCTTCCTGCTGGCGCTGCAGTCCGTCCAGGGTTCGAGCATGTCCTGGACCGGTGGTGACTTCAGGACGGTGAGGCAGCCGATGCCGAACTGAGGATGATCCCACTGGATGTGGACGAGGTTGTCCCGGACGGGTTCGATGCGGGTGCGGGGCAGGTCGGGTTTGTCGCAAGGCTGCAGGGTCGCGACCGAGCTCGGGTACCGGCCGGTGTGTTCGCGCCCTTCCGAGAGGCACAAGGTGGGCGAGCCGACCGGATGGATCTGTGCCCACGCTCCCCCTTCGGGCAGGTCCAGGCTGCCGGAGACGACGGGCCGCTCCGGCTGACGGTCTGGCTGGTCACGCTGGTCCGTCGCCCACACCGCAAGCGGGATCGCCAGGCCGGCGGCAGCCAGCAGGGCGAAGGCAGGGCGCAGCCATGGCCACCTGCGTCGGACCGGTGGGGCGTCACCCGGATCGGGTGCGTCCGGGGGCGGTGCCGTGGGCTCGGTCGCGGCGCCCAGTCGATCCCGTGCCCGCAGCCAGACGTCCACTTCCTCCTGGTCGCCTCCGCAGGCGCGGACGAACGCGGCGAGGACCTCGGCGCGCGGTAGCGCCGGCCGGCGCAGGACGTCGGCGATGGTGCTGCGCGGCAGCGCTTCGCCGCCCGCGACGGCCCGTTGTTCGAGCTGCCGGTACGTGCACCCGGACCGCTGCTTGAGCCGTGCCATGAGCGCGACGAGTTCAGCGACGGTGGCAACCTCATCCGGTCGTTCGTCCCCCGTAGCCCCGGCCGACATGGCCCACAGGCTATCGCCACAACTCGATCGGCGGGGGCCGGGTTCGGGCGGTGAGCTGTCCGGACCGGTCCGAGGCACCGCGCTGACCAGGCCGGACATGTCGGCCGTGACCGGGACAGGCGACTGTCCTTGCCGGACACACCCGGTCCCCCCGAGGCTGACGGGACCTCCCCGTCGCGGCAGGAGCGCGCGGCGGCGGAGGCCCCGGCAGACCGCTCCCGGTCCGGCCGGTCCGGGCACCGCTCGTGCGCCCGTCGCCGCTCGGGCACGGCGGAGAGCGGTGACCCGGTGAACGAGACGGATGTCGCACTGATGTGGGAGGCGGAAGCGTGGCCCTGCCCGAATCGATCCGATACCGGATACTCGGTCCCGTACAGACGAAGTCGGCCGACGGCACCTGGCAGGACTTTCGACAGGACAAGTGGCGCACGCTGCTCGCGGTCCTGCTGGTCCGGTCGAACCACGTCGTGCCCTGCGACGAGTTGGTGCGGCAGCTGTGGCCGGAGGAGGCGCCTGGCAGCCAACGCAAGCTGGTGCAACAGTACGTCCACCGACTCCGCCGGAGCCTGGACGACCCCGCCGGCGAAGTCCTGCGGACGCGACCCGCCGGGTACGAGTTGCGGGTGTCCCCGGGCGAGCTGGACGTGGACCGGTTCGACGCGCTCTGCGCGGACGGCCGACGGGCGCTCGCGACGGCGGCGTACGAGGAGGCGATGGCGCACTTCGGGCAGGCGATGGCGCTGTGGCGCGGAACGGCCATGGCGGACGTCGGGAACGCCCCCGCGGTCGCGGCCGAGCGGATCCGGATGACCGAGCGCCGGCTCGCCGCGACCGAGCTGTGGTTGCGCGCGGGGCTGGCCTGCGGCCGGCACGACGTCCTGATACCGGAGCTGGAATGCCTGATCGTCGCGCACCCGCTGCGGGAACGCTTCCGGGAGCTGCTGATGACCGCGCTCTACGAGACCGGCCGGCGGGCGGACGCCCTCAGCGTCGCCCGGCACCTGCGCTGCCTGCTCAGGGAGGAGCTGGGCATTGACCCGGGGGCCCAGATCCAGCGGCTGGAACGGACGATCCTGCTCGGGGAGGACGTGGACCTGTCGCTGCTGCGCCCGCTCGCCGTGCCCACCGACTTCTGACCGGCAGGTCACGACGGGGCGATCCGGGGTGTCGCCGCCCGACACCCCGGACCGCCCCGTCCAGACGGGGGCGGGACGCTCAGGCGGCCACCACCACGTGGTGCCCTCGCTCGGCCGGCCGACCCGGATCGCCGCCGTGCCCCGGTGCGTCCAGCAGCAGGACGTTCGCCACCCGGTGCGGCATCGCCACCCGGAGCAGGCCGTAGCCGATGCCGGCGAGCCCCATCAACAGCCCGGGCGTGCTGACCTGCTCCGGGACCCCGGCCCGGGGCGCGCCGGCGAGGACCTGCTCGGCGATCGCCCGCGCGCACCGCAGACCCAGCGCCGCGCCGTCCGGCTCGTCGAGTGCCGAACTGGCCGCCAGCAGGGTCTCGACCAACCCGAGGTCCCCGTGACAGATGGAGTCGTTGCCGATGCCCGTGTACCGCCCGTCGACGACCAGGTCGTCGCGGACCTTGCCGGTCGCGATGCGCAGGTCCTCGCGGATCAGGTCGTGCCAGGGAGCCAGCACGGGCAGTCGCAGCATCGCCGCGCGTGCCAGTCCGATCCCGGCGGCGCCGTGACACCAGGCGTTCATGAAGGCGCCCGGACCACTGATCACCCGCAGGTCGGGCCAGTTCCGGCATTCCGGCGACAGGTGGTGCCGCTCGAAGCGCAACGCCCGCCCGCACACCTCGGCGAGCTGGTCGTCGCCGGTGAGCTGGGCGATCCGGGCCAGTGCGTACCCGATGCCGCTGGCGCCGTGGGAGAACCCGAGCAGCGCCGGCGCGTTCTCGTACTCGACCTGCCATCCTGTCCCGCCGGGCACGTCGATCGCGCGGTCGGCGATCGTCCTACCGGCCGCCTTGAGGGCGTCGAGGGTCTGCTCGTCGGGATGGGCGTCGTGCAGGGCGAGGATCGCCAGCGCCGCCCCGGCGGTGCCGCTGATCACGTCGAGCACCTTGTCCTCGGCGAACCGCTCCTGGCACAGCGCCGCGGCCTGCCGGGCCGCGTCGACGAGCGCGGGCGCCCGCAACACCTCGGCGAGCTGGCCCAGTACGTAGACGAGGCCGCCCAGCTCGCCGAAGCCGCCGATCGGCAGCCCGGCCCCCCGGTCCGGGCTGGCGGCGAGTTGGCGGGTCACCTCGGCGAGCTGGGCGGCGAGCTGTTCGGCGGGCCGGCGGAACCGGGCGTCGCCGGTGGCCGCGCCGAGCTGGCCGAGGAACAGGGCGACTCCGGCGACCCCGCTGTACAGGTCGATGCCGGCGTGGCCGACCTTCCAGTACCGGTCGCCGATGAAGTTCACCGACAGCCACGACGGCGCCTCGCCGTCGGCGGCCAGGGCGGCGTCGAGCAGCAGGTCCGCGATCGACCGGGCGGCCCGCACGGCGAGATCGACGTCGATCGGCGCCTCCGGCAGCGGCCTGGAGTCGACCCGCTCGGCGCGGGGCGTACCCACCGTGAGCCCGGACATGGAGGCGCGGATGCACCAGAGCTGTCGCCGCAGGTCCTCCTCGGACATCGCGCCGATCCGCGCCCGCACGGCCGCCAATCCGCTGGTCTCCAGAAAGTCGCGGGCCACCACTCCCTGCGGGTCGTAGAGGTCCGTCGAGCCGGGGGTGGTGTGGAACGCCGGGATGTCCTGGTCGGCGAGCTGTCGATGTTCGCTGCCGAAGAGCACGTCGCGGTCCGGCAGGTCGACGAACGCGGAGGAGAGCACCTCGTGGAAGATCTCCCGGTCGAGCGAGTCGCGCAGCAGGTCCGGGTGCCAGGACTCCGACTGGACCCGGCCGTACGTCATCGTGGGGCGGGGGATGAACCGCACCTCGTCGTCGCGGAACCGGGCGACGGGTCCGCCGGCGGCGAGCAGGTCGTCGCGGTGGGCGGAGATGATCCGGTAGCAGTCGGTGAAGCCGGCGGCGAGGGCGTCGGTGTGGGCCAGCGCGTTGACGGGCCGGCCGTCCAGCCGTACGCGGTTCTGCGTCTCCGGCATCTCCCGGCGGTCCCGCACGACCCGCATCTCGTCGGTGCCGCCGGCGACGAAGGTGGGCAGGCGGGCGGGTGAGAGTTGGCCGCCGGAGCCGGCCAGGCCGCTCACCTCCGCGTCGTAGATGCCCTCGTCGTCGGCGGTGATGATGCGCTCGGGCAGGAGGCCGACCCGGAGCACCGAGTCCCGCACCACGCGGGGCGCCTCGCCGAAGGTGAGCGGCGCCAGTTGCGCCCCGGTGACCCGGGGCAGCACCTGGAAGATCGCCTCCAGGTCCACGGGGACGGGGTGCTCCCCGGCCGCGATGACGTTCTCCAGGTGCAGGTCCGAGCCGCAGAGGGCGTGGAACAGCGCCAGGAACGCGCCCTGCCGCCAGAAGAAGCGGTCCACCTGCTCCTCGTTCTCGCACGACGCGACGTCGACGTGCTCCACCCAGCCGTACTCGCCCCGGTCGAGGACGAGCAGCGGCCGCAGCGGTTGGCGGAGCCCGTGGGCGTTGAGCCAGTCGAGGACCTGGTTGAAGTGGACCTCCACGCTGAGGCTGCGTGGCTTGTACACCAGCCTGCGGCCGTCGGTGAAGGTGAGGATCGCGACGGTCTGGCCGCCGCGGTGGGTGTCCCCGGCGCCGAAGCTCACCCGGGCCAGGTCGGCCAGTCCGTGCCAGTCCCCACCGAAGGTCTGCCGCAGCTCGGGCAGGTCGGTGAGGAGCCGTTCGGCGAACCGGGCCCGGACGTCGACGGTGGTGCGCAGGCAGGTGACCAGCTCCCGGGCGAGCACCGGGTACTCGGCCAGGATGCCGAGCGCCGTCTCGGGCGTACGGATCTGCGCGATGAACGACGACATCCGCTCGGCCGGTGTCGCCCCGGCCAGCCGGCCCTCCACCCGGGCCACGTTCACCTCGAGGATCATCACGGAGATGATCATTTGCAGGAGTCGGTCGAGCGGCGGTTGCAGCAGCGAGTGGTCCGCCGGCAGGGTGTCGCCGTGGCCGTGCCGGGCCGCCAGCCGGGCCACCCGGCTGCCCAACTCCTCCTGGCCCCACGCCAGCAACGGCGCGATCAGGTTCAGGAACACCACGTTCCCGGCCTGGTCGTGCCCGTGGTCGTGGTCGTCGTGATCGCATCCGGTCGCCGGGCCGCCACCGGCGAGGTCGTCGAGGCGCGTCGACCCGAACCGCCGCCACGCCTCGGCGATCACGTCCAGCCAGGCCGGCCGGTCGGGGATCCTGGCGGCGAGCGACTCGGCCGGTTCGGCCAGCAGCTCGACGATCCCGTCCTCGGCCAGCCCGAGTCGTTCCCACCGGTCGAGCGAGATGTCGGTGCCGCGCAGGATGTGGCCGCCACGCCAGGCGTCCCGCCGGCGGCGACCGTAGTCGCGTTGCTCCTCCGTGATCAACGGCGTGCCTCCGGCCCGTTCGGACCGGGTCAGGCCACGCCACCAGTTCGGCGTCTGAAGAATCTCGTCGAACATGTCTCCGCCCTCATCTATCCGCGTCCGGAACGGCCGCGGCTGTCGTGGCCCGGCCCTCCGGTCCGGGGTGGACACCGTCACCACGATGCCCACCCCGGCCTGCGTGGAAATCGGTCAGTCGTCGGTATTGGAATGCGGTTTGTCGACCGCCGTCAGCAGCTTCCCGACGTGCATCCGGCCGTCATGATCCAGCAGGTGTTGGTGCAGCCGAGGCTGCCCCACTGGCAGGTGAAGCAGGTGTAGAAGGTGAACGCCCGGTCACCGCCGAAGATGTCCGCCAGATCCGAGTCCAGGCCGCCGACGGCGCCCACCGGGCTCTCCGGCAGGAGGGCGATGTCGGCGTCGTCGAGCGTGGTGCGGAAGGCGGGGTCCTTCCATGCGCGCACAACCGTGTTGCTCATCAGCATCCCCAGCAGGTGCGGCAGGTCCACAGCGGGTAGCAGGTGAGGCAGGTGCGGAAGGTGTAGGGCTCCCCGTTGCAGCAGCCCATCGTCGCGGTGGACTCGGTGCCGGCGCCCCGGGTCCCGTCCGTGACCATCTCACCCAACTCGACCCGGCCGACCGGGTGGGCCGGCAGCACGGCGAGCTCGCTGTCGTCGAGAGTGGCCCGGAAAACCGGGTCCTTCCACGCCCTCGCAGCAGTTTCCATGATTTCTCCGATCGATAGAAGAAGTGTCGCCACGCCTGCCGCACCAACCGCGTGACGGGTGCGGAGATTGCGGCGGGCGGCGATGAGCCCGCGGTCAGAACAGGCGACGGAATCGGAAACTCGGCTCGGCCAGGAACCGGTGCCGCCCGATGGCGGCAGAAGCCACACTGGACGCCGCCGGCTCACCGGTCAAGACCGACGGCGACCGGCTCTACCGCGACTGAATCGGCAGCGAACCGAGCGTCGACCGGAAAACAACCGGCGTCTGAAACGCTCATTCCGCTCGGCCAGAACAGCGACGGTTCGCGATCTGACGAGGGGAGGTGACAGAAATGACGGAACGACCGGAACTCGTCGAGGACCCGATCGGTCAGCTGGACCTGACCGACCTCGACCAGGAGATCAACGGTGGTAGCAGCGCGGTGTGCTTCACCATCACGGTCACGATCTCCACCTTCAAGCACAGCATCTGTGGCACCTGCGGCATCTTCAGCGTCGGCTGCTGCTGATCTCGCGACGGCGATCGGCACTCCGGTCGCGTCACCGGGTGGGCGGAGACGCCCGCCGTCTCCGCCCACCCGGAACCCGTTCCATCGTGACGAGCCGCAACGGAGAGACGTGATGGCCCCACGCAACACCGCAACGAGCGATCGCGCCGACCTCGGCAGCGACGTGTTCGACCGACCAGCCTGGTGGGCTGCCCTGTCCCTGGAGGAACGGCGGCGTGTGCCGGTGCCCGACACCGAGGCCGCCCGCAGCCGGGGCGCGCGCCGGCTCGACGCCTGGCGGACCGTCCGGGCCGCCACCGGCGGACTGGAGCCGAACCTCGCCCGGTGGCACGAGGCGGGCCTCAGCGAGGAGGAGTTGGAGCTGCTCCTCGGGGAGTCCTCCGACAGCCTGCGCGACCGGGTGCCGCAGCCACCGTCGTGGCTGACGAGCGTGGCCCAGGCGTGGTCCACCGACCCCGCCGACCTGCCCGCGTTCGACGCCGGCCCGACGGCCGACCTGGGACCGACCGCCGACCTGCTCGCGCTGGTGCACCCGTTGTCGCACCGCTATCAGCAGCGGTTGCACGAGGAGGTGCGCCGGCTCGCCCGTGACCTCGGCCACCGGGGCGATGTTCCGCCGCACCATCCGTTGCTGCGGCCGAACCACGAGGTCCACCTGGCGATGATCAGTCCGGTGCTCGCGGTCCACCTGCAGCGCGCACGCAGCGCGGGGACACTCTCCGGTGACACGCCGGCAGCACGGTTCGGCGATTTCGCCCGGCAGCTTCGCCAGCCCGCGTACGCCCTGCGGATCCTCGCCGAGTATCCGACGCTCACCCGGGAGCTCGTCGACGAGATGGAGACGTGGCTGACGGTACGCAGCGAGCTGGCCCGACGCGTGCTGGCCGATCTGCCGGCGCTGCGCGCGGAGTTCGGCCTGACCGCCGCCTCGCTCGACGATCTGGTAGAGGTGCAGACCGGTGCCGGCGACACGCACCGCGGCGGGCGGAGCGTCGCGATCCTCACCTTCGCCGGCGGCGGCAAGGTGGTCTACAAGCCACGCCCGCTCGCCGTCGAGTCGCACTTCTACGCCCTGGTCGACTGGCTCAACGCCAAGGGGATGGCCTGCCCACTGCGCCGGCTGGCCATCGTGGAGCGAACGGGGTACGGCTGGGTCGAGTTCGTCCACCCCGAGAGCTGCGCCGACGAGGAGGGGCTGCGCCGCTTCTACTGGCGCCAGGGCGCGTACCTGAGCCTGCTGTACCTGCTGCGCGCCTCGGACATCCACCTGGAGAACGTCATCGCCGCCGGCGAGCACCCGGTGATCGTCGACCTGGAAGCGATCTTCCAGCAGGCTCGGCCGACCACCGACAGCCGGCCGCTGGTGCTGCCCGCCGAGGCGATGCAGCGCATCGAGGAGTCCGTGCTGTCGATCGGCCTGCTGCCGCAGCGCCTGATCCAGCAGGACGGCGACGCGGTGGTGACCACCGAGCTGTCCGGGATGGCCGGCGGGCGAGGAGACCTGAGCCCGATGAAGGTGCCGCGGTGGCAGGACACCGGCACCGACCAGATGCGGCGGACCCGGGCCCGCATGGAGATGCCCGGCGGGCACAACCTGCCCACGGTCGCCGGCACCGCGGCGGACCCCGCCCGGTACAAGGCTGACCTGGTCGCCGGCTTCGAAGCCTGCTACCGGCTGCTGCTCGCGCACCGTGACGAGCTGGTCGCACCCGACGGGCCGGTTGCCGCGTTCGCCGCGGACGAGATCCGGTTCATCGTGCTGCCCACCATGGTGTACGGCCGCATCCTCGGCGAATCCTGGCACCCGGTGGTGCTGGGCGACGCCCTGGACCGGGAGTGCCTGTTCGAGGTCCTCGCCACCCGCCACCCCGAGTTGGTCGCTGACCGAGCCGTCGCCGCCAGTGAGATCCGGCAGCTCGCCCGGCGGGACATCCCGTTCTTCCGGACCCGACCCGACTCCCGGGACCTGTACGACGACCGCGGCCTCGTCGTACGCGACTTCTTCCCCCACCGCGGACTGGACCTCGTCCGGGACCGGATCGCCGGGCTCTCCGCCGCCGACCTGCGCCAACAGAGCTGGGCCGTGTCGGCGTCGCTGGCCGCGCTGCAACTCGGCGACGGCCAGGGGACCATCGCACCCCGGACGCGCGCGGCGCCGGCCGAGGAGATCGACCAGGCGCTCGCCGAGCGGGCCGCCGTCCGCCTGGGCGACCGACTCCTCGAGACCGCGCTCGGCGACCCGACCCGGCCGGTGTGGCTGACCCTCGCGCTCGTCACCGACCGGCACTGGAGCGTCGTACCCACGGCGTTCGAGAGCTACAGCGGGCTGTCCGGGATCGCGGTGTTCCTCGGCCAACTCGGCGAGCGGACCGGCCTGGCGCGGTTCCGGTCCGCGGCCGAGGCGATCGCCGCGATGCTCAGCGGACACGTCGACGCCCTGCTCGACTGGCCGGAGACCGACCGTGACCTGCTCGGCATCGGGGGCTTCAGCGAACTGGGCGGCTACGTCCACGCGCTGACCCAGCTCGGCGCGCTGTGGCGAGCGCAACCGCTGCTGGACCAGGCACGTCGGCTCGTCCCGGAACTGCTCCGGCGGTTCGACGGCGACCGCCACCTCGACGTGGTCGCGGGCACCGCCGGGGCGGCGCTCGCGCTGCGCGCCCTGCACTCGGTCGATCCGGACGAGCGGACGTCGGTGGCGCTGCGGGCGGCCGGCGACCACCTGCTCGCCACCGCCTCGGCCCACGACCCCGGGTTGGCGTGGCCGTCCGCGATCCCCGCGCGATCGCCGCTGCTCGGCTTCTCGCACGGGGTGTCCGGCATCGCCTACGCACTCGCCGAGATCGCCCGGGTGACGGGCGGGCAGCGCTACCTCGACGCGGCCGAGCGTGCCGTGCGGTACGAGCACCTCCAGTACGACGCCGCCGCGGGCAACTGGCCCGACCACCGCGACGTCACCCCGCCGGGCACGTTCATGAACGCGTGGTGTCACGGTGCGGCCGGCGTCGCGTTGGCCCGCGCGGCCATGCTCGGCACCGTGCCCATCCCCGAGGTGCGCGCCGACCTCGACGCGGCGGTCGCCTCGGTGCGGCGCAGCCTCACCTCGGGCGAGCTGCTCACCGGCACCGGCAACGACTGCCTGTGCCACGGCGACCTCGGCCTGGCGGAAGCCCTGCTCACCGCCGGTCTGGCCACCGGCGACGGGACTCTCGTCGCGACGGCGCGCAGGGCGACGCGCGCGGTCGCCGAGACGGTGCTCGCCGGCGAGGAGCTCTGCGGCGTACCGCAGGGGATGCACGTGCCGGGACTGCTGATGGGTGCCGCCGGCATCGGCTACGGGCTGCTGCGGGCCGCTCGGCCCGACCGCACGCCGAACGTCCTGCTGCTGGCTCCGCCGGTCGGCGCGGCGCCCCGCGACCGCCAACCACCCGGCCCGGCCACCGCCGCCGCCCGTGCCGTCGCCGAGGAGGAAGCGTGACCCGCGTACCGGTGATCGTCCAGATGAGCAGCACCGAGTGCGGGCCGAGCTGCCTGGCCATGGTGCTCGGCGGGCTGGGACGCGCCACCGAGGTCCGGGAGTTGCGCGCCCACTTCGGGGTGGGACGCGACGGCACCAGCGCCCGCCGCATCCTGGAGGTGGCCCGCGAGTACGGGCTGGCCGCACGGGGACTGCGGGTGAACGAGGCCGGGCTGGCCGGCGTCCGCCTGCCCGCCATCGCACACTGGGGCGAGGACCACTTCACGGTGCTGGAGAAGGTCGGGCGGCGCCGGATCCGGATGGTGGATCCCGGACACGGCCGGCGCCGGCTGACGCACGAGGAGTTCTTCGCGGAGTTCTCCGGCACCGTGCTGGAGTTCACGCCGGAAGAGTCGATGCGGCGCCGGCGCCGCCCGATCCGCGACCACCTCGCCCTGCGGTTCCTCCGTGACCTGGTCCGGCTGGCGCCGCTGCTCATGGTGTTGGCCGTGGCGCTCTCGGCCGTGGTGCAGGTGCTCGGGCTCGCCTCCGCCTGGGCGACGAAGTACGGCGTGGACGTCCTCATCGGGCAGCGGGCGGACACCCTGTCCCTCTTCGCCCTCGGTGTGGGCGCGTACATCGCGACGCACACCCTCGCCACCCTCTCCCGGGGGCTGGCGCTGCTGGTGCTCCAACGTCGGCTCGACGGCACCCTGGGTGAGCGTTTCATGGGCCACCTGATGCGGCTGCCGTACGCGTACTTCCAGACCCGCGGCGCGGGCGACCTGATGGGCCGGCTGAGCAGCAACATGGCGGTGCGGGACATGCTGACCTCGCAGCTGGCCACGCTCCTGCTCGACACCGTCTTCGTCTTCATCTACACCGCCCTGCTGGTGGCGCTGAGCCCGGCGTACGCGGCGGTGGTCGCGGTCCTGGCGGTTGCCCAGTTCGGCATCGTGCTGAGCACCATCCGGCTGGTCCACGAGCGTGCCCAGCGCGAGCTGGCCGCCGACGCGAAGGCGCAGAGCAGCGCGATCGACGCGCTGGCCGGGGCGGAGTTCCTGAAGAGTTCCGGGCTGTCCAACTGGGCGTTGCGCCGGTGGGCCGACCGGTTCACCGTGTCGGTGCGGGCCGGGTTCGAGCGGCGGCGGCTGGACCTCGTCAACGAGTCGGCGATGGGGATGTTCCAGGTCGCGGCGCCGCTGGTGCTCCTCCTGTTCGGCGTCGTCCAGGTGGTGGCCGGCCGGATGTCGCTCGGCACGATGCTCGGCCTGAACGTCGTCGCCGGGCTGCTGCTGGCTCCCGTCGGGCAGGTGATGGGTGCGTTGCGTTACCTCCAGACGATCGGGTCCCACCTGGAGCGCATCTACGACGTGCTGGACGAGGAACCGGAACGGGCGTGCCCGCAGGCCCACCAGCCGGTCGAGCTGCGCGGCGAGATCGAGCTGCGCGGGGTCGACTTCCGGTACGACCTCGGCACACCGCTGGTGCTCAAGAACATCGACCTGCGGGTCGCGGCCGGGTCGAAGGTGGCGGTCGTCGGGTCCACCGGCTCCGGCAAGACCACCCTGGTGCGGCTGCTCACCGGGCTGCTGCGGGCGAGCGCCGGGAGCGTCCTGGTGGACGGGCGGCCCCTCGACGAGTACGACCTGGAGCCGCTACGCCAGCGCTTCGGCGTGGTCACCCAGTTCCCGTACATCTTCGGCGGTTCCATCCGCGACAACCTGACGCTCGGCCGGCTCGACGTCACCGACGACGAGCTGCGCGAGGCGTTGCGCAAGGTGCAGTTCCTGCCGGATCTGGAGCGCATGCCGATGGGCCTGAGCACCGGCGTCGGTGAGGGCGGCGGCGCGCTCTCCGGTGGCCAGCGGCAGCGGCTGGCGATCGCCCGGGCGTTGCTGGCCAGGACGAACGTGCTCCTGCTCGACGAGGCGACCAGCCACCTGGACACCCTGACCGAGGCGGCGATCGCCGCCGAACTGTCGGCGCTCGGCTGCACCCGGATCGTGATCGCACACCGGATCAGCACGGTCAGCGACGCCGACCAGATCGTCGTGCTGCATCAGGGCGAGATCATCGAGCGCGGCACCCACGAGGAGCTGATGACACTGGGCGGCCGGTACGCCGAGCTGGCGCGGCGGCAGACGGGTCGGTTGACGGAGCGTGCGACAGCCGGGGGTTAGTGCGGTGCCCACTGACGTTTCACCGGGCGACACCCGTCGTGGCCCGGCACCAGCGCCAAGCCGACGATCTCAACCGGCAGTGGATCAGGCGCTACCGGGCGGAGACCGCCGACGTATGATCCGCCTGGCGTCGGCCTCCGGTGGGAGGCCGACGCCGTGGCGCGATCAGAAGGGCCAATGCCCGCGGGACCCCGCCTCGATGAGCGGGATCATCGCGAACGCCGCGTCGGACAGGCCGCCGAACGTGTGCCGGTTCCCGGCCGTCGGGGCGTGCCCGATCCGGTATCCGGCCAGGTTCCAGGTGTACACCGGCACCTGCCCGGGCACCGCGGCCGTCACGTCCACCGAACGGTGCCAGTGCGCCTGCTCGTCGGTGAGGATGACCACCCGGTCGTGCCCGGCGTAGTGCCGACGCACCGCCTTCTCGGTCTCGGTCCCGCCGCCGTAGAAATAGCCGTCCTCCTTGAACCGGCGCACCGCCGCCAGCACCGACTCGCCCGCGACGGCCGGGAACACCCGCGTGTCGTGGGAGAAGGACACGACCGTCGCGTCCTGCGCGCGGGCGGCCAGCGCCAGGCCGAACACGGTGGCCGCGTCCCAGCAGCGCAGCGTGCCGTCCTTGCTGAAGGCGCTGTTCATCGAGCCCGACGTGTCGATCAGGACCAGCGTCCGGCCGTCCAGGGCGGGCACGTTCGCCAGCGCGTGCTGCAACGCCTTCTCCAGCGGGTACCCCCACCGCAGGCTCGGTGCCGCGTTGTAGGCCGACAGGAAACGCATCGGCAGCACCCGCGACCTGGCGACCTCGCCCGGGTCGGACAGCTTGGCCGCCACCGTCTCGGCGACGGCGTCGCTGACGCCGGCCTGGTCGAAGTTGCGGAGGTTGCGCAGCAGCGCCAGGTAGCCCATCGTCGGGATGATCGCCTCCCAGGCCGGGGCGTCCATCGCCGTCTGCCGCCAGCCGGCGAGGGCCTCCCACGTCATACCGGCCGCGCCCAGCACCGCCGGGTCGGTGATCTCCTGACGCCGCTCGACCGGCAACGCCATGAGCTCGGCCCGCGCCGCCAGCACGGTCAGCGACGCCGGCAGCGGGTTGTCCCGCTGGTGCCGCCGGTCCAGCGCGTGCCGGAACAGGTCACCCTGCCGCTCGTCCCGCGCGGTCGGGTGGGTCAGGTCGACGACGTCCCCGAACCGGACCGCGTTGCGGTCGGAGTCGTACTTGAGCAGGCTCCGCTCGTGGTACAGCCGCACGGCCGCGTCGGCGATGCCCCGTTTGACCGGCTTGGGCAGCGCCCGGCCGTGGCGACCCAGCCAGTAGGCGAGCGCCTCGCCCGGCTCGTCCGCGCGCTGCAACGCCGAGTCCACGATGGAGCGCGACCCGGGAATGCCGGCCGCCACCTGCGCGCGGGCGCCCTCGAGGGCGGCCACGACAGCCGCCGAACGCAGCATCGCGCCGGTGCGCAGCCACGGTACGAAGCGGGCGAACCAGTCGGGGTCGGCGACGGCGACGGTGGCGACCAGCTCACGGAACCGGGCGTCCCGGTCGGCGGCGCCCTCGTAGAAGGTGTCCTCGCCGACCATGTTCGACACGCCGAGCAGGAACAGTTCCGTCCGCGGCTCGCGGGCGAAACCCGGGGCACCCTCGGCGGTGACGACCTCGTAGTCGTCCTCGTGTCGGTTCCTGCGCAGCTTGAGGTTGAACTTGGCCATCACGTCCCCATGTTTCGTACGAGAGGACGCGGCCACACGCACACCCGAGACCAGAGTCGGCGACGGACTTGTCCGCCGCTCTGTCCGATTGAGCTACCCGCCCGAAGGCGTGGGGGGACTCGAACCCCCAACCTGCGGATCCGTGAAGTAACCGTCGCCTGCGCACCGGGTGTGGTGTGGTCGCGCCTCCCGAGATCGGAGCCGGCGACGGACGGGTCCTTCGCCGGGGCGTTCGCCCCTCCAGATGTAACCGTCACCTTCGCACCGGGAAGTGCGGACCCGACCGTAGCGGCGGCACCGGCGGCCGGGCAACGGAGTTTGCCGTTCCACGATGGTGGGTGGCTGGAACGGTCGCGCCGCGTACCCGAGACCAGAAGGTCGACGACGGAATGCCTATTGCTCTGCCGACTGAGCTACCAGCACAACGGCTGGAGGGGACTCGAACCCCCGACCCATAGATTAGAAGTATCCGTCGTCTGCGCACCGGGTACGCGGCGTGAGCACGTCCCGAGACCGACAACGGCGACGGGCTCGTTCGGGAAAGAAGTATCCGTCACCTTCGCACCGGGACGTGCGACGAGAACGTACAGGCTGAGGCGCCGGAGCGGCAAGGGGTTTCGCGTCCGTAGGCGTTCACGCCGCTCACCCGAGATCGAGGTCGGACACGGCGTGTGCGGGTTCGAACCGCAAGGCCCTTCTTTGTGGGCCCTCTACCAGAAGTAACCGTATCCATCGCACCGGGTAAGCGGCGTGAACGCGCCTCCCGAGGTCGAAGCGGCAACGGAGACCGGCCCTCGCGGGCCAAGGTGACCTGGGCCGCTGGTCGACACCGCGCATCGGCGGCGGCGGGATTCGAACCCGCGTCTCCCCGTGGGAAGCGGAAGTAGCCGTTGCCTGCGCACCGGGAGGTGCCGGACCACGGTACCCACCCCGTACAGGTGAGCCAACCGCAATTGCCGCCCGAACGGCGGAAGGTCAGCGGCCGCCGCGCTTGTGCTTGGAACGGCTTGTGAACGCGGCACCGTCCCGCTTCGGGGCGGCCGACGACCGCCGCGGCGTACGCCGGGGGAACCAGCGCCCGAACGGGACGCGGGACAGGGCCAGGGGGACCGCCCCGACCAGGATCCCGAAACCGACGGCGCCCAGCCCTCCCTGTACGCGGCCCCGGTGCCCGCTGAGCTGGTCGAAGTCGGTGACGAAGTCGCTCGGATCGCGCCGGTTGACCCAGATCGGCACCTCGTCGCCGATGGACCGGCACACCTCGAAGCAGGCGACCTCCCGCGTGTACGTCCGGCCGGACAGCTCGTACCGGACGTGCATCGTGGTCGACGTGCCGCCACGCTTGGACACGCGGTCGTAGACGAGTGCCCGCGCCGGCACACCCTGCGCCCGCAGGTCGGTCTTCCAGTCGTCGAGCGCGTACTGGGTGTGGAACGGCAGCCAGAGCAGCGCGCCGCCGACCACCAGCAGCAGCATGCAGCCGGCGGTCACCCAGGCCGGGGACCGTCGCGGTGTGATCGCGGCACGCACCCGGCCATCGTGCCGGCCGCCCGCAACCCCGACCCGGAGCGGGCGGCGGGACCTCTTCGCCTCCTTCGCATCGAGGGAGGCAGGCATTCAAATGGCTCGGCTCCAGGCAGCTCAAACGCCGTTTCCCGCGTGGGAGAAGGCCGATGGCTAGCCGTCCCGGTCGAGCCCATCCAACAGGGCGGCGGCCTGCGTGAGCTGGCCTTGATGGAAGACGGGGATCCCGGCGCGGACCAGCAGTTCGGCGGCCAGACCGCGCCCGGGGATCGTGCGGCCCGTGAACGACCCGTCGTGCACCTGGCTGGTGCCGCACGTCGGACTGCGGTCCACCAGAACGGCGAGGACCACCCCGGCCGCCCGGGCCCGGTCGACGGCCCGTCGCGCCGCCACCCGGAACAGGTCTGTGACGTCCCGCCCGGTCACCTCCCGCACCCTGCCGTCACCGTCGAGCACCTCCGCCGCGACGCCGCCGATGATTTCGGCCGGTGGCCGGGGCACCGGCAACCCCACCGACAGTTCGGGACAGAACGACACCAGGCGACCCTCGGCGGCCCAGCGGTCCCAGATCGGCGAGCAGACATCCACCCCGGTCGCGTTGAACCGGACCGGGCTGCCCCCCAGACAGCCGCTCACCAGCACCCTGCGCACCGGAGCACCGTAACCGCCGCCGGATGGGCCGTCGGGGTCGGGGTGGCGGGACGGCAGCGAAGTACGGCAACCGCGCCGGCCGTACCGGACCGAGAGCGAGACCGACGTCAGCAGAGCCCGTGACCTCGGAAGCAGCCGGACCAGACCGCGACGCAGCCAGCTCGGAGCGAGGGGCGACTCATCGCGACAGCCGCTCGACGACCTCGGCGGTCGTGACCACCTCGCCGAGTTGGCCCCACGTCTCCAGGCTCGCCCGGTGGGCCTCGTCGGTCGCGGCCGTGCAGGCGTCGGAGACGATCACGGGTCGGTACCCGTGGTTGACCGCCTCGAAGGCGGTTCCCGCCACGGACAGGTTGGTGGCGACGCCAGTGAAGAGGATTGTCTCGACCGCCCTGCGCCGCAGCACCGTGTCGAGTTCGGTACCGAAGAAGCCGGTGAGCCGCACGTGGGTGATGACGACGTCGCCCGCCTCCGGCGCGACCTCGTCGATGATGCGGGACTTCGGCGCGCCCTCCAGGAATGCCTGCCGCTCGGGGATCATGGCGAAGCTGGGCGTGTTGGGGATGAGGTCGGGGTAGCCGGGCCGGTGGGCGACCCGCGTGTAGACGACCAGCCCGCCGCTGGCGCGTACCGCCCCGGCGACCTGGGCGGCGTACGAGGCGACGCGGTGGCGGGCGACCTGCTCGGCGAAGAAGGGACCGAACAGCCCGTCGGGGCTGACGACCTCGTGCTGCCAGTGGACGCCGACCACCGCGGTGCGCGCCGGGTCGATCTCTCGCATTGTTCCTCCCGTCACAGGGCGGAGAGTTGCTGCGGTGCCGCCTGGTAGCCCTGCCTGCCTGCGGCGGCCGGCCCCCTGCCGTAGGCGTCGAACCGCCCCCACCGGCCGGGGATGCCGTGCAACGCCACGAAGTCGAGGTTAGCGGGAAGGGCGGGCCTGACGACGAGGTCTTCGCCCACCGGGTGGAGCCCGAGCATCGTCCTCAGCAGGAGCAGGGTCGCTCCGGCCGACCACGCCTGAGGGCTGCAGGCGGTGGGATAGTTGACCGGATACCTGGTGTCGGCGCGGAAGGATCCGGAGAAGGCTTCGGGCAGCCGGCCGTCGTAGAAGACGGCGGCGTCCAGGATCCCGGCGGCGATCCGCGCCGCCTCGTCGGCGTACCCGTAACGCCGCAGCCCCCAGGCGATGAAGGAGTTGTCGAACGGCCAGATGGTGCCCACGTGGTAGCCGATGGGGTTGTAGCGGCCCTGGCCCTCGGCCAGCGTGCGGACACCCCAGCCGCTGAACAGGGCGGGCGACATCAGGTGCCGCACCAGGGCCTCCGCCTTCGGCTTCTCGACGATGCCGCTCCACAGCAGGTGCCCGATGTTGGAGGACAGGGCGTCCACCTGGCGGCCGTCGCCGTCGAGGGCGAGCGCCATGTACTCGCCGTCCGCCACCCAGAAGTCGCGGTTGAAGCGCTCCTTGAGGTCGGCGGCCTCCTGCTCCAGTCGGTCCGCGTACGGCGGGTCGTTCCAGACGGTGCGGGCGAGCCGCGCGGTACGCATCTTCGCGTCGTACGCGTACCCCTGCAGCTCGCAGGTCGCGCGGGGGAAGCCCGGCAGCCGACCGTCGCGGTAGCAGATGCTGTCCCAGGAGTCCTTCCAGCACTGGTTCTCCAGCCCGTTCCTGGTGTTCCGCCGCTCGTAGGAGATGTAGCCCATGCCGGTCAGGTCGGCGTAGTTGTTGATCCAGTCGATCGCCGCGCGCGCCTCGTGCTCGACCGAGCGCACGAGGTCGACGTCGCCGGTCCACCGCTCGTACTCGTCGAGCAGCACGAGGAACAGGGGAGTGGAGTCGGCGCTGCCGAAGTAGGGCGTGTGTGGCGTCTCCTCGAAGATGCTCATCTCGCCGTACCGCATCTCGTGCAGGATCCGGCCGGGCTCCTCCTCCCGGAAGTCGTCGACGCGGCTGCCCTGCCGGAGCGCGAGCACCCGGAGGGTGGTGGCGGCGAGTTCGGGTGTGAACGGCAACGCCTGCAGACTGGTGAAGATGCTGTCCCGACCGAACATGGCCATGAACCAGGGCAGGCCGGCGGCGGGGACCCTCTTGTCGTCGGCGAGGAAGGGACTGAAGCGCAGCGCGGCCAGGTCGATCAGGCTCTGCCGGTACGTGCCGCTCAGCGGCTCCCAGCCGGATTCCAGGCGCGGCGCGTTGTCCAACCACTCCAGGAGATCCTGTGCCTTGTCCCTGCTCTTGCCTGCTGCCCGGCCTGGGATCACGAGGCGTTCCAGCCCTCGGGGCATCGGGAGGTCCGGCAGGGCGCTGAGCCTGACGGTCCACCGGCTGCGGGGTTCGAGGTGGACCTCGAACGTCAGGCCGTTGTCGTCCCACGCGGCCGGCGCCGACGCGGTGATGATCGTCTCCCGTCGGAACCGCTCCCGTTCGTAGCCGAGGACGAGGCGCCCGTCGTCGACCCGCCGGTAGTGTCGGCCCTTCTTCCTCACCGCCGCGTCCTTGACCTCGAAGAGGTCCGCGAAGTCGGCGTCCGCCTCGATCCTGAGGGTCACGTCGGCCGGTTCTTTGGCGTAGTTGATGACGGTCAGGTCCTCGTGGAGGCCGCTGTCCAGGCTGTGCAGCCGACGCACCCCCACGGTGCTGTTGACGTAGACGTCCTGACGCCCGGGAACCTGGAAGAACCGGTTTTCGAAGTAGTGGATGTCGTCGATGGAAAGGGTGGTCAGCCGTTCCCCGTTCACCGTCAGCACCCACTTCGACAGCAGCCGGGTGTCGTGGGCGAACAGGCCCATGGGAGCGTCGGGTGACGGGATGATGTCGCCCGAGCGGTTACACACCATGAAGGTGGTGCCGTCCAGGATGCCCACCTGGTTCTCACTCATGGTCACCTCCTCGGTGCTCCCTCCCCGCCGACCTGGGTGGCGGCGGGAACAACCTACGGAGGCTCGCGAAGAGCCGGGGGCTGCCCGCCACGGTCGCCTCGCCGCGCAGGACGGTGGTCAGGAAGTACGCCTCGCCGCTGGCGATCCGGTCGAACACCGCCCCGTCCGCCTGGACGACCGCGTCCCCGCCGGTCGCCTGCTCCGAGACCGTGATGTCGCCCTTGTCGATGGAGACGAGCCAGCGGTCGACCCGCCCGTCCCGGCTGATCTCGAAGCAGACACTGCCCTCGTCGATCGCCGTCAGACGGCGGTCGTGTCCACGCTGCGCCAGGCTGTGGAAGAAGTCCTGGGTGGCATTCCCCATCGCGCCACCTCCTCAGGGCCACCATTCCCGCGAATCGCGGCTTCCGCCTCACCCGAAAGAGGTGAATTCCCCCACCGCCAACCGCCGCTGCTGCCACCCCGGCCTCCTCGACGCCGCCACGCCGCCGGCCACCGTAAGGCCGTCCGCGTCGCGCGGCGCCGGCCCGGGCCGGGCCGGCGGACCCTGGCCCGGCCGGCGGGCGACGCCACTAGCCTGGGACTCGATGGATCCCATCGAGGCAACGCTGCTCCTCGCCGCCGGTGTCGCCACGGGCGCCTTCAACGCGGTCGCGGGCGGCGGCTCCCTCATCGCCTTCTCGGCGCTGCTCGGCACCGGCATACCGCCGCTGACCGCCAAGCTGACCAGCACGGTCGCGGTGTTCCCGGGGAACGTGGCCAGCGTCGTGGGCGGCTACCGGGATCTGCCACCCCGGCGAGACACCAGGCGGATCCTGCCCGCCGCCGTGCTCGGCGGGGTCGCCGGGTCGGCGCTGCTGCTGCTGACGCCCAGCCGCGTCTTCGACATGATCGTGCCGTTCCTGGTGCTCGCCGCCTCCGCGGTCCTCGGCTTCCAGGGCCGCCTGAACGAGCTGGTCAGGCGCTCCGCGCTGCGTGGCCGACAGGAACACCCGGCGATGCTGCAGGCGTTGGTCGCCCTGGGCGGTGTCTACGGCGGCTACATCGGCGCGGGGTTCGGCATCGTGCTGGTCGCCAGCCTGGCTCTCCTGCAGCACGAGCCGCTCACCAGGACGGTCGCCCTGAAGAACCTGCTGTCGGCCGTCATCTCGTTCACGGCGGTGGTGCTCTACGTCTTCTTCGGCACCGTCAACTGGGCGGGGGCGGCCATCCTGGTCCCGGCGACCGTTGTCGGCGGCTACGTCGGGGCGCGGCTGCTCCGCAGGCTCCCCGCTGCCCCCCTCAAAGCCGTGATCGTCACGTTCGGGGCGGTCTTCGGCCTGGTCCTGCTCTGGCGCAACGTGCGGTAGACCGGGTCGGTCGACGGCCGGGGACGGCTCGGTGGCCGGCGAGGTGTCCCGGTCCGGTCGATGACCCGGCCGGACCCGCGGCCGGCCGGTCGGCACCCGGGACACCCGCCGCGTTCGCGCACGTCCGCAACGATGTCCCCGGCGGCGTGCGGGGAACGCAGCAGTGGATCCGCGAGCCGGCCCACCGCGTACCGGCACGGCCCGGTGGCCGGTGTCCGTCGGTCGCGGGGGACCCGCCGGGTGCAACCGGCCCCGGTCATCCGACGTGGATGACCGGGGCCGGGCCGTCGCCGGTCAGGTCAGGTCAGCGGAACGTGGCGGGCCAGCGCGGCGCCGCCGGCCTCGAACACGGCCAGCAGGCCGTCGGCCGTGCCGCCGGTGACCGGGACCAGCACGGTCACCGGGGCGCCGGGGCTCAGCTGCACGGACCGCTCACCGAGCGAACGGGCGCCGTCCCAGGCGTGCAGGTACGCGGTGCCCGCGCGGTCGGCGAGGACCGTCACCTGCACCCCGCCGGCCACCTGGCCCTGGCCGGTCAGCCGCAGCGCCTGCTCGGGGAGCCGGGCCACGGCGGCCGGCGCGACGCCGTCGACCGCGGACTGCGCGATGGTCTGCGGGCTGTGCACGCTGCGGGCGGCGGTGTCCGGGAATACCGGGGCGCTGGGCTGCCGCTGGGCCGGGGTGTACCCGGGCAGGGTCACCAGGCCGTAGCGGTACGGGTCGGCACGGACGCCGGTGAAGGTGGACCAGCCCAGCCGGGACTGGGAGGTCAGGTCCTGGGTGTCCGAGTCGTAGACCAGCACGTTGAAGCCCATCCGGGCCGGGTCGACGGCGTCGGGCAGCACCGCGAACGGGATGCTCGCCTCGATGGTGTAGCCGGCGTACGGCGCGGTGACCTTGCTGACCACCGTCATTCCCGGCGCGGTCGTGGCGCCCGGGCCCTGCCGGTTGTCGGCGTCGCGCTGCCAGCACGGCGGGTCGCCGCCCGCGGGGTCGTCGGTGACCGGGAAGATGCCGGCCTTGAACACCGTCGAGGTGTCCGTCGAGTTCCCCTTCGGGTCGACGATGATCTCGACGCTGTCGGTACGCCGCTGCCGCTTGCAGTCCTGCGGCACCACCTTCTTGCCGAGCACGTCGTCGGTGACCTGGACGAACACCTTCAGCGCGTCCTCGGTCCAGGCGACGCGACCCGTGGCCGAGGCGTCCTGCGGCGTGGTGGCCTGCCCCTCCCAGATCCGGGACAGGTCCAGCTCCTCGCCGGGGTACTCGCCCGGGGAGGCCACCCCGTCGACGGCGTGGTCGTGCCCGGCGTGCGGCACCTCGCTGGTCGGCACGATCTCCAGTGCGCCGGTCTCGACGGTGCTGCCGGCGGCGCTGGTGGTGGTGATGGTGATGCCGTAGTCGCCGCCGTCGCCGCCCTCGTTGGCGGTCGGCAGGGTGGCGTCGCTGTTGGCGACGGTGAAGGTGACCGCCCCGGTCGCGCCCGGCGCCAGCTCGGCGTAGCTCTTGGTCGCCGCGTCGGCGGTGAAGCCGGCCGGCAGGCCGAGGGTGACGGTGCCGCCCTGGGGGGCCTCGCCGTGGTTGCGCAGGTCGACCCGGACGGTCCGGCTCTTGCCGGAGCCGACGGTGAGGACCGGCTTGATCAGGGTGTCCAGCTGCGGGTAGCCGCTGTCGCCGGCCCAGGTGCGGAACAGCCCGACCTCGGGCAGTGGCTCCAGGGTGCCGCGCACGTCGGCGACCACCCGGACCGCGCGGTCGGTGCGGCCGGCTCCCTGGCCGGTGGTCAGGCTCGCGCCGACGAGGTGCTGCTCGTTGGTGTCGGCGCCGGCGGGAACGGTCACGGTGAAGGCGACGGTCCGCTCCGTGCCGGCGGGGACGGCGCCGGGCAGCGCGCCGGAGCCGGTGGCGGTCCAGCCCTGCGGCAGCCGCAGGGAGACCCGCGGCGCGGTGAGCGCCCGGTTGTGCGGGGCGCGGACGTGCGCGGTGACCTCGACGGTCTCGCCGGGGGCGAGATCGAACCGGTCGGCGGTCAGGTAGAGCTCGGTGCCCTGGGGAAGCCCGCCGGCCGTCGCCGGCAGCACCGAGCCGCGCAGGATGGCCTCCGGCGAGGTGTCCGCCGGGTCGTACGGGACGCGGCTGTCGACCAGGGTGTAGAAGTCGCAGCGGATCTTCGCGGGGTCGGTGGGGGCGGCGGCGGTGCCGGCCCAGCCCTGGGTGACGTAGTCCCGGCGGGCGTCGACCTCGATCTCGGCCCAGGTCCTGCCGTCGGCGCTCGGGGTGCCCTCCCAGACGCCGAACACCTGGTCGGTCGGGACGGTCGGCACGAAGCTGGACGCGCACTGCGCCCCGGTCGCCGAGCTGCCGGTCCCGCCGGTACGCAGGAACTTCGCCGCCCGGAACGGCTTCAGGCCCTCCTGGGTGAGCTGCTCGGGGAAGGCGGCCGGGTCGGCGGCGGCGTGGAACGCCTCGGCGGCGAACCGGGCGGCCTGCTGGTGGTTGCCGTGGTTGCCGGGCGCCGGCGACGGGTTCATCGTCATGACGATCTCGGGCCGGGTCTGCCGGATCACCCGGACGATCTGGGCCAGGGTGTCGTCGTGCCCCCAGATCTGCTCGGACAGCGGCGCGGAGGCGGTGTACCAGAAGTCGACGCGGTCGAGGTTGTACAGGTTCTCCACGCCGGCCCGGCCGATCGCGGTGCGCTCCTCGCGCTCGCGGATGATGCCCAGCGGCGGGCCCTCCTCGAGGCCGACGGCGTTGCCGCCGCCCTCGCCGCGGGTGATGGTCACGACGCCCGCCTTGGCGCCGTGCTTCTCCTTCCACTGGCCGAGGGTGGCGAGGCTGCCGGCCTCGTCGTCGGGGTGGGCGCTGACGAAGAGGACGTCCAGGTCGACGGTGTCGGTCGGCCGGGCGTCGGTGGGGGCGGCTAGGGCGGCGGCGGGCGCCCCGGACAGGGCCAGGGCGAGCGCCGTGGGTAGCAGGAACGACTTGAGTCGCATGCAGGTCCTTTCGCGACACGCGAGGTCCGCGCAGCGGCCACCGACGTCGGGCGCGCGGTGGCGCGGACGCGGGGTCGTGGTCGGACGGCGAGACGGCGGCGGTGGGGGTGAGGGGTGCGGGGCGCGAGGGGGCGCCCCGGCACCGGGGTACGCAGCGGCACGGAGATCCGTACACACTGGAAGGCCTTCGCCCGGTGACGCTAGGGACCGGCGCGGCGGCCCGTCAATGCTTTGGAAGGTCTTTCTTTCTTTGCGAAAGAAACAAACAAGGGGTCAGGCGGTCTTCCATGCCTCGGTCGGCGGCGCGCGTGCTCGGCCCCGACGGACCCCGCGAAGGGCGTTTCTGCTGCTCGTGAGGTGGCCGCAAGGTAACGAGACGGTTTCGTTACTTGACTCAATAGTTCGTTCGCCGTAGGAAGGAAGTGTGACTGACGTGGTGACGCCACCGACGAGCCCGGTGAGCCGGGAGCGGTCGAAGGAGATCAAGCGGCTTTCCGTGATCTCCACCGCCCGCCAGGTGCGGGTGCTCTCCCGCGCCGAGCTGACCGAGCTCACCGGCCTGAGCCCCGCCACGCTCACCCCGCTCGTGCGGGAGCTGATCGCCGAGGGTTACCTCATCGAGCGTGGTCCCGGCGCGTCGCGCGCCGGCCGTCCCCGGGCGATGCTGGAGTTCAACCCCCGGGCCGAGC
This sequence comes from Micromonospora sp. NPDC047730, assembly GCF_043204765.1. Taxonomy (NCBI): domain Bacteria; kingdom Bacillati; phylum Actinomycetota; class Actinomycetes; order Micromonosporales; family Micromonosporaceae; genus Micromonospora; species Micromonospora sp. NPDC047730. Next base: position 263,000 of record NZ_JBIDCU010000007.1, on the reverse strand, counting down.
TGGTCGCCGCGGTCTCGCTGGAGCCGTCCCGGCTCAGCTGCGAGATCGCCGACAGCGACGGGACCGTGATCGCCCACCGTGCCGTGCGACTCGCCGGCGACATCGTCGACACCATCTGCCGCTCGGTGCCCGAGCTGGTCGGCGACGGCCTGCCGGCGCTGCGCGGGGTGGCCGTCGCCGCGCCCGGCATCTCCACCGGCGGCGCCGTCCGCCTGGCCCCCTCGGTCGGCCTCGTCGAGGCGCGGCCGGTGGGGGAGTCGGTGCAACGCCGGCTCGGGGTGCCCGTGCTGGTGGACAACGACGTGAACCTGATGGCCGCCGGTGAGCACGCGGTCGGCGCCGGCAGCGACGTCGCCGACCTGCTGCTGCTGCACGTCGCCGACGGCATCGGCGCCGGCCTCGTGCTCGACGGGCAGGTCCGCCGGGGCGCCGGCGGGGCCGCCGGCGAGGTCGGCTTCCTGCCGCTGGACCCGGCCGACCGGGGCCACGACGGTATCGGCCCGTTCGAGGCCCGCTGGTCGGAGAACGCCATCGCCGAGCGGGTGGTGGCGCTGGCGCCCGGGCGGCGCCCGGACTCCCCCGTGGCCGCCCTGGTGGAGCTGGCCGCCACCGACGGGCGGGCCGCCGCGTACCTCGACGAGCTGCTCGCGGCCTGGTCCCGGCTGATCGTCTCCTGCGTCTGCGTCGTCGACCCCGGGCGGGTGCTGCTCAGCGGCGCCGCCGCCCAGCTCGACGACGCCGCCGTCGACCGGCTCCAGGCGCTCGTCAGCGCCGCCGCGCCGAGCGCCACCGACGTCCGCCGGGCGGTGCTCGGCGACCGGGCGGTGCTGCACGGCGCCGTCAGCTACGCCCTCTCCGCGGCCGCCGCGGGCCTGCCCACCCTGCTGCCGACCCCCTGACCTCACACCCCGAACAACGTAGTTCCCCTCACCCTCGGAGGTACCCCATGAAACGTCGCCTTCTCCTCGCCGGCGCGCTCGCCACCGTGCTCGCCGCCGGCACCGCCTGTGGCGGCGGCGGTGACGACACGGCCAGCGGCGGCAGCGCCGAGAAGCTGACCATCTACACCGCCCGCGACAAGAAGGTCTCCGACTACGTCGTGGACCAGTTCACCGCCAAGTACCCCGAGTACAAGGGCAAGGTCGAGATCCTCAACCTCGGCGCCCAGGAGATCCTGGAGCGGGTGCGGGCCGAGAAGGCCAACCCGCAGGCCGACGTCTGGTGGGGCGGCACCCAGCAGGGCCTCGCGGCCGGCGCGTCCGAGGACCTGCTGACCTCCTGGCAGCCGGCCTTCGCCAGCAAGATGGACGCCAAGTACAAGGACGCCGAGGGCCGCTGGTTCGGGGAGATCCTGCTGCCCGAGGTCATCATGTACAACAACAAGGCCCTCACCCCGGAGCAGGCCCCGAAGGACTGGGACGACCTGCTCAAGCCGGAGTGGAAGGACAAGATCATCATCCGGGACGTGGCCGCGTCCGGCACCATGCGGTCGATCTACGCCGCGATGATCGTGCGCCAGTCCGCGGACGGCAGCAACCCGCAGCCCGGCTACGACTGGCTCAAGAAGCTCGACGCCAACACCGGCGCGTACGCGGCCAACCCGACCGACCTCTACCTGAAGCTGTCCCGCCAGCAGGGCACGCTCAGCGCCTGGAACCTGCAGGACATCCTGCTGCAGGCCCACCAGTCGAACATGCCGTTCGGCTACGTCATGCCGGCTTCCGGCGCCCCGGTGCTGGTCGACGGCCTGGCCGCGGTCAAGGGCGGCAACAGCGAGGGCGCGCAGAAGTTCATCGAGTTCCTCTTCGACGACAAGCTCCGCGCCGACCTGGCCAAGGACTACTACCAGATCCCGGCCGTGGACATCGCCGAGAAGCCGGAGTGGCTGGCCCAGCTCCAGCTCAAGCCGCTGGACGTCGACTGGAACGTGATCGGCAAGAACGAGACCGAGTGGATCAACCACTGGAACAGCCAGATCAAGAACAAGGGCTGATCGCCCGGGCGCCGGGGGCGGGCCCGTCCCGTCCCCGGCGCCCCGCCGCCCGCCCCCGGGGCGCCGGCAGGTGTGAGAGGGGAGCCCCTCTCCGCCGGAGGCGTCAGGAAGGTGCCCTTCCCGTCTCCCGCCCCCCATCCCACGACCGACAGGTCCGGTACCGCACGAAGGAGAGGACCTCATGATCGATGTCACGCTGGAGTCGGTGAGCAAGCGCTTCGCGCGCGGCGGCGACACCGCGGCCGTGGACGACGTCGACATCACCATCGCCGCCGGGGAGTTCTTCACGCTGCTCGGCCCGAGCGGCTGCGGCAAGACCACGACCCTGCGCATGGTGGCCGGGTTCTACTTCCCCACCTCCGGCCGGATCCGGTTCGGCGCGGAGGACGTCACCCGCCGACCGCCGAACAAGCGCGACACCGGCATGGTGTTCCAGAACTACGCGCTCTTCCCGCACATGAGCGTGGCGCAGAACGTCGCGTACGGACTCAAGATCCGCAAGGTCGGCCGGGCCGAGTCGCGGCGTCGGGTCGAGGAGGCGCTCGGGCAGGTGCACCTCGCCGGCTACGGCGACCGCCGCATCGACGAGCTCTCCGGCGGCCAGCAGCAGCGCGTCGCCCTGGCCCGGGCCCTGGTGATCCGGCCGCGCACCCTGCTGCTCGACGAGCCGCTGTCCAACCTCGACGCCAAGCTGCGCGAGGAGACCCGGGTGGAGATCCGCCGCATCCAGCGCGAGGCCGGCACCACCTCCATCTACGTCACCCACGACCAGGCCGAGGCGATGGCCATGTCGGACCGGATCGCGGTGATGCAGTCCGGCCGGGTGCAGCAGATCGGCGCCCCGCAGGAGATCTACCACCGCCCGGCGACCAGCTTCGTGGCCCGCTTCATCGGCCGCAGCAACGTGCTCTCCCTGCCGGTGGCCGGCGCCGCCGAGCAGGCCGTCACGGTGAAGCTGCCCGCCGGCGGCGAGATCGCCGTCCCCGCCCCGACCGGGCACGGCCTGCGCCAGGGCGACACCGCGCTGGTGTCGGTCCGCCCCGAGCACATCGGCCTCACCTCGGCCACCGACGCGGACGCGCTGCCCGGCCGGGTCACCGAGGTGGAGTTCACCGGGATGGCCACCAACCTCGTGGTCGACGTGGCCGGCGAGTCGGTGCAGGTCGCCGCGATCGACGTGCCGGACGGGATCGCCGCCGGCGACCAGGTCGGGCTGCGGCTCAACCGCGAGCGGATGTGGGTGGTGCGCCCGTGAGCACCATTCCCGCCACCCCCAGCCCGGCCACCGTCGCCCCGGTCACCCAGGAGCCGACGCCGCCGCGCGCGCCGCGCCGCCGGCTCGCCGACCGGTTCGCCGGCGGCACCGGCTCCCGCTGGTTCCCGTACGTCCTGGTCTTCCCGCTCGCGCTGATCCTCTTCGGGTACGTGGTGCAGCCGATGTTCGCCACCTTCGCCGAGAGCGTCGGCGTGGACGGGGTGGAGAACTACGGCGCCTTCCTCTCCGGCGACGGGGTGGCCCGCTCGTCCCTGGTCACCTCGCTGATCATCTCCGCGGCCAGTGTGCTGCTCTGCGGCATCGTCGGCGTGGCGATGGCCTTCCTGCTCAAGCGGTTCTCGTTCCCCGGCCGCCGGCTGATCGAGGCGATCATCCTGGTGCCGGCGGCCCTGCCGCCGCTGATCGGGGCGATCTCGTTCCAGCTGCTCTACAGCGAGACGGGCATCCTCCCGCGCGGGCTCCAGCAGCTCTTCGGCACCGAGAACCCCGTACTGCCGTTCAGCGGCATCGCCGGGGTGCTGGTGGTGCACACCTTCACCATGTACCCGTACTTCTACCTGTCCGCCTCCGCCGCGCTCGGCGGAATGGACCCCTCGGTGGAGGAGGCCGCGTACAACCTGGGGGCCGGTCGGGTCCGGGTGTGGCGCACGGTGCTGCTGCCGATGCTCACCCCGGCGCTGGTCTCCGCCTCGCTGCTGGTCTTCATGACCTCGCTGGCCTCGTACACCGCCCCGCTGCTGTTCGGGGTGGACCAGACCATGACCATGCAGATCTACATCAACCGCACCAACGGCGACCTGCCGATGGCCTCCACGTACGCCTCGGTGCTCGGCGTGGTGTCGGTGCTGTTCCTGCTCGGCATGCGCTGGTACGAGGGGCGGCGCAGCTACCGGTCCCAGTCGAAGGGGGTCGCCGCGCACCGGCGGGAGATCACCAACCCGTTCGGCAAGTGGCTGGCCCTGGTCGCGTCGATCCTGGCCACCGCCGTGCTGCTCGCCCCCGTGGCGACCATCGCCCTGGTGGCGTTCTCCGCCGACGGCTCCTGGACCACCGAGGTGATCCCGGCCGCCTACACCACGCAGAACTTCGTCACCATCTTCTCCGACCCCGAGGCGTTCCAGCCGATCCTCAACTCGCTGCAGATGAGCCTGATCGCGACCGTCGGCTGCGTCGTGGTCGGCGTGCTCATCGCGTACGCGGTGCGGCGGCTGGACTTCCGCGGCCGGGGCCTGCTGGACGTGGCGGTCATGCTGGCCTGGGCGCTGCCCGGCACGGTGGTGGCGATCAACCTGATCTCGGCGTTCAGCACCGGCAACGCGTTCAGCTTCGGGCAGGTGCTGATCGGCACCTTCTGGATCATGCCGCTGGCGTACTTCGTGCGGTTCCTGCCGCTGGTGTTCCGGTCCAGCTCGGCCACCCTGGCGCAGATCGACCCGTCGCTGGAGGAGGCCGCGCGCAACCTGGGCGCGTCCTGGTGGCGGGCGTTCGGCACGGTCACCCTGCGGCTGATGCTGCCCGGCGTGGTGGCCGGCGCGCTGCTCGCCTTCGTGCACGGCGTCGGCGAGTTCGTCGCCTCGGTGCTCATCTACACCTCCGACACCGCGCCGATCTCCGTGGAGATCAACAACCGGATGTACTCGTTCGAGGTCGGCACCGCCGCCGCGTACGGCATGCTCCAGGTGGTCCTGATCTTCGTGGTGATGGTGGTCTCCGGCCGGCTGGAGGGCGGCCGGCGCTCCAGCCGCGAGGCGGCGCGGTGGACGGCGTGAGCGAGGCCTGGCCGGCGGGCGGCGGGCTGGTCCCCGCCGCCCGGATCCCCGGCGGGGAACTGGCGGCGGTGGCCGAGGCGGCGGACTTCGCGGTGCTGCCGGTCGGCGCGGTCGAGTGGCACGGCCCGCACCTGCCGCTCGGCACCGACCTGATCCTCGCCCAGGGCTTCGCCGCCGAGAGCGCGGTCCCCGGCGCCGGCGACGGGACCCCGGGTGCCGCCGCAACCCCGGCCGGCGCACCCGGCACGACGGCGGGTCCGCGCGGGGTGCTCTTCCCCGCCGTGCCGTACGCCGCGTGCCCCGGCCAGACCCGGCCGTGGCCTGGCACCGTGGCGATCCGGCCGGAGATCGCGGTCGGCTACCTGGCCGACGTGATCGAGGGCATCGTGGCGGCCGGGTTCCCCCGGCTGCTGATCGTCAACGGGCACGACGCCAACATGTCCACCGTCCGGGCCGCCATGGAGTGGGTCTCCGGGCGGCGTACGGCCAGCCTGCTGCTGGTCAACTGGTTCCAGCTCGTGACCCCGGCCGAGACCGCCGAGCTGTACGGGCCGCTGCCGGCGCGCGGCCACGGCGGGGCGTACGAGACCGACGGGGTGCTCGGCTTCGACCCCGGCGCGGTGCGCCTCGACGCGGTCGCCGACCTGCCGCCGAGGCCGAAGCTGCCGGTGACCCACCCGTACGTGCTGGTGGAGTCCCGCCCCGACCCGTGGCAGGGCTGGTCCGGGCACGTCTCGCTGGCGGGCGAGGAGACCGGCCGGCGGGTCCGGGAGCTGGCCGCGACGCGGCTGCGGGAGGTCGTCGCCGCCTGGGTGGCCGCCCCGCCTCCCGCCCCGCCCACCGACGCCCCGCTGCCCGCCGACACCCTGGTCGGCGCCGCCCCGCCGCCCACGGACGTTCCGCCCGCCGGCACCCCGCCCGCCGGCGCGCCCGAGCCAGAGGAGGCACCGTGACCGTCGACCGCGGACTCGACGTCGTCGACTTTCACCTGCATTTCCGCATCGGCGCCGACGAGACGATCCGGGCGTGCGAGCACGCCGCCGGCATGCACCCCGGCGGCGAGCACGAGCGCGCCGTCCGCGCCGCCGGCTCCGCCCCGTACGCGGCGCAGTGGCGGCAGGCGTGGGGCTTCCCCGACCCCGAGCCCCCCGCGCCGCGGTGGCAGGACGAGGCGGACCGGTGGGCGCAGGAGCTGCGCGCGGTCGACATCCGCCGGGCCGTCTTCGTCACCGGCGGCGGCAACGACACCGTCGCCGACGTGGTGGACCGCCACCCCGACCTGCTGCTCGGCTTCGCCCACCACGACCCGTACGGCCCGGACGCCGCCGCCGAGCTGGAACGTGCGGTGGTCGAACGCGGCCTGCGCGGGCTGAAGCTCTTCGCCCCGCTGCTGCGCGGCCCGCTCGACGACGAGGCCCTCGACCCGCTCTGGGGCACCGCCCAGCGCCTCGGCGTGCCGGTGCTGATCCACATCGGTCACTACGGCAGCGCCGGCGGCCTCTCCCACGGCCGGTACGGCGGCCCCGACGAGCTGGCCCGGATGGCCCGCCGCTTCCCCGAACTCGCCGTGGTGGTGCCGCACTTCGGCGTCCAGCACGTGCAGGACCTGCTCTTCGCCGCCTGGGGCTGCCCCAACATCCACGTCGACACCTCCGGCTCGAACCAGTGGGTGCGCTGGATGCCGTACAAGCTGACGCTGGACGAGCTGTTCCGGCGCTGCTACGAGACCATCGGCCCGCACCGGATCGTGTTCGGCAGCGACTCGTCGTGGTTCCCGCGCGGCTACGTCACCCGCTACCTCGACGACCAGCTGCGGATCTGCCGCGAGCTGGGCCTGCCCGACGACCACCTGCGCGCGATCTTCGCCGGGAACGCCGAGCGTCTGCTCGGCCTCGACCACTGACCGGCTGACGACCGGGCGCGGCGGGTGACCGGCGCGCCCGGCACGGAAGGAAGTAGAGAACCGTCATGAACACACCCGCGCTGACCACCTACCAGCGGCACCATCTCCGGCCGACCTACGACCACCACGTCGGGCACCTGTTCCCGGCCATGGTGCGGGCCAGCCAGGCGCACGTGGTGATGCTGACCGAGCAGGGGCTCATCCCCGCCGAGCGGGGCGCCCGGCTGCTGCGCGGGCTGGCCGAACTGCGCGCCGACACCGCCGGCGCGCCGGAGTTCGACGGCACGTTCGAGGACACCTACTACCTGATGGAGAAGCGGCTCGCGCAGGCGTGCGGCATCCCCACGTCCGAGCTGGACGTGCAGATGGCCCGCAGCCGCAACGACCTCGACGCCGGGGTGTTCCGGATGCTGCTGCGCGACCAGCTGCTCGGGGTCCTCGACCGGGTCCTGGCCGCCGGCGCGACCGCCCTGGACTCGGCGCACCGGTACGCCGACGTGGTCATCACCGGCTACACCCACCGCCGGCCGGCCCAGCCCACCACCATCGGGCACGCCCTCGCCGGCTACGCCGAGGCCCTCGCCGGCGAGGCCGTCGCGTACGCCGACCTGATCGAGACCCTCAACACCTCGCCGCTGGGCTCCTGCGCGTTCGCCGGCACCGACCTGGACATCTCCCCGGCCCGCGTGGCCGAGCTGCTCGGCTTCGGTGGCCTGGTCACCAACTCCTACGAGGCGGTGGCCGGCGCCGACCACCTCGTCCGGGTCGGCACCCTCAACGCCCAGGCCCTCGCGACCGGCGCCCGGCTGGCCCGCACCCTGATGGACTGGCTGAGCTGGCGCTGGGTGACCACCCCCGGCGACTTCACCCAGGGCAGCAGCATCATGCCGCAGAAGCGCAACCCGGTGGTGCTGGAACACCTCGTCTCGATGGCCGGCGCCACCGCCGCCGACGCCGCCTCCGTGCTCAACAACGTCGGCGCGGCCTGGTGGGAGGACTCCAACAACGCCACCACCGACGTGCAGGTCCGGCTCTGGGAGAGCAACGACCGCACCGACCGGTTCTTCGCCCTGCTCGGCGGCTTCCTCGCCGAGATCGAGCCGCTCGAGCCGCCGTCGCGGGAGGAGATCGTCGCCTCCGGCGCCACCACCACCGCCGCGGCGGACGCGCTGACCCGGCACGGGGTGCCGTTCCGGGCCGCCCATTCCGTGGTCGGCCGGCTGGTGCGCGGCGGCGCCCCGGACACCTGGACCGCGCAGACCGTCCGCGCGGCAGCCGAGGGGATCGCCGACGGGCTGGCCGACGCCGCCGTCGCCGACCTGATCGCCGCCGCCGTACGCCCCGAGCTGGTGCTCGACCGCGCCCAGGTCGACGGCCCCGGCGCGGACGCCGTCCGGGCCCAGGTGGCGGTGCTGCGCGGCACCTTCGACACCGTCGCCGGCCGGCTGGCCGCCGTCCGGGACCGTCTGGCCGCCGCCGACAAGGCGTTGGACGCGGTCGCCGCCGAGCGGGCGGGCCGATGAGCGCCGGCGCGAAGGCCGTGGACACGGGGACGGGACGGTGAGCGTGCGGTTGGCCGGTCGGGCCGCCGAGGCCGCCGAGGCCACCGGCGACGCGGGTGTGCTGCTCGGCATCGACTTCGGCGGCACCAAGATGGCGGTCGGGGTGGCCGACGGGCAGGGACGGCTGCTGGCCCGCGAGCGGGTCCCGACGTACGCCGAACGGGGCGCCCCGCAGGCCCTGGACCGGGCGTTGGAGCTGGCCGCGAAGCTGGTGGGGGAGGTCGGCTCGCCGGTCGTCGCGGCCGGCATCGCCTCGCCCGGCGTGGTGCGGCCGGACGGGATCGACCTGGCCCCGAACGTGCCCGGCTGGGACCGGCTGCGGCTCGCCGACGCGGTCCGGGACCGGTTGGCGGTGCCGGCGGTGGCGGTCGACAACGACCTGAACGCCGCCGCCCTGGCCGAGCTGCGGATCGGCGCGCTGCGCGACGCCGACCCCGGCCTGGTGGTCGGCCTCGGCACGGGCGTCGCGGCGGCGGCCACGGTCCGCGGGGCGGTGCTGGCCGGTCACCACGGGGCGGCCGGCGAGATCGGCTACGCCGTGGCCGGCGGCCCGTGGCCGGGCACCATGCTGGAGCTGGACTTCTCCGGCCGGGCGCTGGACGGGCTCGCGGACTCGCTCGGGCTGCCGGGCGGCGCGCCTGCCCTGGCCGCCGCAGCCGAGCGCCCCGGCCCGGCCCGGGACGCGCTGACCGCCCGGGTGGACGAGCTGGCCCGACACCTGGTCACCTGCTGCCTGCTGCTCGACCCGCAGCGGGTGGTGCTGGTCGGCGGGGTGGCCGGCAACGGACTGATCCGGGGTCTGCTGGGGGAGCGGCTCGCCGCGGTCCTGCCGTACCCGCCGGAGGTGGTCCTGTCCCGGTTCGCCGACGACGCCGCGCTGCTCGGCGCGGTCATCCTCGCCCGCGAGGCGGTCCCGACACCCCGGTGACACCCGGCGCTGACCGGCGGCCGGCTCCCGCACCGGGGGCCGGCCGCCCGTCGTTGTCGGTGCCCGCCGATAGGGTTCCGGCCGTGACGCACACCGACTGGTCAGACGTACGCGGGCGGCTCGCCCGGCTGGCCGCCCACCCCGACGGTGACAAGGTCTTCGGCGCCCACGCGCACCGGTGGACGCTGGAGCCGCCGCTGCGCGCCGAGGAGATGGCCGAGCTGGAGGGGCAACTGCGGGTCGAGCTGCCCGAGGAGTACCGCTCGTTCCTGCTCGCCGCCGGCCGGGGCGGCGCCGGGCCGACCTACGGGCTGTTCCCGCTGCGCAGGGTGGACGGCCGCTGGGCGTGGGAGGGCGACGGAGCCGACCTCACCGATCGGGACACGCTGCACCAGCCGTTCCCGCACACCGAGCCCTTCAACCCGGCCGACGGGCTGCCCGAGCCTCCCGACGAGGAGGGCTACGACACCGTCGAGGCGTTCAACGAGGCCGAGGACGCCTACTGGGAACGGCACGACAGGCTGGTCTACGCCCCCGAGCACTCGATCGGGCTGCTCTACCTGTGCCACCTCGGCTGCGCGCTGCGCGAGGCGCTGGTGGTCGGCGGCCCGGCGCGCGGCCAGATGTGGGCCGACGACACCGCCGAGGGGAGCGGATTCCGGCCGCTGCGCGACGCCGACGGCACGCCGCTGGGCTTCGCCCGCTGGTACCGGCGCTGGCTCGACGAGGCCGACGCCGCCGTCGCCTGACCGGCCGCGCGACCGCCGTCCGCTGCTGGCAGCGCAGCCGAACCGACGGCCGGCGAGGGCGGCAGAAGTGTCGGTGGGCCCGGCTACGGTGCGGGGCATGACCGCCCCCGGAGACGTGCCGCCGGAGTTCCTCGACCGGCTGCGGCCGATCTGTCGCGAGCTGCCGGAGAGCTACGAGGAGCCGGCCTGGGTGGGGGTGCGCTGGCGGATCCGCAAGCGCACCTTCGCCCACGTGCTCACCGTCGACCCCGACCACCAGATGGCGTACGCCCGGGCCGCCGCGACCGACGAGCCAACCTGCGTGCTGACGTTCCGCTCGCCCCTCGACGAGGTCCACGCGCTGGTGGCCGGCGGTCACCCGTTCTTCAAGCCGGACTGGGGCGCCGACGTGCTGGGCATGGTGCTCGACGACGGCGTCGACTGGGCCGAGGTCGGCGAGTTGCTCACCGAGAGCTACTGCCTGCTCGCCCCGAAGAAGCTGGCCGCCCGGGTCGCCGGGCCGGCCGGGCCGGCCTGAGTCCCGGCAGCACGCCGGTCACGACGACCGCCGCACCCGGCGGGCGGGTGCGGCGGCGAAGACGTTCGGCACCGACCGGCGCGTACGTCCGGCTCGGCCCGAGGTTGGCGCCCTACGCGGCCGACGCGGCCGGCCGGGGGCGCCGCGCCGACCCGGTTGCGGCCGGCCGGTCGGTGCGGTCCGGCTGCCTCGGGACGCCGGGCGACGACGGCTGCGTGGCGGAGTCGGCCCGGGCCACGCGCAGCGCGTGCTGGGCATTGTTCCAGGCCGGGCAGGGCCACGCCTGGCCCGCGCAGAGCAGGTTGCGGCAGCCGCCATCCCCGTCCGGTTCGTGGGCGTCGGCCACGTCTAGGGCGAGCTTCCACAGCAGTGGATCGGTCACCTCGTCAGGACGGTCGGCCTGGCGGTCGGACCGGTCGATGCTGGTGTCGGACACGAGTGATCCCCCCTCGGGCGCAGGTGCGACTTCCACCTTTTTCCATTTTTCGTGCCGGTGAAACCTCTACCCCCGGCACAGCGTGGCAGGTGTCGGGCGGACGCCCGGGGAGGCTCGCGCGGTCAGTTCAGGCCGAGCTGCACGATGGCAATCCGCCCGGCGGGCATCGGCAGCCGGACCACGCCGTCACCGTCGGTGGTCAGCGGGTTGCCGAGCCGGCCGAGGAGGTCCGCGCGCCGCGCCCCTCCGACGCCACAGGCGCCGACGAGCGCGGTCGTGGCGGTCGGTGTCTGCGCGACCACCCGCACCTCGGTGCGGTCGTCGCGGTCCCGGACGCTGGTCAAACACTACACCGTGCCCGTCCACCGCCGGCCCCGTGGTCGGGGCCGGCGGCGGGCCGGCCACGAAACGTCGGCACTCGCCTGTTGAATTCGGCTGGCGCCGGGCACTGCCCGCCGGGCCTCTCCCAGACGAGGCAGGCCATCGACGGCATGATCAGGCGACACGCTTGGCGAGCCCGCCCATCTTCACCGAGGTGAAGACCGCGGCGGCCAGGGCGACGTCGGAGAGCAGCATGAGGCCGATGGCGTAGGAGCCCTGCGCGCCGTACACCCAGCCCATCACCAGTGGCGGGACGAACCCGCCGAGCCCGCCGGCGGCGCCGACCAGCCCGGTGACCGCGCCGACCTGGTCGGCGGGGGCGACCCTGCCGACGAGCGCGAACACGGCACCGCTGGCCGCGCCGAGCAGCACCGCCATCCCGAGCAGCGCGACGGTTGCGACGGGCATCAGGGCGGGCTCGAAGGCCTGCACCACCGCGAAGGCGGCCACTCCACCGAAGCACCACACCAGCACCGGCACCGGGTGCAGCCGGTCGGAGAGCCAGCCGCCCAACGGCCGGGCGAGGACGGCGAGGACCACGAACCCCGCCGTGCGCAACGCGCCGTCCTCGGCGCTCAGGCCGTAGGTGGTGCGCAGGTAGGCGGGCAGGTACACGCTGAAGGCCACGAACCCGCCGAAGCCGACCGCGTACAGGAAGCACAACTGCCAGGTGACGGTCAGCCGGCCCACCGCGGTGAGGCGCCGCCAGGCCGAACCGGTCGGCCGTGCCCGGTCCGGGGCGTCCCGCAGCAGCAGGAACGACAGGACCGCGTACGCGGCGAGGATCGCGGCCACGAGCAGGAACGGAGCGCGGGCGCCGTAGGTGTCGGCGAGCCGGACGGTGGTGAAGTTGGCGATGGCGGTGCCGCCCATGCCGATGCCGAACACGCCGATCGCGAAGCCGCGCCGCGCGGGCGGGTACCAACCGGAGACCAGCGGAACGCCGACGGCGAACGCGGTCCCGCCGATGCCGAGGAAGAAGCCGGTCACGATCAGCGCCGGGTAGGACGAGACCACGCTCAGGGTCAGCACCGGCACGATCGTGGCGAGCGTGACCAGCGGGAAGACCACCCGGGCGCCGTACCGGTCGGTGAGGGCGCCGACCGGGATGCGGCCCAGCGACCCGACCACCACCGGTACGGCCACCAGCAGGGACTGTGCGGTGAAGCTGAGGTCGAGGCGTTCCTTGATGCCTGGGCTGAGGGGACCCAGCAGCGCCCACCCCCAGAAGTTGACCAGGAAGCCGAGAGTGGCCAGGGCGAGCTGGGTCGTGGCACCGGATCTGCCCCGGGTCGACGTGCCGGGGGCGCTGTGGGAAGCCGCCACGGCCGTCGGGGTGGTGTCCGTCGGCTGCCCGTCACGGGCGATGGTCATCGCTGCCCTCCGTCGGATCGTCGTGCTGCCGGTGTGCGTCGGTCGCGGGGAGTCGCGGATCCCGCCCTGCCGTTACGAGCCTTGCCTTGTCGACGGGGCCCGGGTAGGGCCGAAAGTCGCCCATCGGCGGGGATACCGCGGGCGCCGGGGAGCGGCCCCGCCATCGACGAGCCGCCGCGCCGCAGGAACTGCTGTCGTTCCGGACCCGCGTGGCGTTCAGCGACCGGAGCGGCTGCGGTCGCCACGCGGGCGGGGCAGCCGCGGTGGGCCCTCCCAACCGGGCCGGCTCGGCCGCAGCCCGGGCCGGTCGTCCCGACTGCGGTACACGACGTACGGGCGGGTGGCGTAGCCGACCGGAGCGCTGAACGCGTGCACCAGGCGGGTGAAGGGCCAGAACGCGAAGAGGGCGAACGCCGCCAGGACGTGGATCTGGAAGGCCACCGGCACGCCGGCCATGACCTCCGGGTCGGGGCTGAGGTAGAACAGGGACCGGAACCACGGGGAGATGGTCTCCCGGTAGTCGTAGCCGGGTCCCGACACGTTGGCGCGGACGGTCGCCCACAGGCCGAGCACGATCACGCCGGCGAGCACCACGTACATCGCCTTGTCGTTGCGGGTGGTGGCGGCGAAGACCGGGCCGGTGAGTCGTCGGCGGGCGATGAGGATGCCCAGCCCGACAAGGGTGCAGAAGCCGGCCACCGTGCCGACGAACACGGCCGTCAGGTGGTAGCTGTGCTCGGTGATCCCCACCGCCTCGGTCCAGGACTTGGGCACCAGCAGGCCACCGACGTGCCCGATCAGGACCATCAGGACGCCGAAGTGGAACATCGGGCTGCCCCATCGCAGGATGGTGTTCTCGTAGAGCTGCGACGAGCGGGTCGTCCAACCGAACTTGTCGTACCGGTGGCGCCAGACGAGCCCGCCGACCAGCACCGCCAGGGAGAGGTACGGGTACACGACCCACAGCAACGTGTTCATCGGCGATCCTTTCCGTTCGCGACCGCGGTGCTGGGCTGCGCTGCGTTCCTCGCACTCACCGGCGGCCCTCCGTGGTGTCGACCAGACCGAACGGCTCCAGGCCCACCTGCTCCACCGGCGGGCCGGTGCGGGCCAGCCGGGCCGCCGCGGCGAGGTCCGCCGGCCCGGCGGGCGGCAGCATCTCCCGGACGGCGGCCACCGCGTGCCGGTAGGCCGACTGCTCCCGCCCCAGCGCCTCCACCAGCAGGTCCAGACCGACCCGGTTGTCCCGCAGCAGCCGCCACCCGCCGTCGTCCACGGCGGCCAGGTCGAGCACCGCGGGCAGGAAGTCGGGCAGCTCGCCGCCGACCACCGCCAGACCCGCCCGCTTGTACGCGCCGAAGAAGCCGACCAGGGCCTCGCCGCGCTTCCGGGTGTCGCCGCAGGTGTAGTACGTCAGGTGCAGGCAGCAGCGGCGCCGGAAGTCGAACAGCTCCACGTACGCCGCCCGCAGCCGGCCCGGCTCAGTGCGTTCGCGGTGGCCGACCACCTCGCCCAGCGGCCCGGCGACCGCCGCCGGCAGTTCGTCGAGGGCGGCGCGCACCACCGGCAGCGCCGCCATGACCTCGTCGTCGGGGTAGCGCAGCAGCAGCGAGGCGGCCCGCGCCGCCACCGCCCGCCAGGTGGGCCCGCTCATCCTGCGTCGTCCTCTCCCCGGTCGCGGGGGCGGGGCGGGAAGAGCCCCTTCGGGGAGCCCTTGCCGTCCCAGTTGAGGAGGTTGACCCGGCGCGGCTCGTCGCCCGGGTCGGTGAAGCTGTCGGCGGTTTGCCGGTCCCGCAGCATGTGGAAGGTCTCCACCTGCACCGGCACGGTCGTGCCGGAGGACTCGCCGAACGGTCCCTGCCCGTACGGGCCGCCGCCGCCCATGCCCGGGCCGCCCTCGTAGTCGAGGCTGCATTCGGTGGCGACCTTCTCCAGCCGGTGCGCGTCCTCGGCGTGCGCCGCCGGGATGACGTAGCGCTGCTCGTACTTGGCGATCGCCAGCAGCCGGTACATCTCGTCCATCTGGCCACCGGTCATCCCGACCGCGGCGGCGATCGACTCGTCCGGCGCCTCGCCGAGGTTGATCCGGCGCTGGTACGCGCGCATCGCCGCGAGCCGGTTGAGCACGCCGCGCACCGGGCCCGGGTCACCGGCGCTGAACAGCTCGGCGAGGTACTCCACCGGGATGCGCAGCGCGTCGATGGCGCCGAAGAGGTTACCGGCGGCCTCGCCGTCGTGGCCGGTGTCGCGCAGCACGTCGACCACCGGCGACAGCGGGGGGATGTACCAGACCATCGGCATGGTCCGGTACTCCGGGTGCAGCGGCAGCGCCACCTCGTACTTCATGATCAGATCCCACACGGGGGAGCGCTGGGCCGCCTCGATCCAGTCGTCGGGGATGCCGGCCGCCCGGGCGGCCTCGACCACGCCCGGGTCGTGCGGATCGAGGAAGACCGAGCGCTGGGCCTCGTACAGGTCGCCCTCGTCCCGGACGGCCGCCGCCTCGGCGACCCGGTCGACGTCGTAGAGCATCAGCCCGAGGTAGCGCAGCCGACCGACGCACGTCTCGGAGCAGATGGTCGGCTGCCCGATCTCGATGCGCGGGAAGCAGAACGTGCACTTCTCGGCCTTGCCGGTCCGGTGGTTGAAGTAGACCTTCTTGTACGGGCAGCCGGTCACGCACATCCGCCACCCGCGGCACCGATCCTGGTCGACCAGGACGATGCCGTCCTCGGCCCGCTTGTAGATCGCCCCCGAGGGGCAGGATGCCGCGCAGGACGGGTTGAGGCAGTGCTCGCAGATGCGGGGCAGGAAGAACATGAAGGTCTTCTCGAACTCCTGCTTCACCTGGTCGGAGACCTTGGCCAGCACCGGGTCGCCGGCGGCGATCTCGTTGCCGCCGGCGAGCGAGTCGTCCCAGTTGGCGCTCCAGGTGATCTTCGTGTCCTGGCCGGTCAGCAGGGACTTCGGCCGGGCGACGGGTGTGTCCTCGCCCGCCGGCGCGGTGAGCAGGTGCTCGTAGTCGTACGTCCACGGCTCGTAGTAGTCCCGCATGGACGGCAACTTCGGGTTGGCGAAGATGCTGAACATCTTCTTCACCCGGCCGCCGGAACGCGGCTTGAGACGGCCGGTGCGGGTGCGGACCCAGCCGCCCTGCCACCGCTGCTGGTCCTCGTACGTACGCGGGTAGCCCTGGCCGGGCCGGGTCTCCACGTTGTTGAACCAGACGTACTCCACGCCGGACCGGTTGGTCCACGCCTGTTTGCACGTCACGGAGCAGGTGTGGCAGCCGATGCACTTGTCGAGGTTCATCACCATCGCCATCTGGGCCATCACGCGCATCAGTACTGCACCTCCTGCGAGCGGCGGCGGATCACGGTGACCTCGTCACGCTGGTTGCCGGTGGGGCCGAGGTAGTTGAACGCGAATGACAGCTGCGCGTACCCGCCGATCAGGTGGGTGGGCTTGACCAGCAGCCGGGTCAGCGAGTTGTGGATGCCGCCGCGCCGGCCGTTGACCTCGGCCTTCGGCACGTCGATCACCCGCTCCTGGGCGTGGTACATGTAGACCGTCCCCTCGGGCATCTTGTGGCTGACCACGGCCCGGCAGACCACCACGCCGTTGCGGTTGACCGCCTCGATCCACTCGTTGTCCCGTACGCCGATCTTCGCGGCGTCGGCCTCGCTCATCCACATCGTCGGCCCGCCCCGCGAGAGCGTCAGCATGATCAGGTTGTCCTGGTACTCGGAGTGGATCGACCACTTCGAGTGCGGCGTGAGATACCGGACGGTGATCTCCAGCTCGCCGTTGCGGCCCAGTCTGGGTTCGCCGAAGAGCTTGTGCATGTCCAGCGGCGGCCGGAAGATCGGCAGCGCCTCGCCGGCCTCGTGCATCCAGTCGTGGTCGAGGAAGAAGTGCTGCCGCCCGGTGAGGGTGTGCCAGGGCTTGAGCCGCTCGGTGTTGATGGTGAACGGCGAGTATCGGCGACCGCCGTGCTCGCTGCCCGACCACTCCGGGCTGGTGATCACCGGCACCGGGCGGGACTGGGTGTCGGCGAAGGTGATCTGCTTGCCCTCGTGTTCGGCGGCCAGGTCGGCCAGGCGTACGCCGGTGCGCTTCTCCACGTCGCGGAAGCCGGCGGTGGCGACCCGGCCGTTGGTGGTGCCGGAGAGGGCGAGGATCGCCTCGCAGGCGTGCACGTCCGTCGCCAGCGACGGCCGTCCGTCGGCCGCGCCGCCGCGCACCTCGCCGTTCTTGCGCCGCAGGTACGCCACCTCCGGCCGGACGTCGACCGACACGCCCTTGCCGGTGGTGCCGAGGCTGTCCATCAGCGGGCCCAGCGCGGCCAGCTTGTCGGCGACCGCCCCGTAGTCGCGCTCGACCACCAGCAGCTTCGGCATGGTCCGGCCGGGCACCGGCGTCTCGCCCTCGGCCGCCCAGTCGCGGACCCGGCCGTGCGGTGTCGCCATGGCGTCCGGGGTGTCGTGCAGCAACGGCGCCGCGACGAGATCCTTGCGTACGCCGAGCCGGGTCGCCGCCAGCTTCGAGAAGGCCTTCGCGATGCCGTGGAAGGCGGCGAAGTCGGTGCGGGTCTGCCACGGCGGGCTGATCGCCGGGGTGAACGCGTGCACGAACGGGTGCATGTCGGTGCTGCTCAGGTCGTGCTTCTCGTACCAGGTGGCGGCCGGCAGCACGATGTCGGAGAAGAGCGTCGTGGAGGTCATCCGGAAATCCAGCGACAGCAGCAGGTCGAGCTTGCCCTCTGGCGCCTCGTCCCGCCAGGTCACGTCCTTCGGCCGCAGTTCCGCCGGGGCCTCGTCGGCGCGCAGGTTGGCGTCGGTGCCGAGCAGGTGCCGCAGGAAGTACTCGTTGCCCTTGGCCGACGAGCCGAGCAGGTTGGCCCGCCACACGGTCAGCACCCGTGGCCAGTTCTCCGGCGCGTCCGGGTCGGTGCAGGCGAAGCGCACCCGTCCGTCGCCGAGTTGCTCGGCCACCCAGCCGGCCGGGTCGTCGGGCCGGGCGGCGAGGGCCTCGTCGGCCAGGTCGAGCGGGCTGCGGTCGAAGGTCGGCATCGACGGCATCCAGCCAGACCGCGCCGACTGGGCCAGCAGGTCCATGGTGTGCTTGCCGGCGAAGGCGCCCGTGCCGGTCGGCGAGGACACCACGTCGGCGGAGTACGTGTCGTAGCGCCACTGGTCGGTGTGCACGTACCAGAAGGCGGTGCCGATCATCTGCCGTGGCGGCCGGACCCAGTCCAGGCCGAACGCGAGCTGCGCCCAGCCGGTCGCCGGGCGGCACTTCTCCTGCCCGACGTAGTGCGCCCAGCCGCCGCCGTTGACGCCCTGGCAGCCGGTGAGGGTCACCAGCGCCAGGATCGCCCGGTAGGTGGCGTCGGAGTGGAACCAGTGGTTCGTGCCCGCGCCGAGCAGGATCATTGACCGGCCGCCCGAGCGCTCCGCGTTGTCGGCGAACTCCCGCGCCACCCGGGCGACCTGTGCCGCCGGCACCCCGGTGATCGGCTCCTGCCACGCCGGCGTGTACGGCGTCCCGACGTCGTCGTAGCCCGCCGGCCACTGCCCGGGCAACCCGTCGCGGGCCACGCCGTACTGGGCCAGCAGCAGGTCGAACACGCTGGTCACGATGATCTCTTCGCTCGCGCCCGCCCGCCGGATCCGCCGGGTCGGCACGCCCCGGCGCAGCACCTGCGGGGTGTCGGTGTCGAAGCGGGGCAGTTCCACCTCGACCGCGTCGCCCGCGCCGAGGCAGGTCAGCGCCGGCTCCAGGTCGCCCAGGTCGAGGTTCCACTGGCCGTCCTGTTCGCCCCACCGGTGGCCGAGGCTGCCGCGCGGCACGGCGGGGGCGTCGGTGGTCGAGTCCCACAGCACCGTCTTGAAGGCCGCCTCCTTCCCGGTCTCGCCCAGGTGCTCGGCGGTGAGGAACCTGCCCGGCCGGTACGCCCCGTCCGCGCCCGGCTCGAGGGTCACCAGGAACGGCAGGTCGGTGAACCTACGCACGTAGTCGACGAACCGGGGCGTGCGCCGGTCGACGAAGAACTCCTTGAGCACGACGTGCCCCATCGCCATCGCGAGGGCGCCGTCGGTGCCCGGTTGGGCCGGCATCCACTCGTCGGCGAACTTGACGTTGTCGGCGAAGTCGGGGCTGACCACCACGACCTTCTGGCCGCGGTAGCGTGCCTCGGCCATCCAGTGCGCGTCCGGGGTGCGGGTCACCGGGACGTTCGAGCCCCACATGACGAGGTAGGAGGCGTCCCACCAGTCCCCGGACTCGGGCACGTCGGTCTGGTCGCCGAACACCTGGGGGGAGGCCACCGGCAGGTCGGCGTACCAGTCGTAGAAGGACAGCATCGACCCGCCGAGCAGCGACACGAACCGCGCGCCGACGGCGTGCGACACCATCGACATAGCCGGGATGGGGGAGAAGCCGGCGATCCGGTCCGGGCCGTACTCGGCGATCGTGTGCACGTGGGCGGCGGCGATCATCTCCTGCGCCTCGTCCCAGGTGATGCGCACCAGGCCGCCCTTGCCGCGGGCCTTCTGGTAGCGGCGGCGGCGCGCGGGGTCGGCCTGGATGTCCGCCCAGGCGGCCACCGGGTCACCGAGGCGACCCTTGGCCTCCCGGTACATCTCCACCAACACACCCCGGGCGTACGGGTAACGCACCCGGGTGGGGGAGTAGGTGTACCAGGAGAAGGCGGCGCCCCGGGGGCAGCCGCGTGGCTCGTACTCCGGCCGGTCGGGCCCGACGCTCGGGTAGTCGGTCTGTTGCTGCTCCCAGGTGATGATGCCGTCCTTGACGTACACCTTCCAGGAGCATGAGCCGGTGCAGTTGACCCCGTGCGTGGAGCGCACCACCTTGTCGTAGGACCAGCGGTCCCGGTAGAACGCGTCCGCCTCCCGGCCGCCGATCTGGTGCAGCGTACGGCCGTCGGCGGACACCTCGGCCCGGCGCACCAGGCCGCCCACGGTCAGCAGCGCCCGTCCTGCACTCTCGGTGGCTCGCGACATACGCCTCATTCCTCCGATAGATCGCCGTGGCGGCCCACGTTGCCCGCATCTGCGCCGGGACGCAACCGCACACGGGCGTCCCGGCCATCGTGGCGATGTGCCGCGCCGCGCAACCGTGCCGAAGGTCCCGAGATCATCCGGTGTTGTCGCTGTTTCCCGATGGAGGCCGTCGGCGGGTCTCGGTTCCGTCCGTCAGGCCCCGGCGGGACAGCCGGACGTGCCACACGTCCGGTCCGATCTGCGCGGCTCGGTCAGTGGCCGGGCGGGCGGTCGCGGTTGCTGCGATCCGCGGTGCGCCGGGTGCCCGGACTGCGGCGGGCACCCTGGCGCTGTCGGCGTTCGCGCGGAGCAGCGGATATCTCAGCGCGGTGTTCGGGCGGTCATCCAAGGAGTTGAGGACCGGTCTCGACTCGGATCGGGTCTGGCAGGGGCTGGGGAGCCCTCTTTCGCCTTGGTGGGCATCCGGCAGGCTTGGGCTATCGTCTGGGCCATTTCGTCGATGCCGTGGACCTGTGCGGTTCCGTTGATGTGCACATGATGTTGTGTGGCTGGGTGGGCATGGAAGAAACTGCCGGGATGAACGACGATGCCGTGCCGACTGAGTCGGGTGCAGACCGAATGCTCGTCGGGAACCGGCAGCCAGATGTGGGGACCTTCGGTCGGTTCGAGGTTGAATCCGCGTCTGGTGAGGGCATGGCTGAATTCGGAATGCCTTCGCTTGCACTCCGCGATGAAGTCGTTCGTGTGGCGTATCGGATTCGCGTCCGTCAACTGGAACGCCAGCGCGAGTTGCAGGACGCGGCTGACCCAGCGTGATGAGTAGGTGAGTCGCAGCCACATCATGTCGATGTACTCCGGCGAGCCGCCTACCACGGCGACGCGCAGGTCGGCGCCGAAGAAGAAGTTGTAGGCCTGCATGTGCACGACACGGCTCGGAAGGCGGGTCGCCAGAGATCGCTGTGCTGACCGCATGAGGGCGGTCTGCGAAAGTTCGAAGATGGGAAATGCTTCATTCTGGAGCAGGGATGCCGCCCCGTCGATCCACGCTTCGCTGACTGTCAGTCCGGACGGCGCGTTTCCGCTGGGCTGGTAGATCATCGCGGTTGGTTTGCTGATCAGCGCAACCCGTAGTTGATCAAGATCTGGGCCGCCTGGTCGGTAGTCGATGGGGATCGTGGTGGCACCGATGGAATCCAGGATGTCGAGCACTCGTGCCTGGGTGGGTGACTCGATGATGACCCGATCGCCCGGGCGGACCACGGCGGCAAGCGCCAGTTCGATGGCGTCGATGATCCCGTGGGTGGCGAGAAAATGGTTGGTCTCGAACGGCCAGAATGGCTGGACTGCCTCCGCCAACTCGGGGGCGACCGGGTCGGCGAAGGTGTTGTGCAATGCCCGGTTGCTCAGCGCGTAGGCGAGAGCGGGCGCCAGGTCCGGAGGGGGCAGGTCATCCCTTCGTAGATTTCCCAGATCGATGGGCATCGTCGACGAGGTGCGCACCATGCTGTCGAATCGCCTGGCCCGTGGCGGCTGCGGCGGCCCGAGGACGAAGGTGCCGCCGCGGCGCCGGGTCTCGATGACGTACCGGGAGCTGAGCGTCTTCCAGGCCTGCGCCACCGACGACCGGCTCATTCCCAGTTTGGCCGCCAGATCCCGCACGGTGGGCAGCTGCGACTGGGCCGGCAGGTCGCCGGACGCGATCAGGTCGAGGATCGCCCGGGCCAGCGCGTTGGTCGTGCGCAACGTGAGCCGCGACTGGATGAGTCGCATGCATTCCTGGCCATCCAGCGGCGCTGGTGGTGTCACGGTTGGTGTCCTCCGAATAGCGATACGCGCCCGAGGGTCAACGCCGTCGACCATCAAGCGCCGCGGTCGGCGGGGTAGGCGTGCCGGGTGGTGACTGTAGCCGTCGGGCGTGGGCCGCGGGGGGCGCCGGCCCGTGGGTGCGGGGCCGACCCTCGAGGAGGCGGCCAGGATATGTCCATGGACATTGGGATGTTGACCAGAACATAAGCCGAACTTAGCTTCAACGGCGTTGACCTCGAACTTTGAGGGTCCTGGCCGCGGAGTCCAGCCACCCTGGCAACCGCCCCCCGGAGTCGAACACCAGCCACACGACGTCGCGTACCCCCATCACTTGAACCAGAGGACGTGTGCCCGTGAAAGCCTCTCGACGCCTCGTGGTCGCTGTCGCGCTCGCCGCGCTGGTCGGGCCCGCAGGTTGCACGAAGATCGACGATGACAAGTCCCAGACGCCGACCGCCGCGAGCGAGGTTACGGCCGGCGGGACGTTGACCTTGGCCGCTACCAGCGCTCCGGTGGACTGGAACCCCCTGTCCGCCGCGGGCGACACCACCGGCCAGCGCCAGCAGCAGTGGCCCTTCTATCCACATCCGTTCCTGACCAACCCCGACACCAGCGTGGTGCTCAACAAGGCGCTCCTGGAGTCCGCCGAGGTGGTTGGCACCAGCCCGATGAAGGTCGAATACAAGATCCAGCAGAAGGCCGTCTGGTCGGACGGGACCCCGATCACCGGCAAGGACTTCGAGTACACCCAGGCGGTGCAGGACCCGAAGAAGTGCGCCGGGTGCAAGGCCGCGTTCACCGAAGGCTACTCGCTGATCACCTCTGTCAATACCAGCAGCGACGGCAAGACGGTGACGATGACGTACGCGAAACCGTTCGCGATGTGGCAGGCCCTGTTCAACTACATCCTGCCGGCGCACGTGGCCGAGACCTACGGGGACCTGGCGACCTCCTTCAACGAAGGCTTCGGCAAGAACGTGCCGAAGTTCTCGGGCGGGCCGTACCTGATCAAGGACTACCAGGACGGCGTCTCGATGACCATGGTCAAGAACCCCAAGTGGTACGGGGATCCGGCGAACCTGGACACCATCACGACGCGCTACATCTCGGGCCAGGGCGCGCAGATCACGGCGCTGCAGAACGGTGAGATCGATCTGGTCTACCAGAACCCGACTCTCGACACCGTCAACCAGGTGAAGGCCATGAACGGCATGACCGTTCAGGTCGGTTCGACGCTCACCTACTTCCACCTCGGCATGAAGACCACCGGCGACGTGATGAGCGACGCGGCCCTGCGCAAGGCGATCGCCACCGCGCTCGACCTCGACGACATGCGTAAGCGCACGGTCGGCCAGTACGCGCCGGACCTGGTGACGATGAAGAGCAGCACGTACGTCCCCGGGCAGAAGGTGGGTGGCATCGACGCCTACCGCGAGAACATCGACGAACTCAACATCGGCAAGGGCGACAGCAAGGCCGCGCTCGACATCCTGGAGAAGGCGGGATATCGCGTGACCGACGGCAGGCTGATCCTCCCCGACGGGAAGCCCCTGCGCGATCTGAAGATGTTGACCCTGTCCACCGACGTGCTCCGCATGGAACTCGCGCAGATCACCCAGTCCCAACTCAAGCAACTGGGCATCACCGTGGCCATCGACGCGGCCGACGGCTCGCGCTACTCGCCGGCGCTGCGTACGGGCAGCTTCGACCTCATGGCCACCGGAACGGCGCTCGACCTGGGTGCGCTGTCCCTGCAGCAGTGGTACGGCACCGGCGCGGCCCGCTCGTTCGGCTACTCGTCCGCCGAGGCGGACCGGATCCTGGCGGCGGCCGCCACCGAACTCGATCCGCGCAAGCAGGTCGAGCTGATGAACGAACTCGACCGGACCCTGATGTCCGACGGTGTGGTGCTGCCGCTGTTCGCCAGCCCGCAGATGGCCGTCCACCCGAACAAGTTCGCCAACATCTTCATCAACCCCAGCAAGTACGGAACCACCATGAATGTCGAGCAGTGGGGTCTGCGCAAGTAGTCGCGCAAATATTCGAGAAAGGATTCAGATGACCATCGACTTTGTGGTGGCCACCCCGCATGACGCGGTGGAATTCAACGACGTCTACCGCAACACCACCGCGAGTGCCGGATACATCGCCTGCAACAACATCTACAACCGGGTGGTTCTCAACGAGTGGTTCGAGATCAACCCGTTCCCGGACCTGGCCACGCACTGGGAGCAGTTGGACGGGTCGCGCCGGTGGCGCTTCCACCTCAACCAGGCGGCCCGCTGGCAGGACGGCACCCCGCTGACCGCGCACGACGTCGTCTACACCCACCTGCACGCGATGAAGATGGGATACACCGGCGGTCGGTTCCTGAAGGACGTGGAGACGATCGTCGCGGTTGACGACCACACCGTCGACTACCACCTGCACACGCCCAACGCCGGATTCCTCGTCCTGCTGGGGAACTTCATCTTCACCCACATCCTGCCCCGGCACCTGTACGAGGGAACGGACTGGGCGACGAACCCGCACAACCTGAAGCCGGTCGGCTCCGGCCCGTTCCGGCTGGCGGAATGGATACCGGGCGAGCACGTCGTCATGGAGGCGGTGAAGAACCACTGGGGGCCGCAGCCGGAGATCGACCGACTGATCCTGAAGATCGTCCCGGACCGGGACGAGTGCGTCCGGATGGTGGCCCGCGGTGAGGCTCACTTCTTCCCCCAGGACACCCTGACCAAGGACCGGCTGCACCTGCTCGACGGCGCCACGGCGGACATCGAGCTGCTGCGTGATCCGGGGCCGGGAATGGCGCTGCTGGACTTCAACCACGGCCGGGAGTTCTGGCGGGACCAGCGGGTCCGGGAGGCGGTCGCCCTCGCCGTGGACCGGAAGGAGATCGCCGAACTCGGCGACCCGGGAGTTTCGCAGGCGTGGGACCACTACCTGCTGGGTTCGGTGGAGTGGGCGTTCAACCCGGATGCCAAGGCGCCGGGCCATGACGTGGAACGGGCGCGCGCGTTGCTCGACGAGGCCGGCGTGACGGCCGACGCCTCCGGCGTACGGGCCCGGCTCTCCATGTTCTACATGGACAGCTTCCACGGGCACAAACCACTGGCGGAGATGATCACGCGTCAGCTGGGCGCGATCGGCCTCGACGTCACCTTCGAGGGACTCTCGTCCGTGGACTGGGCGCGCCGGGTCACCGGCACCCACGACTTCGACCTGATCATCGTCGGCGGATCGATGGCGCCCGACCCGGAGATCACCGCCCCGAAGTACACCAGCGGCGGCCAGGGCAACATGGCCCAGCACCACAACCCTGACGTCGATGCCGCCTACCTCGCCGCACGCACGGCGGGCAGCCTGGCCGAACGCGGCGCGCACTACCGGCGCCTGCAGGAGATCTGGGCCAGGGACACCGAGTGGGTGCCGCTGTTCTGGTACGGCACGTACTTCGCCCGCAGCAGCAAGTTCTACGGCTGGTCCGACCAACTCGGCTACTCCGTGCCCTGGTGGCACTGGGGCCGCATCCGCGCGGTCTGAACCCGCGGTAACCACAGGCAGATCTCCCCGAGGAAAGGAGGCGCGGAGACATGATTCGGTTGATCCTTCGACGGCTGGCAAGCGCCGTCCTGGTCTTGCTGCTCGCTTCCATCGTGATCTTCACAGTGATCTCGGTCTCGGGAGATCCGCTGGCCGAGCTCCGGGACCGGCAACCGCCGGTCCCGGAGTCGGTGATCGCCGCCGAGGAAGCGCGGTTGGGACTGAACCGGCCGCTACCGCTGCGCTATCTGACCTGGCTCGGCGGGGTGCTCACCGGCGACTTCGGTCCGTCGACGATCGCCACCCGCGACATCGGG
The DNA here is from genome assembly GCF_043204765.1 of Micromonospora sp. NPDC047730. Classification (NCBI taxonomy): domain Bacteria; kingdom Bacillati; phylum Actinomycetota; class Actinomycetes; order Micromonosporales; family Micromonosporaceae; genus Micromonospora; species Micromonospora sp. NPDC047730. The sequence continues at coordinate 237,421 of NZ_JBIDCU010000007.1, read as the reverse complement.
GCTGAGCTGGGCACCCGGGTCGGGGTCACCCTGCGCCTGGTCGTGTTGGCCATCGTGCTGGCGCTCGTGCTTTCCCTGATCGCCGGCACGGTGTCCGCGCTTCACCAGCGTCGCTGGCCGGACCTGTTGATGACCCCGGCCGCGTTCGTGCTCCTCGCGCTGCCGTCGTTCTGGCTGGCAGTGCTGTTGAAGCAGTGGGGGATCGGGCTGAACGACCTGACCGGCTACCAGATCTTCTACACCGTGGGGGAGGCGTCGGTGCCCCGACCAGAGGGCATACTGCCCCTGGCCGGGGATATCGCCGGGCACCTGGTCCTGCCGACGATCGTGCTGGCCCTGGTGCACTTCGCGACCTGGAGCCGCTACCAACGCGCGGCGGTGGCCGAGGGACTGGCCGGGGACCACGTCCGGTTCGCCGTGCTCAAGGGGCTGTCCCGCCGGCGCATCGTCAGGTCGTACGTGGTCCGCCCCGCGCTCATCCCGATCGTGACCATCGTCGCGCTGGACCTTCCGGTCGTCTTCTCCGGCGCGGTGATCACCGAGACGGTCTTCCAGTGGCGCGGCATGGGCGGGTTCCTGCTCGAGTCGATCGCGCTGCGCGACACGAACGCCGTACTCGCGTGGTTGCTCATCGCCGCGACCGCCGTGGTCGTCTTCAACCTTCTCGCCGACATCCTGTACGGCCTCGTGGATCCGCGGGTGCGTTATGCCAAATCCTGAGCTGACCAAAGATCTGGCGATCGAACCCGGCACGCCGGAGCGTGAACCCGGGACGTCGAGGCTGGCCGTCACCGCCCGCCGGTTTCTCCGGCACCGGGTGGGCATGGTCGCCCTGGGCGTACTCGTCATCGTCATCCTCGCGGCCGTCGTCGTCCCGCCGCTCTTGCCGTACAACTACACCGACATCACGTCCGAGCTGTCGCAGGCACCGTCACCACAACACCCGATGGGTACGGACACCCTGGGCCGTGACCTGTTCGCGCTGGTGCTCCGCGGCATGCAGCAGTCGCTCCTGATCGCCTTCTCGGTCACCATCGTCGCCTGCACCATCGGCGTGGTCCTGGGCGTGACGGCCGGGTACTTCGGCAGCCTCGTCGACGCCACCGTGATGCGCGCCGTCGATCTCGTGCTCACGCTGCCCACCCTCGCCCTGGCCGCGTTCCTGGGATCGCTGGTCGCCGGCCGGGGAGTCTCCTGGCTCGGCCTCGCGCTGGTCCTCGGGGCGCTCATGTGGACCTCGGTCGCCCGCCTGGTCCGCGGCGTGGTGCTGAGTCTGCGCGAGCAGGCATTCGTGGACGCGGCGCGGGTGATGGGGGCGAGCCCGGCCCGGATCATGTTCCGGCACCTCGTGCCCAACGTTTCGGACCACATCGTGGTAGCCGGCACGCTGATGTTCGGCGTGGCGATTCTCGCCGAGAGCAGCCTGTCCTTCCTCGGGTTCGGGGTGCAGCCACCGGACACCTCGCTGGGCCTGCTGGTGGCAAACGCGCAATCGGCGGTGCTGACCCGGCCGTGGCTGTTCTACTTCCCGGGCTTCCTGATCATCACCATCGTGCTGGCGGTCAACTACGTCGGGGAGGGGCTTCGGGACGCCTTCAACCCGAAGTCCTCGCCCACCAATCCACTGGCGACACCTCGCTCAACCGTCAGCCGTCGCCGCCGCCGGGAGCTGCCCGTGCGGGAGGTGGCGGGGGAGGCACTGCTGAAGGTGGCCGACCTGTCCGTGCGGTTCGGTGCGCAGGTGGCGGTGGACTCGATCAGCCTGGAGATCCAGCCGGGCGAGGTGGTCGCCCTCGTCGGCGAGTCGGGGTCAGGAAAGTCCTTGACCGGACTGTCGCTGGTGGGGCTGCTGCCCAGCAACGCGACGGGCACCGGGTCGGTCCTCTTCGACGGCGACGAACTCACCGGCCTGAGCTTCGAGCAGTGGCGGACGTACCGGGGGCGGAGGATAGCGATGATCCTGCAAGATCCGTCCACCACCCTCAACCCGGTGCTCACCATCGGCGCCCAGTTCGAGGACTCGATGAAGCTGGCCGGCGCCGTCAGCCGCGACGAAGCCCGGCGGCGGGCGGTCGAACTCATGGAGAGCGTGGCCATCAAGGATGCGGAGGCCCGCCTCGACCAGCATCCCCATCAGCTCTCCGGCGGCATGCGCCAGCGGATCGCCATCGCCCTGGCGATGGTCCACGACCCGGATCTCATCATCGCCGACGAACCAACCACCGCCCTGGACGTCACGGTGCAGGCCCAGGTGATGGCCACCCTCGCGGTGGCTCGGGAGCGTACCGGTGCGGCCATGCTCTTCATCACCCACGATCTGGCCCTCGTCGCCGGTATCGCCGATCGCGTCGCCGTCATGTACCAGGGCGAGATCGTCGAAGAACGGGACGTCTTCGACATATTCGACGACCCGCGATCGGACTACACGCGGAAGTTGCTGTCGTTGGCCCCACGGCTCACAGGCAAGGCGGTGGAGGGGAAATGAGTGCGGAGACACGCCCCGGCGAGGCCGCCGAGCTGTTGCGGGTCATGGAGCTGGTGAAGCACTTCCGAGCGCCGCGCGCCGCCCGTCGGAGCGGACGGTCCGTCGTGCACGCCCTCTGCTCGGTGTCATTCTCGGTCGGCCCGGCGGAGACCCTCGGCATCGTCGGCGAGTCAGGTTCGGGTAAGACCACACTGCTCCGAACCATCCTCGGACTACAACGGCCGACCGCGGGGCGGGTGCTGTTCCTCGGCGAGGACGCGTCCCAGCTCAAGGGCGCGAGCGCCCGCGCGCTGCAGCGTGAGCGGTCGGTCGTGTTCCAGGACCCGTACACGTCGTTGGATCCGCGGATGACGGTGGCGGACATCCTCGCCGAGCCGGCGCAGATCCATGGCCTGCCGGCGACCAGCCGGCAGGCGCTGACCCTCCTTGACCAGGTGCGGCTGCCGGCGGCCAGCCTGCGGAAGTTTCCGCACGAGTTCTCCGGTGGTCAGCGCCAACGCATCGCGATCGCCCGCGCGCTGGCCCTGAACCCGAAGCTGATCGTGCTGGACGAGCCGGTGTCCGCACTCGACGTCTCGGTCCAGGCGGCGATCCTGGGCCTGCTGAAGGAGTTGCAGCGGGAGCGGCAGGTCTCCTACCTCTTCGTGGCGCACGACCTTGCCGTCGTCGCGGAGATCTCCCAGCGGGTCGGCGTGATGTATGGCGGGCAGATGGTCGAGTTGGGCGCGACCGAGCAGGTGATCGGCGAGCCGAGGCACCCGTACACCCGGGAACTCCTCGCGGCCGTGCCGGTGCCCGACCCGCGGATCGAACGAGCCAAGCCCCGAATGCTGCAGCGCCGGTGGCCGACGGAATCCGACGGGCTGCCGCCCTGCCCGCACGGCGACCTTCACTAGCGACCGCCGAATGGCCAGCTACTTGTCGAACTGCACAGAAACGGAGAGACGCGCCTATGTCTGTCGATTTCGTCGTGGCGACGCCGCATGATGCGGTGGAGTTCAACGATGTGTACCGGAACGTGACGGGTAGCGCCGGCTATCTGGCCTGCAACAACATCTACAACCGGGTCGTGCTGAACGAATGGTACGAGACCAACCCGTTTCCCGACCTGGCCACGCACTGGGAACAGTTGGACGGGTCGCGCCGGTGGCGCTTCCACCTCAACCAGGCGGCCCGTTGGCAGGACGGCACGCCGCTGACCGCGCACGACGTCGTCTACACCCATCTGCACGCCAAGGAGATGGGCTATCAGGGCGCGATGTTCCTGACGGATGTGGAGACCATCGTCGCGGTCAACGACCACACCGTCGACTACCATTTGCACACCCCGAACGCCGGGTTCCTCGTCCTGCTCGGCAATTTCATCTTCGCGCACATCCTGCCCCGGCACCTGTACGAGGGAACGGACTGGGCGACGAACCCGCACAACCTGAAGCCGGTCGGCTCCGGCCCGTTCCGCCTCGCGGAATGGGTCCCCGGCGAGCACATCATCATGGAGGCGGTGAAGAACCACTGGGGCCCGCGACCGCAGATCGACCGGCTGATCCTGAAGATCGTGCCGGACCGGGACGAGTGCGTCCGGATGGTCGCCCGCGGTGAGGCCCACATCGTTCCCCAGGACACCCTCACCCGCGACCGGTTGGGCCTGGTGGAAGGGGTGCCGGGGGTCGAGATCCTCAAGCGCGAGGGTCCGGGAATGGCGCTGCTGGACTTCAACCACGGCCGCGAGTTGTGGCAGGACCGGCGGGTGCGTGAGGCGATCGCGTACGCGGTGAACCGGGAGGAGATCGCCGACCTGGGCGATCCGGGGGTCTCCCAGGCATGGGACCACTACCTGCTCGGATCCTCGTGGGCCTTCAACCCGGACGCCAAGGCGCCCGGTCATGACCCGCAACGGGCACGCGCCCTGCTCGACGATGCCGGTGTCACCGCGGACCGGTCGGGAGTGCGCGCCCGGCTGTCGATGTTCTACATGGACCTGTTCCACGGTCACCGACCACTGGCCGAGCTGGTTGCGCGCCAGTTGGGCGAGGTCGGGTTCGAGGTGACCTTCGCCGGCCTGTCGTCGGTGGACTGGTCCCGCCAGGTGCGCAAGCAACACGACTTCGACCTGATCATCGTCGGCGGTTCGATGGCGCCGGATCCGGAGATCACGGCGACCAAGTACTCCTCCGGCGGGCGGAACAACATGGGCCTGCACCGGAATGCAGACGTGGACGACGCCTACGTCGCCGCGCGGACCGCCGCGACGAGGAACGAGCGCCGCGAGCACTACCGGCACCTGCAGGCGGTGTGGGCCAGGGACACCGAGTGGGTGCCGCTGTTCTGGTACGGCACCTACTACCCGCGCAGCGAGAAGTTCTTCGGCTGGGCCGACCAGATCGGCTTCTCCGTACCCTGGTGGCACTGGGGACGCATCAGGCCGGTCTCCTGACCGATTGACGATCAGTCGACACGCCGCCCGACCTGAGGTCGGACGGCGTGTCGACGTCGAGACGCTCCAGCGTCGTACCCGGTCCTATCTGGAGGGGTTGGCTGCCGCCGACATGCGGACGGCCGAAGGGTGCCGACCCTGACCCCCGCGGCCGAGCAGGCTCAGAAGCTGCTGACCAGCTTCACGAATGCCTCGTCGATCTTGGCGGGGTCGGTGGCGTCGAACGCCTTGCCCGACGAGGCCTTGGCGATCCGGTCCAGCGTGGCGAAGTCCGACTCCCGGTCGAAGGCGATGCAGAAGACCTTGACCGGGCGCCGCGGATCCAGGGCGACATCGGCGAGCAACCGGGCCAGGTCGTTGTCCCGACCGTACTCGTTCTTGCCGTCGGTCAGCACCACGACCGCGTTGATCCGTTCCGGGTCGTACCGGTCGAGCAGGTGCCCGTGGGCGGCCCGGACCGTCGCGTACAGCGCGGTGCCGCCCTCGACATGCAGGCCACCGATCCGGCGAGTGATCCGCTGCTGGTCGAAGTCATCGAGCCGGACCTCCTCCCGGTACGGGCCGTCGGGCCGCTTCGACGTCTCGGAGGAGAACGACCAGAGCCCGACCCGGTCCTCCGCGTTGAGCAGCGCGAGCCCCTTGGCCGCCGCCGCCGAGGCGACCTGGAAACGGGTACGGTCGCCGACTGCCGCCTGCATCGACCCGGAGGTGTCCAGCGCGATCAGGATGTTGGCCTTCTTGCGCAGCGTGCTCCAGCTGTCCAACATCGCGTTGACCACGGCCGGGTCCGGCGGCTCGAAGTAGATCAGCCCGCCGGTGGGCTCGGCGCCGACGCTGGCGAGCAGTTCCGCCGGGGCCCGGCGTTCGTGGTCCCGGAAGCCGAGCCGGGCGAAGCTCCGCTGCTGGGCGTCCTCGGTCAGGAAGGCCAGGAAGTCGGCTGCCGCCACGCGTTGCCGTTCGTCGGCGGAGGGGAGCACCACGAACGGGTGGTCCAGGTTGAAGGTGCCCTCCTTCGGGTGGACGGCGACCAGTGGGACGTTCGGCCGCTGGCCCCGCTCCTGGCCGTCGTGCGTCGGGCTCAGTCTCCCCTCGTTGTAGAGGTGGACCAGTTCCTCCTGCATGACGATCGCGCTCATGTCGTCCGTGCTCCCGCCCCCGCCGGCCAGGTCGGCCTCGGCGAGGTCCCGCAGCAGGTCCACCACGTCGTCGCTGTAGTGCGACACGTTGGCCTCGATCCGCCGGACGAACTGGGTCACCTTCGGGTCCACCAGGTCCGACCGGGTCAGGTCGCTGGACCGCTGTGCGGCGGCGTAGTAGGTGGCGATGGTCGCCGCCAGCCCCGACGTGGAGAGGTTCGGGTTGTCCTTGCCGAAGGTGAAGCGGCCCCACTCCGGCTTACCGAAGCTGGCCCACCCCTCCCGCCCGGAGAGGCCGAGGATGTCCCCCCAGCCCAGCGCCCCGCGCTGGCGTACCAGTTCGCCCTTCGGCTGTCGCATCGCGATCACGAGGGGACTGTTGGCGATCGACGGGTATCGGTCCGGGGTCTGCGGCGCTCGCCCGGCGGCCTGGTCGAACAACCGGAGCTGACCGGTCCACAGGCTCGACGTCGGCAACCAGACCTGCGGCTCGGGCAGGCGGACGCCGCTCCAGCCGGCGCCCAGCGCCTCGGCGGCCTTGCCCGAGTTCAGGGCACTCACGTGCACCTGGGCGCAGCCGCCGCCGTCGAGCGACCGGTCACTGCCGTTGTACCGCTCGGCCAACTCGACCAGCAGCGCCGCCTTCTCCGTCGAGGAGTTGACCTCGAGCTTGGTGGTGCAGTCGGCGCGGGGCCGGTCGGTGCCTGCGTCCCGCTGCCGGACCAGCACGAACGCCCCGACGATGACCAGCATCCCGATGGTGATGGCAGCGGTGTACGGCAACCACGGTCGTGTGTGGGGCGGGGCTGGGGCCATCGGAAATGTCCTCCTCGACGGGTTGACGGATAGCAGTCAACCTATCGGTCCAGCGCCACCGGGACGGCTCCGGACCCGGTCCTCAGGAGCGGTCGGCGGGGCCGCCGCCGAGGGCCGTCGCGACCAGCAGCCGGACCAGGTAGACCACGGCGAAGGTGGCCGTCCCGACCGCTGCGGCCACGCCCACCGTGCTCGACGCGACGTAGCCGGCGGCCGCGCCCCCCGAGCCGAGGACGATCGCAGTCGACACACCCCAGGCGTCGACGGACTCACGGCGCAGCCGCTGCCCCCAACCCTCTCCTGGGCGGGACGACGCGGCGGGTGTATCCGACGTCGATGCCGGACGCTGGTCCGGCGGTGTCGGTCGGGTTTGCCTCGGCGCCACACGTGTCGGCTGGGGTTGCGGCGTCGCCGACGTGGGCAGCGGCTCGTTCGTCGTCGGCGCGCCGGCGGTGTCGTTACCCATCTGGAGCAGGTTCTCCTGGCGGACCGGACCGCTGACCCGGACGTCCTGCCCGAGCAGCCGGATCAGCACCTGCTCGGCCGCCGGCCGGTCCGCTGGCTCCTTGGCCAGGCACTCCCGGATCAGTTCCTCCAGGCCCGAGGGGAGCGGCGGCAGCTCGGGCGGGTCGTTCAGGACCCGGTGCATGACCGCGAAGAGCGAGTCGTTGCCGAACGGCGGCCGGCCACACGCGGCAAAGGCGATCGTGGCGGCCCAGGCGAAGACGTCGCAGGGCGGGGCGACCGGGTCGTTGCGGAATCGCTCCGGGGCCATGTACGCGGTCGTCCCCATCACCCGGCTGGTCACCGTCTCGGTGACCCCGAGTGCGCGGGCGATGCCAAAGTCGATCACCCGGGGGCCGTCCCGGCCGAGCACCACGTTGTCCGGCTTCAGGTCGCAGTGCACGACGTCGGAACGGTGGATCGCGGCGAGCGCGGTGGCAGTGCCGACGGCGAGCCGGTGCAGCGCGTTGCCACTGACCGTCCCGTGTTCGCGGACGTGCCGGTGAAGGGTCGGTCCCTCGATGAACTCGCTGACCACGTAGGGCGGTTCGCCGTCCACCTCGGCGAAGAGCACCTGCGCCGTGCAGAACGGCGCGACCCGGCGTGCCGCGGCGATCTCCTTCGTGAACTGCGACCGGGCCCGGGGGTCGCGCAGGTCGATGTTGATCATCTTGACCGCGACGCGGTGGCCCTGGTCGTCCTCGCCGAGGTATACCACTCCCTGCCCGCCCGCGCCCAGACGACCGACCAGCCGGTAGGGGCCGGCGGTGACCGGGTCGTGCGTCCACAGTGGGGTCAGCCCCGGCACCGGTGCGCCGGCCAGTCCTGTCATCCCGACTCCATCAACGTCGTGTCCCGACCACCCGGCGGCGGAGGACATTGAGTATCGTGCCATGCCGGCGCGGCACAGCCGAGGCTGTCGTCCGGGCAGCGCGGCGGACCTCGCTGACGCGTTCCGCCTTCTCGGCCTACCTCCGTCGGCCCGGTCCAAAGCTCGACCTGCTGGCGACTGCGGTGGAGGCACACGGTGGGCGGGTAGTGGGGCGGCACGTCCAGCGGCGGGGTGTCTCGCACGGCGGCGCGGCCAAGATGACCGAGCCGTTTTCGCGGGAGCGTGCGAGTTCGGATGGCGAACCGGGGTCGGTGGCCCCTGCGATCACGATCGGTGGTCAGCCGGCGGGCTGACAGGTCGATCGGGACCGTAACCTCCAGCCATTTGGAACCCGGTGGCTCAGCCCGCCTGGATCGACACCGTCAGGTCGGTGAAGGACGCGGGACCGGCCCCGCCGGCGGTGTACGCGAGGAACGAGGCGCCCTTGGCCAATCTGACCGCGAAACGGGGACCGGTCTCCGCGGTCGTGCCGGTCGTCGCGGTGGACCGCCCGGCGTCGGCGAGGTCGAGGGCGGCGTCGCGCAGCGCGTACGGGCCGAACACGTCGGTCGACGGCGGTGCCGCCGCGCGGTCGTGCGTGACGGCGGGCGTGCTCGTCGCGCCCTTCGTGACCTGCCACCGGCCGGGATCGTAGCTGTCGCCGTCGGTGAGGTAGCTCCACCGGACACCGCTGATCGACCAGTGCCCGCCGACCGTGCCGACCTGGGCCGAGCGCAGGTCGAGGACCGACACCCCGTTCGTGCCGACGACCCGCGCGGTCTCGCTCGCCGTGCCCGCCCCGGTGACCACCAGGGCGGTGTTCTCACCTACCCCGTACACCCGGTCGTGCCCGGTGTCGGCGGCGAGCCGGAGCGACCGCCCGTTGCGGCCGCGCGCGTCGAAGTGGGTGTCGACGAGGCCGGAGGTGAAGAGGTTGAAGCCACCGGCGGGCCAGTAGCCGAGGATCTCGTCGGTGTCGTAGTAGCCGGTGTGTGCCCCGTCGCGGACCCCGTAGTAGCTCGACCCGCCGGTGATCATGTCGGGGCCGGCGAAGATCTGCATGCCGGCGCTGGTGCCCGCGACCGGCGCGCCGGCCTGGAAGCGTTGCCGGATCGCGGCGAGCACCGCACCGTCGGAGCCGTCGGCGTGGATCATCGACTGCACGTAGCGGAACTGGTCGCCACCGGCGAAGAAGAACCCGGTCATCGACGCGGCCAGCGCGGCGTTCGCCGCGTCGTCGCCGCTGCCGTTCTTCTTGACGCTCACCGGGATCCAGGCGGCCTCCGCCGCCCCGTACCGCTCGAGGACCTTGCCCACCTGGTTGGCGGCCCAGTGCGGCGACGCCGACGACGCGCTCAACACGCCGATCCGCGCTCCGGAGCCACCGGCCTGCCGGACGAACTCCCCGTAGACGGCGCTGTTGTCGTCGGCGAGAGCGCCGCCGATCAGCATGACCGCCCCCGGTCCGCTCGCCGATCCCGCGAGATCGGCGGACGCGGCTCTGCCGGGCAGGGCCGCCGCGGCCACGGTGATGATCAGGGCGGTGAGCAGTGGCAGGAACTTGGGCCGGGTCATGGCAACCGACGCTAGACAGCCGCCGGACAGGCGTCAAGGAACGTCGATTCCTGTTCCGCGACGCGCACCTGCCACCCAGCGGGAGCTGCCGTTGGCGGGGGTGCGGTTGGGGCCTCTCGGTAGCGCTTCGGTCCGCGTACACAAAGGGGGTTGACGAGCCGCCGACCGCGGCCCGCCAACCCCGACAGTGCGTGGTTACTTGCCGCCACCGGCCCGGAATGCCACCCAGGCGTCGCTCATCCGGTCCGCCTGCCCCGGGGTGAACATGTTCATGCAGGCGTCCTGCGTGTAGTCCATGAAGTTGTGGATCGGGTCAAGCCCCGGTGCCGTGCAGGTGTCCGCGCCCACCGGGCAGTTGAACTGCGGCGCCGCCTCCCGCGGAGTGTCCGCGACGTAGTCGCCGGAAGCGGAGCACCCGTGCGCGAAGGTGTGCTCCAGCATCAGCCAGTGCCCGACTTCGTGCGTGAGCGTGTCACCCAGGGCGTACTTGCCCGCCGTTCCGCCCGGCATCGACTCGTCGAGCATCACCACGCCGTCGATGTAGTCCCGGCCGTTGTTGTAACCCTTCGGGAAGTACGCCCAGCCGAGGAGCCCGCCGCCGATGTTCGCCGCGTACACGTTCAGGGTGCGGGAGTCGCCGGTGTACAACGCACTCTTCATGTCCCGCTCGTTCTTGCCCGGCACTACCGTGTACCAGTCGCTGTTCACCGTCCACGTCGTGTCGACGAGCGAGAACCGGAACGGCGTGTCGGAGGCGTTCGCCGCGGTGCGGCCCGCGAACGAATCGTTGAGCACCGTCATCTGCGCCGCGATCAGGGTGTTCCACCTGTTCGTCTCGGCCGCGCTCAGGGGGTGGTCGGAGATCATGTGGAAGACCGTGGGCACCGTGACGCTGCCGTTGGGCAGGCGCGGCGAATCCTTGATCACGCCGTAGGCGTTTGCCTCGTTCTTGGAATACAGCTCCGGCTCCTGCGCCGTGGCGCCCTCGCTCACCCGCGCCGCGCTGTGCCCCTCGGCACCCGGCTCGCATTCCGCGACGCCCGGGGAGGCGGTCACGGACGCGGCCGTGCCCACCGCCGCGGAGGCTCCGCCGGCCGCCAGGAACGTCGCGGCGGTGGCGGTCAGGACTGCCAGTCGGAACGTCAGTCTCCTGTGCATCGTTGCACCTTTCACGCATGGGGGATGGGGTCACAGAGCGGACGAGCGAGGGGCGGCCCGACCAGCTCACAGACATCGTCGTCTCGGTATGAGAACACGCCACCGGCGCTAACAACAGGCCCCGAAAGAGGGAGCATCGCCGGTGCGTCGGCGTCCTTCGGCAGTATCCCGGCGCCGCAGGCCGGGTGGAGCCCCGCAAGAGGCGGGGCCAGGCCGTCGGCCGACCGCCATCGTCCGATGCCGAGGACTACGCGGCGGGCCACGCCGTGGAGTGCGGCATCACCGGCTCACGCGGCACCCGGGGTCGCCACCCGGCGAGTGGGCGCCCGCTGGCCGCCCGGAGCGGCCCGTCTGGCCGGGCGGTGCCTGCGGGTCACCACAACCGGCGGCCCCGGATCAGCGCAGCGGGTCGACGGTTCCGAGCGGCACCTCGGGCCGGCAACGGCGCAGCCGGGCCGCCGCGAGCCGCCCGCCGACGGCCAGCCCGTAGCGGTCGACGGCGGCGAGTCCGTACGCGCTGCAGGTCGGGGTGTACCGGCACTGCCCGGGCCAGCGGTGCGACAGCCAGCGGCGGTAGCCGCGGATCGCGGCGAGACCGGCCCGGTCCAGGGTTCCCGGCCGATTGCGGGCCGATCGGCCCTGCCGGGCGGGCGCCAGGCCACCGGCGGCGCCCGCCATGGCGGCGCCCAGGGTGAGCAGGGTGGAGAAGAGGCCGAGGTCGCAGCAGCCCGGGCTGCTGCAAGGGTCGTCGCCACAGGAGTCCAGGGCCCCCTTGCGGCCCTTGCAGCCGGGTCCCTGACGACGGGAGCCGACCTCGCTGTGGCAGTGGCCCACGGCGTGGCAGTGGGCCGGCTTACGGCAGCGGCAGGGCCCCTGGCTTCCGGAGTGGCCGGCGCTGTTGATCGTCATGGGTGAGATCATGCCTGGTCCGGGCAAGGCGTCCGGCCGGGGATACGCCGGGAGGGCGAGCGATCGACGGAGGCCGTCTGGCTGAAGTCGCCGATCAGCGTTCGGGGGCGCGCGACGGCGGCCCGTCAGCCCAGCCCGTGCGGCTGCGCCGGGCTTGGACTCCCTACGGTTGGCTGCCTTCATCCCGCGCGTCAGTGCGCCGCCGTGGGGCCGCCAGGATCAGGACGGCCAGCACGAGGGCGGCGCCGAGGCCGATCCCGGCGGGCACGGACAGGGACGACGATTCCCCGGCCCCGCCGTGTTGCTCGCCCTTGACGGGGACTACGGGCCGGTCGTGCTTCTTTTCCTCGGGTGCGACCAGGTGGCCGACGGACGCGCCGGCAGGAAGCGCGAAGCCCCAGTCGAGCAGCGCTGCCGACTCACCCAAACTCCCCAGCGGCGCGGTCTCCGCCCCGAGCAGGGTCACGGCGAGCCGTCGCCCGTTGCGTTCGGCTACGCCGACGTACGTCTGCCGAGCCAGGTCGGTGAAGCCCGTCTTCCCTCCGAGCGTCCCGGGGTAGTGGCCCAGCAGCGTCTGGTCATGGGTGATCTCGATTGCCGGGTTTCCCGGCCGTGCCGGTATCTGTGCCACCTCGGTGGCGATGTAGCGCCGAAAGTCCTCGCGGGCGAAGACGGTTCGCGCGATCAGCGCGAGGTCGTACGCGCTGGTGTACTGGCCGGGGCCGTCCAGGCCGGAGGGCGTTGCGGCGTGGGTCTGGTTCGCGCGCAGCCGCTGCGCCTCGTCGTTCATCGCGTCGACTCCGCCCTGCCGGCCGGCGGCGCCGCCGCCGACGCGAGCCAGCACGTTGGCCGCGTCGTTCCCCGATTTGAGGAGCAGCCCCAGCCACAGGCTCTCGATCGAGTACCGGCCGCCCTCGACCACCCCCATCAGCGAACTCGCCGGATCGAGATCGTGCAGATCCGCCCGGGTCACCTGAACGACGTCGGCTGGATCGAGGCGGGACATCAGGGACGCCGCGAGCAGCAGCTTCTGCACGCTGGCTGGCGTTCGGTGCTCGTGGGGGCCGCACCCACCCAGGACCTCACCGCTGTTGAGGTCCGCCACGAGCCACGCGGTGGCGGTCACTGCCGGAGCTTTCGGCGCACCCGCAGGGATGGCCAGTCCTGGCGTCGCCAGCGCCTGCCCTCCGACTGCCTGCTGAGCGGGGTCAACCGGTGGGGGAGACGGCGTGGTGGGCGGAGGAACCGACGGCTTCACGGCGGGGCACGGCACGTACGGCGTGGCTACCGCCGGCGTTGGTGTCACGACGAGCGCGCCAGCGGGCAGAACCAGGAGCGCGCTGAGCGTCAAGGCGGTAACCCGAAAGTCAGTCACGTTAACGTACGGTAATCGGCGCAGAGGCGGGTACGGTGCGATTGGAGAAATGCACGTCGCGGTGACGGCGAGGAGCAGGTGGGAACGGCGGGCTGCGCTTGACCGACAGCACCGACGGCGCCGCCTGAAAACGGCACCCACTCCCACCTGCCGCTCCATGTTTGCGCTGCTCAGAGGCGGGTAGCATCCCGTTTCGCCACCGTACGCCGCCGCCGGAAGTCGGCTGCCCGAACCGGGCGGGCGCACCCGGTCGGCGGCGGCTCGAGGGCCGGGTCAGCCGGTGCGGCGGGTGCGGGCCAGAGCCAGCCCACCGAGGACGATGCTGATCAGCCCCACCACCAGTGCCACGTAGGCTCCGCCGCGCCCGTTGCCGGTGCCGATGCCACTGTCGGAGGTTGCCACGACCAGTCCACCGAGGGCGATGCCGATCAGCCCCGCCACCAGGGCCATGGTCGCTCCGCCGCGCCCGTTGCCGGTGCCGATGCGACTGGTGGGGCGGGCCAGAGCGAGCCCGCCGATGATCACGCCGGCCAGCCCCAGCACGGCGGCCACGCTGGCCCCGAGTCGCCCGGCGCTCATGGTGTAGACACTGGCGGCGGCCGGCTGGGCCGAGACGTGCGCGGCCGCCGGTGCGGCAAGTCCGAACGCCCCGAGCAGGGCGGCTGCGGCTGCGGCGAGCATGTGGCGGATGGACATCGAGGATCCCTTCGGTCGCGTGACGGGTACAGGCGGCAGCGTATGTACCAGCGTGTCTCCGGGTCGTCATGCCGGAGTTGCCGATGGGCCTACCACCCGGGTCGTACGCGCTCGGGGCGTCGTACCGCTGCGGTTGTCTCCCTCCGTACCGGCGCAACCGCACACTCGCCCCCGCCGGCAGGCCCGACGAGCCCACCGCCAGGCAGCCGGCGTGCTCTCGCAGGTTGTTGTCAGGAGCGGGCGAGCCAGCCGGGGACGGTCAGGCCGGACTCGTACGCGAGGATCACCAACTGGGCCCGGTCCCGGACCTGGGCCTTGGTCATGATCCGGCTGACGTGCGTCTTCGCGGTGGCCGGGCTCAGCACCAGCCGCGCCGCGATCTCGTCGTTGGACAGGCCGGCGGCGACCAGCGCCATCACCTCACGCTCCCGCTCGGTGAGCGCGCTCAGCCGTGGCCCCGGGTCCGGATGCGTGGCCCGGGCGGTGAACTCGGAGATCAGCCGGCGGGTGATCGACGGCGCGATGAGTGCGTCACCGCGCGCCACCACCCGCACTCCGTGGATCAGCTCCGCCGGCTCGGTGTCCTTGACCAGGAAGCCGCTCGCGCCGGCCCGCAGCGCGCCGTAGACGTAGTCGTCCAGGTCGAAGGTGGTCAGGATGACCACGCGGACATCGGAGCTCGCGGCGATCTCCCGGGTGGCGGCCAGGCCGTCCAGCACGGGCATCCGGATGTCCATGAGGACGACGTCCGGCCGCAGCTGCCGGGCCAGGCGCACCGCCTCGGCACCGTCGGCGGCCTCGCCGACCACCTCGATGCCGTCCTCGCCGTCCAGGATGGACCGGAATCCCGCGCGAACCAGGGTCTGGTCGTCGGCGAGCAGCACCCGGATCACGCCGCGCCCCCCGGTTCCGATCGCAGCGCCGGCGCTCCCGCCGGCACCGGCTCGGGCCGCAGCGGGAGGCGGGCGCGCACCCGGAAGCCGCCGTCCGGCCCGGGGCCCGTGCTCAGCGAACCGCCCAACGTCTGGGCCCGCTCGCCCATGCCGAGGATCCCGTTGCCGGGCGGGCCGGGTGCGCCGGTACCGTCGTCCTCGACCTCCACCAGCACGTCGTCGTGGTCGGGCCGGACTCGGATCACCGCGGCGGCCGCGCCCGCGTGCCGGGTCACGTTCGTGAGCGCCTCCTGGACGATCCGGTACGCCGCCAGGTCGACCTCCGGCGGTAGCGGCCGGGTTTCGGTCAGCTCGGTGCGGATCTCCAATCCGGACCGGCCGGCCGCCGTGACCAGCTCGTACAGGCGATTCAGGCCGGGTGCGGGCGCGGTCGGCGCCTCGCCCTCCCGCCGCAGTATGCCGAGAGTCGTACGCAACTCGCGCAGCGTCTCCTTGCTCGTCTGTTTGATCGCGGTGAGGGCCTGCGTGGACCGGGTGGGGTCCGGCCGGTGCAGCGCGGCGCTGGCCTGCACGTTGATCAGCGAGAGGTGGTGCCCGAGCACGTCGTGCAGCTCGCGGGCGATGCGCAGCCGCTCCTCGGTGGCCCGGCGCCGGGCCTCCTCCTCCATCCGCTGCTCGGCGGCGAGCGCCCGAGCCTGTCCCTCGGCGAGGTAGGCCCGGCGGTTGCGGGTCACGCCCACGATGACCGCGACGAGCCAGCCGGCGTGCAGCAGCGTCGCCCCGTTCGCGCTGTTCGCCGTCCTGTTGTAGCTGTCCGCGACGGCGAAGGCGACCACCGAGGCGAGACCGAGCCCGATGGCGACCGCGAGGTGCCCCTCGTCGACGACGGTGTAGAGCGCCACGACGAACACCAGCATGATCGGCCCGGGCCGGTGCAGCAACACTCCGTACGCGCCGACGGCGGCCAGCGCCACCACGCCCACCGCGACCGGATGGCGGCGGCGGACGTACAGCGCGCCGGAAGAGGCCAGCACGGCCAGCAGCGCCGCCCGTTCAGCGGCGGTGTCGATGCCACGCGACTGCACCACCAGGCCGACGAGGGCCACCAGGCCGACCACGAGCACCAGGGCGATGTTCGCTGGACGGCCCTGCCATCGCCACCTCGACATGCGCCGAAGCCTAACCTCCCGGCACTGGCCGGGAGAACATCCGACCGGCGGGCGTGCGGTCCAGGTGGCGGCGTCCCGCGCTCGGCACCTGTCCGGGAACGTCACAGCGACGTGGCGGTGATCGGAGCCGCGGTCGGCCTGCTCGCGCTGACGCGTCGCCTCCCGGGCATCTCGTGGTGGTGCGACCGGGCAGCGAGCGCGACCGTCCTTCAGCCGTGGAGGTCAGAGCTTCGCAACGAGGCGGAACCGCTCCAGCACGACCGGGGTGTCGTCGTTCACGGTGAAGTCCGGTTTGCCCAGCCAGCCCCGGTAGTCCGTTCCGTGCCAGTAGTCCTCGTGCCCGGCTCGCCAGGCCGCAACCGAGTCGTCCCCTTCGCCTTCGTCGCGAGCGTGGTCGAAATCGACGTCACCCAGTCGGCTGACACGTACGTCGGTCACTTCGATCACTGCGACCCGGCGGCCGGCGGAGTCGACCACCGCCGCTCGGGTGCCCACCACCGGCAGCGGCTCGCCGTCGATCTCGTAGTCCTGGAGCAGGCCGGTGGTGGTGGTCTTGGTCCCGTCGAGCACGGCAGCGACCAACTTGTCGCGCAGTGGGCCAGGGAAGGCGAATTCGAACGAGGGCAGATCGGCGATCACCCGGACGAGGGTAGTGCGGTGTCCACTGAAGTTCACCGGGTTTCCGGTGGGCACCGACAACCGCCCTGGCAGGGCTCCGCGTCGGCGTCGTGCTCAAACGAGCAGCCCGCCCGTTGCCCGGATGTTCTGACCAGTGATCCACTGCGCGTCGGACCCGGCGAGGAAGGCGACCACGGCCGCGATGTCGTCGGGCTGGCCGATCCGTTGCAACGCGGTGACGGCGGCGGTCTGGGCCAGGGCCTCCGGGGGGTTGACGGCGCGCAGCAGGTCGGTGTCGGTCGCGCCGGGCGAGATCGTGTTGACAGTGATGCCACGGCCGCCGAACTCTCGGGCGGCGACCGCTGTGAACTGTTCGAGCGCGGCCTTGCTGGCGCAGTACAGGGAGTGGCCGGGCGCCGGCACCACCGTGTTGAGGGTGGAGATGTTGATGATGCGGCCCTTGTCGCGCAGCACCGGCGCCGCCTCGCGCATGGCCAGCACGGGGAACTTGGTGTTGACCGTCAACACTCGGTCGAACTCGTCCTCGGTGATGTCCGCGATCAGCGCCCGGGGGTTGACGGCGGCGTTGTTGACGAGAATGTCCAGGCCGTCGCGAACCGGCTGGAACATCGCCGAGATGCTGGTGAGGTCCTCCTGGTCGGCGCGGACGGCGATCGTGCCGGCGAGTTGGCTGACGAGGTCGTCGGCCGCCGCCTGGTTCTCCTTGTACGTGAACACGACCGTTGCGCCTTCGCCGGCGAGTCGATGCACGATCGCCCGGCCGATTCCCCGCGAACCGCCGGTCACGAGTGCGGTCTTACCGGTGAGCCTCATGCCGGGGACGCTAGCCGGGGGCGAGTTCCCGGTATTGAAAGAATGCGCACAGCTCGGTCGGCGTCAGGCCGGACATGGCGCGGACCTCACGGTTGAAGTGCGGCTGGTCGGCGTAACCGCAGTCGACCGCCGTCTGCGGCAGGCCGGCGGACCGGGTGAGCATGCGCAGGGCGCGCTGAAACCGAGCGATCCTGGTGACAGTTCCGGGCGACAGACCGATCTGTCGCTGGAACCGGAGTTCAAGGGTGCGCCGGCTGACGCCGAGATCGTCGGCCAACGTGCTGATCCGGAGCCGATCCGCCGATTGCTGGAGTCGCCACCAGGCACGCATCGTCAGCCCGTCCGGCCCCGTGTCCGCGGCGAGCCGAGCGGTCAGGAAGTCGTCCAGCACCGCGAACCACGTCGGCCGGTCCGGTGCCTCCCCGAGCCGCTCGGCCAACTCCACCTCCAAGCGGCCGAAGACGTCCGCCAGCCGGAAGGTGCCGCCGGCCACCTCCCGCATCGGCACGCCGAACAGCGCGGTCACTCCGGCCGGCGTCAAGCCGATCGAGACGCCGTCCCCCCACGCAGTCTGCTCGTAGACGGCGGGGTCACCTCGGGGCCCGGTGACCACCCTGCTCGGCCCGGCGAAGTCGACGATCATCGTGGCCAGGTTCATCGGCAGGACCCGGTGCCGTAAGGCTGCCCCCGAACCTGAGCGGAAGCCCGCGTAACCGACGACATACGGCCGCAGTCGCGCATGCGGGAGGCTGGCGATCGTCTCGCACGGCTCGGGAGGGACCCGCACCGGTATGGAGTGCACGTGGCTCACAGCCAGCCATCATCCACGCGTCCGGGCTCTGGTACGAGTCGCAGTGGCGCATCGCCGACTCGCCCACTCGTGCTGCCCCGCCGGCGCGGACGGCCGGTTGCGCGGTTACCCTGCGGCGGTGGTGCTCGGCGAGGACGAGGAGCGGTTGGCGGCGTCGCTGGCTGACCGGCTCGACGCGGTCACTTTCACCGACCTGACCACGGATCAGGTCACCGCCCGGCTGATCGACGCGGTGGTCGACTGGGCGGAACAGCGGGGCTGGCGGGTCTACCGGCGGGCGTCCAGCGTGCTGCCGCTGCCACCGCCGATGTCCGCACAGCAGTCGGTGCTCGACGTGGCCTGTGCCCGCCCGGACGGCCCGCCGGTCGTCGTCGAGGTCGATCACGGTACGCGCCGCCGCACCTGGGAGAAGCTGCTCGCCGAGGCCGACGCGGGGCGGATCCCGGTGTGGGTGCGCTGGGGTGCCGGCCGGTTCACGGCCCCGCCTCCGCCGATCCGGATGGTGACCTGCGAGGTGGGCCGGCGACCGGACCCGACTGGCCGGGGCCGGGTGCACAGCCGCTCGCCGCGAGCGGACAAGCTGCCGCCGGCGCACTCCGCCGTGCGGGTGGGAGCGGTCGCCGCCGTCGAACTGCCGCTGCCGCCGCCGGAGTCACCCGACGTCGAGGACTGAGGGGGCAGGGCACCAGGGGCCGTTCTGGCATGTGTTCCCCACGGCGCCGCCGCCTTGCGGGCAGCAGCGCGTGAAGACGTACAACCGCCGGCTCAGGCGAAGTCGCGGTGCTTCAACTTCGCCCGCCGGCCGTCCGGATGGTGCCAGACGATGCCCTCGTACTGAGGGTGCGCCAGCAGCCAGTCACGCAGGCCGGCCAGGTCGCGCGGCACGTCCAGCATCTCCGCGTCGCCGTGCGGTACGAGCTCGTGGCCCCGCACGCCCTCGGGGTTCCCGTTGATCTTCGGGCCGATCAGCTCGTAGGTGCCGGCGCGGCGTCGCTCGGGCGAGCCGGCGAGGGCCTCGGCGTGGTACCGCGCGTACGGCGACTGCTCGATCGGCTCCCACCCCACGGTCTTGCCCGTGACCTCGTCCGTCATCACGGGCCGGTAGCCGGGCGGTCGCGCGCGGCCGGGCCGCACCTCGCGCCGTGCCCACCAGGTGCCGTCCTCGTCGAGCATCACGCAGGTGCCGTCGTACTTGCGCGTCGGCGTTCCCTCGCCGTCGAGGACCCACTGGCAGGCAGGGTCTGCCTCGGGCAGGACGCGTTTGCGGTCGTCCGGGTCGCGGCGGAACAGCGTGGGGATCTTGTTCACGCCCGCATGGTCTCACCAGTGCAAAACGGATATCACCTCGCGCTGCCGGCGGAACTGGCGCGGTGTCGGGCGCTGCCGGGGCGCGCGGCCGTCAGCACTCTGCTCCACCTTCTCCGGCGCCTGCACCAGCGATCCCGGCTGCCCGCGGCGCTGCCCCGGATCGTGGTGATGATCCACTGTGGGACCATGGCGGCTCATGCGCGATCTTGGCGCCGGAGCATTTGGGGGACTGTGTGCGTGGACCAGCGCGACGACTGACCATCTCGATCATCTCCGCCACTGTTGCGGCGGTGGGGCTCGCTTCGCCCGCTCAGGCCGCGACGAATCCGTTCACCGCGGCGCAGGCGTGCAACAACGACTTCGGTGGCTCGTGGGCGTACGCCGGTGACGGCCACCGGTCGATCTACGCGCCGGACGGCACCAGGGTGGGCGACGTCTACCTGATGTACAACAGCGCCACCGCGTACAACTGTGTCGCCACCCTCAAGCGGGTGGCTGTCGGCTCGACGACCGGGGTTTCCGCCGGGATCCGGGTGGAGGGTGGTTCCTGGGTCTACGACTCCGGAAACTTCAAGTACTACGCCGCGATCCAACGTTCTGCCCGTGACAAGTGCGTGATGTACAGCGGCGAGGTCCTGTACGGCACCAGCTGGCAGGGCGCTGGCCGGTACAGCTGGGGCAATTGCGGCTGAGCTGCCCTCAGCCCGGATCCATCGGTGGGCACTGACCGGCCCGGGCGCGTAACTCGTATGCCAGGGGCCGCTCGGCAGGCCAGCGAGAACCGGTCCCACCGCCGGAGACCATCCGGCGGTGGGACCGGACCGACCGCCCCGTGTCGGTGGTCCGGTCGGTCGTCACCTCGCCCAGACGGTCGGTTCACCGAGCTGGCCGATGTCGGCGCCGAGGGCCGGGGTGGCCGCCGTCCGCAGGACCCGGCCACTCGTGTCGAGGATGTTCACTGTGGCCACCTGGCGGGGATCGACGCGTATCGTGCCCGCACCGGCTTCCAGCCGACCGCTAGCGATCGTGCGTCCCCTGCCGTCGAGCAACTCGGCGCGGACCGCCGATTCCGGCCCGACGACCAGCACGCCGCCTGTCTCGCCGGGCACCTGGACGGCCACCAGGTCAGGAAGCCCGGTGGCGGTCCGGTAGGTGACCGGTGCCCCTGACTCCGCATGCTGCGGCTGGTCGGTATCGGTCATCAGCAGGGCGGCGCAGCCGCCGTCAGGCGAGCAGGAACTCACCACCGCGGCTACTGGCGCGCCAGGAACCCAGTCGGGTAACCGTCCGCTCCAGATCACCTGGGGCGCCGGCCCGGTGAGCCCGTGGCCATCGAGCACGTCTTGCAGGGCGCGTACGGCGGTCGTGGCGAGCGTGGTTTCCGCTGAGCCGCGTGCGCCGGTGGTGGAACCCGGCGGCGCGTTCTCCGTCGGGCTGGCCATGCCCGGTCCACCACCGCCCGGACCGGCGTATCGCACGACGCCGTCGCAGGTGAACCGCCACCGTTCGGCCACCTGGCCCGCCCCCCGGACCACGAAACCATCGGTGTTGACCGTCTGCCAGCTTCGGGCGACCGATCCGTCCGGCTGGATCCGGCCGTCGGCGGAGGTCTCGACGCGGCACCCGGCCGGTGCCAGCCCGACGGTGAGGTCGGCGAGACGGCGGCCGTCCACCGGAGACAGCCGGCCGAGGAAGACGATCGGCTCCAAGGGCTGCGGTTCGTCCGGGGTGCCGGTCTTGTCCAGCAGTTCCGGCACGGACGCACCGGCATCACCGAGCCCATGGCGCAGCAACGCGTGCGAGTCGTTCAGGAAGGCCACCACCACCGTCCGGGCACCCGGTGCGTCGTGTGCGAGCAGCACCTTCACCTCGTCCAGCGCCGGGTCGACCAGCAGGTGGGCGCGAGCCGACCGGTACTGCTGCTCGATGTCCGCGATCAGCGCCCGGTCGCCGGCGAGGTTGCCCCGGGTCGGCGAGTCCAACAACCGTCGCACCATCGGCTTGTCGACCCGACTCGCCGGCTGGTACGTCCCCATCGCGGGTGGCGGCGACGACCCCGCGTCGGTGCCTGCCGGGGGGCCGGCCACGCCGAACATCGGCAGCGCCACCGCCACCGCCGCCAGACCGACCACGCCTGCCGCCATCCGCCGCTGCCGGCGCCGCCGGACGCGGACCAGCAACCGGTGATACGGGTCGGGGCGCGGCAGGACTGGCTCGGCGAGCCGGGCCAACGTCTCCTTGATCTCATCGGGCATCGTTCGCACCTCTCCAGCTAGTGGCGGCGGGCAACACGACGGTCGGTGGCGGGTCGGTTGGCAGCGGCTCTTGAGCGCCCGGCCGTGACGACCCTGCCGACGGCGTCGGCAGCACCGCCCGCAGCCGGGCGATCCCGCGGGACGCGAGGCTCTTCACCGTGCCGACCGAGCAACCGAGCGTCTGGGCGGTCTGCGCCTCGGTGAGGTCCTCCCAGTAGCGCAGCACCAACACCGCCCGCATCCGGGGTGGCAGACCGTGCAAGGCGGCGCGCACCTCTTCGCGTACCACGACGTCGTCCGCCACGTCGCGGCTGCCCCGGTCGGCGTGCAGCCGCCAGGCGCCGGTCACGCCGGCCAGAAACTCCCGGGAACCGAACCGGTGCCACAGGCTGACCCGCTCGTTGACCATGATCCGGCGGACGTATGCCATCGGTTCGTCCACGTGCCGCCACCGTCGCATCGCCCGCATCAGCGCGTTCTGCACCAGGTCTTCGGCCGCGTGCCGTGATCCGGTCAGCAGGTACGCGGTCCGCAGCAGATCCGCATATCGGATCTCGACGAACTCGCGGAAGCCGTCTTCCGTCAAGTGCACCCTCCAGCCCTATCTTGGGCATCATCGACGAGAAGATGACCCTGGGACGCCGGAAAAGGTTGACCGGCGGCCACGGCGGCGTGTTCCCGCCCCCTCGGGTGCCGGGGATCAGTGGTGCCCCGGGCCGCCGAGGCGAACCCCCCGGGGGGCTTACCGGAGGTATTGACAGATCACTTTGGGCGCACTGAGGATTGGCGCAGTCCACCGACCGTCACCGGAGCAGCCTCCCGTCCATCAGCCTGACGACGTTTCCGCAGCTCGGCGATGCGGCCAGCGTCGGTCCGCCGCAACCGGACAGCACCACCACCTTCCTTCCACCGTGTCGTGGCGCCGCAGGCGTGGCGCGCGACCGACGGGGCGGAGCCGCGTACCCCGGGCGGGCCCCTCGGCCATCTCGTTCGGTCACCCGTGCCGACGAACAGAAGGGTCGACAGATGCGTGATCCCCTAGGTCCCCGGTGGCGACGCCGCCTTCCCCTCCCCGCCGTGCTGGCCGGGGCCGTGGCCGTGGTGCTGCTGGTCAGCCCGGCCTCGGCCACCGCGCCGTCCGCCGCCCCCGCCGTCGACCTGGTCCGGGTCGGCGACGAGGAGGCGAACGTCGTCGAGGTGCTGCTCGCCGGCACCGCACAGCTGGATGCCCTCGTCGCCACCGGCGTCGACCTCGACCACCACGTCGCCCACACCGAGAACGGCGTCGTCGCGCACGCGGTCGTCGCGGCCGGCGAGGCGGCGGCGCTGACCGAGGCCGGCTTCACGCTCGGCAAGGTGCTGCACCGGCCCGCCGACGCCCGGGAGCGGGTGGCGGAACGCGAGGCGACCATCGCCGGCCACGTGGCCGAGAACCGGCAGTTCGCCGCCGCCGCGGCCGACCCGGCCGCCCCGGACGCCTCCGACGTCAAGATCATCCGGGCGGACTGGTACACCTCCGGGACCAGCCAGATCCTTTCCGTCGAGGCGAAGTGGGCACAGGGCCAGACGGCAGCGACCCCCCTCACCGTCGAGCGGGACAGCGGCCCCGGCACCGAGTTCGGCTCCGGCGGGACGCAGACCCTGTCCCGGTTCGTCGACGCCGGCGTCTACCTGTACCACCGGGGCGCCGCCACGGTGACCAGCCGCCCCGACCGCATCCGGATCACCAGCCCGACCGGCGACGTGGCCGTCGCGCAGGTGCGGGAGTGGCTGCCGACCCCGGGCACCGGCCCCGAGGGCCCGGGCTACCAGAAGGACTTCGTCACCAGCTACCTGACGCCCACCGAGCTGTACGCGCGGATCCACCAGCTGGCCGCCGAGTTCCCGCGGCTCGCCGAGGTCGTGGAGCTGCCCTACAAGACCAACGGCTACCGGCGGCACGCGCAGGCGGTGCTCGGCACCGCCACCGCCAGCCGCGTCGCGGTGGACTCCCTCGCCTGGGGCCACGAGGGCGGCAACGCCATCTCCGTGGTACTCGCCGACCCGGGCGCGGCGAACACGCCGCTGTCGGTGACCGTCACCGGCTCCGCGGTACGGGTCACCCTGGGCACCGACGGCGCGGGCGCGGTGACCAGCACCGCCGCCCAGGTCGTCGCGGCGCTCAACGCCGGCGCCGGGGCGCTGCTGCGGGCGTACACCTATCGGGGCAGCCCGGGCACCGGCGTGGTCGCGCCGGCACCGCGGACCCCGCTCAGCGACGGCCTCAGCGCGCCCACCAGCGTCTCCCGCGACCCGCACCCCGTGTACGCGATCCGGATCGGCAAGCACCGCGACGGCTCGAAGCTCGGCGTGCTCGCCTACGCCCAGGAGCACGCCCGCGAGTGGGTGCCGCCGCTGGTCACCGTCGAGACCGCCGAACGGCTGCTGCGCAACTACGCCCACGACGGCCAGACCAAGCAGCTGCTGGACAACCTCGACATCTGGATCGCCCCGTCGGTCAACCCCGACGGCGGGCACTACTCGTTCTACGACTTCAACTCCCAGCGCAAGAACATGACCAACCACTGCCCGTCGACCGGGGCCGCCGACTTCCTGGCCCGCAACTCGTGGGGCGTGGACAACAACCGCAACTACACCGAGTACAGCCTCTTCGACGGCTACTCCGGCGCGTCGTCGAGCTGCACCAGCGGCACCTACGCCGGCCCGAGCGAGCTGTCCGAGCCGGAGAACCGCAACGTCGACTGGCTGGCCGCCCGCCCGAACATCAGGTTCTCGATGAACCTGCACTCGTCGGGCAACTACTTCATGTGGTCGCCGGGGGCGTACGCGCTGCCCGACCGGGTCTCCGCGCCGCGGCCGACCCTGGCCGAGGAGTCGGCGTTCTGGGGCGCGTCGTCGCGGATCCTGGCCGCCATCAAGCGGCACCGCAACATGGCGGTCACCCCGGCGCGCACCGGCCCGATCTCCGACGTGCTCTACTCGGCGGCCGGCAACTCGGGGGACATGCTCTGGTACAAGTACGGCATCTACGCCTGGAACTTCGAGGTCGGCACCTCGTTCCAGCCGGAGTGGGACGAGGCGCACGACGAGACCATGGAGTTCGCCAACGGCCTCGTCGAGCTGATGCGGGTGGCCCGTGACTTCGCCAAGGACAACAGCCGGCCGCGCAGCACGCTGGCGGTCGCGCCGAGTTCGACGCCGGGCATGGTGACCGTGACGTTCTCCACGAGCGAGCCGGCGGCCGTCTTCTACACCCTCGACCGGGCCGCCCCGACGTACGCGTCGACCCTCTACGGCTCCGCCGGCGTCCGCGAGGGCGGGGAGACGCTGACCGTCCCGGCGGGCACCACGGTCCACTGGTTCTCGGTGGACTCGGCGGGCAACGTCGAGAACAACTACCGCCCCGACGGCAACGGCACGAACTACCGCCAGGGCACCGCCATCCTTCCTGCTGGCTGAGGTCCTCCGGCCGGTACCGATGGCCCGGCGGGCCCCTGCCGCGGAGCCGGGAACGGCGCGGACCACCTCGGGTGGCCCGCGCCGTTCCCGTCCTGCCGGCCGCCGGTCAGGCGATCGGCAGGTTGTGGAAGGTGAGCAGCCCGCTGCCCGTCGCGTTGACGATCCACGGGCCGGCGCGCAGGTGGCTCAGGTAACTCACCCCGGTCGCCCCGTCGGCCGGCGCGGAGAGCGTCAGTACCAGTCGACCGCCCGCCCGGTATTCGACGTCGGTGACCGCCGCCGTGCTGCCGTTGATCCGGAAGTCGGCCGCGACACCAGGATCGACGACCAGCGGGTCGTCGTTGCGCAGCTGCACCGTCACCTCGGTGCGCTCGGCGTTGGAGAAGGTCGCGCTGCGCGGGTTGGGTGGTGCCACCCCGGCGCTGGGGCCGTGATACAGGTCGCGGGCCACCACGGCGAACGTGTGGTCACCCATCTCCCGGTAGCCCTGTTCCCAGGCGTAGTGGCACCCGTCGTGGCCGGACAGGCCGTTCGTGGACAGCAGGGTGACGCCGAGCGTGTCACCCATCTGCCGCTGCGCCTCCCGGAGCGCTCCGGTGGTGCTGTTGCCGCAGGGGGAGGTGCGGACCTGGTAGACGAAGTACCGGGCGCCGTCGCCGGCGCGGGTACCGATCTCGCTACGCCAGTCGGCGAGGAGCGCGGTGAACCCGGAGACGTGGACGGCGGCGTTGTCGTTGTCGGACTCGCCCTGATACCAGAGGAGACCGCGCACGTCGGCCTGGACTCCGGCGGCGACCAGTCGTTGCCGCAGCCGCCCGTAGTTGGTGCTGATGGCGTCGGGGTCGGCGTCGTCGCGCTGGAAGAACGAGATGGGCCGGCCGCCGTGGCCGCCGTTGACGAGGGCGACCGGGACGCCGTAGGTGTCGACGATCCGGCGGGCCATGCGAATGCCCCACTGGCCGACGGAACCGGGCTGGTTGGTGACCTCGCTGGCGGCGTAGTTCCAGCTGCGTTCCGCCGCGGACAGCACCGGGTCCGCGGTGGGCGAGCCGTAGCTGCGGATGAACGGCGACTCCTCGCCGGCGGACGAACCCCGGTACACGGCGGAGACGGCGTTGGACTGGCCCTGGATGACATAGGCGTCCCCGGCCAGGACGCCCTCCCACAGGCCGGCCCGGCGGGTGACGCCGGCGCCGAGCGCGCGTAGCTCGAACCGGTACTCGCGTAGCGCGGCGTCGATGCGGGGGCTGAAGGAGAAGTCGCGCCGGTCGGTGACCGTCGTGAGGTAGGTCCACTCGTCTTCGCCGCTCGTCACCGTCAGCTGTACCGCCTTGACCCGCGGATCGGTGACCGTCCCGGACACGGGCACCGTTGCCGCGTTCGAGGCGTCCCGTGGGTACAACTGGCGGTCCTGCGGGTGCTGGTCGAGGGCGAGCACGGACGGCCGGGCGTACACGGTGAGCCGGCGCTGCGTGAAGGTGCCCGCGTTCCCCGCGAAGGTCCAGTCCGGGTGCCCGCTGGGTGCGGGGCCGATGCCGAGCGAGAGCGGCGCCCCGGAGGAGGTGAAGGTGTTGACCGCGAGCACCGTGCGGGGCGCCACGGACGACGGGCGGGTGGCACCGACCTGGTGCACCTGGAACGACCCGTACCCGCCGGACGGGTTGACGGTGTCGTCGGCGTCGTAGACGCTCGGCGAGGCACCGGCGATCTGGCGGGACCCTCCGCTGCTGTAGGTGTGGGGCCACATCTCCACGTGACCGGCCAGGTCGGTGCCGGTGGTGACGCCCGGGACGTTCGACGCGACCTCCAGGTCGCTGACCCGCTGTCGGATGATCTCCCCGGTGCGGGTCGGCAGGCCGAGCCGGCCGGCGTCGGTGGTGAACGGCGCCATCGCCGTCCACACCCACTGCGGGCCCGCCGGAGTGGCCAGCTCCAGGCAGTATCCGACTCGGTCGAAGCCGGCGGCCACCTCGGCGGTGTGGTCGAAGGCGTACGGCGGCGTCTGGTTCAACCAACTGGCCCGTTCGGGCAGGTCCAGCGCGAGGACGGGAGTGAAGTCGGCCATGCCGTCGACGTTGGCGGCGCACGAGGTGCCGTCGATCGGCCTGGAGCTGACAGGGTCGGGTGCGGCGCCGGCGGCAGGCGGCTGCCCGAACACCACTGCGACGGTGGACAGGAGGAGGCCTACTGCGGCGATGGCGGCACGGCGCGTGTCGCGTGTCCGCCGGGAACGGGGTGGACGGGGCATGACTCGGACCTCCAGCAGGTCGGGTAGGTCGGGTCCGCCGGATCGGCGTGGGTCATGCCTAGCTATCAATATTCACCGACCGCAATGCGTATGCGATGAGCGGTGGGATCGCCGCGGCGGGAGCGCATGTCACGGCGATGAACGGGCGACCGGTTGCCGGGTGTCGCTGCCTCGCCTCGGCCAGATGCGAGACGACGACGGCGGTCACCGGCGGCATCGGGGGCCACCGTCACGGCCGCTGCTTGCTCCGCCGCCTTCGATCAGTCCGGCAGCAGCGGCATCTCCAGGCCCGGCTCGCGGCCCAGCAGCACCGCCCGGGTGAGCGCCGCCGACCCGAACCGGTCGCGCACCGCGTCCACCGCCGCGTCCAGGTCCGCCCCCGGGTCGCGGTCGAACGGCAGCGGCGGCTGCACGGGGGAGTCGTCCAGGTTGCCCACCGACACGCCGATCAGCGTCACGCCGCGCCGCTCGATCTCCGGCAGCGCCCCCGCAGCAGCGCCCGCGCGGCGCCGAGCAGCGGCGTCGTGTCGGCGGTCGCCTTGGCCACCGTGTGCGAGCGGGTCGCGCGGGTGTAGTCGCCGAACCGCAGCCGCAGCGTCACCGTCCGCCCCGCCCGCGGCGCCGCCCGCATCCGCCGGGTCACCCGGTCGACCAGGCCGGCGAGAATCGCCTCCAACTCGGCGGGGGAGTGCGGGACGGGACCCAGGGCGTGCTGCGCGCCCATCGACCCACGTCGGCGGCCGACCTGCACCGGCCGGGGGTCGCGGTTGTGTGCCAGGGCGTGCAGGTGCCGGCCGGCCCCCGCGCCGAGCAGCGAGACCAGCGTCGCCTCACCGAGACGGGCGACCTGCCCGACGGTACGGATGCCCCGCTCGCGCAGCTTCCCCGCGGTCACCGGCCCGACACCCCACAGCCGCTCCACCGGCAGCGGGTGCAGGAAGGCCAGTTCCTCGTCCGGCGGCACGACCAGCAGGCCGTCGGGCTTCGCGACGCCGCTGGCCACCTTGGCGAGGAACTTCGTCCGGGCTACGCCCACGGTGATCGGCAGGCCGACCCGCGCGCGCACCTCCCGGCGCAGCCGGGCGGCGATGTCGGCGGGCGGCCCGACCAGCCGCCGCAGGCCGCCGACGTCGAGGAACGCCTCGTCGATGGAGATGCCCTCGACGACCGGGGTGGTCTGCCGGAAGATCTCGAACACGGCGCGGCTGGCCGCCGTGTAGGCCGCCATCCTCGGCGGCACGACGACGGCCTCCGGGCAGAGCCGGCGGGCCTGCCGGCCGCCCATCGCGCTGCGTACGCCCCGGGCCTTCGCCTCGTAGCTGCACGCCAGGACCACGCCGCCGCCCACGATCACCGGCCGGCCCCGCAGGCGCGGGTCGTCGCGCTGCTCGACCGACGCGTAGAACGCGTCCAGGTCGGCGTGCAGGATGCGGGCCTCGCGCGACACGAACACATGTTCGCACGGAACGGGTCGACACCGGCGCTGACCTGCCCGGACAGCGCCGGGCGGCCACCGCCGCGACGGGGATGCCGAGCGGCACGCGCCCGCCGCCGTACGCCTTGCGACTCCTCACTCTGCAAGCGTTGGAGCTTGCCTCCCGGGGCGACGCCGACCGGGCTGTCCGGTCGCGTGCCCGCCGATCCCACTACCGGCGAAGACCACGGCAGCCGACAGGGCGAGTGACGTGGAGGTGTGCGGAGCTGTCAGGCGACGCGCGGGGCAGCGACGATCGGGAGCAGGCCGCGGGGGGCGGGCCGGTCGATCTCGCCGGTCTGCTCCACGGCCGAGGCGGCACGGGGGCGGGCCGGTGCGGCGCCCTGCGTGGGCCCGTCCGGGGCGGGGGCGGTGATGTCGGTGAGCAGCGACAGCAGCCTCGGCAGGTCGGCGGCGGCCAGCCGGAAGGACCCCCGGCACACCGCGCCCGACCACAGGGACAGCACCACGGCGCCCCGCTCGGGATGCCAGCTCACCCGCATCGTCCGGTCGCTGCCGCGCAGGTCGGTGAACAGGTCACCGAAGCTCGGCATCGGTAACACCTCTCCCATCCGCCAATCATGCCCGACGATCGACAGGCGGCCAAGGCCGTCGGGCCCGCCTACAGGTCGTCGAAGGGGCGGGCGTAGGTGAACTCGCCCCGGATCGACGGCCGCCAGGCGCTCATCGGACGCGCCATGAAGTACCGCGGCCCCCACGGCTGCGGCGGGGTGACGCCGAGGTCGACGGCCGGGCCGAACCCGAAGCGGGGGTAGTAGTCGGGGTGGCCGAGGAGCACCACCAGCGGCTCGTCGAGCGCGTCGGCCGCGCCGAGCACCGCGTGCATCAGCGCGGAGCCGACCCCCCGCCGCTGCCAGGCCGGCAGCACGCCGAGCGGCCCCAGCCCCAGCGCGACCGGCTCGCCGGCCACCCGGCCCCGGGTGCACACCACGTGCCCCACGACCTGCCCGTCGTCGGCGGTCGCGACGAGGGAGAAGGCGGGCAGCCACCCGGCGTCCGCCCGCAGCGCGTCCACCAGCCCGGCCTCCACCGGTACGGCGTCCGGCTTGTCGGGATCGGCGAAGGCGGCGAGGTGCACCGCCCGGACGGCGTCGATGTCGGCGGGGGTCTCGCGTCTGATCAGCACCGCGCCACGATAGGCGGGGCGGGCCTCCCAGCGCTCCCGATTATCGGCGCCGACCGTTCAGTCCGCGCGCCGCCGGCGGGTGCGGCGCACGAACTGCGCCAGCGCCACCAGCGGCAGCACCCCGACGGGGTACCAGGCGAGGTCGACCGGGTCGAACTGGACGCCGAGCACGAGCCGGGCCACGAGGCTGCGCGCCGACAGCGCCGCCGGGATGCCGGTCAGCTGCGACACCTCGACCGCCCAGCAGAAGGCGACCGCCAGCGCGCCCGCCGACAGCGGCACCGTGCGCGGCCGGAGGAACAGCACCCCGGCCCAGACCATGGACCCGTACAGGGCGGTGCCGGAGTGCTGTTCGAGGCCGCCGCCGGCCGTCGCGCGGATGACGAGGGCGACCGCGAGGAACACGGCCGCCGCCGCGAGCATCAGGATCCGGCACCGCCGAGGAGTGATCGACACTCCGGCGATGCTAGGCCGTGTTTCGCCGGAGACATCGTGGCCACCCAGAGCGGTGACGAGGCGGTTCGACCTGACCCTCCGCAGAACGAACCGCCGGGCGGAGTCGAGCCGAGCGGCGACGTGCTCGCTGTCGGCGCGTAACGCGATCCTGCGGTGTCGACTGTGGTCGCCACTGGGCGGGGCGTACTGCCAGGTCAGTGGGCCTGGCGGGGGTGCGGTCGCCGGGCCGGGACCGCCGGAGCGGGGCGGTGTTGCCAAAACGAGGTCTTGACGGGCCGGGAAGTTTGACATTTGATAAATCCCGCCGATGCAGGAGGTCTCATGTCAGCTCGCACCCGTCTCGTCGCGGCCGTCGCCGCAGCGGCTCTCACACTCACCGTCGCCGGCTGTGGTGATTCGGAGAAGACCGGTTCCCCCGATGCCGCCTCCGTCACCTACCTGACCTCCTTCGGGACGTTCGGTCGGGACGCGTACGCATACGTCGCACTGGAGAAGGGCTACTTCAGGGAGGCCGGGCTCAACGTCACCATCAAGCCCGGCACCGGCACCGTCGATGTCATGAAGCTGATCGGATCGGGGCAGGCCGACTACGGCCCCGGCGACCTCTCCGGGGTCATCACCACACTGGCGAACGAGAAGATGCCAGTGCGCGTGGTGGCCGCCATCCACCAGCGGTCGATGGCCGGCATCGCCTCGCTGGACAAGGCGATCGACTCGCCGGAGAAGCTGCCCGGCGCCAGCATCGCGGACAGCTCCGGCTCCACCAACATGATCATTTTCCCGGCGTACGCCAAGGCGGCCGGCATCGACCCGAAGTCGGTGAAGTTCGTCCCGTCCTCGCCGCAGTCGCTCCCGCAGTTGCTCGCCGCCGGTTCGGTGGACGCGATCGGCCAGTTCGCCGCCGGCAAGCCGCTGCTGGAGAAGGCGGCCGGTGGCAAGACCGTCACCATGCTGCCGTACGCGGACAAGCTTCCCGACCTGTACGGCAACGGACTGCTGGTCTCCGCCGCGAAGCTGGAAAGCAACCGCGCAGAGGTCGAGAAGTTCACGGCAGCGCTGGTCAAGGGCCTGCTCTACGCGGTGGAGCACCCCGAGGAAGCAGCCCAGCTGCTCAAGAAGAACGACCGGACGGCCGACGAGAAGGTCGCCGCCGCCGAACTCACCGAGATGCGCCCGTACGTCCTGGGCGACGGCGGACCGGCCGGAAAGCTGGACCGGGCGCGGGTGGAGGCGATGATCAAGCTCCTCGCCGGCACCGGCACCCTCAAGTCGACGCCGAACGCCGAAGACATCGGCGTCTACGACATCGCAAAGCCATAACTTCCTCTTCGACGGCGGTGCGCGCGGCTGGTTGCGGCGCGCACCGCGAGGGGCGAAACCATGATCGGAATTCGTAACGTTTCGCAGATCTACCGCACCCGGGCCGGTGACGTGGAGGCCCTGCGTGATGTGTCGCTGGAGGTCGCCGACGGCGAGTTCGTGGCGATCGTCGGGCGGTCCGGGTGCGGTAAGTCCAGCCTGCTGCGGCTGGTGGCGGGCCTCCAGGCCGCCACCTCGGGCGAGATAACCGTCGCCGGCACCCCGATCCGGGGGCCACGGCGGGACATCGGCTTCATGTTCCAGCGCCCGGCTCTGCTGCCGTGGCGGTCGGTCATCGACAACGTGCTGCTGCCGACCGAGGTGTTCAAGCAGGACCGACGGGACGCCCGGACCCGCGCACACGAACTGCTCGACCTGGTCGGGCTGAACGGCTTCGAGAAGCGCCTGCCGCACGAACTCTCCGGCGGGATGCAGCAACGGGTCTCGCTGTGCCGGGCCCTCATCCAGCAGCCGCGCGTGCTGCTGATGGACGAGCCGTTCTCCGCACTCGACGCGCTCACCCGCGCCGACCTCACGGTCGAACTCCAGCGCCTCCAGATGAAGCACGCCTCGACGGTGCTCTTCGTGACGCACTCGGTCGACGAGGCCGTGCTGCTCGCCGACCGGGTCGTCGTCCTCAGCCCGCGACCGGGCCGGCTGCGGCAGATCGTGGGAATCGACATCGCCCGCCCGCGTTCGCTGGGACGCGACGGCCACTCGGCCGAACTCGGCGTGCTGCGCGCCCAACTGCACGACCTGCTCATGACCCCCGAGGAGGTGGCACGGTGACGGTCACCGAATCCCGCCGTACCGGCCGCGACAAGCCACGCGCCGCCGGCCGCTGGGCCCAGCAACTCCCGCCCGTGCTCGGCGTCGTGGCCGCCACCGCCCTGTGGTGGGCGATCACGGTCGTCTTCGAGGTGGAGAGCTTCATCCTGCCGTCCCCGGGGCAGGTGGCGCAGACCATGGTCGAGGAGTCCGCCTACCTGTGGGACAACACCCTGGTCACCCTCTGGGAAACGCTGCTGGGCTTCGCGATGGCCATCGCGATCGGGGTGCCGCTGGCGCTGATCGTCACCGCCTCGCGGATGCTGGAACGGACCGTCTACCCGCTGCTGCTGATGCTCAACGCCGTACCGAAGGTGGCCGTCGCGCCGCTGCTGGTGGTGTGGATGGGCTTCGGCCAGTTCCCCAAGGTCTTCCTGGTCTTCCTGGTCTGCTTCTTCCCGATCGTCATCTCCACCGCCGCCGGCCTCAGCTCCAC
This sequence comes from Micromonospora sp. NPDC047730, assembly GCF_043204765.1. Taxonomy (NCBI): domain Bacteria; kingdom Bacillati; phylum Actinomycetota; class Actinomycetes; order Micromonosporales; family Micromonosporaceae; genus Micromonospora; species Micromonospora sp. NPDC047730. The sequence goes on along the minus strand of NZ_JBIDCU010000007.1, from coordinate 204,167 downwards.
CCCGGCCGACCTGGTGGAGCTGGGCCGGTCGCTGAAGACCAACTGGTGGCAGACGTTCCGCATGATCCGGATGCCGGCCGCCATCCCGCAGCTCTTCGTCGGTCTCAAGCTCGCCATCACCCTCGCCGTCATCGGCGCGGTGATCGCCGAGTTCGTCGGGGCCACCGAGGGGCTGGGCTACGCGATCGTCGCCTCCGGCGCCAGCGCCGACACCGCGTTGGCCTTCGCCGCGATGATCCTGCTCGGGGTGCTGAGCGTCGTGCTGTTCTACCTGCTCGCCGCAGTCGAGCGGTTCTTCGTGCCGTGGGCGGACCGGTCATGAGCGCGCCGGATTTCCCGCCGACCGTCCCGGTCGGGTGGCTCACCGACGCCGTCGCCTCGGTCTTCGGCGCACTGGGCTTCTCCGAGCAGGCGGCCGGCCTGGTCGCCGGCTCCCTGGTGGACGCCGACATGCGGGGAATCCCCTCGCACGGGGTGATGCTGCTGCCGATGTACGTGGACCGGATCAGGGCCGGCTCGGTCAGCCGGGCCGAGCGGGCCGAGGTGGTGCGCGACAAGGGCGCCATCGCGGTGCTCGACGCCGGCCACGCGCTGGGGCAGCTCACCGGTGACCAGGCGATGCGGCTGGCGGTGGCGAAGGCGCAGACGTACGGCGTCGGCGTGGTCACCGTCCGCCGGGCGTTCCACTTCGGCGGGGCGTTCCGGTACGTGGACCTCGCCGCGAACAACGGCTGCGTCGGCATCGCGGCGGCCAACACCCGCCCGCTGATGCCCGCCCCCGGTGGCGCCTCGGCGGTGGTCGGCAACAACCCGCTCGCGGTGGGCGTACCCCGCGCGGGCGGCAAGCCGGTGATCCTCGACGTGGCGCTCTCCGAGGCCGCGCTCGGCAAGATCCGGCTGGCCGCCGGTGAGGGCCGCGAGATCCCCGCGAGCTGGGCGACCGACGCGCAGGGGCGGCCCACCACCGACCCGGCCGCCGCGCTCAAGGGACTGCTGCTGCCGTCCGGCGCCCACAAGGGATACGGTCTCGCGCTCATGATCGACGTACTGACCGGGGTGCTGTCCGGCGGGGCGTACGGCCGGGGCGTCCAGGGCCTCTACGCCGACGTGTCGGTGCCCAACGACTGCGCGCACTTCTTCCTCGCCCTCGACGCCGAGGCGTTCGCCGACGACGCGGAGGAGCTCGCCCGCCGGGTCGACGACCTGGCCGACCAGGTGCTCGGCTCCGCGCTGGCACCCGGCACGGAGCGGGTCCACCTGCCCGGTGACATCGAAGCCGACCGGTACGACCGGGCGTCGCGCGACGGCGTCGCGCTCCAGCCGTCGGTCTTCGCCGGACTGGTGGAGGTCGCCGCCGGGCTGGGCGTGCCGCTCCCGCCACCGCCCAGCGCCGGCTGACCCCGGTCGAGAAGGAGGAAAGGACGTCATGCAGGCCAGTTTCGACGCCACCGGCGAGGTGCTCGTGGTCACCGGGGGCGCCAACGGCATCGGCGCCGCCCTCGCCCACGCGTACGCGGACGCGGGCGGCACGGCCGTGGTGTTCGACGTGACATCGGGTCAGCCGCACCCCAGCGGGCGGGTGCACGAGCACCGGGTGGACGTGTCCGACCGGGACGCGGTGCACGCCGCGGTCGCCCGGGTGCTCGCCGAGCACGGCCGGATCGACGCCCTGGTGGCCGGAGCGGCGGTGCAGCCGCGGTGCGACGTGGTCGACATGGACCCCGAGCAGTGGCGCCGCACGCTGGCGGTGAACCTCGACGGGGTGGTCTGGTGCGCGCAGGCGGTCCTGCCGGACATGATCGCCCGCCGCTCGGGCGCGATCCTGGTCTTCGCGTCGGGCCTGGCCACCGCCGGCCGGGCGCAGGCGTCGGCCTACGCGGCGAGCAAGGGGGCGTTGATCGCCTTCGCCAAGTCGCTCGCCGCCGAGGTCGCCGAGCACCGGATCCGGGTGAACACCGTCTTCCCCGGAGTGGTGGACACCCCGCAGTTCCAGCAGGCCAACCCGAGCGGCGGCGAACGGGAGCACTGGGCGCGGGCCACCGGCATCGGCACGCCGGCCGACGTGGTCGGCCCGCTGATGTTCCTGCTCTCGCCCGCTGCGACCATGACCGGATCCACCCTGACCCGTGACCGGGCGTACCCGAGGAGCGAAGCACAATGAGCAGCACGACCGAGCAGTTGCCGGTGGGCATCGTGGGCGCCGGGCCGGTCGGCCTGGTCACCGCGCTGGGCCTGGCCCACTACGGCGTGCCGGTGGTCATCTTCGAGGAGGACGAGCGGCTGTCGCTGGACACCAAGGCCGGCACCGTCCTCACCCGCACCCTGGAGGTGCTGCACCGGTACGGCGCCCTGAACGACGTGCTGGCCGGGTCGCTGCGCATCGACGAGATCGGCGAGCTGGACCGGGCCACGAACACCCAGACCCTCAGCGTCCGGACCGGAGACCTCACCGAGGACACCCGCTTCCCGTTCGTCATCAACATCCCGCAGCACGAACTGGAGCCGATCCTGCGGCAGCGGCTCGACACCACCGCCCCCGGCGCGCTGCACATGGGACACCGGCTGCTCGACTTCGTCCAGCACCCGGACCGGGTGGACCTGCGGCTGCGCACCGCCGAGGGGGAGCGGACGGTTCCGGTGCGGTACCTGCTGGGCTGCGACGGCGGTCGGTCCGCCGTCCGGGACCAGATCGGCGCGCGGGTCGAGGGCGAGACGTACCAGGAGCGTTACATGCTGGTCGACCTGAAGGTCGACCTGGACGTGGAGAACCCGCGCGACTACCCGTACCTGGCCTACTTCGGTGATCCCCAGGAGTGGATGATCCTGGTCCGCCAGCCGCACTGCTGGCGCTTCCTCTACCCGCTGCCGGCCGGGCAGGCCGAGCCGGACCGGGAGGAACTGGTCGACAAGGCACGCCGTTTCATCGGGGACACCAAGACCCTGGAGATCGTCGGCACCAACATCTACAACGTGCACCAGCGGGTGGCCGACCGGTGGCAGGACGGGCGGGTCTTCCTGCTCGGCGACGCCGCGCACCTGATCACCCCGATGTGGGCGCTGGGCCTGAACACCGGTGTCCTGGACGCCTCCAACCTGCCCTGGCGGATGGCCTGGGTGCTGCGCGGCTGGGCCGAGCCGAGCCTGCTCGACGGCTACCAGGTCGAGCAGGAACCCGTCGCCACCAAGGGCTCCGCGGCGATGGCCGCGGCGGCGCGGGCCTACATGGCCCGCCGCGCGGACGACCCGGGGGTGATGACCGCCGGCAACTGGGGCAACGCGTTCACCCGCGCCATGCTCGGCGTACGCCTCGACGTGAGCGGCACGGGCGACTGGTCGATGGTCGCCGCCGGTGACGAGCCGCTGCCGGTGCTGGCCGGGGCGCGCAGCCCCGACCTGCCGCTGTTCGGTCAGTCCGGCACGGTGCACCTGCACGACCTGGCTGCCGACGCCTTCGTGGCGCTCTACTTCACCGACCCGCGCCGGGTCCCGGCACTGCCGCCACAGGAGTCGCCCGCGCTGCGGCACTACGTGGTGAGCCGGTGGGACGCGCCGCACGACTCCGGGCTGCGGGACCGGGCGCTGTTCGACCCGGGAGACCGGGTGCGGCGCCGCTTCGGGGTCGACAACGACACACTGGTGCTGGTTCGCCCGGACGGGCACGTGGCGGCGATCGTCCCGTTCGACCCTGTCTCCGGCATCGACACGGCCGCCCAGCTCTACGCCCGGATCACCGGCTGCCCACCGCCCGTGACCCGGTCCGACAACACCCTCGTCTGCGAAAGGGATGACAATGAGTAACTACGGTCACGCGACCGCCCCGGACGGAACCCAGGTCGAGCTCGGTGCCGTCGGCCAGCAGGTGGTCTTCGAGAACGACCAGGTGCGGGTCTGGGAGATCAGCCTGGCGCCCGGCGAGCAGCAGCCCTGGCACCACCACCTCAACCCGTACCTGGTGATCGCGCTGGAAGCCGCCGACAACCGGATCGACGCGCTCGCCGGCGGCGACCCCCGCCTGGTGCACGAGGCCATCGGCGGGGTGGTCTACCGCGAGCCGGGGGAGATCCACATGCTCACCAACAACGGCACCACCCGGTACCGCAGCCGGCTCGTCGAGCTGAAGTGCCTGGGGGAGAACCTCGTGTCCGGTCAGGGCGAGCGGTGAGCGACCTGCCGCTCGTACCGACCCCGCCGGTGCCGGCCGGCGTCGACCCGCAGGAGTGGGCCAACAACCTCTCCGAGCCGTCGAACTACGGCGGCGAGGCGGCCGACCGGTCGCGGGAGGAACTGGTGCCCGGCCCGGACGGCCTGGTGCTGGCCCGCTTCCGCGAGATCCTGCTCCAGACCGACGAGCTGGACTGGGCGGACAAGACGCTGGCCGGCCTCTCCCACAAGGCGCTGTGGCGCAACGAGGAGACCGAGGCGTCCATCTCGCTGATCCGTTTCCGCAAGGGCGCCGGCATCCCACTGCGCCACTCACACGCGTCCAACCAGTTCATGTTCTGCCTCAGCGGCCGGTACACCTACGTGCCCACCGGGCTCACCCTCACCCCGGGCTCCTTCTACTGGAACCCGAAGGGCAGCCTGCACGGGCCCACGCTGGCCGAAGAAGAGAGCGTCCTGCTGGAGATCTACGACGGGCCGCACTACCCGACCCAGCCCGAGTGGTACACCGACCCGGCGGACGCCCGCTAGCTCCACCTCGAAGAAGAGAAGATGACCATGCCCAAGCAGCAGATTGTTTCCCCCGAGCTGGCCGCCCCGAACGGTCACTTCGCCCAGGCCACCCAGATCAGGGCGCGGGGCCGGATGGTGTTCGTGTCCGGCATGACCGCCCGCAACCGCGAGGGCGGGGTCACCGGCGTCGGCGACATCGCCGCCCAGACGCACCAGGTCTGCCAGAACCTGCGCGCCGCGATGACGGCTGCCGGCGGGTCGCTGGAGGACATCGTGCGGGTGGATGTCTACGTCCGCAACATGGAGGACTTCCACGCCATCCACGAGGTGCGCCGGCAGTACTTCACCGGTGAGCCGCCGGCCTCGACGATGGTGGAGGTCTCCAAGTTCGTGAACAAGGACTACCTGATCGAGATCAACGCGATCGGCGTGATCGACGACGAGCAGGACGCCTGATGAAGCTCGCCAGCGTTCTCACCGAGGCTGGCCGGCGGATCGGGGTGGTGGACGGCGACAGCGTCGCCGTGCTCCCCGCCGAGCTGGGCGACCTCGACGAGGCGATTCGTGGTGGCGCGGACGCGTTGGCGGCCGTCCGCACCGCCGCGCGGCAGGTCGCGGCGGTGCCGTTGGCCGAGGTCCGGCTCGACGCGCCGCTGCGCCGGTTCAACCGGGACATCCTCTGCACCGGTTGGAACTACTGGGACCACTTCGAGGAGTCGCGTGGCAAGCGGGAAGGGCAGGAGCCCGCGGAACGGCCCAAGCACCCGACCTTCTTCACCAAGGGCCCGGACACGGTCGTCGGCCCGTACGACGACATCGCCTACGACCCGCAACTCTCCGCAAAGTGGGACTACGAGGCGGAGGTGGCGCTGGTCATCGGCGCGGACTGCCGTTCGGTGAGCGAGGCGGACGCGCTGTCGTACGTGGCGGCGTTCTGCGTGGCCAACGACGTGTCGCAGCGCGACCTGCAACGCGCGCACGGCGGCCAGTGGCTCAAGGGCAAGAGCATCGACGCCACCATGCCGCTCGGGCCGTGGCTGACCACCGTGGACGAGGTGCCGGACCCGGCGAACCTGCGCATCCAGTGCGAGGTGAACGGCGTGCTGCTCCAGGACGCGTCGACCGGGCAGATGGCCTTCCCATTCGCCCGCATCATCGCGGAACTGAGTTGGGGGATGACCCTGCGGGCCGGCGACGTGGTGCTCACCGGTACGCCGAGCGGCATCGGGAACGCCCGTGACCCACAGGTGTTCCTGAACGACGGGGACCTGGTGGTGACCCGGGTGGAAGCGCTCGGTGAGCTGCGCAACCAGGTGCGACTGACGAAGCTGCACTGACCCCGCGACGGGTGCGGGGCGGCGCAGCGCGGCGCCGGCCCGCACCATTCCACAGCGACGAAATTGGTACCATTTCCAGGGCCCTGATGCGTTTGTGGGATCACCCGAGCACCCATGAACATGGATCATGTCCTGCGAGAACGGGACGAGCACGGCATCCACCAGCGGCTCTATCCGGAGGCAAACCGTGGTAACAACGCATCGTCGATCCGTCCTGAGCGACGCCAACGACGACGACGGCCGGACCGGTGCCGGTGGAGCCGACGGACAGCACCGCACCCTTGCCGACTCGGCGACCGCGGTCCTGCACGAGGCGATCCTCACCGGTCGGCTGCCGGCCGGCACCCCGTTGCGGCTCAACGAGATGGCCGACCTGCTCGGTATGAGCATGAGCCCGGTCCGCGAGTCGATCCGGCGGTTGGCCGCGCTCGGCCTGGTCGAGGTGGTCCAGCACAAGGGCGCCTGGGTCATGCCGCTGACCGTCGAGGACGCGGTCGACACCCATGAGACCCGGATCGCCATGGAGACGGCACTGATCGAGCGGGCGGCGAGCCGGTTCACCGCCCAGGACGCCCGGCGGGCCGAGGCGGCACTCGACGAGCACATCGCCGCGTCCGCGCGCGGCGACACCACGGCTGCCCGCAGGGCACACACCGAGTTCCACTTCACCATCTACCGGGCGGCCGGATCGCGCTGGCTGCTGCGCGGCCTGGAACCGGTCTGGGAGAACAGCGAGCGGTACCGGTTCGCGACGGTCACCCCGACGGGGCAGAACGAGGAGCGGGTCCGCGAGCACCGGGCCATCCTCGACGCGTGCGTGGCGGGGGACGTGGCGGCGGCGGTGGCCGCCGTGCAGGTCCACATCCAGCACGCGGCAGACCGGGTGATCGGCAAGATGAACACCGACGCCGCGGCAGTGCCTGCCGCCCGGGCACCGGGACGCGCGCGTCCCGGGAGCTGACCGCCGGCGCCACCGCGTCAGCCGGTAGTGGCGCCGCCCAACAACCGTCGGGGCACCCCCGCCCCGACGGACTGTCCGCCGCCGGGTGAGCGGCCACGCCAGCCACCATCCCGTACCGTCGGCGCGTCCCGTCGTGACCGCCGGTCGGGCCAACCGTTAGGAAGCCCCGTTGCCTGGCATCGACATGCACGCCCACCTCGCCCCCGACCTGCGCCCGGCCAATCTGCCAGGGGTCGCGGTCGACGGTGACGGCGCCGCCGTTCTCGGCGGCAAACGGGTCGGCCCGCCCGACCTGTACCACCCGGACCGGCTCGAGAACCACCTGGACCAGGCAAGGCTGGACGAGGCGATCGTCAGCGTCCCGCCGCCCTTCTATCGTCAGCGGATGTCCGGACCGGAGGCGGCGGCGTGGGTCCGTGCGGTCAACGACGGCCTGCTCGCCGTGGTCGCCGACCGGCCCCGGCTCACCCCGCTGGCGTACCTGCCGTTCGAACATCCCGAAGTGGCCCTCGCCGAGTACGACCGGATCGCCGCCGACGACCGCTGGGCCGGCGTGGTGGGCGCCGCCGGTGGAGACACCGGACCGCTCGACGGTCCGCCGCTGCACCCCCTGTGGCAGCGTCTCGATGCGGACCGGCGCACCGTGCAACTGCACCCCGCGCACTCCGCGGACCCCCGCCTGGAGCCCTACTACCTGGCCAACCTGCTGGGCAACCCGGTCGAGACGACTGTGGCAGTGGCCCAGCTCGTCTTCGGCGGGGTGCTCGGCGGGCACCCGGGGATCCGGTTCGTGCTGGTGCACTGTGGCGGTTGCGTGCCGGCGGTGGTCGGGCGCTGGGAGCGCGGTCACACCACCAGCAGACCGGGCGTACCGGTGCTGTCGCCCACCCCGGCCGAGGCGGTGCGCGCCCTCTACGTCGACAATCTGGCCCACGACCCGGAGGTGGTCGACCTGGCGGTGTCGGTCTTCGGCGCGGACCGGCTGGTGCTCGGCAGCGACTGGCCGTTCCCGATGGGCACCGACGCTCCGTCCGCCACGGTGGCACACCGGGGCGCTGACTACGCCCGGCAGGTGGCCACCGACAACGCGGCGCGAGCTCTGGGGCGGGCACCCGGCGGTCGGTGACGGATCGGTGCGGCTGACGCCGTCGAGCTGCCACTGCCGCCGCCCGGGTGGGTGGCGTCTCCAGGACGCCACCCACTGTGAGCAGATCTTCATCGACAAGACGGCGGGCACGTTGGCCCGCCGAGCGGAACTCGACAAGGTTTGCTGGGAGTGGTCCGAGGTCACCACGCCTGCAGCGCGGGGCCAGTGATCATCCGGTCGTCGAGACCTCTCCGCCGATTCCGGTCTCGTTGCCGTCGCTGTCGTGGAAGACGTACTTCCAGACCGAGTCGTGCTTCTCAACGTCGACCGGCTCCAGGCCCTGTCCGGAGATCCTCGCAACCTCGGCGACCGGGTCGTCGACCCAGATCATGCTGACAGCTCCGCCGGCCCGGTCGGGATCCTGGATGATGTACACGTACCGATCCTCGGCCAACTGCCAGACCGCCTCGATCTCGTTGGGATAGAAGGCCGGTTCAGCACCGAGCAGCCGCTTGTACCACTCCAGGGCGCTGTCATAGTCGCGCACCGGGATGCCCGCAAACACTCCTACCGCCATGTCTGTCTCCTCAGTCGATGTCGAGCCCGACCGATGCCGGGCCCTGAAGTCAGACCGGACCTGGCAGCGAAACCTGACGGGGTCGACCCGATCGCCTTCGGACGGGTCCCGCGCCCAGGTTACCCCCTGGGGTGGCGGTCTGCGCGGTGCTGGCCGGCGCAGTCACGTTCGCCGCGATCGCGCACTGGGCCCGGGATCTGGACCGGACCATCGGATACCACCGCCGGTCCGGCCTCACCGAGGGGTGTCGACGAGGCCGGCGCGGTGCGCGATCACGACCAGCTGGGCACGGTCACGGGCGTCCAGCTTGTGGAGCAGCCGACTCACATAGGTCCGAGCGGTCGCCGGGCTGATGAAGAGCCGCTCGGCGATCTCGGCGTTGTTCAGTCCGAGGCCGATCTCGGCGAGGACCTCGAGTTCCCGTGGTGCGAGCCGGTCGATGAGGTCCGGGTCGGGTCCGGAACGGGACCTGACGGCGGCCCGCATGACGGTCGTGGTGACATCGGGGGACAGGATCGGCCGGCCCGCAGCGACCGCCCGGATCGCCTCGCGCAACTCCTCCGGGGCGATGTCCTTGAGTACGTAGCCGGCCGCGCCCGCCCGCAGCGCCTCCAGCACGGTCTGCTCCTCAGCGAAGGTGGTCAGGACCAGCACGGCGACATCAGCGAGAGCGGGGGACTCGGTGATGATCTGGGTCGCTGCGATGCCGTCGAGGCCGGGCATCCGGATGTCCATGAGGACCACATCGGGTCGCAGCTCGCGTACCCGGGCGACGGCGGCCCCGCCCTGATCCACCTCGGCGACGATCTGGATGTCACCGTCATGTTCGGCCAGGGCCTTCAGGCCGCCGCGCAGCAGTACCTCGTCTTCGGCAATGACCACCCTGATCACCGTGCTCCTCCGATCGGCAGTACCGCCTCGACACTGAATCCCGTGGGGGTGGATCCGGCTGTCAGGGTGCCGCCGAGCAGTGCCGCCCGCTCCCGCATACCGTCGATTCCCCGCCCCCCGTCGCCCCGGGTGGACCGGAAGACGGGTTCCGTCCGCGCGCCGTGACCGTCGTCGGCGACGCGTACGCGCAGCTCGTCTTTGCTGCTCCAGATGGTGATCGTGGCCCGGTTGGCACTCGCGTGACGGAGCACGTTGGTAACCGACTCCTGCACGATCCGGAAGGCGGTGCTTGCCGCCGGCGCGGGAATGGCGGCCTCGTCGACGTCGATCGAGACGGTCACGTCGAGTCCGGCGTCGCGGGCCGCCTGCGCCGTGCGTTCGATGCCGGTCAGGGTGAGCAGGGCCCGGCCCGCGTCCTCGCGATCGGACTGGAGGATCGCCAGGGTGCGGCGCAAATCCGCCAGGGATGACCGGGCGGCGTCGACGACGTTGTCGAGGGCCCGCCCGACGGCCGCGTCGTTGGTGCCGAGCGACTGCTGCGCGACGCGTGCCTGGACGGAGACCAGGGACAGCGCGTGGCCGACGGAATCATGGACGTCCCGTGCGATGCGCAGGCGTTCGGCCTCAAGGTGGCGGGCGGCCCGTTCCTGCTGATGGTGACGTTCCAGGGCGACCACTCGGCGTTGCTGGTTGCGCAGGGCGCGCGTGCTGCGGACCGCGAGGGCGAGGGCGATCGCGCAGCCGATGAGGGCCACGTTCGTGATCAGGTCGTAGGCCAGGACGGCGCTGGACTCGCCGTCGGTGGTGCGGAAGTACAACGAGACCGCAAGCAGGACCGCTCCGACAACGGAGGCCACGGCTGCGCGCCCGCGCTCGGCGGCGCCGTAGAAGGCCCCGACCAGCGGCAGCGCCATGCCGATCGGCGGGTATCCGGCGGCGTAGTAGGCGAACACGAGCAGGACCGCGGTGATCAGCACGGCGACCGGCAGCCGGCTGCGGAGCAGCAGCAGCGCACCGAAGCCGGCCGCGAACACGTACGCCCCGACGTCGTGTCGCCCACCGTCGTGCGAGCCGATCGCGATGATGAGCGCGACCGTGATGGCCTGGCCGGCGGCGACCAGAGCCGCGAGGACCCACGGGGCTACCTCATTGTCGCCCGCGCCATGGGTCATGGACGACATGATCGCATCCGTTCGCCGGGCGACGTGTACGTCGAGGGGCGACGTCCCATGTCGCCCCACGGTGTAGCGCCCGCCGAAAAGTGACGAGACTTGACCGACAGGCCGGCCGAGCAGGCGACCCTAGCGTGAAGACATGGAACCTGCCTCAGTTGTTCGACGCCTCAACTGGCCGTTGGTGTTCGGCCTTGCCGCGCTGGCGCTCGTCCGGCCGCTCTTCTCCATCGTCGGCCTGAGCGATGTGTTGGGGAAGCCGGCAACACCGCTCATCCTCACCATCGCCATCACCTCGGCCTGGGTCCTGATCGTGGGCCTGAGCCGGGTACGCGAGCCGCTGCTGACCCTCGTGGCCGCCGGGCTCACCTACGCGGCCGCGGCGATCCTGCTCAGCGCAGTGCTCTCGCCGATTCTCACCGGAGAGCTTCAGGGCCCGCTCGCCATGCCGTTCGCGGTCATCCCGCTGTTCGTCACCAACATGCTGTGGGGCCTCATCGCGGGCGGGCTGGCGGTGCTCGTACGGCGGCTGCGCGACGGCCGGCACGCCACCGCGCATGCCCCAGGCGACAAAGACCGACGCACCCACCGATAGGAGACAGGTATGACGCGCTCGACGGCGGAGCCGGTGGACTCCGAGCAACGGATTCTGCTCCGAATCGGCGCGGTGTGCGCGATCGCTGGGCCACTTGTGCTCGGCGCGTCGTTCGCCCCGCACGGTGATCTCCCCACGCGCGAGGAGAGTCTCGTAGGCGAGGCCGTGGCCCTGCGGTTCATCGCCGACCACCAGACCTGGCTGCTCATCCATCTGGGCACGATCGTGGCTGGGCTTATCTGGCTCGGTGCTTTCGTCGCACTCGCGAACACCCTGATGCGGGGCGCCGCCCGCGCGGTCGGCCGGTTCCTGATACCCAGCGCGATTGTTGGGAGTCTCTTCGTCGTCTTCGACTACGGGGTGGACGGCTACGCGCTCAAGGTCCTGGCCGACGAGTGGGCAACCGCTACCGGCCCGGAACAAGAGGCGCTGCAACGCATGGCCGAAACCGGAATCTGGTTTCTCAACGGCACCTTCCACAGCGAAATAGTCGTGTTCTACGGGTTGACCATGCTCTTGGCCGGGCTGGCGGTCGCCCTCGATGCCCGCTATCCCCGTTGGTTCGCGGTTGCCGGGGCGATCGCCGGCGCGCTGGTGCTCACCAATGGCCTGCTGGCCTTCGCCGGGGTCGGGTTGGCGCCGGCCGGTGGCACCGACCTGTTTCTCTTCGTGATGGTCCTACCGCTGGAATCCCTCTGGCTCATGGTCCTCGGCCGCCTCATGTGGCGGAACGCCAAACGCCGAGTCGCCCAGCCTCCAGTCGAGTAGGGGGTGCACGAAGCTCCTCGGGACGGCGCTCAACTGGGCAGGGCCCCGGCAGGTCGCGGCGGATGTGCGGCATGGTCTGGTCGGTCGGTGTCGGGCTGTTGGGCGGCGAGGATGGTCAGGACGGCCAGGGCGAGCATGGCCAGGGTGATGAACCGGTGTCAGCCGGTCCAACCGCGCACCTGGTTGTGGTCCAGGCCGACCTGGCCCTTGCCGCTCTGGTCCATCCGCCGACGCCGCCACCGAGCCCGAGCCAAGACCAGCCACTACACCCGACAAGACCTCATCAAGCCATGATCACGGTCCCCGGCTGGAGCACTAGATGCCCGCGTCGAGCGCCAGCGCCGTCGCCTCGCCGCGGGAGCTGACTTCCAACTTTTTCAGCAGACCGGCGACGTGGAACTTCACAGTGCTTTCGCTGATGCCGAGCTCGATGCCGATGGCCTTGTTGCGCTTTCCTTGGGTGACAAGGCGAAGTACCTCGAGTTCCCGCCGGTTCAGGCTGCTCAGCCTGCTTCCGCCGGAACGATCGGGAGCTGGAGCGAGCGGAAGGCTGATGGTGGCGCGGCTGCCCCAGTCGGGTACGGCGTCGAACTCGACGGTGGCGCCGAGCGCACGGGCACGGCCGTCGAGCTCGCGGCGCAAGGCGTGGGTGTCAAGGCGGCCGGCGCCCTGGTCGCGCACATCGACCCGCAGCGACGTGCCGTCGCAGCCCCAGGCGATACGCAGCCGTGCGAGCCCCGGCTGGGCGGTGAAGGCCAGCACGACCGTACGGGTCATGGCGTGCGCCGCGCGGGCGATCTCGCCGGGCACCGGGCGTACGTCCTTGGGCGGTGGCACGAAATCCAGCTGCGCGTCGTGGTGGCGCAGCACCTGGCGGATCTCCTTGCGCAGCTTGGCGAACACGGCCGGCGCTGGTTCCTCGGACGAGGCCAGGTCGGACTCCTGAGCGGTGCGCAACGCCACGAGCGCGGCGGACGCCGAGTCGGTGGCGGCGAGACGGGCGCGGCGATCGTCGAGGCCGGTGGAACGCAGCGTCGTGAGAATGGTGACGAGCGCGGTCTCGTGGGCCGCGGCCATCTCCGCGATCGTGCGTGCCCGCTCGGTCGACGCCGCGCGCGATTCAGCGAGGTAGTCCGGACTGGCCTGGGCAACCTGCTGCCGGATCGACGTCGCGACGATACCGAAGACTTCCGCCAGGACCTCGGACTGAGGAAAGCGCCTGGCCGCGCTGCGAGCGACGAGGACGAGCAGCGTATCCACCCGATCCCGCACCACCCACACCGCGCGGGCCTCCCCGGCTATCGTCGCCGTGGTGCAGAGCGGACGACCGGGTTCGATGCGCGCCTTGAGGTCCTCCAGTTCCGCGAGAGTGACCCTGTTGATCGTCTCGATCGCCCCGGCCACCTTGCGGGGGCGGCCGGTGCACTCGCGGGTGAAGATGATCAGTGCGGTATGCGGCCAGCGGTCTGCCAGGAACCGGGAGAACCGTCCGGCGATCTCGTGCAGTGGCCCCTCGATCACCTCACGCAGCCCGGCAAGTTCCGTTCCCATTCGAACACCCTAGCCGAAAGACCAGGTTTCTCTCGTCCGCCGGCCAGGTCGCGTACCGGGAAAGCGCAGCTAGTGTCGCTGTCGCATCTACCGCCGATCGAAAGAGGAAGCATCTCCATGCCACAGCAGGTGCGCGGTGTCATTGCCCGTTCCAAGGGTGCGCCGGTCGAGCTGACGGACATAGTCATCCCCGACCCCGGTCCCGGTGAGGTCGTGGTCGCGGTGGCCGCCTGCGGGGTATGTCACACGGATCTGACCTACCGCGACGGCGGGATCAACGACGAGTTCCCGTTCCTGCTTGGCCACGAGGCCGCGGGCACCGTCGAGAGCGTCGGCGAAGGCGTCGAGTCGGTGCGACCCGGCGACTTCGTCATCCTGAACTGGCGAGCGGTCTGCGGTCAGTGTCGGGCCTGCAAGCGGGGCCGCCCGCAGTACTGCTTCAGCACGTTCAACGCGACCCAGAAGATGACCCTGACCGACGGCACGCAGCTCACCCCCGCCTTGGGTATCGGCGCATTCGCGGACAAGACGCTCGTGCACGCCGGCCAGTGCACGAAAGTCGACCCGTCCGTCGACCCGGCCGTCGCGGGCCTGCTCGGCTGCGGGGTCATGGCCGGCGTCGGCGCGGCGATCAACACCGGTGCGGTGGGGCGCGGGGATTCCGTGGCCGTCATCGGCTGTGGGGGAGTGGGCGACGCCGCCGTCGCCGGCGCTCGTCTGGCCGGCGCCTCGACGATCATCGCCGTGGACCGTGACGCACGCAAGCTCGAGTGGGCCCGGGACCTCGGAGCCACCCACACCGTCGACGCCTCAGCCACCGACGCCGTCGCCGCGATCGCGGAGCTGACCGGCGGGTTCGGTGCCGACGTCGTGATCGACGCGGTCGGGCGGCCGGAGACCTGGAAGCAGGCGTTCTACGCCCGCGACCTCGCGGGCACCGTCGTGCTCGTCGGCGTGCCCACCCCGGACATGCGCCTGGAGATGCCGCTGCTCGACATCTTCTCCCGCGGCGGCGCGCTGAGGTCCTCCTGGTACGGCGACTGTCTGCCTGAGCGGGACTTCCCCATGCTGATCGACCTGTACCTGCAGGGCAGGCTGCCGCTGGACAGGTTCGTCACCGAACGTATCGCGATCGACGACGTCGAGAAGGCGTTCCACACCATGCACGCCGGCGAGGTGCTGCGCTCGGTCGTGGTGCTATGAGTGGCGCGCTGCGGATCGACCGCGTGGTCACCTCCGGGGTGTTCCAGCTCGACGGCGGCACGTGGGAGGTGGACAACAACGTCTGGCTCGTCGGCGACGACGACGAGGTCGTCATCGTCGATGCCGCTCACGATGCCGAGCCGATCATCGAGGCCGTGGGCTCGCGTGCCGTCGTCGCCGTCGTGTGCACACACGGGCACAACGACCACGTCACCGCCGCGCCGCGGCTCGCCAAGGAGTGCTACGCGCCGGTCCTGTTGCACCCCGGCGACGAGGAGCTGTGGCGGCAGAGCCACCCGGACGAGAAGTTCTGGCCGGCTACCGACGAGCAGCGGATCGCCGTGGCGGGCACGGAACTGCGGGTGATCCACACCCCGGGGCACTCGCCCGGGTCGGTCTGCCTGCACCTGCCCGAAGCGGGGGTCCTGTTCACCGGCGACACCCTGTTCTCCGGCGGCCCCGGCGCCACCGGCCGCTCGTTCTCGGACTTCCCGACGATCATTTCCTCGATCCGGGAAAGGCTGCTCACCATGCCCGGCGACACCCGGGTCCACACCGGTCACGGTGACGGCACCACGATTGCCGCCGAAGCTCCGCACTTGGACGAGTGGATCGCCCGCGGTCATTGATTCAGGCACGTCCACCCCATCCGGCTGGGGATCGGAGGGTCAGGGGCTCGGCTCCCTTCGGGCGTGCAAGATCAAAAGAGCCTGACCTGCGGAAACGCAGGTCAGGCTCTTGCTTTGCCTATCCCTTGTGGAGGTGGGACTGCTCGGTGACTGCTCGTCCGACGGTCTGCGGTACGGGTGTCGAACCGTCGGCGGTACTCCGACGGCGAGGTGTCGAAGGCCGCGGCGAAGCTCTGCCGCAGCGTGACACTGCTGCCGATACCGCATGCGGCAGCGACCTGGTCGACCGACAGCTCCGTCGACTCCAGCAGCCGACGGGCCTCGTCGAGGCGCTGACGCTTGACCCAGGCGGCCGGGGTGACGCCGGTAGATGCCTGGAACGCTCGGATGAAGGTGCGCCGGCTCATGTGCGCGACGCCAGCCAGCCGCTCGACCGTGAGGGGTTCTGCCAGGTGCCGCAGAGCCCACTCCATCGCTTCGGTGATCGGGTCGTCGGAGGAGTGCGGGGGTAGGGGCCGTTCGATGTACTGCGCCTGCCCGCCCTCGCGGTGCGGGGCCACCACGAGACTGCGAGCCACCCGGTTGGCCGCCGCCGCGCCGAGCCTGCTGCGGACGAGGTGCAGACATGCATCGATCGCCGACGCCGTCCCGGCCGAGGTCAACACGTCACCGTGATCGATGTACAGCACGGAGGCATCCGTGTCGACATCGGGGTGCCGGGCGGCGAGCAGGTCGACGGCCTGCCAGTGCGTCACGGCCGCGCGTCGGGACAGCAGGCCTGCGTCGGCGACGGCGAAGGCCCCGAGGCACAGCCCGGCGACCGTCGCGCCGCGGCCGTGGGCCCTCGTCAACGCTCGCTGAAGCGCCGGCCCGGCAGTGCGACCGTCCTCGAACCAGGAAGGGACGACGACGACATCGGCCTCCTCAGCCGCCGCGGGCCCGCGCACCTCGCCGAGTGTGTAGCCCTCGGCGGTACGAATCGACCCCGCGCGGTCCGAGAAGAGCATCGTCTCCCAGTTGCCCAGGCCTTGCCGAGCGACCTCGTCGAAGACGAGTTGCGGCACAGAGAGGTGGAACATCGTGACGCCGTCGAAGGCGTAGACGGCGATCCGCAGAGCATCCTCGGACGTTGGCACGAATCCATCGTAACGCTGCACGCGTGCCAATGGCCGACGCGGTTCACAGCCCGCAGACTCGATGTGCGTCGCCCACGAAGACGGCGGCAACGAGACCAAGGAGCACAGGCCATGACCACCCCTCGCCGCGCACTCATCCTCATCGACGTGCAGCGGGACTACTTCGGCGACGGCCCGCTGGAGATCCAGTACCCGCCCCACGCCGAGTCGCTGCCGCAGATCACGCACGCGATCGACGCGGCCACCGCCGCGGGCATTCCCGTCGTCGCGGTGCAGCACGCGATGGGCGAGGACGCGCCCGTGTTCAACCCCACCCAGCCCGGCTTCCAGCTGCACCCGGAGGTCGAGAGCCGCCGCACGGACGAGTGGAAGTCCGTCGTCAAGCAGTACGGCACCGTGTTCGCCGGCACCGACCTCCTCGCCTGGCTGCGCGAGCACGAGATCGACACCGTCACCCTCGTCGGCTACATGACCAACAACTGCGTGCTGGCCTCCGCCGCGGAGGCCGAGACCCACGGCCTGGCCGCCGAAGTCCTCTCCGACGCCACCGGCGCGATCAACATCGCAAACGAGGCCGGCTTCGCCGACGCGAAGACGGTCCACACGACTCTGCTGGCACTGCTCAACTCGAACTTCGCCGCCGTCGCCGACACCGCGACCTGGTCCGGCGCTGTCGCCGCCGGGCGGTCGCTGCCGAAGAGCGACCTTGGCACCTCCGCCGTGACGGGTGCGCGGCGCGCCGCGTAGGCGTCATCCGCGCCACGCCTCCACCGCCAGCGAGGCTGACAACTGTCGCGCGTGGCGGGGCGTAACCAGATGCCCATAATGGCCCCGGGTGCCCGAGGACGTGCTGCGTGGGGCGTTCGGTTGGTTCGAAGAGTCAGTGCGAGGGGTTCGTTGGGTCCCGCATGTCACGTGCGGGCCCCTGGTCATGACCGCGACAGCCGCGGGAATCGCCGTGCACCGGGCCACCTGCTCGCACTCACACACCTCCGTCCGCGGCTGAGCCTGGGAAAGACCCGCTCACACCTCGCCTGCCGGCTGATGCTGGGAGGTGGAAGACACCGCCAAACCGAAGGAAGGCCGAACGTGGACAGCGCCGACTGGGATGCCCGCTACGCCGACGCCCCGAGCTTGTCTGGACTGCCGAGCCGAACCGGTTCGTCGTCGAGGAGACCGCCGACCTGCCACCGGGCCGGGCGCTCGACCTGGCCGCGGGCGAAGGTCGCAACGCGGTCTGGCTGGCCGAACGCGGATGGCGGGCCACCGCCGTCGACTTCTCCGCCGTGGCCGTGCGACGCGGCCAGGACCTTGCCCGCGAACGGGGCGTCGACATCGACTGGCAGATCGCCGACGTCACCGCCTACCGGCCCGAAGCCGACGCCTACGACCTGGTCCTCATCGCCTACCTGCACCTGCCCCGACCCGACCTGGCCACCGTTCTGCGGCACGCGGCCAGCGCCGTGCGCCCCGGCGGGTCGTTCGTCCTCGTCGGCCACGATCTGGCCAACCTCACCGCGGGCACCGGCGGCCCGCAGGATGCCGCAGTATTGCAGACTCCGGAGATGGTGGTCGCTGAACTCCCCGGCATGCGGATCCACCGGTCCGAGACGGCGCGGCGCCCGGTCCGGATGCGAGACAAGACGGTCGACGCCCTGGACACCGTGGTGGCCGCGACCCGCCCGTGACCGCCACCCGCTGAGGCGACACTGCTCGCGGGCCCGGCGACCACTGCGCTGATCATCCCACTCCCAACGACCCAGGGCAGCGCTGCAGGACCCAACCGATGCGCTGAACCCGCTGTTCCGCCACGCTCTGCCGGGTGGGCGATAACGACTCCTTCTTGACGTGGTGATCAGCGGCGCCGTGCCGGGCGCGGTCCTGACGGACTCACCGGGCGACGTAGACCCACGCCGCCGGGTCGACCACGTCCACGGCCCGGAGCATGCCGAGGCCGAAGGCGGGAGGTCGTTGAGTCGGGGTACCCAGGGCGGTTGAGTATCCGTGACCAGGTGAGGGACTTGCGAAGACTCCTATCGTGGACGCGTGGTGATGACCTTCCTGCGCCAGGGGACGCTGCGGCTCACGAGCTTCTCACTGACGTGGCTCTATACACTGCACCAGATTCATCCGGCGGTGTGGCGACTCATGGCGCGGAACTACCGTCCGTACATGGGTCGATTTGCTCGGCTGCACGCGTGGATGACCTGTCAGTTCGCCGCGATCGACGTGCCCGCGTACGGCGACTTCTTGCGCCGCAACCAATGGCGGTTCCGCTGGTTCGACCTGTCGTCGTACCCGCCGACAGACAAGCAGTCGTACGTGAAGGCGTACCCGGAGGCCCAGCGCTGCTGGCACGGCGAGATCGAGATCGCCGGCAGCGTCGTCGACGAGTCCTCGGGATCGTCCGGCCAGCCGTTCAACTGGATTCGCAGCCGCCGCGAACTGCGCTCGGTCCACAAGAACCTGGCCGGCTACGCGACCATGGTGTTCCCGTCGAAACGGCGGTTCGTCATCAACGCGTACTCCATGGGTGCCTGGGCCACGGGCACCAACACCGGCATCGCCATGTCCAAGATCGCGATGGTGAAGAACACGGGCCCGGATCTGCAGAAGATCGCGGACACGCTGCGGTACTTCGGGCCCGGGTTCGAGTACATCGTCACCGCGTATCCGCCGTTCCTCAAGCATCTGCGCGACAAGCTCGACGCCGAGGGCTTCCCGTGGGGCGAGTACCGGATCAGCGGTCTGGTCGGCGGGGAGGGGATGACCGAGGCGCTGCGTGACTATCTGGAGGAGCGCTTCCTCAAGGTACGCTCCGGCTACGGCGCCAGCGACCTCACCATCGGTATCGCCGGGGAGACCGACTTCACCGTCTGGGTCCGCCGCCGGCTACGCACCGACGTCGCCCTGCGGACCGCCCTGCTCGGCCCCGACGAGCACCGGCTGCCAATGATCTTCCAGTACAACCCGCTTGAGACGTACCTGGAGACCAACGCCGACCACGAGGTGCTCTGCACGATCAACTCGACGGCGGTGCTCAACCCGAAGGTCCGCTACAACATCGGCGACGAGGGCCGGCTGATCGCGTACCCGGATGTGCTGGCCGCGATCGGGGACCCGGCCGCGCGGTCGGACGCCGAACGCGCCGGACGGACCGACCGGATGCAACTGCCGCTGCTGTTCCTGTTCGGCCGCAAGGACAGCACGATCTCCTACATGGGTGCCAACATCTACCCGCAGGACGTCGAGTACGGCCTCTACGCCGACAATCCCCTCGCTCACCTGCTGCACAGCTTCTGCCTGGAGCTGGAGGAGCACGCGGACCTGGAGAGCCGGCCGGTCGTCAACCTGCAGCTGCGCGAGGATCTCGCGCTCGGTCCCGACGAGCGGCTGGCCCTCGCCGAAACCTGCCGCGGTGGGGTGCTGCGCTACCTCGCCGAGGTCAGCCGGGACTTCGCCGAATCCCTCGTCGAGGACCCGTCCGCAGCCGACCTGCGGGTGAGAGTTCATGACTACGGCACCGGCCCGTTCGCCGGCGCAACATCCAAAATCAAGAATGTGTACCTGGTGAAGGGCGCGACGACGTGAGGACCTCCGACTTTTCCGCCGCGCCGCCGGTTGGTCAAGCGACCGCCATGTTCGTCGGCGCCACCCGATACCGGGGGCCCCGCTCGATCCTCACCCTCACCCGCA
Source organism: Micromonospora sp. NPDC047730 (assembly GCF_043204765.1). Lineage (NCBI taxonomy): Bacteria > Bacillati > Actinomycetota > Actinomycetes > Micromonosporales > Micromonosporaceae > Micromonospora > Micromonospora sp. NPDC047730. The sequence goes on along the minus strand of NZ_JBIDCU010000007.1, from coordinate 183,890 downwards.
CCTGGTTCAAGATGGTCAAGCAGATGCAACGGATGGACGGATACCGGTGGCATACCGTGTACTACCAGTTCCCGTTCACGCTCGGCACCATCGCGTTCTTCAGCGACCGCGACGCGCTGCTGAAGTTCGCCCGCAGCCGCCACCACCGCGACCTCATGTGCTGGGTGACCGACCACGGCGCGCGGAACGCCACCGGCGGCTACATCCGGCTGTACAACGCCGAGCCCGAGGGCTACACCAACGGCGTCTGGCGTGCCGAGGCTGACGGCATGGCGCACATCCAGACGTTCACCCCGCTGTCCACCGAGACGGCCGGCCCGCCGGTGCACCGCGCATGAGAGTATCCGCCGTGAAGTCGCGGGCCGACCTGCGAGCGTTTGTCGACTTCCCACTTCGGCTGCACCCGACCAACCGGTACGTGCCCCTGCTGTCGTCGGTGATCGCCGCACACCGCCGTACCGCCGAACTGTTCCTGATCCGCGACGGACGCGGCGCCGTGGTCGGGCGGACCAGCGTGCACCGCAGCAGCGCCTTCGACGCGAAGGTCGGTCCGCGGCAACTGTTCGGGCACACCGAGTTCGTCGACGACGACGCCGTCTTCGCCGCCATCATGGACACGGTCGAGGCCAGGGCCGACGGCCGGCCGCTGTTCGGACCGGTCGCGTTGCTGCCCAACCAGACCGGCGGGGTGATCACCTCCGGCTTCGTCGAGCGTGGCTTCGTGGACTCAGCCTGGAACCCCGCCTACTACCCGGTGATGTATGAGCGGCACGGCTTCCAACGCCGCTTCGAGGCCGACACCTGGCTGGTCGACCTTGGCCGGGACTCCGGGGCCGACTCGACCCCCGCCCGCGCCCCAGCCGGCACCGACCGTGACTACGGGTTCACCTTTGACGACACCCGAATCCCCGCGGAGCAGCTCATCATCCGGCACGGCTCGCGGCGGCACTTCCGCGAGCAGCTGCCGATCCTGCGGCAGCTGCTCAACGCCAGCTTCGCGCAGCTCGGCTACTACACCGAGATCTCCACCGAGCAACTGGCCGAGCAGACCGACGGCCTCGCTTACCTGCTCGACGAGGCGTTGCTGCTCTGGTTGGAGAAGGCCGGCCGGCCAATCGCGTTCGTGGTGACCGTACCGGACATCTCCGAGTTCCTCATGAAGGTCGGTGGCCGGCTCGGCGTACTCAATCAGCTGCGCCTGCTGGCGACCCGCGCCCGGTACCGGCGCGACGCAGTGCTCATCATCAAGGGCACCGTGCCCGAGGAACAAGGCAAGGGGTACCTGACGCTGCTGTCTCGGGAGTTGCACCGCAACCTTGCTGCCGGCGGGTACCGGACACTGCGCAGCACCTTCGTCGAGCGGGAGAACGCCGCCTCGGCCGCCCAGTACCGGCGGGCTGGCGGGCGACCGCTGCACGGGTACACATTCTACGAGAAGCGGTCGGCATGACGTGGGTCGAGCAGTTACGGGCGCACGAGGCGACCTGCCGCAGGGCGCCGAGCGCACACAACACACAGCCATGGCTGCCCGAGTACCACGCCGACGAGATCGTCATCAACGTCGATCAGTCCCGCTCCTTGCCCGACTCTGACCCGACCGGACGCGACCTCGGCCTCGGAATCGGCGCGTTCGTCGAGACGTGCCTCATCGTCGCCGCCGACCTCGGCCTCAACGTCACCGCGGCGCCCGGCCCCCGCCTGGTCGCCGCGCCGCACAGGTACCCAACCCCGTTCAGGATCGTGGACATCGAGTCCCGCCGGGTCGCCCGTGGCCGGTACGCGAACGGGCCGGTCGACCCGGCCGTTCTCGCCGACCTGGAACCCGGACTCGTCCACCTTCCCGCCCAGGATCTCGCGCGCGAGTTGGTGGTCGCCGACCGCTGGCTGTTCGGCACCCCGGCCGTCGCGGCCGAGCTACGCGACTGGCTGCGCCTCGACCCACGCCATCCGCGCTACCACCTCGACGGACTCACCGACCGGGCTCTCGTCCTGTCCCGGTTCGAAGCACGGTTCCTGGCCGCCTCGCTGCGCGCGTATCCCGTCACCCGCCGGTTGGGCCTCGCGGCGCTGCTGGCCGTCAGCGGCCGGAGCCTGCTGCGGTACGACGGCAGCATCCTGGTCATGCTGGCGAACGGCGACGATCACATCGCTGCGGGACGCCGTCTCCTGCGCACATGGCTGGCCCTCGCCAGGCACGGCCTAGCGGTCCACCCGCTCAGCCAGCTCATCGACTGCCCGGTGACCGCCGCCCGGCTCGCGGAACGGGTGGGTGGCCAGCCGCTCGCGTTGTTCCGGGTCGGTCGGCCCCTCGCCGAGCCGACCCGCTCGGCCCGGCTCTAACGACCTCGCGCGGGGTTGGAGACGGCCGTCCCGGCACGCGCCCAGCGCGACGGGTGCGCGTCCGGCCCGCAGCACCGGGCGAACGGGATAAGTGGCTTGCACAGGCGCCGGTCCGAGAGCTTGACTGCCCACCATGCCATCCCCCTCACCGATCTTCGTCGCGGGTACCGGTCGTTCGGGAACGTCACGGATCGCCGACATCATCGGCGAACATCCGCTGATCCACCGGATTCCCATGGAGACCAGGTTCCTCATCGACCCGGGCGGCCTGCGGGACCTGGCCGACGCGCTCACCGATCGATACGACCCCATCGTTGGTGAGGACGCCCTGTACCGGCTGAGTGACTTCCTCACCGTACGAGTGCCCGGCCGGCGCGACGATCGCGGCAAAACCGTTCCCGAGCTGGTCGGCGAGCGGCGCTACCGAGACGCGGTGCAACAGCTCTGGCCGCAGCTGGTCGCGTACACATTCGACGAACCTGCGCCTGCGGGAGGCTTCGGGAACGCCGACCGGCCTGCCGGACCGTTCGAACCGTCGAGCCGCAGGCGGGTACTCCCGAGGTATTTCGGCGATCGGCGTGAACTGCTCGGGATCCTCCGTGGCCTGATCGACACGACGTTCGGCGGCGCAGCCGCCGACGCGGGCAAGCCGACCTGGTGCGAGAAGACACCGTTCAACCTGCTGTACATGGACTTCCTCTGGGAACTCGTCCCCGAAGCGACCATCGTTCACATCAAGCGCCACCCGGTCTCAGTGCTCGCATCCCACCTGGCCCAGCCATGGGCGCCGCCCACCGTCGACGGCGCGCTCGCCTACCTCAAGCCGGTCTACACCCGGTGGCTCACCTGGAAGAACACGGTCGACCTTACGGGCAGGCGATACATCGAGGTGAAAGCCGAAGACCTCGCAGCCGACTGGCCCGGGCAGCGCCGCACCCTGTTCGAACGACTCGACGTCGACGACTTTGCCACCCCGTCAACGTTCCAGTCTCACAAGCTGGCGAACCGCAACGACCAGTTCGACGACGAAACCCGTGAGTTCATCGAAGAAGCATTCGGCGACGTCATACCGGCCATGGGATATGAGTGACGTTTCTGGCTCTCCACCTCGAAGACGCCGCGTCGCGCCCTCGAACGCCCGGTAGAAGCAAGCTGCTTCAGCCGAGCCGCACCAGTCCGGGCGACGCCCGGGCCGGCGTCCCCTGTCCGACATGTCTACGACGGCGTGGCACCACGCCAGGTGCTGCGGTTTCACGCAACAGCAGATAGGCGGTGAACTGGTCGTGTGGGAGCGTGGCCGAACGAACTTCGCGTAGCTGCAGAAATGCCGGCTCCTGGTCGATCGAGGCGATAGGGGAGTCTGTCATCACGAACGCCCAGTCGGGAGGCTGTCCATGAAGGAGCTGACGGAGAATACGGCCTGGCCAGGTCCGGCCGGCCCGTATCCGGGCGGGCTGGAGAGGCCGTTGCCTTCCATGGTCGCGCGGTAGACCTCCAGCAGCCGGACGTGGTATTCCAGCGGCGCCCCCTCGGGGTTGGTGCGGCCGAGCGGCGTGGTCGGCTCGGGGCACCAGGTGGTGAAGCGCGGGGTGATGCCGCGCGACATGAAGTACTGGAGGCCCTCGGCGGTGGACGCGATGGCCTCGTCCACGGTCGTGAAGCCGTGCGGGGCGGCCATCTCGACGCCGGCGACGAAGTTCGGGATCACGTTGCGCGGCCCGAAGACCTCGGCCGAGTCGAGGATGCGGCGGTGCCACTCCTCGCGGCCGACGTAGCGCTCCTTGCCGGGGCAGTAGAGCTCGAACAGGCGCTTGTCCCACACCTCGTAGTTGGGGTGGTAGATCTGGATGCCATAGTCTTTGAACCGCTGCACGTCGGTGCGGGGCAGGGCCTGCGCGACCACCTTGCCGAGCCAGCGCCCCGGGAACCGTTCCTCGATCGCCTGGGCGTACCGGCCGTAGAAGTCGGCCTCAGCGCGCCCGTCGACCTTTGAAGTGATACTACCGCCGGTAAGCGTGTACGCCTGGGACGCACGCTCGGTGTCGTACTTGTCGATGATCTCCAGGGCCTCGAGGATCTCGTCGACGGGTTTGATCCCGGTGTACGGGCGCCCGGCCGCCTTGTGCTGCCGCCAGTTGTGGTTGATGTCGCAGTACTGGCACTCCTCCTTGGCGCCAAAGTACTGGCAGACCCGGAAGACGGTCAGGTAGATGAGGTAGCCCCACTGGATCGTCGGGGCTACCTCCATCACCGATTTCCCGTTGGCCAGCGTTTGCTGGTAGTACGCCGGCATTGGCGGCAGCCCGACGTCGGCGATCGGCTTGCCGTCCAGGAACAGTTGCATCCGTCCGTCGTCGCCGGTCTTGACGCGGTACGGCGAGGCAGGATTGGTGCGGACCGACACGATCGTCCGCCGCAGCCCGTACGGCCCGCCGGTGAGCACGATCTCCTCCGGCGGCCGGCGCAGCGCGGCCGTGCCCAGCTCCGGCAGGGTCCGGTGGTCGAAGGAGAAAATGAAGTAGGACTTTGGTTTGACGTCGCCGTTTTCGTTGTCCGTCAGCGCCGAGTCGTCGAAGGCGAGCCCGCCGCGCAGCAGGTCCTCCTTGATGACCGCCTCGTGCGGTACCTGTGGGAAACGGCTCATCATATTCTCGACGAGATCGGTGCGAGACGGCATACACCCTCCTAAACGGGTTGCGCGGGACCGGGTGGCAGGGCGCCACCCGGTCACCCACGTGTCAGCTCTGCTTGGTCTCCCAGAAGATGTTCGCGATCTCCTCGATCTTGGCGAGGAGTTGCTCGGCGACGGCCGGGTCGGCGGAGCCCTTCGTGCCGCTGGCACCGGCCAGCTTGGTGGCCTCGTTGAACAGGCCGTGCAACTGCGGGTACTTCTCGAAGTGTGACGCCTTGAAGTAGTCGGTCCACAGCACCCAGAGGTGGTGCTTGACCAGTTCGGCGCGCTGCTCCTTGACGATCAGCGAACGGGTGCGGAACTCCGGGTCGGTGTTGTCCTGGTACTTCTTGCTGATCGCGAGGATCGACTCGGCCTCGATGCGGGCCTGGGCCGGGTCGTAGACCCCGCAGGGCAGGTCGCAGTGGGCGCTCGCGGTGGTCCGCGGGCGCAGCAGAGATGACAGCCTCATCAGATTCCTTCCGGTAACGACGGTGTAGTGACGAAACCCCTGGCGTGACAGACGAGCGGACCGTCGTCGGCCCGAGGAAAACCTCGAGCACAGAAGCCGCGACGAGCGTCGCGGGTCAGGTCAGCCTGCTTGGACCACCGCAGGTGGATGCTGGAACTCGGCGCTACCAGCAGATGGTGGGCGGACTGCGGCTCCGCGACGCCGATTCGTTGATCCACAACAAGGACGCTAGACATTCAACCCGACTTCAGGTCAAGCCGGTGCTGTCCTGCTCACACTTCTCGTCGAGGCGTACCGGTCCCTGGCCCTGATGGCGAAGCCGATCCCCGGGATTGCGCATCCCACATGACCGCATGGAGAGGCAGCCGCACCCGATGCAGCCGGTGAGCTGGCGCTCGAGGTTCCCGATGTAGCGCCGCCGGGCTTCCAACTCGCCTTTCCACATACGCGACACGCGGTGCCAGTCGTGCTGGCTTGGCGGTTTGCCGGCCGGCAGCGTGGCGAGGATTGCGGCGACGTCGGCGAGCGAGACGCCGAGCCGCTTGGCGGCGAGGACGAGAGAGATGCGGCGCAGCATATGGCGCCGGTAGAGGCGCTGATTGCCAGGGCTGCGCTCGGCGGCGATCAGCCCTTTGTCCTCGTAGAACCGTAGTGCGGAGGCGGCAGCCCGGTACGAGCAGTGACCTCGCCGACGGTGAGCAGATCATCCGGGCCCGCAGGCTGCTCTGGTGGCACCCGGAGACCGTAGAACTTGAACCCTGGTTGAGTTCAAGCGGTTGAGGTGAAGTGCGGTTGAGGTCTTAGCGTTCACGCCGTGACTTACGTGATCGCGTTGCCGTGCGTGGATCTGAAGGTTAAGGCGTGCGTCGACGAATGCCCCGCCGACTGCGTCTACGAGGGCGATCGGATGCTGTATGTCCATCCGGACGAGTGCGTCGACCGCGGAGCCTGCGAACCGGTCTGCTCCGTCGAAGCGATCTGGTACCAGCGTGATCTGCCCGTCGAGTGGAAGGGCTACCGGGCCGTCAACGCCGAGTTCTTCGACGAACTGGGGTCGCCGGGCGCGGCCGGGCGGGTCGGGCCCATCCCGGCTGACCATGCGCTCGTGGCCGCGCTGCCACCGCAGGAGACGGAGTGACGATCGAGTTGTCCGTGGCGATCGTCGGCGCCGGCCCGGCCGGTGTCTACGCCGCCGGTGCCTTGAGCGAGCTCGCACCCGGGACGCGGATAGACATCTTCGAGCGGCTGCCCGCCCCGTATGGCCTGGTCCGGCACGGCATCGCCCCGGACCATCCCGCCCGGGTCAAGCAGCTCACCGACGAGCTTCGTGCCGTGCTCGCCGGCAGCGGCGCCCAGCTCTTCTGCGGTGTCGAGATCGGCACCGACGTCACGGTGCGCGACCTGCGCAACCGCTACGACGCGGTCGTCATCGCCACCGGCGCCCGGCGGGACGTCCCCGTCGAGCTACCCGGCCTCGGTCTGCCCGGCTCCTTCGGGGCGGCGGACTTCGTCGCCTGGTACGGCGGCCACCCCGACGCGCCGCCGGCGTGGGCGCTGCGAGCGGAGTCCGTTGCGGTGATCGGCGCCGGCAACGTCGCCCTCGATGTGATTCGGATGCTGAGCAAGCCCGCGTACGCCCTCGCCGGCACCGGCATCCCGTTGCACGTGTCGAGTGAGTTCGCCGCCAGCCCCGTCCGCGACATCCATCTGTTCGCGCGCCGCGGCCCGGCCGACACCCGCTTCAGCCCTACGGAGCTGGGCGAGATCGGTGACCAGGATGACGTCGATGTCATCGTTGACCCTGCCGACCTGGCCCCCGATCTGCACATGGAGCGCATGACCCGGCAATTCGCGCCCACCCGGAAGGTCGTCGACATCCTGCGAGCCTGGTCGCGGATCCCCGCTGCCGCACGGACCGCGTCACGGCGCGTCCACCTGCACTTCTACCGGATCCCCGCAGCCATTCTCGGCGTCGACCGGGTGCAAGGGCTGCGCACCGAACGTGCCGTTCCCGACGGCTACGGGCACATCACCGGTTCCGGTGACTACGAGGACCACAAGGTCCAGGCCGTCTACCGCGCCATCGGCTACGCCGCCTCACCCCTGGCAGGTGTGCCCTTCGACCCCGAAACCCGCACTGTTCCGCATCGCGCCGGGGCGGTGCTCGGCGAGCCGGGACTCTACGTCACGGGCTGGGCCAAACGCGGCTGCATCGGCCTCGTCGGCGCCACACGCGCGGATACCTTCCAAACCGCAAGAACGCTTTTGCAGGATCACGTACGCAAGTGAGGAACCGACCATGCGCAATCCCGCACGGGTCGCCGTCATCGGCGCCGGCCCGGCCGGGATCAGTGGGTAGCGCGGTTTGCGAGGGACGAGTCCGACGGGGCCGCCGCGGGCTCGGTACTGCTTGACAATGGCCGCACCGTCGATCGTGGCGGCGATGACGTCCGGGCCAAATCCGCGTCCCGCATAACCGGGGCAGCGCCCCGTATGCTGCTGGCCATGACCGGGGCGACGCAACGGTTGTGGTGTTCGTCCCTCATCGGACCGGACCCGCCAGCCATGAGGAGACCACGCCCATGACCACACGCGACGAGGCGAGCGGAATGCGACCACTTCGGTATTCCATCAACGTCACATTGGACGGGTGCTGCGACCATCGTGCAATTCCCGCCGACGAGGACTTGCATCGTCACCACACCGAGAACCTCGCCCGGGCCGATGCACTTCTCTTCGGCCGGGTGATGTACGAGATGATGGAGACAGCGTGGCGGCCGGCGGCGCCGACGGGGTCGAGACCTGATTGGATGGAGCCCTTCGCCCAGACGATCAACGCGGCAAAGAAGTACGTCGTGTCAAGCACCCTGGAGCGGGTCGATTGGAACGCGGAGTTCGTGCGCGGGGATCTGGGCAAGGCCGTTCAGCACCTCAAGCAGGAGTCGGGTAAGGGGCTCTTCGTGTCAGGCGTGCAGCTCCCGCTGGCGTTGGCGGAGCTGGGATTGATCGATGAGTACGAGTTCGTGGTGCAGCCCCGGATAGCGGGTCACGGGCCGACACCGTTCGCAGGTCTATCGAAGTGTGTCGACTTGAAGCTCGTGAGTCGGCTGGAGTTCGCCTCGGGGGCGGTGGTGATGCGGTACGAGCCGAGAAGGTAGCCATCGGCTCGCTTCCAGCGAAAGGCCAACGACTACCTGTTCGCCACCTGATCCACCTCTCACCACGGTACAGTCTTTGCTGAATACAGCGGCTGCTGTATGGTTGGGGGTGTGGAGAGGTTGACGCACGGGCAGGTGCTGGCGCGTTTCGGCCATGGGACCCGGCGGGCGGTGCTTGCCCGCCGGGTGCGGCTGCTGGTCGCCGCGACCATCACCTACAACGTCGTCGAGGCGGTGGTGGCGATCACCGCGGGGACTCTCGCGTCGTCGACGGCGCTGATCGGCTTCGGGCTGGACTCGGTCATCGAGGTCGTCTCGGCGGCCGCGGTGGCGTGGCAGTTCTCCGCCGCCGACCACGAACGCCGCGAACGCACCACGCTGCGGATCATCGCAGTGTCGTTCTTCGCCCTCGCGGCCTACGTGACGGTGGAGTCGGTGCGGGCCCTGGCCGGCGCCGACCGGGCTGCGCACTCCGCCGTTGGCCTGGTCCTGGCCGCGCTGTCTTTGGTCGTGATGCCGGTGCTGTCGGCCGTGCAGCGCCGCGCCGGTCGTGAACTCGGCTCCGCCTCGGCGGTGGCCGATTCCAAACAGACTCTGCTGTGCACCTACCTGTCCGCGGTGCTGCTGGTCGGGCTGGCGGCCAACTCGTTGTTCGGCTGGTGGTGGGCCGACCCGGTCGCCGCCCTCGTCATCGCCGCCGTCGCGGTGAAGGAAGGCCGCGAGGCGTGGCGCGGTGACACCTGCTGCCCGCCGGCCACCGCGGTGTCCGCCATGACCGCCCCGTCCGCGTCCGTGGATGGCTGCGGTGACGACTGCTGCGCCGGCAAGGAGTGAGCCGATGGCCGCCGTCGCCCTACTGATCTACCTGCTCGCCCTCGGACTGGCGTTCGGGTGGCGCAGTTTCGCGCAGTGGCGCCGCACCGGCGACACCGGACTGCGGCTGGACCCCGTACCGGCCGGCACGCTGCGCTGGTGGGCCAAGCTGCTGTTCGTCGCCGCGCTGCTGCTCGGCGCGGCCGGCCCGGTCGCCGCGCTCGCCGGCATGAACCCGATCGACACTCTCGACCGGCCCACGATGCGGATCATCGGACTGGTGCTCGCCGTCGCCGGAGTGATCGCCGCCCTCGCCGCGCAAACGGGCATGGGCACCTCGTGGCGGGTCGGGGTCGACCCTGACGAACGTACCGACCTGGTCACCGACGGTGCGTTCGCGCTGGCCCGCAACCCGATCTTCACCGCGATGATCGTGACGAGCCTGGCCCTGGCCCTGATGGTGCCGAACCCGATCTCCCTCGCCGCCACCGTGGTCCTGGTCGTGTCGATCCAGTTGCAGGTCCGCGCGGTGGAGGAGCCATACCTCGCCCGTATGCACGGCGCTGCCTACGCCGCCTATGCCTCGCGGGTGGGCCGGTTCCTGCCCGGCACCGGTCGCCTCGCCGAGCCCGCCAAGGTCGCAGGCCGCGGGTAGGAGCCGTCCCCGACCTGACAGGTACGGAGACGGTGGTCGGTCAGGCCCTGGCCATACCCGGACCGACCGACTACGGGTGGGTGCCCAGCGCGGCATGCGCCAGGTCGGCTCAGGCCGCCTGCCCCGGGCTCTGTCGAAATGGTCCGGACCGAACGGGCCGAATCCCGTACGCTCCGGCGGTGTTCACCCCGATTCGCGCGCGCCGGCTCACCCTCCGGCCGGTCACGATGGACGACCTTGACGACGTGTACGCGTACCAGCGCCGGCCCGACGTGTGCCGCTGGATGCTCGGCAACGAGCCGCGCAGCCGCGAGCAGTCGCGGGAGTCGGTGGCGACGATGACCCGCGAGGACGGGCTGCGTGCCGAGGGTGACATCCTGACGTTGGCCGCCGAGCTGGACGGGCGGGTGACCGGCACCGTCGAGCTGGTCTGGCGGAGCCGGGCCGACCGCACCGCCGAGATCGGGTACGTCTTCAACCCGGAGTTCTCCGGCCGGGGGCTGGCCACCGAGGCCGTGGCGGCGCTGCTGGGATGGGGCTTCGAGGAGTTCGGCCTGCACCGCGTTTACGGCCGGTGCCACGCCGGCAACGAGGCGTCGGCCCGGCTGATGACCCGGCTGGGGATGCGGTGCGAGGCGCGGCATGTCGAGAGCTACCTGTTCCGCGGCGAGTGGGCCGACCGGCTCGTGTTCGCGCTGGTGGCCCGGGAATGGCTGTCGCGATCGGCGGCGCTCCACGATCCCGCTGTCCAGCCGGACGCGCGCCAGCCGGAACCAAAGAACTGAGTGGCGCACATGCTCATTCCGGCATCCCTGTCCGTGCCGCTGTCAGGAGAATCCCGTTGAGGCCCTCCTCGAACAGCAGGTTGTCGTCCCATCGGGTGTCGTCGAGATGGCCAGAGGCGCTGAGGGTCGGATAGGCGTTGGCGCTCGCGGCGACATGGTCGCGGGCTGCGGCTCTCGCGTCAGGGTCCGCGGTCTGGTGCCACGTGGCTTCCGTGAGCGAGGCGCCGATGACGTAGTTGGCCAGCATTCGCGTGGCCACCGCAAGCTGAAGTCCGCAACAGCCGCCGCGCACCAGCGCCGATTGCAGGAACTCGGTACGGGCCAGGACGTTGGGCCCGAGCATCGGACGTCCGACCAGCCTTGGTGCCCAGGGATGGCCCAGCATGGCGCCACGCCAGCCTCGGACGAGGACGCGGATGTCCTCCAGCCAGTTGTCGCTCACGTCCGGAACTGGCACGTCGCCGAAGATTCGGTCGACGGCCAGGTCCAGGACGTCATCCTTCGTCCTCACGTGCCAGTACAACGCAGTCGCCGTCACGTCGAGCTGCTGGGCGAGGCAGCGCATCGTCAGGCCCTCGATGCCGTGCTCGTCCAGCAAGGTCACCGCTGTGTCCACGATGCGCTCAAGGGTCAGCGGCGGTTTGCGCCGTGCACGCGAGGACTCCGCCCGTAGCCACACCGGCGGAGGGGTGCGGCTGCCCCGTCGCCCCGCCGAGGGTGTCGTCGGCACACCGGGCTCTGCGGTGGTCATGGAGCCGACTCTAGTCCAGTGGACAGGCAATTTAACAGCGGTAAGCTAGTCGAACGTACGAAAGTATGGCCCTGACGGTCGGCAAGGAGTTCACGCCATGCCTCTGCTGCGAGTCCACCTCGACAGCGACCGGACCACCGCCCGTCGCGTCCTGCAACTGCACCAAGCGGGCAAGATCCATCACGAGTCGCGGGAAGCCGCTCGGGAACAGGTGTGGCGCCAGGGCTCCACCCCGGCCGGTGACCCGATCTTCGTCGGCATCACGAACGGCCGCCGCAACGTGCAGTTGCTCTACGACGTCGAGGTCTACTCCGACACAGCCCCTTGAGCGCCCGCCAAGCACACGGTGGTGAACACCTCGATCACGGCATCGCGGTCGGCGAGGGCGGGGCGCTGCCGCCCCGCGGCGCCTCCGCCGTCATCAGGCGTACGATCTCCGCCCGGTCGGCGGCGGACGGCAGGCCCCAGCCGGGGCGGTACCCGTACACCTCGTGCAGCGGGTGGGAGGCGGTGCGGCCGTCGAGGACCTCGATGGCGTCGGTGTCGATCAGGCCCGGATGCTCGACACCGCACGCCTCGGCGACCTTGAAAAGGTCCCGCCGCAGGGTCCTGACGTAGTTGGCCGCGCGGACCGACTTCCGGGTCGGGTCGAGGCCCCGGGCGAGCCACGGGTTCTGCGTGGCGACGCCGGTGGGGCACGTGTCGGTGTGGCACTTCTGGGCCTGGATGCAGCCGATCGCCAGCATCGCCTCCCGGCCGACGTTCACCATGTCGCAGCCGAGCGCGAACGCCACCACGGCGTTGTCGGGCAGGCCGAGCTTGCCGGCGCCGACGAAGACCACCTGCTCGTGCAGGTCGCGTTCGGCGAAGACCTTGTAGACGCGGGTGAAGCCCTGCTGGAACGGCAGCGACACCGAGTCGGTGAAGATCAACGGCGCGGCGCCCGTGCCGCCCTCGCCGCCGTCGACGGTGACGAAGTCGACCCCGCGCCCGGTGTCGCGCATCAGGGTGGCCAGCTCCTCCCAGAAGCCGAGGTCGCCCACCGCGGACTTGATGCCCACCGGCAGGCCGGTCTCGGCGGCGAGCAGCTCCACCCAGTCGAGCAGGCTGTCGCAGTCGGAGAACTCGGCGTGCCGGGACGGGCTCACGCAGTCCCGCCCCGGCGCGATGCCCCGGGTCGCGGCGATCTCCGCGGAGACCTTGGCGGCCGGCAGCAGGCCACCGAGGCTGGGCTTGGCGCCCTGGCTGAGCTTGACCTCCAGCGCCCGCACGGGCGCCCCGGCGACGAGGTCCCTGAGCCGGTCGAGGCTGAACCGGCCCTGCTCGTCCCGGCAGCCGAAGTACGCCGTGCCGATCTGGAAGACCAGGTCACCGCCCTTGCGGTGGTACGGGGACAGCCCACCCTCGCCGGTGTTCTGCAGGCAGCCCGCCAGCGCCGCGCCCCGGTTGAGGGCCTCCACCGCGTTGCCGGAGAGCGAGCCGAAGCTCATTCCGGAGATGTTCACCACCGACTCGGGCCGGAAGGCGTGGGCCCGGCTCCGGGCGGCGCCGAGCACCTTCGCGCACGGCAGCCGCACATCGTGCCCGGCACCCGGAGTGGACGGCGGTACGGCGCGGCCGAAGGTGCGGTGCTTGATGATCGGATAGCCGGGGGTGAACTCGATGTCGTTGTCGGTGCCGAAACCGAAGTAGTTGTTCTGCTGCTTCGCCGACGCGTACACCCAGCGGCGCTGGTCGCGGGTGAACGGGCGCTCCTCGTTGTTGCCCGCGACGATGTACTGGCGCAGCTCCGGCCCGATCGACTCCAGCAGGTAGCGGGCCCGGCCGAGGACCGGGAAGTTGCGCAGCAACGCGTGGTCGCGCTGGATCAGGTCGCGCGCGGCGAGGGCCGCGACGGCGGCGACGGCGGCGGGTACGGCTCGACTTGCCCACTTCATGCCCGCCACTCTTTCCGCGATCGCCCTCCGCCAAACGGGCCGGCGGGGCGGACCCGGCCGGATCAGCCGTGCGTCGGCTGCCGACGGACCACCAGCAGGGCGATGTCGTCGGTCGGTTGCTCGACGCCGAGGGCCGCCATGACGGTGCGGCAGACCTCCTCGGGAGGGTCCGGCCGGACCGCGTGGACGAGCTGCTGGAGGCCGACGTCGATGACCTCGTCGCGGCGTTCGACGAGCCCGTCGGTGAAGCAGGCCAGGACGGCCCCCGGCGGAAGGTCCACCTCGGTCTGCCGGCGGGCGGGCGGGCGGCGGCCCGTGCCGAGCGGAGGGTCGACGGGGACCGGGACCAGGGCGCCCGGCCGGCCCGGCACGGCGAGGACGGGTTGCAGGTGCCCGGCGCTGGAGATCCGGATCCTGCTTCGATCAGGGGAGACCATGACGTAGAGGGCCGTGGTCAGGCTGCCGGCCTCGAAGTGGGAGACCTTCCGGTCCAGCAGCGCCAACGCCTCCGCCGGATCGCCGCAGACCAGCGCGTACGCGCGCAGCGCGCTGCGGACGCGCCCCATCACCACGGCCGACTGCAGGCCGTGCCCCGACACGTCGCCGATCACCAGCCCCAGCCAGCCCGACGGCAGGCTGAACACGTCGTACCAGTCCCCGCCGACGCCGGCGACGTGACCGGGCACGTACCGGGCGGACATGGCCAGGCCGGGCACCTCGGGCAGCTGGTTGGGCAGCAGGCTGCGCTGCAGGGCGAGGGCGGCGGTCTGCGCCAGGTTGTTCGCCCGGGCGAAATGGGCCAGGCTGGCCCGGTCGGCGACCAACTCCAGCAGGCGGACGTCGTCGGCGGTGAACTGACGGTGCTGCAGCGTGCCGACGTGTAGCACGCCGATGAGCTCACCACGGGCGAATATCGGCACGCCCAGCAGCGACGTCAGGCCCATCGCCAGCAGGATGGGGTTGACCACCGCGTCGGGGGTGACCTCCTCGATGACCACCGGCTGTCGGGTCAGCGCGATCCGGCCGGCGAAACCCCGGCCGACCGAGACGCGGAAACCTTGCCGGACCTCCTCCTCGAGACCCTTGGCGGCGGTGGCCACGAGCTGCTGGGCGTGCGCGTCCAGCAGCAGGATGGCCGCGGTGTCGACGCCGAGCAGATCCCGGACGCGATCGAGCAGCTCGTCGAAGAGATCGGCCGCGTCGAGCCGGGACAGGGCAGCGTCGGTCACCGCCTCGAGACGGCGTAACCGCTCGTCGTCCTGGATGAGCCCCGCGTCGGCCACGACAGGATCCTAGTCCCGCTGGCTGGTTCCGCCGCTATCCGACCTGCGCCGACAGCAGCCCGTACGGTGCGCGACGCCGGCCGGACGGTGACGACCGCGAGGATCGTCCCGAACCGGCCCGTTCGGGTGTTTCGAGACCGGCAGCGGCGCCGGCGGTCCCGGATTCGCGGCCGGTCAGGGGCGGTGCCGGCGGGCGGACATCGCCTGGAGCGTCGGCCGGCGCACCACCGCGATCCGGTCGCCGCGGGCGCGCAGCGACGTACGCCCGCCGCGTCCACGCCGGACGGTCAGGTCGACGGTGCGCCCGCCGACCTGCACGCCCTCGAGGACGAGGTCCGGCAGCCACTCGGGCAGGTGCGGGTCGACGAAGATCGTTCGCAGCGGCGCGGCCGGGCGCAGCGCCAGCAGCGCCTGGATGAGCGCGACGACCGCGCTGGCGGACCAGGCCTGCGGGGAGCACGAGTTCGGGTAGACGCCGGGGTGCGGGTGCGCGTCGTCGCGCGGCAGGCCGCTGAGCACCTCCGGCAGGCGGTGCTCGGTGAAGAGCGCCGCCGCGGCGAACATCCCCTCGGCGAGGCGGTGCAGGTGCTCCCAGCAGCCGTACCGGGCCAGCCCGAGGCCGATCGTGCCCGCCTCCACGGGCCAGACGCTGCCCCGGTGGTAGCTGAACGGGTTGTACGCCGGGTGTGCCGACGACAGGGTGCGCACCCCCCAGCCGCTGAACATGTCGTCGGCGAGCAGCCGGTCGGCGACCAGGGGAGCGAGCCGGGCCGGCACGATCCCGGTGGCGAGCAGGTGACCGTCGTTGGAGTTGACCGAACGCACCTGACGCTTGTCCGGGTCGAGCGCCATGGCGTGACAGCCCCGCTCGGGCATCCAGTAGGCGCGGTGGAAACGGCGACGAAGGACCGTGGCCCGGCGGAGCAGCCGGGCGCCGAGCGCGGGGTGACCGGCCGCGGCGAACACCACGGCGGCGTGCCGCAGCGCGGCGTACCAGTACGCCTGGAGCTCGCTGGTCGCGATCGGGTTGGGCACCACCTCGCCGTGCTCGTCGACGATCGCGGTGTCCGAGTCCTTCCACCCCTGGTTCTTCAGCCCGGCCCGGGACCGGCAGTGGTATTCGAGGAAGCCGTCCCGGTCGGGGTCGCCGTACCGGTCGATCCAGTCCAGGGCGCGGCGCGCGACCGGCAGCAGATCCCGCACCGTGTCGAGATCCCCCGTCCACGCGAAGTACTGCCCGAGGAAGATCAGGAAGTCCGGCGCGGTCGACCAGTCGCCGTAGTAGCCGCTGAACGGGTCGAGCCCGAGCGCGGACACCGGTCCCTGACGGGCCTCGTGCAACGGCTTGCCGGGCTCCTCGTCGCGCCAGTCGTCGATGCGGCGCCCGAGGTGGCCGGCGTTGAGCCGCAGGCTGTCCGCCAGCATCGTCGGCCCGGCGAGCAGGGCCTGCCACGACGCGGTCATCGTGTCGCGGCCGAAGATCTCCTGGTAGATCGGCAGGCCGGCCATCGGCGCCGTCGGCCCGGCCGGCTCACCCAGCGGCAGCACCGCCAGGTCGTCGACCGCGCACCGCCAGGCCGCCGTGACGTCGAAGTTGCTGCTGCTCAGCCGGGTCAGTTCCCGGGCGAGGTGGGCACGGGCGCGGGCCGCGTCGTCGCCCGGCTCGGCGAAGGTCGGCGGCGGCGCGGCGAGACGCCGTCCCTCGAAGACCGGCTCGACCACGAGTTCCACCCGGCCCGACCCCCGGGGCGGCACCGTGACCGCGACCAGGACGGCGTCGTCCACGTACCGGACGGGCGAATCCGCGCGTACGCCGATCGCCACCGCCCGGTCGAGGCCGTCGCACCGGTAGGTCAGGCGCAGCTCGCGGTCGTCGGGGTGCCAGCTCGCGTCCACCGCGCCCGACTGCATCCGGCGGCCGGTCTCGGCCTCGCTGGTGTCGGCGAAGTCGGCGGCGAGATCGATCCGCAGTTCCAGTTCCAGCGGCACCGGGGCGTAGCTGACCACGGTCAGCCGGGTGCGCAGTCCCTCGCCGACGAAGCGCTCCACCAGGAGGTAGGCCGCGCGGGAGGGCAGTGTCTCACCGTCGCCGAGTGCGGCGTACGAGAGCTGGGCGTGGCCGGCCACGTTGGCCGTGCTGAACGGCACCGGCTCCCGGCCGTCCACGGCGAGGCGCTCCGTGCTGAGCACCCGGGTGTTGCGCGCGAAGAAGCCCTGCGGGTCGGCGCCGGTGATCCGGCCGCGCACGTCGGTGACCAGCGTGCTCCAGCCGCTCGCCACGTAGAGCAGATCCGGTCGGACCCGCAGGTTCCGGACGCCGCTCATCGGCCCGGCGGCCGGCGTGGCATCGGCGTCCGGGGCGGCCGCGGCCGGCGCGACCTCCCGCGGCCGGAGGCGGTCCCGGCGGGGCGGGCGGCCGGCGGGTGCGGCGACGTCGCGCGGCCGGCGGGGGTCCCGGCGGCAGACGCGCTCGGCGGCGTCGACGGCATCGGTGCACCCCCTGACCGGCGGCTGCGGGCCCGGGCGCGCCGGTGCGGCGCGCCGCGGACCCGTCGGACAGCGGTCGGTACCCGGTCGCGCCGCCGGTACACCTCCGGCCGGGCCGCCGGGTCGCGGAAGCGCTCCCGAGATCAGCCCTGGGGCTGGACGATGTCCACCATCCAGCGGGTGCCGAAGCGGTCGACGCACATGCCGAACTCGTCGCCCCACATCTGCTTCTCCAGCGGCATGGTCACCGTGCCGCCGTCGGTCAGCTTCTCCCAGTAGCCGCGCAGATCGTCGGCGTCGTCACCGCTGAGGCTGACGGCGACGTTGTTGCCCGGGTCGTGCTCCATCCCCGGCGCGGTGTCCGAGGCCATCAGGGTGTAGCCCCGGTCGGTCTCCAACATCGCATGCATGATCTTGTCGGTCAGCGCGGGATCGTCGGTGCCGAACTCGCCGAAGGTGCTCATCGACAGCGAGCCGCCGAACACCCGCTGGTAGAACTCCATTGCCTCCCGCGCGGTGCCCGGGAAGCTGATGTACGGGTTGAGCCGAGACGCCACAGCACCCTCCTCCGGTCGTGAAGGCGTCATCGTCGCAGATCAGGGGCCGGGTGTGGACGAGGCGCGCCCGCGTTTCGCGGCCCGTGGGAGCGGGAGGCCGTCCCACGGGCCGCGGGCGGTCAGTGCCGGAAGGAGTGGCGCACGACGCCGCCGACGAGGACGCACCACGTGTTGGTGGTGAGCTTGCCGTCGCGGGGCAGGCCGTGCAGCGCCTGGAGGTCCTGGACGGCCTTCTTGGTGGCGTGGTCGTACTCGCCGGTGACGGCGACGTCCGCCCACCCCTTGAAGTTGAGCATGAACTGGGCGGCGCTGACCGGGATGCCGGTGGCGTCCTTGTCCAGCTCCGGCGCCAGCGTCTCCCAGGTCGGCGCGGTGAGGGTGGCGTCGACGTCGACCGGGATGCCGTTGCGGTACTGCCAGTCCTGCACGGCCGCGACGGTGGCGGCGTCGAAGACGCTGTTGACCGGCACGGTGTAGCCGCGGTGGGCCAGCAGGTACTGCACGACCCGCACCGACGGCGAGCCGACGAACCGCCACAGGTCCGGCCAGCGGCGGGCCGGCACGTCCGCCAGGTCGGTGTCGAGCGCCTCGAACACCCGGCGGCGCAGGTCGGGGAACTGCCGGTAGAAGGCGGCGCCGGGGCACTGGGTGGTGCGGAAGTCCCAGTGCCCGAAGATGTCGTGGGCGTGCAGACCGTACTGCCGGCAGATGGCCGTGCAGAGCTTGACCAGCGAGTCCAGCAACGCCTCCGGCGGAGTCTCGGTGACGTACGTGCCCTCGTTCTCGATGCCGATCGCCCGGCCGTTCTCGCCCGGACAGTGCGCCGAGATCATCTGCCGGTCGCCGGCCTGCAGCCGCTCCAGGCTGCCCCGGCGCCCCTCCATGACGTATCCGCCGCGGCTGACGGTGAAGTGCTGGCCGGTGTCGGACCAGCGGTTGCCGTCCATGTGCAGGTCCTGGCAGTCGCGGGCCAGCTTGATCGCCTGCGCCTCGGAGTAGTCGGTGACGTTCGGGAACGCCATGTGGTGCACGATGATCTTGTTGGTGGGGATGGCGCTGACCGACAGCGGGTCCGCCGGCGGACGCGCGCCCCACTCGTCGCAGCTGTAGATCCAGTCCAGGTCGGCGCCGGGGTCCGCCTGCGCGGCGGAGGGGAAGGCGAGTTCGCTTCCGACGACCGCGACCGTGGCGGCGCCGAGGCCGGCCCGCAGCAGGGTCCGACGGTCCAGTTCGGAGTGGTCGAGGTGCATGGCATCTCCTGTGCGGCCGGGTCGGGGGTGGGAAGGGGGTGCGTGAAAGGAAACTCCAGTGGCCGCCTGTGTTGTGGAAGATATTGCCCAGGCCGCCGCCGCTGGTCAATAAGGAGTCGACCGGTCGTCCGGGTGACCGCCCGTGCCGAGGTCGAGGATCACGGGCAGCGACGCGCAGGTGGCCGTGGGTCGTCGGGTTCCGACAACGGAGGCTTCGGCCGGTGAACGAGCCGGCTGCCCGGACCGACGACAGCGCGGACCGTCAGGAGGCGTCACCAGGCAGCGTAGACCGGTACGGGCGGATCCGCGGCGCGAACCGGCGTCCGACGATCCTCCGAGAAGGACGGTCCGCCGACGGTCGGGTGATCGGGCCGCACCGAGCGGGGGGCTACCGCACAGCGGCGTGCCCGCGATACTCGTTCGGCACCGGACCGCGTGCATTCACGGAAGATGCGCCTCAGCCGGCCGCATGCCCGTTGTCCCAGTTCCCGGCGGCGCCGGTGGTGCTCCTCGGTGGGGACGTCGCGGCGGGTCAGAGCACCTGGGAGAGGAAGCGGCGCAGCCGGGGGTGCTCCGCCCCCTCGAAGATCGCGGCCGGTTCGCCGGCCTCCAGCACCACGCCGCGATCCATGAACGCGACGGTGTCGGCGACCTCGCGGGCGAAGCCCATCTCGTGGGTGACCACCACCATCGTCATGCCGCCGGCGGACAGCTCGGCCATCAGCCCCAGCACCCCCTTGACCAGCTCCGGGTCCAGAGCCGAGGTCGCCTCGTCGAAGAGCATCACCTGCGGCCGCAACGCCAGCGCGCGGGCGATCGCGACCCGCTGCTGCTGCCCGCCCGACAGGTGCGCCGGCCGGGCGTCGGCCTTGGCCGCGAGCCCCACCAGCTCCAGGTGGTCGCGGGCGACCGCCGCCGCCTCGTCCTCACCAAGCTTCCTGATCCGGCGCAGCGCGAGGGTGATGTTGCGCAGCACGCTCATGTGCGGGAAGAGGTTGAACTGCTGGAAGACCATGCCGACCCGCTGCCGCAGGGCATCCGGGTCGTCGCCCAGCACGCTGCGCCCGTCGAGCAGCACGTCGCCCCGATCGGGCTCGATGAGCCGGTTGATGGTGCGCAGAAGCGTGGACTTGCCCGAGCCGGACGGGCCGATCACGCAGGCCGTCGCGCCCCGCGCGACGTCCAGGTCCACGCCGCGCAGCACCCGGTGCGACCCGAAGGCCAGGTGCACGTCGCGGACGCTCAGGCTCACCGAGGTCGTCGTGTCGATGCTCATCGCTGGTTTCCTCCCGCCGCCCCCGGCAGCGCCAGGTCGAGGTCGTCTTCGGCGTCGGCGGGCGCGGCGGCCTGCCGGCCGTGCCGCAGCCGCCGGTCGATCCAGTTCACGACGTGGGTCAGCGGCACGGTCAGCGCCAGGTAGAACAGGCCGGCCAGCAGCAGCGCCGACTGGTTGCCGGTGTTCGCCGCGTAGTCCTGCCCGATCCGGAACAGCTCCCGCTGGCTGGCCAGCAGGCCGAGGAAGTAGACCAGGCTGGAGTCCTTGATCAGCGCGATCAGCTGGTTCACCCAGGCCGGCAGCACCCGGCGGATGCCCTGCGGCACGATCACCAGGCGCATCGCCTCGCCCCAGGACAGGCCCAGCGCCCGGGCCCCCTCCAGCTGGGCGGCCTCCACCGACTGGATGCCGGAGCGGAAGATCTCGCCGATGTAGGCCGCCGCGATCAGCGACAGCGCCAGGATGCCCAGGGGATACGGGTTGGGGCCCCACACCTCCATGCCCAGCGGCGCCAGACCGACGCCGATGAGCAGGATGGTCGCCGCGGCCGGCAGGCCGCGGAAAACGTCGGTGTAGACCCGCGCCGGCCAGCGCAACCATCGGGTACGCGAGATGCCGGCGACGGCCAGCCCCATGCCCAGCACCGAGCCGAGCAGGGCGGCGGAGATCGCGAGGATCAGCGTGTTGGGCAGCCCGACCGTCAGCATCTCGGGCAGCGCCTCGCGCATGGAGTCCCAGTCGAAGAAGGTCTCCCACAGGGTGCTCAACGGATCCATCGTGTTCTCCTACCGTCCCGCTCGCTCGTCGTCCGTACGTGTCAGGAGGCGGCCGAGGCCGACGGCACCGGGACGGTGCCGCTGCCCGGCTTGAAGTCGGCGGGGATCGGGCGGCCCGGGTAGTACTGGGCCTGCAGGCGGCTCCACGTGCCGTCGGCGATCACCTCGTCGAGGCCCTTGTTCAGCGCCTCGCGCAGCTTGTCGTTGCCCTTGGCGAACGCGTACGCCGTCGGGGCCGGGCTGAGCAGCTTCCCCGCCACCTTGATCTTGCCGTTGCTGTCGGCGGCCGACTTGTCGCCGATCTCGGCGGGGGCGATCCAGGCGTCGGCGGTGCCGGCCTTGAGCTGGTTGATCGCGCCGTTGTAGTCGGGCACCCGGACCGGGTCGAGGCCCTCGCCGGTCGCGTAGTCGTCCTGGACGGTGCCCTGCACGACCACGACCCGCTTGCCGGCGAGCTGGTCGAAACCGGTGATCGACGAATTGGCCGGCACGTCGAGCCCGAAGTGGCCGAAATCGTAGCCGTTGCCGAAGTCGACGGTCTTCTTGCGGGCCTCGGTGATGGTGATCGAGGAGCTGCCGACGTCGAACTTGCGGTTGTTGACCTGCGAGAGCAGCGCGGAGAAGTCCGTCCCGACGAACTCGACCTTCAGGCCGACCTTCGCGGCGACCGCGGTGAGCAGGTCGTTGTCGAAGCCGGTGAACTTGCCGTCCTTGAGGTAGACGTTCGGCGGGGCGTCCGTGAGCGTGCCGGTGCGCAGCACACCCGGCTGGAGCAGGTTGTACGGGTTGTCGGTCGCCTCGGACGCGTCGTCGCCGCAGGCGGTCAGAGCGGTGGCGGCGAGGACGGCGGCGACGCCGAGGGCGGCGGCGCGGGTGAGGGCGGGAAGGAATCGCACAGGTGTCTCCGAAAGGGGTCTCCGACGGCGGGCACGGGCGTGCGTCGCCGGCGGTGCGCCCGGTGGGCGTACCGCTGGGGTGGTCCTGGGAAGGGGGTCTGGTGCGTGGCTAGCGCGGGTCGCCGGGGCGACACGAGGCGCTGCAGACCCGCATCATGTCGACGTGGCGGCGCCGGGTCAGGGGCGGCGTCGGGGCCGCGGCGGGGACCGTCGGTACGCAGATGCGGAAGGACATGGCTCTCCTCGGTCGTTGCTGACCTGGGAACCAGGCCACGCTTGCACCGGAGCTGCTCCGGTGCCTGGTCTTCACCCGGGGCACCCCTGCGCGGACGAGGGTTGCCGGCCAGCGAGCCGGGGCTTGACGCTGGCGCTCATGACCTGCCGACGAGGCTAGCAGCCCCCCGTGGTGGCGCGTCCAGCCGCTATGACCACCCTCACGTGGCGCCGCCCGGCGCGAGCGGAGACGCTGCCGACCAGGCGGCGAATTGAGGCTGACCCCGACGCCGAGCCCGGTAGCGAACCCACGCCGAACCCGGGGCCGAACCGGCGGGCTCCGGTCACTCCTCGATCGCGCCGCCCACGTGCCGCGGGTGCTACCGGACGGTGTAGCCGGGGGTCGGTGGCGCGGCGGGCGAGGTGGTCGGCGAACCCGGTCTGCTCGCGCAGCGTCTTCGAAGAACTTCGCCTTGAGTCCAGCAGAAACGGACACGGTCCTCGCAACTCCCAGAAGGTCTGGGTGTTGCGAGGACCGCTAGATCCCGAGGTTCAGCCGGGGTCCCGGTGTAGGGGTGCGCTGGTGGCGCCGTTGCCGCTAGAGCGTCAGCGTCCAGGTGTTGAGGTAGCCGGTGTCGCCGGAGGCGGCGTCCTGCACCCGCAGCTTCCAGGTGCCGTTACGGGCCTCGGAGGAGAGGTTGACGGTGTAGGTCTGGTTGATGTTGTCGGTCGAGCCGCCGGTGCGGTTGTGCAGGGTGTAGGCGGTGCCGTCGGGGGCGATGAGGGTGACGACGAGGTCACCGATGTAGGTGTGGACGATGTTCACGGCGACGGTGCTTGCGGTGGAGGCGTTGCCGGAGCAGCCGCTGATGGTGATCGAGCTTTCCACCGTGGTGTTGTCGCCGATGCTGACGTCGGTGCCGTTCGTGCCGGTGCAGCCCGGGGGCGTCCCGCCGACCAGGTTGAGCGTCCAGGTGTTGAGGTAGCCGGTGTCGCCGGAGGCGGCGTCCTGCACCCGCAGCTTCCAGGTGCCGTTGGCGGCCTCGCTGGAGAGGTTGACGGTGTAGGTCTGGTTGATGTTGTCGGTCGAGCCGCCGCTGCGGTTGTGCAGGGTGTAGGCGGTGCCGTCGGGGGCGACGAGGCTGACGACGAGGTCACCGATGTAGGTGTGGACGATGTTCACGGCGACGGTGCTTGCGGTGGAGGCGTTGCCGGAGCAGCCGCTGATGGTGATCGAGCTTTCCACCGTGGTGTTGTCGCCGATGCTGACGTCGGTGCCGTTGGTCTGCGAGCAGCCGGGCGGCCCGTTGACCGTCAACGTGTACGACGCGGTCTGGGTGGTGACCGTGCCGGTGCCGGTGACGGTCACCGGGTAGGTGCCCGGCGCGGTGGTGCCGGTGGTGGAGATGGTCATCGTGGCGGAGTTGCCGGAGGTGACCGACGCCGGGCTGAAGCTCGCCGTGGCCCCGGCGGGCAGGCCGTTGGCGGAGAACGTCACGTTCTGCGCGCTGCCGACCGTGGTGGTGGTGCCGACGGTCGCGGTGACCGAGCTGCCCGGGTTGACCGTTCCGGAGGTGGGCGACACCGACATGGCGAAGTCCTGCGTCGGCGTGCTGATGTTGCCGACGTAGAGCAGCTTGTTCGGTGAGCCGGTGCCCGGGTTGGTGACCTTGCCGTTGGTCGCGTCGTTGACGAGCTTGTCGCGGACCTGCTGCGGGGTGTACGACGGGTTGGCGGCGAGGACCAGCGCGGCCGCGCCGGCCACGTGCGGGGTGGCCATCGACGTGCCGCTGATGGTGTTGGTGGCGCTGTCGCCGGTGTGCCACGCCGAGGTGATCGACGAGCCCGGGGCGAAGATGTCCAGGCAGGTGCCGATGTTGGAGTAGTCCGCCCGGGCGTCGGTGCTGGTGGTCGCCCCCACGGTGATCGCGTTGGGGGTGCTGGCCGGCGAGACGCCGCAGGCGTCGGCGGAGTAGTCGTTGCCGGCCGCGATGGCGTAGCTGACGCCGTCGGCGATGGAGGCCGTCACCGCGTCGTTGACGGCCTGGTCCTTCCCGCCGCCGAGGCTCATGTTGGCCACCGCCAGCTCGCCGGGGTCGTGGTCGCCGGTGACCCAGTCGATGCCCGCGATCACCCCGGCGTACGTGCCGCTGCCCCCACAGTCGAGGACCCGGACGCCGACCAGGGTGGCGTTCTTGGCCATGCCGTACGCGGTGCCGCCCACAGTGCCCGCGACGTGGGTGCCGTGGCCGTTGCAGTCGTCGGCCGCGCCGCCGTCGACCGAGTCGAAACCGGTGACCGCGCGGCCACCGAAGTCGCTGTGCGAGAACCGGATGCCGGTGTCGATGATGTACGCCCGGACGCCGGAGCCGCCGTTCGGGTAGGTGTAGGAGTTGTTCAACGGCAGGTCGCGCTGGTCACTGCGGTCCAGGCCCCACGACGGGGTGGGGCTCTGCGTACCGGAGATCCGCACGACGTGGTTCTGCTGGACGTACTTCACCGACGGGTCGGCGGCCAACCGCCGGGCCTGCGCGGCGGACATCCGGGCCTCAAACCCGCGCACCGTGTGCTGGAAGGTCCGGGCGACGGTGCCGTCGTGCCGACTGGCCAGGGCGCGGGCGTTGCCCGTGACCTCGGCCCGGGTCACCGCGGTGTCCTTGAACACCACGATGTACGAGCCGGAGACCGCGGTGGCGCCGCCGGCCTGGAGGATCTGCCCCTCGGCGGGAGCGGCGGTCGCTGGGGTGCCGAACGCCACCGCGGCGGTGACCGCGGCTGTTGCGACGCCCAGACGCCAGTGGCGCCTGGACAGGCGGGGGAGTGTCATCGGTCGTCCCTCTCCTGACGCCGGATCCCGTGCGGGGGGTGGTGCGGAGATCCGGGAATGTCGATCTGGTCGGAGGTGATGCTAGACGGCGATGCATTCGAATGTATAGATGAAAGAATTTCCGCGTTTCCTGCTGATTCCACGCGGATGTGAAGGACTTGCCGTGCCGACACGCCTGTTTTTTCGTCATCGGTCGAGGACGGCGTCCCACTCGTCGAGTAGCGGCCGGGAGTCCACGTGTCGATCCCGGTCGCCGACGCTCCTGCCGGATTGTCGGCCGTGGTGTCGCGCCGCGGCGGTCACCGCTGCGGCACGCCCGGCGGCGGCTCCGGCCCGAAGTGCACCCCCGCGATCGGGCCGCCCGGCGGCAGGAGGATCTCGAGCATCCGCTGCCGCCCGTCCGGCCCCGGGTCCCGGATGAACCAGAGGTGGTACTGCGATCCGGCCGGGATGTTCTCGAAGTCCCCGAGCGCGTCGCGCAGGTACTGCCGGGCCGTCGCCTGCTGCTCCGCGGCGGTCTGGAGGTGGATCGCGTCGGACTTCAGCTCGAGGAAGCACGGCACGTCGCCGGCCATCCAGTGCCCGTCCAGGTTGGACCGGCCGGTCAGCCAGGTGCCGATCCGCGCGCCGAGGAACCACATCGTCTGCTGCAGGACGGGCAGCGGACCGAGGAAGACGTGCTCGGCGAGCCGGCCGCGCATGCGGTTGGCGACGATGGTCAGATCCGGCACGCGGATCTGCCCGTCGACCATCATCTTCTCGAACGAGTCGACGAGCGCGATCCTGGTCTGCGGCCGGTACGCGTCGAACTCGCCGGCCTCGGCGACCTCGACGACCTGCAGGCAGTCGGTCATCGCCCGGCGCTGGTCCGGGGTGAGCGCGGGAAAGTCCCGGGCCACCTCGTCGGCCAGGACCCGCCAACTGGGGTGGGCCCGGTCGACGCCCAGGTTCTCCGGCGTGATCTTGCGGCGCGGCGGGCGCAGCGGGGGAGCGAGTGCCAGTTCCCGGCGCAACTGCTGGCTGGTCAGCGACATCAGCCGGGCGACGAGCGCCGGGCGGTCACCCGCCGGGGCCTGCTCCAGCAGGGTGCCCGCCCGGCCGAGCCCGTCGTCGACCTGCGCCGTGCCGAGCCGCTTGCGCAGCCGCAGCACCAGCAGCGGACCCCACTGCCGCCCGAACGCGATCGACGCGGGATGCGACGCGAGCCCGTACAGGGCGGTCGAGCGGGACTGGACGGCGCCGACGCCGGCCAGGTCCGGGTGTGCGAGCAGACGCAGGAACGACTCCCGTCCCCTGGCCGCCTGCGCGAGGATCTTCGCCACCTTGTCGGGGCCGAAGGCGGCCTGGAGGCGCTCCAGGCCCAGGGTCGCCGCGCCGGGCAGCACCACCGGCTCGGGTGCTGGCCCGGGCCGCATGCTCGCCTCGGGCACGTGGACCAGCCGCTCCGGCGTCGCGGCCCGCGCCGGCAGGTCGCCCTCGGGCAGCAGGAGCAGGCGCCGGCCGCCGGAGCCGGACACGAGCACGGCGTCGGGGAGGTCGGTGGGCCGCCGGGTGCCGGGCGGGTAGGCGGCGTCGAGCACCGGCCGGGCGTCGTCGCTGAAGACCACCAGGCCCGGCAGCAGGCCCTCGAAGGTCGGTACGGCGTCCGGCCAGGTCAGCGAGGCGCTGATCCCGGCCTCGGCGAGGCGCAGCTCGATCTCGCCCTTGGCGGCGGTGAGCCGGAGCAGCGCCGCGTCGCGTTCCGCCCCGGGCGGCAGCCCGTCGACGAGGGCGACCAGCCCGTTCCAGGCCTGTGCCGCGCGGGCCGCCCACGCCCGGAACTGTTCCGGGCCGGCCGTGCCGTTGCGGACGGCCTCGAAGTCCTGGGCGACCTGCGCGCGCTCGGCCTCCAGCTCCTGCAGCCGCCGCTCGCCGTCGACGGTGAGCGCCCCGCGGGCCGCGCCGAGCCGGTCGAGGAACGACCTCGCCATCAGCCCGCCGACCATGACGGCGCCCGTGGTGGCGGCCTGCTGCACCGCGGCCACCACGCTGTCCCGCAGGCTGCGCAGCTCCCCGGTGCGGATCAGGTGCTGCGCCTCGCCGAACCCGAAGGTGGTGATCTGCTCGACCACGAGCCGGGCGACCTGCTCGGCCCGGTCACCGGACCGGGCCACCGCCTTGAAGATGTCCCCGGAGCCGCAGAGCACGACACGGACGACGGCGGCCTGCAGCGCCTGCCACGCGAGGTCCTCCTGGAACGACGTCGCCGTGATGGACTCCGGCCCCAGCAGCAGCTCGGACGCGCCACGGGCGACGAGCGTCTCCCACATCAGCCGGGTGGCGACCACGCCCGCCGAGACGGCGATCGAGCCGAGCACCGTGCCGCTGCCGACGACGGTCTCCAGCACCGCGCCGGCGGCGGCGCCGGCCGCCCCTGCGGTGATCGCCGTGGCGACGCCGATCGCCACTCCGGCCGCGATCGCCTTGACGGTCTTCTGCAGTTCGATGGTGTCGGCGATGTCGTCGAGGTCGGCCTTGAACCCGGGTCGGCCGGTGACGGTGGCCAGCACCGCGACGGCGAGCCGGTGCCGCTCCGCCGCCTCGACGTACGCGCCGTCCTTGTGCAGCAGGAAGCTCTGCTCCACATGGGTGAGGGCCGACGCGAGTTCGACGACGTACCCGTCCACCCGTTCCGTCGCCGCGCTGGGCAGCACCGGTTGGTCGGCGAGCCACGACAGCCGTTCCCGGGTGGTCAGGATCTGCACCGCCAGGCTGATGGTGCGCAACTTCTGGCTGAACCGCACATACGGCTGCAGGTAGTCGCGGAACGAGTAGGCGCGTACCGCGTACAGCTCGGCCAGCAGGCGGCGGCGCAGGAACCACTCCTGCCCGGGGGCGGTCATGGCGACGCCGGTCTCGGCGTCCGCGGCCCGTCCGGGAAGGGCGTCGTCCTCCCGTTCCGCCCGCAGGGCGACGAGGTCGGTGACCTGGTCGGCGAGCTGCCCGATCACGGCCTCCAGACCCATGCGGTCGGTCAGGTAGAGCAGCGGCATCGTCGTCGAGAACTCCCCGACCAACCGGTCGCCCTCGTTCTGCCGGGCCTCGATCCGGTGCGGCGGCGCGGCGTCGAGCGCCTCGGTGATCGCGGCGCAGTACGCCTCGCGGGCCTTGTGGAGGTAGCCGCGCAGCCGTGGCTCGAACGGGGGGAGGTACTGGCCGGGCCGGGCGAGGTCGGCCAGTTGGCGCAGGGCCGGGCCGAGCGCCACGGTCACCGCCCAGGCCATCTCCACGCCCCGGACCCGGCGCGCCATCGCCCGGGCGGTGGGCGCCGGCGCGCCGGCCGCCGGGTTCAGCATGGCCCACAGCCGGCGGCGCGCCGGCTTCAGCTCCCGCGCGTACGGGACGAGGTCGTCGACGGCGTCGAGCAGCTCCGCGAGCAACAGGTCGTGCGGCACGCGGCTGGTCGGGCTCTGGGTGACGGCCACCGGGTCCGGCCGCCGCGTGCCCACGGTCGCCAGGACGGCCCCGCGTACGCCCTCTTCGCTCAAGCTCTGGGTCATGAACTCCCCCGCCCCGCCGGCGTGGCGACCACGCCACACCATGGACACTCCGGTCATCGATTGCGCGCCCCGGGTCGTCGGCACGACCAGGCGGTTCGGTACGGGCGCGGGACCGGGGCGACCCGGTTCCGCACCGTGAATCAGTAGGTGACGCGTACGCCCATCTCGGCCCAGGTGAGCCGGCCGACGATGCCGTCGTCGGTGAGCCCGCGCATCCGCTGGTACCAGCGGACCCCCGCCTCGGTCTTCGCGTCGAAGCGGGTGCCCGGCGGCCCGCACCGCCGCGCGCCGACGAACCGCTTGACGTACGCCACGTCCTCGCCGGTGCTGCCGACGCGGACGGTGCGCGAGCCCGGGGCCCGGCCTGCCGGCTGCGGCGCCGGTGGCCTGGTGGCGGTGCGGAGAGCGGTCAGGGTCTTCGGTCCGACGACGGCGTCGACCGTCAGCTTCTTCGACTTCTGGAAGGTCCGGACCCAGGCGGTGGTCTTCGGCCCGAACACGCCGTCGGCGGTGAGGCGGGCGCCCAACCGGTTGACGAGGGTCTGCAACTCCCGCACGTCGCTGCCCTTGCAGCCCGCCCGCAGGACCCGGTCGCCGAGCTTGGCGGCCCGGGCCGTGGCGACGCCCCACGGGCGCAGGCTGTCCTCCAGGGCCCGGGCGTGGCTGACGCTGACGTGCAGGTGCTTGGTGTGCGGGTTGGATCCGGTGTAGCGCGCGGGCCGGAAGTCGCGGGTACGGCTCCAGATCAGCCGGTTGTAGATCACGTACTGGGTGGACGGGTGCTCGATGCAGTGCCGGACGACCAGCAACGGGTCGATCCCGTCGATGTCGAAGTCCGCCGCGTTGACCGAGCGGTCGTCGGCGTCCGGGTTGTGGTCGGACTTGCGGGCCTGGTGGGCCGCGTCGCCGATCCAGCCGTCGGAGGCCTTGTCCCGGTGCGGCCAGCGGGTGTTGATCTCCTCACGCAGCACGCGCAGCGTCGGGGCCAGGTGCACGCCCATCGTCACTCCTCCTCTGCCAGCGCCGCGAGCAGGTCGTAGTCGACGGCGTCGCCGATCAGCTGCTCCGGGTCGTCGTCCTCCTCGAACGTGGCCACCAGGTACTCGGCGTCGATGCTGGCGGTGTCCACCAGTGGTCCCCCCTCTTCCGAATCGTCACCCTGCCGGCCGGATCAGGGCGGCCCGGCCGCGTCGCGCCTCGCGGTGTGCGGCACGGGCGTCGCCGCCCCGGGTCGACGGCGGGTGACTGACGTTCTCGTGGGCAACCTTCGGGATCGCGGCGGCGGGCCGGCAAGGGGAGAGTCGCCTATTGGCATCACGACTGACCGACCGGTCGGTCACCGCCGCCGGACGACGGTCGACGGTCGTCGAACGTGTCCACTCCGGCCAGGTATTCCAGTGGCCGGGGACGCGTTTGACTGATCGATCGGTCAGCCGCCGGCCGACCGAGTCGTCGACCCGGTTGGCCGGGCGGGGGAGCCGCGTGCCGCAACGGGCGAACGCGGTCTGACGCTTCGGACCGTCTCGGCGACGGCACGGTCGGCAACGTCCGAAGGGCGACAGAGTTTCGGGGTCGGTCCTCCGTAGCCTCCGGGAACTCCCGCGCCGAATCCACCGAGGAGGGCGGGAACCGAGGGGGGACGATGGGGTGGGTGGGCCCATGATCAACGTTGACGGCATTCCCGCCGAGGTCGAGGACCTCGGCATCGCGCTCGGGCTGCTCGCCCCCTCCGGTGGCGGCGTCCGGCTGGTCGAGGAGTTCTTCGCCGACCCGTGGACGCGGGTAGGCAAGCTGGTCGCCAGCGACGTCCAGCGCGCCGCGCTGGTGCGCGCGATCGAGGTGCTGCTGCCCTCGGCCCGGCCGCGCTTCGCGACCGAGGCGGCCGGCCGGCCCGACCGGGTCGCCCGGCACGTGCCGCTGCTGGAGCAGGGCGGCAAAGGTCAGGTCTACCTGGTCGTCGAGCGCGCCGGGCCGGCGGCGTCCGCCCCGCTGACCCTGGCGATCGAGGCCGAGGCCGGGCCGGTCGCCGGCGGCCCCGCCGTCACCGCGCGGCTCGACCTGCTCGTGGCGTCCGCCGGCACCGTCACCGCCGTCGCCGCCAGCAGGGAACACCCGATCCGGCTGCGCGCCCGGGCGCCCCTCGGCGACACCGGCGCCAGCGTGGAGGCGGCCGTCCTGCTGGTCGCCCCACCCGACGAGGCGCTGAGCCGCGTCACCGTCACCGTCCGGGGCCTGCCCGGCGCCACCGAGCCGCTCGTGCTGGACCCGGCCGCCGGCAGCTCCCAGCTGGCCCTGCTCGTCACCGCGCTGCTGCGCTACGTCCTGGCCGAGGTCGGCGACGGCGTGCCCGCACCGGTGCGACTGGTCGCGGCCAACCTGCCCGGCCTGCTGGGCCTGGCCCCGGGCCTGGTGCCGCTGCCCCTGGGCGACCTCGCCACCGACCCGGCGGCGTTCCGGTCCTGGCTGGCCGCGCTGGTCGCCGCGCGGACCCCGGACGGCGCGCCCGGCCTGGTCGGCTGGCTCGACTCGGTCGCCGGCCTGCTCGGCGCCGACGAGTCCAAGCGCACCGACCTGCCCACCGACGCCGACCCGCTGCTGATCCCGGTGCTGGCCGGCCCGCCGTCGGTCGACCTCACCGTGGCCGTCCGCACCGACCCCGCCACCGGCGCCGGCGCCCTCGTGGTCGGCGCCCGGGTCACCTACACCGGCGACGGCACGCTCGACGCGGTCGTACGCGGCGACGCCGTGCTGCTGGTGGTGCCGCTGACCGGCTCGGCCCCGGTCACGCTCTTCGAACGCCTCGACGTGCTCGTCGCCGCGCCCGCCCACGGCGGTCGGCTCTTCCCGGCCGCCGGCGAGCCGGCCGGTGCCGTGCAGGTCGGCGGGCTGCGCGCCGGCCTGCGCTACCGGGCGGCCAGCGGCACGATCACCCCGCTGCTGGAACTGCGCGACGTCACCGTCGCCATCGGCGACGACCCGCACCACCTCCACCTGGTCGACCTGACCGACGCCCGGTCGCTGACCTCCGCCGCGCAGTCGCTGCTGGAGGAAGCCATCGAGACCGGGCTCGGCCCCGCCGCCGGCCCGGTCGCCGCGCTGCGGCGCCTGCTCGGGCTGGGCACCACCCCCGGGGTCGACCTCGGACTGCTCACCACCGCGCCGACCCGCGCGCTGGCCGCCTACTACCGGCAGCTGCGCCAGGCACCCGACGGCTGGCCCGGCGTGCTGCGCGACGTCGCCCGGCTCGCGGGCACCGCCACACCGGTGGTGACCGGCGCCGGCACCCCGGCCGACCCGTGGCGGGTCCCGGTGGACGCGCTCGCCGCCGCGCCGGGCGCCCCCGTGGCGCTGGACCTCGTCCTGTGGGACTCCGGCACCGCCGCCGCGCCCGTCGTCGAGCTCGGACTCGCCCTGCGCGGCGGCGCCCACCTCGACGCGACCCTGCCCTGGCGGGTGGACGTCCGCGCGGCGCTGGCCTCGATCCCGCTCGACGGGGCGACCGGTCCGGCCTGGCTCGGCGGGGTCACCGCCACCGCCGTCTTCGACCCGCCGGCCCTGGCCATCGGCGCGCCGGTACGCGTCTCCACCGACGGCGTCCGCCTCGACGTCGCCTGGTCGCTCGGGTCGCCGGTGGCGGTCACCGCGACCGTCGACGACCTCGCCGTCACCGTCGACGGCGTGCCCCACCTGCTGGGCGACCTCACCCTGCCGCCCGCCGGCCCGATCGACCCCGCCCTGCCCGACCTCGGCCTCGGCGTCGACCCCGCCGCACTGTGGGGCGCCGCCCGCGGCCTGCTCGCCCGGGTCGCCGAGTCGTGGGCCGGCCCCACCGCCCGCGACCTGCTGGCGCTGGTCGGCATCGCCGGGCCGGGCACCACCGGCCCGCTCGCGGGGATGCCGCCGCTGCTGCCCCCGGACCCGACCGACCTGTCGTCGCTGCTGGCCGACCCCGCCGCCGCGCTGCGCCGGTGGCTCGCCGACCTGGCCCGCGACGAGGACGCCCGCACCGACGACGGGACGCCGTACCTGGTGGCGCTGCTGCGGTTGCTGCAGGCCGCGCTGACCGACCGGCTGCCCGCCCTGCCCGGCCAGGACCTGCCACAGGTCGACCTGCCCGTCTCCGGCGGCGGCACCGAGGCGGCGCCCTGGCGGGTGCCGGTCCACCGCGCCGGCGACGACGCGGTGGAGGTCCTCGCCTGGCTGGAGCCGCAGGGCCCGCCCGCGAAGTGGGCGATCGCGCCGCTGGTCGACCGGTTCGCCGGCGCCGACACCGACGACGCTTCGGAGGAGGCCGACCCGATCCCGGTCACCGGCGCCGACGTGCTCGCGGCGGCCGAGGCCGCCGGGGCGTACCTGCCGGAGGTCGCCGGCGTGCTCGACGGCGTCGACGCCACCCACGCCGCGGCGGCGCTCGGGGCGCTGGCCGGCGTGCTTACCGATGGCGACGGGCTGGTCCCCGCCGGCACCGCCCTGCCGGCCGAGACCGGCTGGCGGGCCGGCACCCCGGTCGCCGCCACCCACGACACCCTCACCACCGCGCCGGCGGCGGTCGCCCAGCTCCGCGACGAGATCGCCGCCCGCACGGCCGCCGCCGGCGACGACTGGGCGGTGCTGCTGCTCGCGCCGCCGCTGGCCGGGTCACGACCCTGGGCCGACCTGCTCGGCGACGTCGCGCCCGACCAGGTCGCCACCGTGGACCTGCGGGTCCCCGGCACCCCACCCGACCTGGTCGACCTCGGCACGCTGCCCGCCGCCCACTGGTACGTGGTGGACCTCGCCGACGACGGCACCCTCCCCGCCGCCGCCGCGCTCGCCGCGCTGCGGCACGTGCAGGACGCGGTGCGGACGGTGCGTCCCGGCGTACGCACGATCCTGGTCGGACACTCCTACCTCGGCCTGGTCGCCCGGCAACTCGTCGCGGCCGTCCCCGCGCAGGTGCTCGGCCTGATCACCGTCGGCACCGCGTTCGACGGCGCCCTGCTGCCGCTGGACGCCCCGGCGGTGGCCGAGGGGGTGCGGCTGGCCGGCGTGCTGGCCCCGACCGGCCTGCCGGCCGCGCCACTGCTCGACGCCGCCCTGCGCCTCCAGCGCCGCCTGCTCGACGGGTACGCCGCCGGGGAGCCCGGCGCGCAGGCCCGCCCCCGCCCGCTACCCGCCGCCGCGTTCGCCCGCTGGCTCGGCACACCCGTCGACCTGCGCGGTGTGCCCGCGCTCGCGCTGCACGGCAGCCTCGGCGACGTCGACGGCAGTGGGGGAGCGGGTGACCTGCGGGCGGCGCTCGTCGCCGCGCTGACCACGCACACCGTCGAGGAGGCCGGACCGGCCGCACCGCCCACCCACGCGGTCGCCGCCCTGCGGCTCGCCCTCGACCTGGGCGCCCCGGCGGCCGGCGACCCCGACGTCGACGTCGACGTACGCCTCGGGCTCGGCTCGGTGGCGTTGGACCCGGCGGCGCCGGCCGACCTCTCGTCGGCGCAGGTGCGCGTCCGCGTCGCCCGCCCCGGCGGGTGGCTGCTCGGCGGGCCCGGCACCGGCGCCCCGAGGCCTGCCCGGGTCCGCGCCCTCACCGTCCGCGCCACCGTGCGCGCCGGCACCGCCGGCCCCGTCACCGACATCCACGTGGTGCTGCACGACGCCGCCCTGCGCGGCGAGTCGGCCGCCGCCGTCGACCTGGCCGACCCCCGGTCGCCGGAGCTGCTCGACGCCCTGGTGCAGGAACTCGACCGGGTGGCCGCCGCCAACGGCCGGCTGGCCCGGCTGCTGAACGAACTCGCCGCCCTCGGCGTCATCCACCGCGCCGCGCCCGGCCGGCCGGCCGCCGTGCTCGCCGACGCGGTCGCCGCGCTGCGCACCGACGCCACCGGTTGGCTGGCGCCCCGGCTGCCCGCGCTGGTCGACCGGGCCGCCGGGCTCCTCGGCCTGGTCCGGGACACCGCCGCCGGCGGCGGTCCCTGGCGGCGCCGCCTCGCCGGACTGCCGGTCGAGCTGGTGCTGGAGGCCCGGCCGTGGCGGCTCACCGCCCGCACCACCGGCACCGGGCTGCGGCTCGGCCACGGCGTCACCCTCACCGGCTCCTCGACCGTGGCGCTGGCCGACCCCACCCCGCGCGTGCAGGCCGCGCTCGCGGTCGGCGGCGTCACCCTCACCCGGGCCGCCGGCGCGATGTCGCTGGCCGCGCCGTGGCTGCCCGGGCCGGTCGGGCTGTCGCCGGCCGGCCCGGACCTGCCCGCCCGCCTCGCGTCGCTGCTGCCCCGGCTGCTCGTCGGCGGCGCGCTCGGCGTCCTGCTCGAACAGCTGACCGGCGAGGACCTGCGGGTGGCCTCCCTCGACGGGCTGCTGACCGAGCCGGCCGCCTGGCTGCAGCGCACCTTCGCCGGTACGCCCGGCGCGCCGCCGCAGGCCGCGCCGCTGGCCGGCCTGCTGCGCCTGGCCGCGGCCCCGCTGGGCCTGGCCGCCGACCCCGCGCACGCCCTCACCCTGCCCGGCGGCGTCACCGTCGACCTGCTCGACGTCGGCACCGCCGAGGACCGGGCGCTGCGGCTGCTGGTCGGCGCCACCGACCCGATCGTGCTGTGGACCGACGACGCCGGCACGGCCACCCTGGACCTCGCGCTGCGGCTGGACGTCGACGCCGCCCGGCAGGTGCGGCCGGGCGGCGAGCTGACCCTGCACCTGCCGCTGCCCGGCGACTGGGGCGCGCTCGACCTGCGGCTGGGCGCCGATGCCTCGGGCCTGTCCGTGGCCGTCACCCCGGCCGCGCTGGACGCCACGGTCACCCTGCTGCCGGCGGTGAGCGGCCTGGACACGCTGGTGGAGGCCGCCGGGGCGAGACTGCTGCCGGAGCTCCTCGACCGGCTCGTCGAGGGCATCGGCGCCCGCGACCCGCACCCCGCCGCCCTCGACGACGTGCTCGACGTCGCCACGGCGCTCGGCGTCTACGACCCGAAGTCGGCGCCGTACGGGTTCGCCGCCCGCACCGGCGCGCTCGCCGACCTCGCGCGGGACCTCTCCACCGGGGCCCTCGCCAGCGTCGGCACGGTCGCCGCGCCCGCCGTCGTGGCCCTGCTGCGCCGCGTCCTGGGTGACGCCCAGGTGCCGCCGCCGGCCACTCCGGGAGAGGTGGTGGTCCGGGTCGCGGTGCTCGACGGCACCGTCGAACTGCGTACCGACCTGGCCGCCGATCGACCGGAACTCGGGCTGGCCGTGCAGGGCCTCACCGCCGGCGCGGTCACCGCCGACATCGCCGTCGGCTACGCCGACTCCGCCGTGACCGCGTCGCTGGCCGCCCACGCGTACGTCGACACGGGGCTCGGGGTGACCCTGCGCGCCCGGCTGTCGGCGCAGGCCACGGCGGCGGGACTGGCCGTGCGGCTCGGCCTGCTCGGCAGCGACGACGCCGGCACCGGTGAGCTGGGCGTCCAGCTCGCCCCGGTGGTGCAGCTGCCCGGGGCGGCCGAGCTGGCGCAGCTCGCCCAGCGGCTGGTCGTGCCGATGGCCGGAACCCTCGCCCTGCGCGCGGCCGAGCCGTGGCTGCGCCGGCCCCTGTGGTCCGGCGGCCGCACCGCCGCGCAGATCCTCACGAGCGCCGGCGTGGCCGTGGACTCCCCGGACGGGATGCGGATGGCTCCCGCCCTGCCCACCCCGGTCGGGCTGCTGCGCGGAGCCCTCGACGCCGTCACCGGGGTGCCCGTGCCGGTGCCGGGCGGGCTGACCCTGTCCGTGGTCACCGACGGCGCCCGCTACGGCCTCGTGCTGCGCGGCGAGCTGGCCCTGCCCGCCGGCGACACCGCCGTGCAGCTGCGCTTCGGGCTGCCCGACACCGTCGACGCCGGGTGGGGGCAGGCCGGCCGGGGCGTCGGCCTGCTGCTGCTCGACCTCACCACCCCCGCCGCGCCGCAGCTGCGGCCGGTGCTGCGGCTGGGCGGGCTGGGCATCCGGGTGGCCGCCGGCGCGTCCGGCAGGGCGCTGGTCGAGACCGGCGGATTCCGCCTCGGTGCCGTCGGCGCCCACGTCCGCGCCGACCTGGCGCTGACCGGCCCGGCGGCGCTGGACCGGCCGACCGTGGTCGACGGGGCCGTCATGCTCGACGGGCTGGGGTTCCCGATGGCCCCCGGCGGGGGCGGGTCCAACCCGGTCGCGGCGTCGCTGCTGCAGACCGGCGGCGGCGGCGACGCCGCCCCGGCGAATCCGCCCCTGGACGTGCTGGTCGCCCGCGGCGGCGGCCGGTGGCTGGTGCTGTTCGGCGGGAAGGCCGAGGCCCGGTTCGAGATCAACCGGAGCTACGGTCCGCTGCACATCGCGGAGCTGGCGCTGCTGTACAAGGCGGCCACCTCCGGGCCGGGCAAGGTCGGGGTGTCCGTCGACGGCGGGGTCGCCGTCGCCGGGCTCACCCTCGACGTCGACGACCTGTCGCTGCTGGTGCCGCTGCGCAACCCCACCGACCTCAGCGCCTGGGAGGTGGACCTGGCCGGCCTGTCGGTGTCGTTCAGCTCGCCCGGGGTGTCGGTCGCGGGCGGGCTGGTCAAGGTCACCGGCGCCAACGGCGTGCAGTACGACGGCATGCTCTCGGTCGACCTGGCCGGGCGCGGCCTGACCGCGGTCGGCTCGTACGCCCGACCCCGCGACGACCTCGGCGAGTACACCTCGCTGTTCGTGTTCCTGTCCGTCGGGTTCCCGCTCGGCGGCCCGCCCTACCTGTACGTCCTGGGCCTCGCCGGCGGTGCCGGCTACAACCGCCGGCTGATGGTGCCCCGCGACCCGCAGGGCGTGCCCGCCTTCCCCCTGGTGAAGGCCATCGACGAGGGCGGCTTCGGGGGCTCTGGCGGCCCGATGGGCGCACTGGCGCGGATGTCCAGGGACATCCCGCCGGCCCGGGGCGCGTTCTGGCTCGCCGCCGGGGTGAAGTTCTCCACCTTCCAACTGCTGCACACCACCGCCCTGGCCTACGTCTCCGCCGACCGGGGACTGGAGGTCGGCCTCCTCGGCCTCATGCGGATGGCGCTGCCCGACGCGCAGGCCGCGGTGGTCAACCTGGAGTTGGCCCTGGCCGCCCGGTACAGCACGGTGGACAAGGTGCTCTCCGTCCGGGCGGCGCTGACCCGCAACTCGTGGCTGCTCAGCCGCGACTGCCAGGTCACCGGCGGGTTCGCCTTCGTGGTGTGGCTCGACCGGCCGGAGGTGCTGCTCTCCATCGGCGGCTACCACCCCCGGTTCAACAAGCCGGCACACTACCCGGACGTGCCCCGGGTCGGGTTCCACTGGTCCGTCGGCGGCGGCGTGGTGGTCAAGGGCGAGGCGTACTTCACCCTCACCCCGTCGGCGGTGATGCTCGGCGGTCGCCTGGAGGCCTCCTACGACCGCTCACCGGTGCGGGTCTGGTTCGTCGCCGCCCTCGACGTGTACCTGCGGTGGGACCCGCTGACCTACGACATCACCGCCAGCGTCAGCGTCGGCGCCCGTTTCACGATCAAGGTGTGCTTCTTCGCCTGCGCGCGGATCAACGTCAGCGTCTCCCTCGGCGCCCGGGTACGCATCCAGGGCCCGCCGCTGCACGGCACCGTCACGGTCGACCTGGCCATCGCCTCGGTCACCGTCAAGTTCGGCAGGGCGCAGCAGCAGCCGCTCCTCGACTGGAACCAGGTGACCGTCAAGTACCTCGGCGGCGGCGACGCGGCCCGCCCGGCGACCAGCGGCACCGTCACCGCCGGCACCCTGCCGCCGGCGGTCGGCAGCCGCCCCGACGGCACCCTGGAGCGCCCGTGGTCCGTGGCGCCGGAGTTCGCGGTCCGGGTGGAGTCGCTGATGCCGCTGTACGGGTGGCGGCTGACCGGCAGCGGCCGCGCCGACGACCGCACCGACGGGCGGGAGGTCGACGTCGTCCCCGCCGGATGGAACATGGGCAGGACCCGCGCGACCATGGTCGTCGCGGTCGAACAGCGCGTCGGCGCCAACTGGGTCGCGGTGCCCGCCGCGCAGATCCAGACGCTGCGGCCCTCCACCGCCACCGCCGGATTCCCGGCCGGCCTGTGGGACAGCGCCCTCGCGGGCACGGCGAAGGGTGGCGCCACTCCCACCATGCTCCGGGCCCTGTCGTCGGTGGGCCTGGCCGCCCCGATCACCGTCTCCGAGGCGACCGGCGTGCTGCCGGACGTGGCCCTGGCCACGATGATCGAGGAGGAGACACAGCGCCACCTGCCGCTGTCGGTCCCCGACGCCGTCGCGCCGGCGCCGTCGGTGCTGCGCCTGCGACGTACCGCCGACTCGTCCGAGACCGCCGTGACCGCGGCCCGCCGGGCCGTGGCGGCGCCGGCCGGGCCGAGGCTGCGCGCGACCGTCTCCACCGACCAGCACCGGGGCGCGGGGCGGGCGGAGCTCCGCGCCGTCGCCCGGGCCCGCGCGGAGGGGGACAGCGGCGCGGCCCTGCCGGTGGGCGGCACCCAGGTCTGGGACACCACGGGCGCCGGTGGGCTGCGGCTGCGCCTCGACGAGGGGTCCGCGCCGCTGCGGCTGGTCACCTTCACCGGCACCGGCGCGCCGCTCAGCGACGGCCCGGCCCGGGCGGGCACCCGGGTGCCCGCCGACGCCGCCCGCGCGGTGGTGACCCCGGCGGCCGGCGCCGCCGCCGGCTGGGCCGCCGACACGCCGCTGGTCCCGGTCACCGACGGCGTGCTCGTCGCGCCGGGCGCCACCGTCCTGCTGCCGCACCCGTGGCATCCGCCGGCCCGCTACCGCCAGGCCGGCGAGCACGTGCCGGTGCCCGCGGCGCTGCTCTCCGCCGCCGTCGACGGTCTGGTCACCAACCTGCCCGCCACGACCCGCGCGGTCGTGGTGTCCCTGGAACCGGTGTCCGCCACCGCCAGCCTCGCCGACGTCCGCGTCGAACTCGACGGGGTGCGGGTCAGCAGCCGGGAGGACGCCCCCGACGACGACCAGCCGCACCGCATCCTCCTGACGGTCGACGCG
Source organism: Micromonospora sp. NPDC047730 (assembly GCF_043204765.1). Taxonomy (NCBI): domain Bacteria; kingdom Bacillati; phylum Actinomycetota; class Actinomycetes; order Micromonosporales; family Micromonosporaceae; genus Micromonospora; species Micromonospora sp. NPDC047730. Next base: position 144,242 of record NZ_JBIDCU010000007.1, on the reverse strand, counting down.
GAGCGCGGCGCCGAGGCGATCTCGGTGCAGGTCGTGGCCGGGGACGGCTGGCGGGTCGCCGGCGTGATCGGCACCCCGGACCACGCCGTCGACACCGACTGCACCGCCGCCCGGCGGGAACTGGCCCGGGTCACCAGACCCGCGACGGTGCCCGGCCGCCCGGGTGTCGCCGCCCGGTCGGCGGCGCGTACCGCGGTCGCCGGGGCGGCCCCGGCGACCGAGCCGGCGGCCCCGGCACCAGCGGCGGCGTTCGTCGCCTTCGACGACGACGAAACGGAGGCGTGATGACGGAGACCCCCGTCGCGCCGGGATCGATCCGGCTGCACGACACGGTGACGCCGTCGCTCACCGCCGGCATCTACCGGTTCACCAGCAGGCTGGAGGTGACGGACCGGGGCACCCCGAAGACCTCGCCACCCGAGCACGCCACCCACGTGCAGGTCGGCGCGCCCCGGCTCGCCCTCGACGCCACCGAGGTCGCCGGGCAGCACCCGCCCCGCGACGCGGTGGGCGCGTTCGGCGACCGTCTGCCGCACGTGGTGCTGGGCCGACGCGCCCTGCCGTGGGAGCGACGGCTCGGCGACGGCACGCCCTGGCTGGCGCTGCTGGTCGTCCGGTCCGACGAGGCGACCCTGACCACCGGGACGCTGCGCTCCGTCGTCGGCGAGGCGGTGTTCACCCGCCTCAACGGCATCGAGCCGGTCGACGGCAACCGGGCCGTCGTCGGGCTGCGGGCCAAGGACCTGACCACGTTCCGGTCGCTGCTGCCCAGCCGCACCGACGTCAGGCTGCTCACCCATGTGCGTCAGGTCAACGTCGCGGACACCGCGCTGGCCGGCAGCGACGACGACGGCTGGTTCGCCGTGGTCACCGCCAACCGGCTGCCGCTGGGCGGGGTTACGCCCACGCCGTACACGGCCTGCCTGGTGTCGCTGGAGGCCCGCGACGACGTCTGGGCGACCAACCTGACCAGCGTGCCCACGTTGCTCGTGCTGGCGTCCTGGCCGTTCGTGACCAGCACCGCCGGCGGCACCTTCGAGCACGTCGCCGGGCACCTCGACCTCGGCGCGTTCGGCGCCCCGCCGGCCGGGCAGCCCCCGCTGGTGGACGCCGACGGGGCGCTCGCGCTGGCCGCCACCCGCCGCGACGGCACGCCGGCCACCATGGGCTACCGCCCGCCGCTGCTCGGTGCGGCACCCGACCCGCTGCCCGCGGGGCCGGGCGACGTGACCGGCGACGCCGCGTTCGAGCTGGGCCGGCTCCTCGCCGCCGCCGACGGCCGGTTCATCCGCGAGGTGGTGGCCTGGCACCGCGCCGCCGACGACGCGGCACGAGCCGGCAGCGCGGCGGGTCTCCGCGAGGACAGCGCCCGCTCGTACGCCGCCTCCGGCACCGCCGTGCGCCGCACCGCCACGGTGGCCGCCGAGGGCACCGACCTGCGGCGTGCCGCCGCGGTGGCCGTCGACGGCGCCGACCCTCTCGCCGCCCTCGGTGAGACGTTCGCGCAGCGGCTGCTGTCCCGCACCGCCCGCGCCGACCTGTGGCAGGCGCACCCGGGTGGCTCCAGCGTCATCCCGCGCCAGTTGCGCCCGGAAGGAGAACCGTCGTGACGACCCACCTGTCCGCCGGCGGCCGGCTGCTCGCCGAACGGCTCGGCGCGCTGGTCGGCCCGCCCGCCGACACCACCGGGCAGCCCGCGCCGCGGGCCCGCACCCTGGCCGCCGCCGCCGCGCGTGCCGTCGCCGAGCCGGTCGCGGCGGCGACCGCCGACGCGCCGCCGCTGCCCCCGTACGTCGAGCACCTGCTGGCCCGCTGGAGCCTGCTGCACGACCTGCCGTTCCGCTACCTCGTGCCCGACGCGCGCCTGCTGCCGCCCGAGTCCATCCGGTTCTTCCGCCTGGATGACGGCTGGCTGGAGCGGCTGCGGGCGGGGGCGCTGGCCGTCGGCGGCGACGGCAGCCGGGAACGCGCCGGCACCCGAACGCTGCTGCCGCGGGTCACCGCCGCGGTGACCGAGCAGCTGCCGCTGGTGCGGGAGGTGCAGCGCACCCGCATGTCGATTCCGGTCGCCGCCGACCTGCTCGCCGAGGCCCGGGCCGCGGGGGAGCTCACCGCCGCGGCCGGGCCGGTCCCGGTCACCGGGTTCCTGCTCCGCTCGTCCCTGGTCAGCGGCTGGCCCGGCATGGAGGTACGCGCCTGGACCAGCGACGACCCCGCCGTGGTGCGGCCGGGCGTCGACCCGGACGAGCTGGCCCGCACCCGACCCGACCTGGTGGTGGAGCTGCTGCGCCTGGAGCGGCTGTCGCCGTCGGTGCTGGTGGCCTTGTTCCGCGGCGCCCCCCGCCTGGTGTGGTTGGAGGAACCGCCGCAGAGCGTGCAGTTCGGCCTGGAAGCCGACGGGGCGGGCTGGCGGGCGCCGATCCGCGACGGCGCGGGACCGGACCTGGGCAGCGTCCCGGTGCCGATGCGCCCCGGCCCGGTGCCCGGCGTCGTCGACGTCGCCGGCCTGGCCCGCAACCTCGACCAGGCCCGCCCCCTGCCCCGGCCGCGCGGCGGCGCCGCCGTGGCGCTGTCCCTGCTCCAGGCACCGTCGCGGCAGCGGTTCGGCGCCTCCACCCCGCCGGCCTGATCCTCGGCGTCGCCGATCCACCGCGGGGCCCGACCGCAGTCAGGCCCGCCGAACAGAGGGAGCCCCTCGTCGTGACAACTGTCCTCGTCCCGGTCGCGCTCGACGTCCTGGTCGTGCGGGAGCCCGGCGCCGCCTCCGACTGGGCGCGTACGGCGCTGACCCGGCCCACTCCGCCGGCCAGCGGCCGGGTGCAGCAGGACGTGCTGCCCGAACCGTTCAGCGCGCGGCAGACCGCCCGGCCGCCCGGCGCGCACCTGCACTGGGGGCTGCCCGACGGGCTGACCCGCGGCGTCGCCGACGACACCGGTGCGACCACGTTCCCGCCGGTGCCCGACCGGTGGCTGGTCGTGCGGATCTCTGGCCCGGCGACGCCCGGTCCCCGGGCGGTGGAGGCGTGGCTGCTGCCGTACGCGGGCGCGATCGAACCCGTCCGGGTGGACCGGGCCTTGACCGGCCCGACCCTGCCGGCCCCCGGCGCCGCGCCGAGGTCCCCGCTGACCGCGCTCGGCCACGGCGACCTCGGCTGGGCCGGCTACTACGACAACGTGACCCACCGGTTCGCCCTGCACGACGAGCTGACCGGGGTGACCGGCCCGGTGGCGTACCTGGTGCTCGGCTGGTACACCGACCCCGTTCGCGACCCGCTGCACGTGGCCGGGGAGACGGCGTACACCGAGCGGATGGAGGACCTCGGCTGGGAGGTCTACCCGCCGCGCCGCGACGACCAGCCGGTGCCGGACCGGTCGGTCTACCACGCGGCGGCGGTGTCCATCGGCTGGCCGCAGCCGAACTGGCCCGGCGACGGCGGGCTGCTCGGTCGGGAGACCGACTACCGTCCCGCGTCGGACGCGGTGGCGGTGGCGCTGGGGGAGACCCTCGCCGAGGCCCTCGCGGCGCTCGCCGCCGAACCGGACGACCCCGCCGACGCGGCCCGGATGGTCGAGGCGCTGCTGCAGGGCGCGCTGTCCGACGTGACCGGCGCCGACGGTCCCGCCCGGCTGGACGCCTCGCTGCACCAGAGCCGGTTCGGCTCGGCCCCGGCGGCGGCGGGCAACGAGTACATCTGGCAGCCGGCGGCCGGCTCCGGCGGTGCCGCCGGCGGCGGGTCGTTCGTGCAGGTGGAACGGACCCGGCCGCGGGTCTGGCACGCGTTGGAGCCGGCGCTGGTGGTGGCCGGTGGCGGACGCAGCCCGAAGCACGGCGCCGACGGCCGCTACTCCGAGCTGGGCAACCTGCTGTGCCGGGTGGACGGGCAGACCGTACGCGGCTTCGGCGTGGCCGGCGGCGACGCCGGTCCGGGCGCGGCGGTGCTGCCGCCGACCCCGCTGGCCGGGCTGCTGCCGCAGTACGGCGTGCCGGCGGTGGCCACGGACCTGCTCGTCGAGCTGGCCAGCATCGACCCGGGATCCGCCCCCGACCTGGCGCTGGCCACCGACACCCGGCCGTCGCCGGTGGCCGCCGCGCGGGCGGCGTGGTGGGCGACGTTCGACCCGGGCGTGGGGGACCCGACGCGACCGCCGGCGGGCGCCGTGGTCGACGGCCAGTTGCCCAGCCCGGTCGGGGTGACCCCGCCGAGCCGGCCGTGGAACCCGTTGCTGCTGGAGTGGTCGGCCACCTACCTGCCGACGCCGCGCGGCGCGCACGACTGGCCGCTGGGCGAGGTCGACCACGACCTGCCGGCCGTCGTGACCGAGCCGGCGCCGGAGACGGGCCGTACGCTGCGCGGGCGGGTGATGTTGTCGGCGTCGGCGGCGGCGCTGCTCGACGGCACGGTCGACCCGCGGGACGCCGAACGCGACCTGCTCTCCGGCGAACTCGTCGGGATCGCCGAGCAGCTGCGTCGCGACGCCACCGGCCTGGTGGTGGACGCCCCGAACGCCACCGACGCCGCGCAGCCGCCACAGACCCCCCGCGCCGCGGACTTCGTGGCCCTGCGGGCCGGGTTCCTGCGGCTGGACCGGGCCCGCCTGGTCGACGGCTACGGCCGGTTCCTGGAGGTGCTCGGCCCGGACGTGGCGACGCCCGCGCCGGTGACGCACGGGGTGACGCTCGCCGTGCCGGGCCACCCGGACCTGGCCGCCCTGCGGCCGCGCTTCACCGCCCCGGCCCGGGTCCTGCTGCGCTTCGCCGACGCGCTCGGCGCGCCGCGCGACGCGGACGCGGGCGTCAGCCCGGTGTGCGGCTACCTGGTGCCGTCGTCGGTGGACCGCACGCTGGAGTTCTTCGACGACAAGGGCAACGGCTACGGGCGGCTGCGCCCCGACCCGGAGACGGTGACCGCGTGGGAGGAGGACCCGGGCCGCCCGGCGACCCTGGGCGCGCCGCCGAGCCGGTTCCTGCCGAACCCGCTGCTGGCCCGCTTCGCCGACCGCATGCTGGCCGCCGACCACGCGCTGGCCACCGCCCGGGCGGGCGGCCATCCGGCCGGCGGCGCGCAGAGCGCGCTGGAGTCGCTGCTGCGGGTGCTGGACACCACCCGGTGGACGGTGGACGTGACCGGCCGGGCCGGCGACGAGCACCTGGCGCTGCTGCTCGGCCGGCCGGTCGCGGTGGTGCGGGCGTACCTGAAGGTGGAGGTGGAGGATCCGCGGCAGCCCCCGGAGAACGCGCGCACCGGCGTCCCGGTGCGGCTGGGCACGCTGTCACGGGCGCAGGACGGGCTGCTGGCGTACTGCGTCGGTGACGACATGGACCGGCTGCACATCGTGGACCCGGCGGTGGCGCTGCTCGCGCCGGGGCTGCCCGACGCCGGCGGGGCGGCAGCGCTGCCGGGCGCGGACCCGATCACCTCGCCGTACGTGGACACCTCCGGGGTGTTCACGGTCAACCCGGGGGTGCCGGTGCCGCTGACCCTGCTGATGGTGCCCGGCTCCGACGTGCACGTCACCGCGGGGCTGGTGCCGCAGAAGTCGGTGGGGCTGCTGCGGGAGTGGACGTCCTCGGCACTGTCCCGGCTGTCGCCCGCCCTGCGCCACGGCCCGGTCCTGCACGACCTGGAGACGACCCGCCTGCCGCTGCCGCAGGACGTACGCGGCTCGTGGCACTGGCACCGGCGCGCCGAGCCGGGCACGTGGCGGACGGACGTGGTGGTGCCGAGCACCCCGGACGCGTTGCTGCCGAACGAGCCGTCGACGGCCAGCGAGGGCTGGTTGCAGGTGGCGCTGGTCGCCGACACCGAGTACCACGACACGGCCGTGCCGGTGCGGGTGAGCTGCGTGCGCACCTCGAGCGGCACGACCCTCGCCCTGGGCGGGCACAACGGCGACGGCAGTCACTTCCTCATCCCGGTGCCGGAGGCGATCGAGCTGATGGGCAGCGGCCGGTTCGCGTTCTTCGTGCAGGAGCCCGGCACGGAACGTACGGCCATCCGGGTGGTCCGGCCCAAGCGCGGCCGGCCCTACCTGCGTACCGTCGCCGACGACGCGTCGCCGAACAACCTGGACAGCCTGCCGGAGTGCCAGCACGTCCGATGAGGCGGGCGCGCCCGTCCGGCGTCGGGTCCCTCGGGGCGGGCGATGTCCGGCGCGCCGGCTGTGCCATCGTTGTCCTTCCATCGGGTTCCGTCGGGTGCGGACGGCGAAACGCCCGCACCCGACGGCGCGCGCCCGCGGCGGCAGCGGGTAAGGGGAGGGGCGATGGCGGAGCAGCAGGCCGGGCCGTTGAGCGGCATCCTCGTCGCGGACTTCTCGCGGATCCTGGCCGGGCCGTACGCGACCATGCTGCTCGCCGACCTCGGCGCCGAGGTGGTCAAGGTGGAGGGCCCGGGCGGGGACGACACCCGCGCCTGGATGCCGCCGGTCCGGGAGGGGACGTCCACCTACTACCTCGGCGTCAACCGCAACAAGCGCTCGGTGGTCCTCGACCTCGCCGACCCCGACGACCTCGACGTCGCCCGGCGACTCGTCCGGCGGGCCGACGTCATGATCCAGAACTTCCGCCCCGGCGGGCTGAAGCGCTTCGGCCTCGACTACGACGGCGTCGCCGCCGACAACGAACGGATCGTCTACGCCTCGATCAGTGGCTTCGGCACCGGCGCGGGCGCGGACCTGCCCGGCTACGACCTCGTGGTCCAGGCCGCGTCGGGCCTGATGAGCCTCACCGGCGAGCCGGATGGCCCGCCGTACAAGGCCGGTGTCGCCGTGTTCGACGTGATGGCGGGTCTGCACGCGGCCCTCGGCATCCTCGCCGCCCTGCACCACCGCGCCCATACCGGGGTCGGCCAGCACGTCGAGGTGAACCTGCTCTCCTCGGCGCTGTCCGGCCTGGTCAACCACGCCAGCGGCCACGTCGCCGCCGGCGCCGCGCCGTTCCGGATGGGCAACGCCCACCCGAGCCTGTTCCCGTACGAGCCGTTGCCGGCCGCCGACGGCGACCTCGTCGTCATCGCCGGCAACGACGGCCAGTTCCGGAAGCTGTGCGAGGTGCTCAGCCTGCCCGGGCTGCCCGACGACCCCCGGTTCCGGCACAACCCCGACCGGACCGCGAACCGGGACGTCCTGCGCCCGATGCTGGTCGAGCGGCTGGTCCGGCGCACCCGCGACGAGTGGTTCCGGGACCTGCGTGCGGCGGGCGTACCGTGCGCCCCGATCAACACGGTCGACGGCGGCGTCGCCCTGGCCCGGGACCTCGGGCTCGACCCGGTGGTCACCGTCGGCGGGGTGCCGGGCGTCCGCAACCCGATCGGCTTCTCCGCCACGCCGCCCCGGTACGACCTGCCGCCGCCCCGCCTCGACGAGCACGGCGACGAGATCCGCGCCTGGCTGACCGCCGACTGAAGCCCCGGCGGGTACCGCTTCCAGCCCTGACGCCGGTCGCCGGAGGGGGACGTGGGGGAGGCTTCAGACCGGCGCGACGGAGAGCCGAGGGCCGGCGGGCGGCGGCGCGGCGGCCAGGCTGAGCAGGGTGTGCCCGGTGGCGTCGTCGACCACGGCGACCCGCACGGCGTCGGGCTCCCGGTCGGCCAGCGGCACGGCGAACACCGCGGTCGCCGGGCGGCCCCGGTAGCGCGCGGCGTGCCCGACGAAGCGCCAGTCGCCGTCGTCCCAGTGTTCCCGCACGTCGGAGCGGAGCAGCGGGGCCACCCGCCGGTAGGCGTCGCTGAGCTGGAGCTGCTGCACGGTGGCCAGCAGCGGCACGCCGGTGCCGCCGCGCAGCGGATGGGTCAGCCGGGCGCGCAGCCGGCGCAGCGGCAGCAGCCAGGCCGCGTCCAGCTCCGGCGAGAGCGCCACCACCGCGGCCAGTTCGGCGACCAGCACGGCGCCGCCGGCCACCGGCCGCCCGGTGAGTGCGCCCGCCCAGCCGCCGTCGGCCAGCCCCGCCAGCCCGGCCGCCGCGAGCAGCAGCCCGGCCCGGGCCAGGCCGCGGCCGGAGACCGGGGTCGGCCGGGCGCTCAGGCACCCGCAGGAGGAGGTGGGGGCGGCGCGCCGGGCGTACGTCAGGTAGGCGAGGAACCCGGCGGTCAGGGCGGCCGCGCCGACCGCCTCCAGGGGCAGCGCGGGCGGCAGCACGAGCAGCGCGCCGAGGGCCAGCTCGACACCGCCGAGCAGCCGGTACGCGGGCAGCGCCCGGTGCTGCCCGAGCAGGCGGACGAGCGCCGACCGGCCGGCCGCCGCGGCGGCGTGCCGGCTGAAGAGCTTCACGCGGGCGGACCAGATCAGCACCGCGCCGACGACCAGCGGTTGCAGCGCCGCGATCATGTCGAACATGTGGTCTCCATCGGGTGGTCCGGCGGGCGGCCTCCGGGCGGTCCGCGGCTGCGTAGCGCCCGGAGGCCGCGCCGTCAGGCGGCGGCGTAGACGGTGGCGATGTCGATCTCGTTGGTGTCCGGGTGCCAGGCGCCGAGCACCTGAACGTGCCGGCCGACCCGCAGCAGCGACATGTCGCTGACGGCCGGGGTGCCGTTGTAGACGGCGGCGGAGCGGTCCGGCACGACGTGCGCGACGATCCGACGGCCCTTGTGGTCGAGGTGCAGCACGTTGCGGCCGACCGCCGCGATGTGCCCGTGCAGGTTGACGATGTTGACCCACACGGCGTCCGCGGCGAGCGTGCCGTCGGGCAGGCGGACGCCGCGGGCGTAGAGCCCGTCGCCGACGGCGACCCGGTCGAACGTGGTCGGGTGCAGCTTCCAGATGCTCGTGCCGTCGGTGATCCGGATCGAGTGGAGCACGGTGTCCGAGCCGGTGACCAGCAGCATGTTGCCGGAGATCGTGCTGATCCGGCCCTCGGCGAAGTTCGGGTCCGGCGTGCCGGGTTCGACGGTCGCGGCGTCGGCGGCGAACGCCGCCTCGGGGGCGAGCGAGCCGAGCCCGGTGGCGCCGACCACGCCGCCGAGCGCGGCGGTGGCGAGCAGCCGGCGGCGCCTCAGGGTCTGGTCCATGGGGTCCTCCCGTTCAGACGCTGTCGACCGAGCAGGGCCGCAGCCCGGTGGAGAGACTGGCGATCGCGCTGTACGCCGCGGGCGTCAGGTCGATGATCCGGTTGCTGCCGCAGGCCGAGCCGCAGCAGGTGCGCTCGCCGCAGAAGAGGTCGGTCTGCGGGCCGCAGTCGGCGATGGCGGTGCCGACCCGGGCACCGTTGCAGAGGTTGGTGGTGTAGTGCCGGAAGCCGCAGCCGCGGCGGCTCATCCCGCTGATCCCGCAGACGTGCGGGCGGGTGATGGCCAGGCACGCGTCCGAGGTGTTCGGCCAGGCGTGCTGGTAGTTGCCGGACGAACAGGTGCCGCAGGCACCACCACCGGCCGAGCCGCAGGGACCCCAGGCGTTGCCGCAGCAGAACCACGACACCTCGCCTCTCAGAGCAACCACGGGTACCTCCCCTCCAGATCCGATCAACAGCGACGTTCATCGATATAGGAGGTGATTGTTGTGGCGTAAATCATCGAAGTCAATGGATGACTGGAAGGATTCTTACGCCCGCGGTCGGCGGCCGGCCAGCGGGATCCGGAAGTGGACGGTCTGGTGGGTGCCGGCCCGGCCGTCACGCGCGTCGTGCACCGGCTCGGCCACCGCCCGCCAGAACCGTTCGGCACCGTCGACCCGGGTGTCGGTGTGCAGGTACAGCTCCCGGTAGCGGGGTTGCCGGCCGACGAAGTCGACGGCGAGACCGACGAGGGCGCGGGCGAGCCCCCGGCGGCGGTGCTCGGGCCGGACGTAGACCCGGAAGAGCTGCGCGGTGGACTCCTCGGGGAAGCGCTCCGCGAGGGAGCGCGGGTGCGGTGGGCTCTTCGGCGCCGCGGCGCGGACGGCGGTGGTGCCGACGACCTCGTCCCCCCGGGTCGCGACGAACAGGGCGTGCGGTTGCGGCGTCAGGTAGGTGCCGGCCAGGTCGATGACGTCGTGGTGCCAGTCGGGACGGTAGCCGTGGCCGAACTCCCGGTAGAACGTGTCGAGCATGACGCTGCGGGCCCCGTCGAGGTGCCGGCCGTCGGCCATCCGCACCTCGTACGCGCCCACGCCGTGTCGGTACTGCCGCATGGTCTCTTCCCTCATCGTGTCGCCGCCGGATCCGCCCGCCACTCCTCGTCGTCCTGTTGCCGACGCTCCGCGGCGGCGGGGAGCAGCGCGCGGGTCAGCGGGTGTCGGGCCGCGCCGAGCAGGGCGTCGGCGGGTCCCTGCTCGACGACGCGTCCGCCGTCGAGCACGACGATCCGGTCGGCGAGGCGGGCCACGACGTCGCGGTCGTGACTGATCACGACCAGCGCCAGGTCGCGGCGTCGGCGCAGGTCGTCCAGCAGCGCGAGGATGCGCTCCCGGGCGTCGCCGTCCAGGCCGGCGGTGATCTCGTCGCAGATCAGCACGCGGGGTTCGCCGGCGAGGGCGCGGGCCAGTGCCGCGCGGTGCAACTCCCCGCCGGAGAGCCGGTCGGGCGTGCCGGCCACGGTGTGTTCGGCGAGGCCCACCTGGTCGAGCAGGCGCAGGGCGGTGCGCCGGGCCTCGGCGTCGGTGGCGTCCCGCAGGCGCCGGGCGGCGCGGGCGACCTGGTCGAGGACCGGGCGGTACGCGTCGAAGCTCGCCCGGGCGTCCTGGAACACGTACTGGACGGCCGCGAGGTCGCGCCGGTCCCGCCGGTCGAGGTGCGGGTCGAGGCGTCGGCCGGCGAGCGCGACCCGGCCGCCGGTCGGCGGGTGCAGCCCGGCGACGCAGCGTGCCAGCGTCGTCTTGCCGCTGCCGGACCGGCCGACCACGGCGAGGCACTCCCCGGCGGCGGCCGTCGCGCCGACGCCGCGGACGACGGTGCGCCGGAGACCCCCGTGGCGGTGGGTGGCCACGAGGCCGGTGACGGCGAGCAGCGGTGGGGCCTCCCGACCGGTGGCCGGGCCCCGGGTCGGCGGGACGGGTGCCTCCTCCTGCCGGTCGTGGTGGTCCCGCGCCGTCAGGACCTCGGCCGTCGGGCCCTGCGCGACGGCGGTTCCGTGGCGCAGCACCAGGACGCGGTCCGCGACGGCGCGGACGAGAGGCAGGTCGTGGCTCAGCAGGACCACCGCCATGCCGTGGCGGGCGAGCGCCGTCAGTTCGCGCGCGACGTCGCGGCGGGTGAGCGCGTCCTGCCCGGTGGTGGGTTCGTCGGCGACGAGGAGGACCGCCCGCGAGAGCAGGGCGTGGGCGATGACCAGCCGCTGTTGCTGCCCGCCGGAGAGCTGGTGGGGGAAGCGCCGCAGGAACCGGCGGTCGGTGGGCAGGGCCATCCGGTCGAGCACGTCGGCCACCGCCTGTCGACGCGCGCGGCGGGTCCGGCCGGGCGGGTGGCGCCGGGCGATCTCGCCGAGCACGGCGCCGACGCGGCGGAGGGGATGGAGCGCCACGGCGGGCTGCTGGGGGACGTACCCGACGGTGCCGGCCGGGGGCGGCGCGCCGGCGGCGACGGCCGAGCCCGCCAGCGCGATCCCGCCGGTGAGGCGGACGCCCGGCGTGGTCTCGCCGAGCAGCGCCCGGCCGGTGGTGGTCTTGCCGCTGCCCGACGCGCCGACGACGGCGAGGATCTCCCCGGCGGCGAGGTCGAAGGACACCCCGTCGACGAGCCGCCGCTGCCCGGCCGCGGCGGTCAGTCGCCGTACCCGCAGGAGCGGCCCGCCGGGCGGTGGTCGCCGATCGGCTCCGGGAGCCTGCGGGCCGGAGCGGCGGTCCCGGCGGGGCGGGCGGGCGCCCCGGGCGGGCGGCTCCGCGTCCCCGGGCGGCGGGGCCGGGTCGGCGCGGGCGGCCAGCACCTGGTCGGCGACCAGGTTGACGCCCACCGCCAGGGCGACGACCAGCGCGGCCGGTACGACGACGGCCCACGGTTGCAGGAACAGTCCGGTGCGGTTGCGGTCGACCATCACGGCCCAGTCCGCGGCGTCGGGGGCGACACCGACGCCGAGGAAGCTGGCCGTGGCGACCAGGTAGACCGCGCCGACGAACCGGACCCCGGCGTCGGCGAGCAGGACCCGCCGGACGCCGCGCCCCACGTACCCGCCGGCCCGGCGCCACCACGTCTCCCGGTGCAGGCGCATCGCCTCCATCGCCGGCCCGTGGGCGAGCGGCAGGGCGGCGGCCCGGGTGACCCGGGCGACCTCGGGAAGGGCGACGAGCGCCACGACGCCGACGAGGGTGGCCGGCCCGGGCCGTGCGACGGCGGCCACCAGGATCAGCAGCAGCAGGGACGGCACGGCGAGGACCAGGTCCAGCGGGCGCATGAGGATCTCGTCGACCCACCGGCGGCGGGTCGTCGCGGCGAGCAGGCCGACGGGGACCCCGACGAGGTAGGCCAGCAGGGTGGCGGCGACGGCCACCAGGACCACGGACCGGCCGCCGAGCAGCACCTGGTGCAGGACGTCCCGGCCGACGAAGTCGGTGCCGAGCGGCCCCTCGGGGGCGAACGGCAGACTGCGGGGAGCGGCGTCGCCGGCCAGGGCGGGGCCGAGCACGGCGAGGCCGAGCGGCACGGCGAGCAGCAGGCCCGCGACGAGCGTACGCAGCGGGGGCCTCACCGGACGGCTCCGGTACGCGGCGCGAGCCGGAACGCCACCAGGTCGGCGGTCAGGTTCACGGCCACGGCGGTGACGGCGACGAGTACGCACAGCGCCTGGACCGTGGGGACGTCCCGGGTGGAGACGGCGTCGACGAGGGCGGTGCCGAGACCGGGTATGACGAACACCGCCTCGACGACGATGACTCCGCCGAGCAGCCAGTCGGTGGTGCGGGCGAGCTGCTGGGCCACCGGGGCCAGGGCGTGGGGCAGCGCGTGGCGCAGCCAGAGTCGGCCGCCGGTGATGCCGAGCCGCCGGGCGTGCCCGACATGCTCGGCGCGCAGCGCGTCCACCATGCCGGCCCGGGTGAGCCGGCTGATCGTGCAGACGGGCCGGGCCAGCAGGACGAGCAGGGGCAGGACGAGGACGGCCGGCCGCGCGGACAGGTCGGCGCCGAACGCCGTGGGCGGCAACCAGCCGAGCTGTACGCCGAACCCGGCGACGAGGAGGATCGCCAGGGCGAACTCCGGCATGGCGTACAGGGCGACGGACCCGGCGGACAGCGCCCGGTCGAGCCGGCCCCCTTCGCGCCGGGCGGCCAGCATGCCGACGCCCACGGCCAGCGGCACCAGCACCGTCAGGGTGAGGGCCGCCAGCAGCACGGTGGCGCCGGCGCTGTCGGCGAGCCGCTCGGCGACCGGCCGCTGGGAGACCAGCGAGACGCCGAGGTCGCCCCGCAGGAGGCCGGTCAGCCAGTCGAGATAGCGCTGCCAGGCCGGCTGGTCCAGGTGCAGGTGCGCGCGGATCAGGGCGATGCGGGCCGGATCGGGCTGGTCACCGACGATCACCACGGCGGCGTCACCGGGCAGCGCCTCGGTGAGCACGAAGACGACGGTGGCGACGCCGACGACCTGCCCGACGCCGAGCAGCAGCCGCCGGGCGGCGTAGCGGGGCAGGCTCATCCGAGCCAGACCTTGTCGAAGCGGGCCCAGTCGAGGGTGTTGGCGGGGGCGTCGGCCGAGACGCCGCCGACGCGTGGGCTGGTGGCGACGAGGAAGTCGGCGAAGCCCCAGATCAGGAAGCCGCCCTCGGCGTGCAGCATGCGCTGCATGTCGCCGTACGCCTGCCGTCTGGTCTGCTCGTCGGCGCTGGAGACGGCCCTGGCGTAGTGGGCGTCGAAGTCGGGCCGGGCCCACCTGGTGGCGTTGGTGGTGGAGTGGGTGAGCAGCCGCTGGGAGATGTGCGTCTCGATGGGCATGGCGCCGGAGCGGTACGAGGCCAGCACGCCCGAGCCGAGGATGTCCCTCCAGTAGGTGTCCTTGTCGCCGATCCTCGGTTCGACGACGAGGCCGGCCTTCCTGGCCTGCTCGGCGAAGACGCTGGCGGCCTCGACGAAGCCGCTGGCCACCGGCGCGGTGTCGAGCGGCACGCGCAGGCCGCGGGCGCCGGCCCGGTCGACGAGGAACCGGGCCCGGTCGAGGTCGTGGGAGCGCTGGGCGATGTCGTCGGCGTAGTGCTGGTAGCCCTTGCCGAACAGGTCGTTGCCGACCTGCCCGGAGCCGGCGAGCACGGTGTCGACGAGCTGCCGCCGGTCGGTCAGCAGGAACATGGCCTCGCGCAGGTCGCGGTCGCCGAACGGGGGACGGTCCACCTTCATCGCGAAGGACTGCATGGTGCTGTTCGGCATCCGCGTGACGGTCATCCGGCGGTCGGCGGCGTACGTGCGGGCGGTGGTCGGGGTGACGTCGTGCGCGTAGTCCACCTGGCCGGCGAGCAGGGCGTTGACCCGGGCGGACTCCTCGTTGCTGGTCAGGTACTCCAGCTCGTCGAGGTGGGCCGCGCCGTCCCAGTGGTCGGCGTAGCGCCGCAGCAGCAGCGACCGGCCCGGCCGCCAGGTGTCGAACGTGAACGGGCCGGAGCCGACGGGACGCTCGAAGGTCTCCGTGCCCTCGGGGACGACGTAGGCGCCGAAGGCCGCGAGGGCGTTGGGGAACTCGGCGAAGGGCCGCTTGAGGGCCAGCTCCACGACGCGGTCGCCGACCGCCCTGCTCGCGGCCAGGTCGACCATGTCGAGGCTCGCCCGGGCGCGGAAGGCCCGCTTCGGGTCGGTGATGCGCGCGTAGCTGTACAGGACGTCGGTGGCGCGTACCGGCCGGCCGTCGTGGAAGGTGGCCTGGCGCAGGGTGATCCGCCACCGGGTGAGGTCGGCGCTGGGTTCCCAGCCTTCGGCGAGGCGGGGCCGGATGGAGACGTCGGGGCCGTAGTCGGCGAGCTTGTCGAACATCGCCTTGGCCCGCGACGCCTCGTTGAACAGTTTCGCCAGGTGGGGGTCGAGGGTCTCGTTGGCGCCGCCGCCGGCGAACGCCGCCCGCAGCCGCCCGCCGCGCCGGGGCCGGCCGGACGGGGCGGCGTCCGGGCCGGTGTGGACGCCGCAGCCGGTCAGCGCGACACCGGTCGAGGCGGCGGCGGAGAGGGCGGCGGCGCCGAGCAAACCGCGGCGGGTCAGCCTCGGCGTGGCGGAGGGCGAGAGGGCCATGCTGGCGGGTCCTTCCGGAGGCAGGTGGACAGTCGTGCGGGCGGTCGCCGAAACGATAACGGTTTCCATTTGTGTTTCGCTCGGGAGGGTCGCCGGAGGCATGGCATTGCACCTGCATTGCGAACGACGTACGGTGATAGCAATGCAGGCGTATTGCAAAAAGGGGTCGGCATGCGTGTGATCGCGTTGTCCGAGGTGACCGGGGACATGACCGAGCTGGTGGGCGGCAAGGCGGCCCGGCTGGCGGAGCTGGCGCGGTCGGGCGAGCGGGTGCCGGACGGCTTCTGCGTCACCACCGCCGCCCACGAGCGGGGCGTGGCGCCGCGGGCCGAGATCGCGCAGGCGTACGAGCGGCTCGGCGGGGGACCGGTGGCGGTGCGCTCCAGCGCGACCGCGGAGGACCTCCCGGACGCCAGCTTCGCCGGGCAGCAGGACACCTTCCTCGCCGTCACCGGGATCGCCGATCTCCTGACGGCGATCGAGGGATGCCGGCGCTCGCTGCACGACCCCCGCGCCGTCGCCTACCGCGACGCCCACGGGATCGACCACGCGTCGGCGCGGATGGCCGTCCTCGTGCAGCGCATGGTCGAACCGGTGACCGCGGGTGTGCTGTTCACCGCCAACCCGCTCACCGGCTGCCGCACCGAGATGATGGTGGAGGCCGCCGAGGGGCTCGGCACGGCCGTCGTGGACGGCAGCGCCGCCGTGGAGCGGTACGTCCTCGACGGACCGCCCCGGGCCGGTGCCGGCCTGCTCACCGCCGAGCGGCTGGACGAGCTGCGGGACGCGGGTCGTCGTCTCCAGGAACGGTTCGGCTGCCCGCAGGACGTCGAGTGGGCCTACGACCGGCAGGGCGTGCTCTGGCTGCTCCAGTCGCGGCCGATCACCACGCTGTTCCCGCTGCCGCCGGAGACCGGGCGGCCGGCTCCCCGGGTCTACCTGGAGTTCGGCCACGTGCAGGGCATGCGGCAACCCGCCACCCCAATGGGCATGTCCACCCTGAAGTCGCTGGTGGCGGCGATGCTGGCGTCGTTCGGCCTGACCGTGGAGATCACCGACATCGGCGGGCGCCTCTACGGCGACCTGACCGACCTCGCGCGGCACCCGTCGACCCGCAACCGGCTGGTCAAGCTGATGGCGGTGGACTTCGGGCCGCGGGCCCAGGCGGTGATGGAGCACGTGCTCGCCGACCCGCGCTTCGCGCCGCTGCCGGCTTCCGGTCCGGGGCGTAGGGCCACCGGCCCGGCGCTGCGGACCGCCGCCCGCGCGGCGACCGGGGTCGTGCGGGCGCTGGCCCGCCCGGAGGCCGCCCGGGCCCGACTGTTCCGGGAGGTCGAACGTCTCCGGGTCGGCTCGGCCGCGCCCGCCGGGCTGGACACCGCCGCCGAACGGCTGCGGTACGTGCGCGACGAGGACCCGTCGGCCGGCCCCGACGACATCGTCTGGCCGATCGTCGCCGGGATGCTCGCCGCCACGCTGCCGGCCGCGCTGCTGCGGGGCGTGGCCGGCCCCGGCGAGATCGACACGGTGCTGGGCGGCATGCCGCACAACGTCACCATCGAGATGGACCTGGCGTTGTGGCGGCTGAGCCAGCAGGCCGCCGCGCACCGTCACCTGCTGCTCACCACCCCGCCGCACGACCTGGCCACGGCGTACGCGCGGGGAACGCTGCCCGACATCGGCCTGGCGGCGTTCCTGGACCGCTACGGCCACCGCGCCGCCGCCGAGGTCGACCTCGGGGTGCCGCGCTGGGACGAGGACCCGACCCCGGTCTTCGCGATGATCGCCAACTACCTGCGCGTCACCGACCCGGAGCAGGCCCCGGACCGGCGCTTCGCCCGCGCCGCCGAGGCCGCCGAGGCCGCCTGCGCGGACCTCGTCGCCCGGGCGCGCCGGCGCCGGCCCGTCCGCGGCCGGATCGCCGGATTCCTCCTGCGCCGGGCACGGATGCTGGCCGGCCTGCGGGAGGCCGGCAAGTTCGCCGGCCTCTACCGGCTGCGGGAGATGCGCCGTCAACTGCTGCTCGTCGGCGCCGAGCTGGCGGAGCGGGGGCTGCTGGGGCGGCCCGACGACATCATGTTCCTCACCCTCGACGAGGCGCACGCGGCCGTGCATGACGGCGCCGACCACCGCTCGACGGTCGCCGCGCGCCGCGCGACGTACCGGCGGGAACTGCGCCGCCCGGCGGTGCCGGTGGCCCTGCTCTCCGACGGCACCGACATCGAGGCCGTCCTCGCGCCGCCGCCGGCCCCGGACGGCGCCCTCCGGGGGGTGGGCGCGGCGGCGGGCCGGGCGACCGGCCCGGCCCGGGTGGTCCACGACCCGGCCACCGCCCACGTCGAACCCGGCGACGTGCTGGTCGCTGCCACCACCGACCCGGGTTGGACGCCCCTGTTCCTCACCGCCGCCGCGCTGGTTACCGAGACGGGGGCGGTGATGGCGCACGGCCCGACGGTCGCCCGGGAGTACGGCATCCCCGCCGTCATCTGCGTCCCCGACGCCACCCGCAGGATCCGGACCGGCCAACTCGTCACGGTGGACGCCGCCGCCGGGACGGTGACCCTGCACCCCGCCCCCGGGGCCGAGGAGCCGTCGGTGGTCGGCGAGGCGTCCGCGTCGTGACAGCATGAGGCCATGCCGAAGAAGGTCGACCGCCACGAACGGCGCACGCTGATCGCGGCCGCCCTGATGCGCGTGGCCGCGCGTCAGGGCGTGGAGGCCGTGAGCCTGCGTCACGTGGCGGCCGAGGCCGGGGTCTCGGCCGGAATGGTCCAGCACTACTTCCGCACCAAGGACGAGATGATGGCCTTCGCCATGACCGTCGTGCGGGAGCGCAGCCAGGCCCGGGTGACCGACGCGATCGCCCGGCTCGGCGAGGACCCGGCCCCCCGGCTGCTGCTCCGCACGATGGTCGCCGCGTTGCTACCGCTGTCCGAGGAGTCGCTCGCCGACGGGCGGGTAGCCCTGGCGTTCCTCGCGTACGCGGCGGTGCGGCCGGACGTGGCCGCCGGCATGCGCGAGGGCACCGACCAGCTGCGCGCCTTCGTCGCCGGTCTCATCCCGGGTCCCCGGCGGGACGAGTACGCGGCCGGCGTGCTGGCGCTGATGGAGGGGCTGGGTGTCCACCTGCTCGGCGGCCACTACACCGCCGAGCAGGCGCTCGCCGCGTTGGACGCCCACCTCGACCTCGTGTTCGCCGGCGGCGGGACGTCTCGATAAAAGTTTTCGTCTCCATTGATGATCCTCTTGGAACTTATCTCCAGAGCGACTACCCTCCTGGGGACCACCTACCGTCCATCGTGGAGGAGACTGGTCATGCGCAAAGTGATGTCAGCGGTCGGAGCGGGAGCCCTGCTGACCGTGGGGTTGTTGGCCGGCGCCGCCCCGGCGCAGGCGGCGAGCTGCACCCTCGTGCAGTCCGAGATCTACAACGGCGCCAACATGATCGCCTGGTCCCAGGGGCTGCAGGGCTGTTCGGGTGACGTCTACTGGGAGATCCAGTCGGGCGACGCGGGCGGCTGGCAGGTCGCGCAGAGCGGCACCACGCACTACGACAACGCGGTCCAGAGCTACTACGGTGACGTCGAACTGCCGTGCTACCTGCGGGTCTACGCGAAGTTCGGCAGCCAGGAGAAGCTGACCCAGCCGGTGCAGAACTACAACTGCGCCGGCTGACGCCCGCCGGCACGGGCCGCAGCCGCACGGCTCCGGCCCGTGCTGAGAGCCGCCGCTCAGGGCGTCGGATACCGGGCGACGTAGACCGGCGCGCCGACCCGGGTCGGGTCGGCCGGCCCGCCCACGCCGTTGACCACGTGGTCGATGGTGCCGGCGCTGAGGTTCACGGTCATGACGTGGTGCAGCCGCACGCCGGGCGTCACCGGCACCTCGAAGCCGTTCTCGGTGTGGATCGACGGGTTGTTCTGGTTGAACACGTAGACCCCGCCGCCGTGCAGGGTGTGGTGCCGCACCCGGCCGTCGACCTTGTAGCCGGCCCAGCCCTCAACGTCGCCGTCCATCCAGTCCGCCTGCGTCGGCGGATCGTAGGGCAGCTCGTTCTGGTAGAGGATCGTCGTGCCGTGCTCGCCGGTCCAGACCGTGTTGTACCGCTGGAAGTGCTCGACGAACAGGCCGGTGGCCGTCACATGGTCGCCGTTGACGACGACGCCGTGGCGGCCGGTGTTGGTCCGCCAGCGATCGGTGTCACCGTTCACGCCCTCGGTGAAGCCCTCGACGCCGTGGTCTCCGCGCCACACCCAGGTGTGGTCGATGAGGACGTGGTCGGCGTTGACCTCCAGCGCGGTGTCCGCCCTGCCGACATGCGGCCCGCCGACCCGGAAGTACACGTCGGACAGCGTGATCGGGTTGCGTGGGGTGCTGGCGTTGCGGCCGTGCTCGCGGCCCACCCGCAGCAGCGCCGGCGACTCGGTGGGGCCGGCGTCGACGGTGACGCCGGCGACGACCACGCCCGGGACGCCGGCGACGTCCAGGGGTACGGCGCCGTCCACGGCGGTCAGCGTCGCGTGGCCGAGGCCGAGGACCACGGTGTCGGGCCGCCTGACCTCGATGCTGCGGGCGATGTCGTACACACCGGGGGTGAGCAGCAGGTGCCTGCCGCGCGCGAGCTGGCGGTTGATGACGTGCACCGGGTCCGACGGCCGGGCGACGAAGAAGTCACGGATCGGGATGCTCCGGCCCGGTGTCGTGCCCGCGCCCCAGGAGATGCCCCGGCTGTCGCGCCGGGCGGCGGGCACGCGGACGTGGTACCCGCCCTTCGCGTCGACGTACAGGTAGGGCTTCTCCCGGCTGAGCGGCGTGGTGTGCAGCGTGGTGTACGGCGGGTCGGGGAAGCCGGCGTCGTCGGGGGCGCCCACGGTGCCCGCGAAGACCTGGTTCCACACCGCGTTGGACCAGCCGCCGACCTCGCTGTTGCGGGTCAGCCACTGCTGCTGCGAGCCGTTCGTGGTGAGGGGCAGCCGCGAGTCTGCGATGAAGCCGCCGCTGGCGTACTGCGGGCCCGCCGTGCAGTAGTCCATCAGGGACAGCCCACCGCCGCTGATGTCGAGCCGACGCATCGACACCGCCTGCGACACCGCCCAGAAGTTGGCCGACGAGCGGCAGCCGTCCTGGCCGGCGGCGTTGACGGCGATCGACAGGTTGGACAGGGTGCGCCAGAAGTTGACCAGGGCGATGCAGTTGCCCGTGCCGCCGCCGGAGAGGCACCGGTTGTAGACCTCGACCTTGCCGTTGACGCCGACGTCGGTGGGGGAGGCGCCCAGGCCGGCGACCTCTGTGTAGTAGCCGACCCTCACCTGCAACGGCTGCTCGGCGGTGCCGTACGTGCCGGGCATGAAGAGGTACGCGTGCCGCGCGGTGCCCATCTCGTCGTCGACCTGCCGGGCGTGCGCCGCGTCCAGGGTCGCCTGGATCTCGCCGACCGGCATGCCTGGGTCGAAGATCGTCACGTGGGGCCCGAAGTCCGGCGGGCCGGGGCGGGGCGGCCCGGCGGCGGCCGGGCCGGCCGTGCTGGCGGCGGTCGTCAACACGAGGCCGAGCACGAGCGCCCGGCCGAG
Organism: Micromonospora sp. NPDC047730; assembly: GCF_043204765.1. Lineage (NCBI taxonomy): Bacteria > Bacillati > Actinomycetota > Actinomycetes > Micromonosporales > Micromonosporaceae > Micromonospora > Micromonospora sp. NPDC047730. Next base: position 123,567 of record NZ_JBIDCU010000007.1, on the reverse strand, counting down.
TCGTCCTCGGCGGGTGGACTGGATTCTCATGTGGACCGTCCTCTCCGTGAGAGCGCTCTCTCGACGTGGCATGTTTCTACCCTGTCGACGGAGCCGCGCGCTACGGCAGCGGACCTCGATCCTCGCTCCGCACGGCGCCACCCGGTGGCGCCGTGCGGAGCGAACCGACGGCGCCACCGGGTACGGCCCGCGCATCAGGCGGGACGACCTCCGGGCGGGATCACACCGTCCCGACGGGGCGCTGGTGGGCGCCGGTGATGTCGGTGCCGGCGATGTGCGGCGTGGAGCCGGTGACGAAGAGCCGGTAGCCGTCGTGGTAGCCGAGGTAGGAGCCACGCTGGTGGTGGGTCACCCGCAGGTTCAGCCGCGTGCCGGCGGCAACCTGGACCTGGATCGTGTCGGCCAGCTCGACGGAGTTCGACACGGCGAGCACCCGCCCCGTGTCATCGGTCAGCCGCAGGTCGAAGTCGTCCACGAGCGCCGTGCCACCCGCCGCGCCGCTCGGGTAGTCCAGGTGGTTGTTCGCGGCGCTGCTCACGTACCCCGACAGGGTGGCGAGGTCGTAGCGCATCCACTTCGGGACGACGTTGACGGTGACCCACTGGGTGCTCTGGGAGGTGAACCGGTAGTCGACGGAGCTGCCGGGCGACAGCGTGCTGCGCTCCACCATGAACGAGGTGTCGTTGCCGTAGCCGAGACCGCGGGCGTACTCGTCGCGGTATTGCTCGTACAGCTCGTAGCTGCGGGTGGAGGTCCCGTACGGCACGGTCGCGGTACGGCGTACCGCGCCGCCGCTGGTGACGTACGCGCCGTCGGCCGTGCGCCCGAGCCCGTGCGCGCCGGCCGGGCCGAGTGGACCCAACGGGCCGAGCGGGCCGAGCGGCCCGACGGGGCCCAGCACGCCCCACACGCCGCCGGCCTGGACCTGCTTGCTGAAGTCACCCAGGCTGGGCAGCGTCCCGTGGTACGCCTCCGGCGACAGCGGCCCGTCGGGGCCGAGCGGGCCCCACTCGCTCATCGGCCCGCCGTACCAGCCGAGCATGCCTGCCCAGTCGTCCCAGGCCGTCCCGGTGATCCAGCTTGACGGGTGCCACGGCTCGACGCCGATCGGACCGGCGACGCCGAGCGGCCCCCAGGGGCCGATCAGCCCGTAGTGGCCCAGCGGGCCCATGGGCTTGAGGTAGTCGGCGGGGCGCAGCGGGTCGCCGGAATAGGTGGTCTGCACCGTGGGGCTCACCGTGGACAGGTCGCCGCCGAGGGCCTCCACCGAGGTCGCCGACACGTAGCCGGTGTCCGCGGCCCGGGCGGGGGGCGCCGCCGCGACGACGCCCACCGTGGCGGCGAGCAGTGCGGTGAGAAGGCGCCGTCGGGCCGGCGTCGCCCGGCAGCGTGCTGCGGATGTCCCCTGCATGTGTCGTGCTCCCGTGTCGTGTCGTCGATGGACCTGGCCGGCGCCCCGGCATGCCCGGACACGCGTCACCGCAGCCGACGGCGCCGCCCCTCTGGATGGGCGGGGATGGGTGGCGGGTAGTGCCTCGGCGTCGGAAATCACGCGCCGACCGGGCCGGGAAACCGGCCCACAGAGCCTACAAAGGGACGGGCCGCGCGGGAAATCCGAGAAAGCGTGATTTTCGTCTTCTTGACTCCACCACGGGCCGCCGCCGCCAATGCGGCGGCGCCCGACGGCTCGCCCGCGACGATTTCGGTGGACGACTGGAAAATCCGGGTGGGCCGGCAGGGAAATGACGCAGAAAGCGACGGCGTGAAATGCGGGGCCTGCCGTCGCCGCCCCGCAGACCGCCGGGCGTGCCGGCCGGGCGGCGCCGACTCCCGGGCCCGCTTCCCGGATCCGCTGTCCACCCCGCCGGGCCTTGGCAGAGTGGGGAACGTGACCGAGAAGGGGCCGACGGTGGCGGCCGGCCGGATCCAGCTGGTCGGGGAGTCCAGCGCGGTCAGCCGGCTGGAGCTCTTCCTCGACCTGATCTTCGTCTTCGCCTTCATCACCGTGTCCAGCACGGCCGCGTCCGACCTGACCGTCGCGAGCCTGCTGCACGGCGTGGTGCTACTGGTCCTGCTCTGGACCTGCTGGCTGTCGTACGCCTGGCTCGGCAACGTCGTCCGGGTGGACCGGGGCGTCATGCCGGTGGTCATCTTCGGCCTGGCGGCGCTGATCCTGGTCGTGGGGGTGACCCTCAACGAGACGTTCTCCGACAAGCCGGGCGGCCTGCACGGGCCGCTGGTCGTCGTGGTCTGCTACCTGGTCGTCCGCTCCGGCGCGCTGCTGGTGGCCACCGTCGCCGTCTGGCGGGATCCCGCCGCCCGGCGCACGTACCCGCGTGTCTGGGTGCCCCTGCTTGCCGCCGCGCCGTTGCTGCTGGCCGCGGGCCTCCTGCCCGTCGGCGCGTTCGGTGCCGCCGGCGAAGCCCGGGAGTGGGCCCGCTTCGCGCTGCTGCTGGCCGCCTTCCTCGTCGAGTACCTCGGGATAGCGATCATCGGCGTGAGCTGGTGGCGCGTCCAGTCCGTCAAGCACTGGACCGAACGGTTCCATCTGATCATCCTGGTGGCGTTCGGCGAGATCATCATCTCGGCCGGCACGGGCCAGGGTGTCGGCTGGGCCAGCCCGGTCACCTGGGCGGTGGTCGGGGGCGCCGTGCTCAGCATGCTGCTGGTGGGCGTGCTCTGGTGGACGTACTTCGACATCGCCAGGTTCTCCGCCGAGGACGCGCTGGAACAGGCCTCCGGCGTCGCCCGCTCGCGGCTCGCCCGGGACGCGTACACGTTCCTGCACCTGCCGATGATCGTCGGGCTGATCCTGCTCTCGCTCGGGCTCAAGCACACGTTCAACAGTGTGGCGTTCCAGTCGGTGCGGTCGGAGCCGGCGCTCGGCCTCTTCGCCCTGTACGGCGGGGTGGCACTGTACCTGCTCGCCCTGATCGCCTTCGAGCGCCGGACGATCGGCATCTGGGGCCGCGGGCCGCTCGTCGGCCTCGTCCTGGTGCTGGCGCTCGTCCCGGTGGCGGCGCGGGCGCCGGTGGTCGCCCAGTTGGGGCTGCTCGCCGCCGCGGTCGCCAGCCTGGTCCTGCTCGACCGCACCGTCTTCCGGGTGCGGCACCGGGCGCTGCACCGGGCGATCGAGCCGGTCACCGAGCGCTCCACCGGAGTCACGCCCAAGGAACTCTTCCTCGACCTGGTCTTCGTCTACGCCTTCATCCAGGTCACCGAGCTGATGACCGCGCAACCCGGCTGGCGCGGGCTGCTCCAGGGGCTGGCGGTGCTCGTGCTGCTCTGGTGGGCGTGGTGCAGCTACGCCTGGCTCGGCAGCTCGTTCCGCACCGAGAACGCCCTCGCCCGGCTCCTGCTCCTCGGCGCCGCGGCGAGCATCCTGGTGATCGCCGTCGCCGTGCCCGCGGTCTTCATCGGCCTGCCCGGCGGCCTGCCGGGACCGCTGGTCTTCGTGACGTGCTACGGCCTCGTGCGCGCCCTGAACTTCGTCGCGTTCTGGACGGTCGCCAGGAAGGACCGGCTGTTCCGCGGCCAGTTGGTGCGCCTCGCGGTGTCGGCCGCCGTGGCGCTCGCGCTGCTCTACGCCGCCGCCATCGTCCCGCCGCCGTCGGACGATCCGCAGGCCTTCCGACCCGTCCGTGCCGCCCTGTGGGCCGCGGCCGTCATCGTCGAACTCGGCAGCGGTTACCTGCTCAACGCCCGGCACTGGCCGGTCCGCTCCGCCGAGCACTGGGCCGACCGGTTCGGCCTGATCATCCTCGTCGCGCTCGGCGGCGCGATCGTCTCGACCGGCGCCTCGGTGAGCAACCGCGCGGTCTCCGTGCCCGTGGCCGTCGCCTCCGTGCTGAGCCTGGTGGTGGTCGCCATGCTCTGGTGGGCGTACTTCGACGTCGACGCCACCGCGGGGCAGCGAGGCGTGCAGAGACTGCACGACGGCCGGCGCAGCCGGCTCGCGCTCGAGGCGTACACGTACTCGCACCTGCCGATGATCGTCGGGGTCGTGCTGGTCGCGCTCGGGCTGCGCAAGACGGTGGCGGAGGTCGAGCGGGTCGCCGGACCCGTCGGGTGGTGGGACATGTCCCACCTCACCCTCTACGGCGGGGTGATCGTCTTCCTCCTCGCCGACCAGGCCTTCTGGTGGCGCATCCAGCACCGGGTCCGTGGCCTGCGGCTCGTCGCGATCGTGGCGCTGGTCGGGCTGACGGCGGTGACCACCGCGGTGTCCCGGCTGGCGGGGCTGGCCGTCCTCGCCGGCGCCCTGTGCGCGTTCGCGCTGGCCGAGGCCGTCGGCACCCGCCAACTGCGGCACGCCGCGCACGACCCGCTGGTCCCGGAGTCGTCCGCGCCGCCCCAGCGCTGACCGGGAGCCGCTTGCCTGCCGACCGCCCACTGGCGAGGCCGTTCGGCCGGAAGGCGCCGTGTCGTGACCACTCCGATCAACGCTCCGCGGTGGTTCCGCGCCCGCCGAGCCGGCCCGGAAGAAATGCCGGGCCCGTCATTCGGTACGCCGGAGACGGCAATTCCCCACCGTCGTCATCGTCACACGGCAATGGGGGTAGACCACACGGAGAAACTACCCGGATTGGTGCCCCGGCCCATGGCGGTCAGAGCAGAATGCGCGCAGCGGGAACGAGGGCCGGCGTCAATTGATTCGCCATTCCCGTCGCCCTGCTGGCGTCGTTCCGCCCGTCGCCCGTTGCCCGTCCGCCCGTCGCCCGGGCTCGCCGTCGGGCGGCGGCGCGGCGGTCGACACGTCACGGCGTCAGGCGCTTCTCGAACCAGTGGTGCGCGTAGTGCTCGGTGTTGTAGGGCTCGATCTCCCGGTAGCCGGCCGCGCGGTACATCGCGATCGCCTCGGTGAGGTTGCGATTGGTGTCCAGCCGGACGGCGGTCCGGCCCCGTGCGGCGGCGTGTCGTTCCAGCTCGCCGAGCATCCGCCGCCCGACCCCGAGCCCGCGTACGGTGTCCGCCACCCAGACCCGCTTGATCTCGGCGGGCGCGTCGCGGTGGAGCTTGACCGCGCCGCACCCGACGGGCTCGCCGTTGAGGGTGGCGAGCAGGAACAGGCCGGCCGGCGGGACGAGGTCCTCGTCGTGCACCGGGTTGCTCCGGCTCGGATCGAACCCGTCGTCGAAGCGTCGGGAGACCTCCCGGGCATAGGCCCGCGTGCAGGCCCGGGCCCGCGGGTCGCCGGGCGGGCAGGGTGCGATGACCACCATCGACGCGACGAGCAGCCGCTCGACCTCGGCCATCGCCGCGACGAGCCGCTCCCGGCGCCGCGCGGACAGCGGCGCGAGGATCGACGAGGCGAACTCGTCGGAGCGCCTGTCGAGTTCGGACCACTCCGCCCGGCCGGCGTCGGTGAGCGTGGCGACCCGTACCCGCCCGTCGCCCCCGAAAGGGTCGGAGGGCCCGACGGTGACCAGCCCGTCGTGCTCCAGGGTGCGCAGGAGCCGGCTGAGGTGGCCCGAGTCCAGCCCGAGCCGGGCCCGGAGCGCCGCGACCTCGCTGCCACCGGGACCGATCTCCCACAGCACCCGCGCCTGCGCGAGGGGACGCCCGCGCGCCATGTACGCGTCGTCGAGGGCGCCCACCCGCTGGGTCACCGTCCGGTTGAACCGCCGCACCGCGGCGACGAGCTGATCCGAGGTCATGAAACCTGACTTTAGTCAGCTATCTGTCCCGGCGCCAGGGCTTGCGGAACCGGCGGCCGGGTGGCGCCCGTCGAACGCCGTGGCCGAGCGGCCGGTCGCCCGGCTATGGTGTCGGCCATGCAGGATCGGCACGGTCTCCGCCGCGTCGGCAAGCGCGTCTCGCTGTCGGCGCTGCTGATGCTGGCCGTGCTGGTCATGGTGCTGTCGGCGGCGCGGGCCGTCGGGCTGTGCATCGTGTTCCGGTGCACGCGGCGGGCCGTCCCCGGTTGCGTGCCGGCGTGGTCGGCGGACCGTGCTCCGCCCAGGCTGACGTTCGCCGTCTGAAGCCTGTTCGCCTCCCGACGCCCAACGGCGCCGGCCCGTGGCTTGGAGCACCATGCCGACCCTGCGTCACGACACGCGCCCCCGTTCCCTGTCCGTCGGTGACGGACCGCCCCGACCGACGACGTGCGCCGCCGCGCCCGCTCCGGCGCGGGGGCGATGAGCATGCTGGCTCCCGGCGCGTACGCCCGCCTCGGCGTACGGCATCCCGTCGCCCTCGACCTCGGCACGTCGACGGTGCGCGTGTGGACCCCGGTGCACGGGGAGGTCGTCACCGAACCCGCCGTCGTCGCGCGGATACCCTCCGGCGGCCATGCCGTCGGGCGCGCCGCGATGGACCTGCGCGCCACCAGCGGCGCGAAGCTGTTGTGGCCGGTGCGGCACGGCGTGGTGGAGGACTTCTTCACCTGCGTACACCTGTTGCGGGTGGTGGCGGCGGCCGCCGGACGGCCGGGCGACGACGTCTCACCGGTCGTCGTCGGCGTGCCGGCCACCGCCACGTTGCAGCAGAAGAACCTCCTCGTCGCGGTGGTCCGCCGGGCGCTCGGCGGGCGCGTCGCCACCGTGGAGGAGCCGTTGGCGGCCGCCCTGGCCTGCCAGGCCGACCTGGACCGCGACGACGTCGTCGCCGTCGACATCGGGCACGGCCGCACCGAGATCGCCCGCATCGCCGACCGCGCGGTCGCCGCCGCCGAGCACGTCGACGTGCCCAACGCCGTCGACCAGGTGCCGTTCATCGCGGCCGCCGTGCGCCGCGTCGGCGCCCGCCCGGTCGGCCCGGGTCGACGTCGGCTGCTGATCACCGGTGGCGGGGCGGCGCATCCGGGGCTCGCGGCCCGGCTGGCCGCCCTGACCGGCCGCACCGTCACGATGCCCCCGGATCCGCACCTGGCCACGCTCGCCGGCCTGCGCCTGCTGCTCACCGGCTGACCCCGGGCGACGGTCCCCGCACGGCGAGCCGACGACTGCGCCGTGCCTGCCGTCGCCGCCGCAGCCGGACGTGCCCTCGTCCGGCCGTCACCGCACCGCGCCCACCGCTGCGGTTCCCTCACCACCTGGAGTTCCGATGGACGTCGAACTGACACCGCTGCCCGGCATCGGTTTTCGCCGCATGTTCACCACCGACGCCGGATGCCGCGTCGGGGTGGTGACCCACTACGCCGGCGGCCGGCGTGAGCTGGTCTACCACGACGGCGACGACCCCGACGCCGCCCGCAGCATCATCCTCAAACGAGACGAAGCCGTCGCCCTCGCGGGGCTGCTCGGCCTCCTCGACGTCTTCGACGTCACCATCACCGCGCCCGACGATCCCGGCCGGCAGCCCGCCGCGCCGCGGTGAGTGCCCGCCGGCGCGGATTCCGTGCACCGCGCAGCCTGCGACGACGTCCCCGCCGCGCCACGGCTCGGGTGGCGCGGCGGGGACGTCGACGAGGTCAGCCGGCGCGGCGGAGGCGGCGGAGCATGCCGTCGAGGTCCTGGACGAAGAGCTCGTGCCGGAAGTAGTGGCCCCCGGGAACCTCGCGCCACTCGTGCGGGATGCCGGCGCGGGCGAGAGCCGCCCGGAACTCGCGCTGGCCGGCCAGCACCTGGGTCTCGTTGACGGTGTCGAACCAGTTGACCGGGTCGGGCGAGGTGCCGGCGGCGAGGAAGACGCGCTTGTTGTGGTAGCTGCCGATGCGCTGGACGGGGTTGTCGGCGCTGACCCGGGCCTCGTCCCACAGCGGTGCGCCGTAGACCGTGCCGCCGCCCAGGTCCAGCGCCGCCGAGGTGGCGTTGGCCCAGTGCACGACCAGGCCGAAGTCCCGGCGCAGGCTGGCCGGACCGGAGTGGGAGCTGACCGAACAGAAGTGGCCGTAGTACTTCGCGGCGTACTTGAGGGCGCCGAACCCGCCCATCGAGAACCCGGCGACCGCGCGTCCGTCGTACTCCGGGAACGTGCGGAAGTTCGACTCGATCCACGGCAGCAGTTGCGCCATGTGGAAGGTCTCCCAGTTGCGGGGGCCGGTGTTGCTGTGCACCGGGTTCGAGTACCAGCCGGTCGAGGCGTCCGGCATGACGACGATGATCTCCCGGCCGGCGGTGAGATTGATGATGTTGTCCTGCAGGTGGAAGGTGCGGAAGTCGGCTCCGCCGCCGTGCAGGAGGTACAGCACGGGATAGCGCCTGCCGCTGGTGTGGTAGCCGTCGGGCAGCAGGACGTTGACCGCTGGGTCCCACTCGACGGCGGCGGTGGCGAAGCGGTAGTACTGCAGCCGGCCGGGGTTCTCGTTGCGGTCGACGATGTGCAGGCCGTGGCCGTCGACAGCGGCGACCGCGGGGGACGACGCGGAGAACGCCCCGACGAACGCTCCGGCGGCGGCGACTCCCGCCGTGCCGGCCAGCAGGCGCCGGCGGCTCACTCGACGACGGACGTTGCCACTCTCACTCATGGTTTCCCTCCAGCGCCGGGGCCGCGTCGACCCGGCGTGACGACTGCTGCGCGCCCGCCTCCGTCCGGCGGGTTCACGCCGACGCGACGAATTGACTGACGTGGTACGCGGTGCTCCGGTTGTCGGGCGTCCTGGTCCACTTCGACACCATCAGGTGCAGGTCGTTGGCCCGGCGGCTGGACCACGGGTGGATGAAGCCGCCGTAGAGCCCGGGCTCCTGCCACGGCGTGACCTGGACCTTCTCCGCCGTCCAGACCTGGTCCGGCCCGCCGGCGGTGCGGGTGACGATGCAGCCGGTCGCGCAGTTGAGGTAGGACATCACCCAGGTGCCGTCGGCGAGCCGCCGCACCGACGGCTCGCCGAACCGGCCGGTGAGGATCGGCGTGCACGGGCGGCTCCAGCCCCAGTTGGTGCCGTTCCAGCCCCAGCCCTCGTAGGACTCGGGATAGAAGAGCCGGTCCCAGCGAACGCGGCGCAGCATCATCGGGCCGTCCTGCCGGCCCGAGCGCACCGAGAAGACGTACACCCAGTCTCCGTCGCGCTGCATCGTCCACATCTGGAAGGGGTCCGTGTTGGTGCCGTCGTTCCACCACTTCAGCGGCGTACGGACGAAGTCGTTGCCGTTGTCGCTGTAGGCCAGCCCCGCGTAGCGCGACTTCCAGTGCGGCCCGGCGGGGCCGGCGGAGTTCCAGTTCTCGATGCTCATGTACGAGACGAGCTGGCGGCCGGTCTCGGGGAAGCTGATGCCGTCGTTGGGGATGACGGTCACCTCCCAGAGGCCGTCGATGCCGACGCCGTTGTGGCCGTTGTGCATCAGCTCGGGAGCCCGCCCGTTGCCGGCGACCCGGGCGGCGCTGTCGAAGACGATCCCACCGCTCGACCCCGGGTGGACGTAGGAGCGCAGCATCACCGGTGAGCGCCAGTCGTTGGGCAGCGGCGGGCCCTCCGGCCACGGCGTGTTGAAGGTGTCGCCGAACAGGTAGCCGATGGAGCCGTTCTCCAGCACGTACGGTATGCCGAGGTCGGTGCCGGCGACCTGCCACCGGTGGTTGGTGTCCAGGTCGGCGCCGGTGAGGCGCTTCTTCCAGTAGGCGGCCTGGGCCGCGCCGGGGGCCAGGGCCGGCGCGGCCGCGGCGGCCGCGCCGACCACGGCGACCTTCCCGAGCAGTGAGCGGCGGTTGATCGTCATGACCGTCCTTGTCGCGAGCGTGCGGCGGGCAGGGCGGAGAACTGTGGCGCCGGAACGGATGCCGACCTGATCAAGCGACCCTCGTCGATGTATAGCTGGAAGCTACGGCCAACGTCCGGCGCGGTCAAGCGCGCTCCGGCGCCGAAGGATGTTTGCGGGTGGCTAGTGACACCCTGCCGGAAACTTTCGTCAATCCATTGACAGGCGTCACCGCCCTTCTCCAGACTCGCGCCATCGGAGCCCCGCTCGCCCGCGCTCCGAGCACCGCCCAGACCGACCGGCGGGCCGGCGCGACCGCAGATCGCACGGCCCGTTTCCGCAGCCGCCACCACCGCAGCGAGGAGCCGCCCGTGCGTACCGTAGGCATCGTCCGCCGACTGGGCGTGGCGCTCGTGGCCGCCGTGGTGACGTGGGCGGCGCTGGCCGTGGCGGCCGGCACACCCGCCGGCGCCGCCGCGCCCACCTTCAAAGCCCCGTTCCCGTGCGGGCAACGGTGGACCTACAGCCACCACAGCAGCGAGGTCCGTCAGGCGCTGGACTTCGTCCGGGCCGACGGCGGGGTCACCGACGGCACCCCCGTGCTCGCCTCGGCAGCCGGCACCGCCTACCGCTACTCGCAGCCCAGCGGCGCGGGCAACTACATCGCCATCGAGCACGGCGGCGGATGGAAGACCTACTACTTCCACCTCGCCGCCTACTCGGTGGCCAACGGCGCGACAGTCGCCCAGGGCCAGCAGATCGGGCTGACCGGCAACACCGGCAACTCCTTCGGCGCGCACATCCACTACGAGCAGCTGTACAACGGCGTCGGGCAGAGCATCGTCATCAACGGCATCTCCCTCGCGCCGTATCCGGGCTCCTACCACCAGCGGTACCTCACCAGCGACAACTGCGGTCGCCCCGCCGAGCCCGTCGCCGGTCGGGCGTTCGGTTTCGGCGACGGGCAGCACGTCGTGGCGGTGGGTGCGGCGGGGTCGTTGGTGAACCTGTCGTGGTCGCCGGGTGCGGGACTGGTGCGGGCGGACTGGGGCGGGGGCCCGCTGACGGGCAAGGCGGTCGGGTATTCGCACGCCGGTCAGCAGCACGTGTTCGCGCGGGGGAGCGACAACACGTTGCGACACTGGTGGTTCGGGCCGGGCATGGCCTCTCCCGGCTTGGACGACTGGAACACGGTCGGGCGGGTGATGTCGAATCCGACCGGCTTCGCGTACGGCAGTCAGCAGCACGTGTTCTACCGCAATCCGGAGGGGAACCTGGAGCACCGCTTCTACGACCTGAACACGGGCCAGATCGCCGGTGGGGTGTGGCCGGGTGGTGGGTTCGTGGGGAATCCGTACGCGTTCGTGCATCGGGACCAGCAGCACGTCTTCGCCCGGACGGCCTCGGGTGGGTTGATCCACTGGTACTGGTGGCCGGGCATCAACCCCGCTACGGACAACTGGGGTGTGACCTCGGGTGTGGCGTCGGACCCGACCGGGTTCTCCTACGGCGGCAACCAGCACCACGTGTTCTTCCGCAATGCCGACGGCAGGTTGCAGCATCGGTTCTTCGACGATCCGTCCGGCACGCTCAACGGTGGCGTGTGGCCCGGTGGTGGGTTCGTGGGGAACCCGCACGCGTTCGTGCACCGCGATCAGCAGCACGTCTTCGCCCGTACGGCTTCGGGCGACCTGGTCCACTGGTACTGGTGGCCGGGGATCAACCCGGGCGTCGACGACTGGGGCGCCCGTGGTGTGGTGACCGACGACCCGGCGGGACTGTCGACTCCGAACCAGCACCACGTGTTCTACCGGACGACGAACGGCACCCTCGAACACCGCTTCATCGACGACACCACCGGCCGACTCACCACCGACAACTGGGGCGGAGCGCTGTAGGGTCCCGGCCGGGACGCCTCCGGCCCGACCCGGTCACCCGGGTCAGACGTCGACGACCAGGCGCACCGTGACGGCGTCTCCGACCGCGAGCCCTTCGGCCTCGCGCACCCCGGCCTTCACCGGCACGAGGTAACGCCCGTCCTTGGGGAACAGCGACGTCCGCCACCCGGTGCCCCCGATCCGGGCCGTCACCGGGATCATGCCCCAGCCGTAGCTCACGGACGCGCAGGTCGCGTTCAGCTCGCGGGAGTCGTCTTCCGGCACGGGGACGAAGTGCCACGGCGCGGGGCCCCTCCAGAAGAACATCTCGCCGCTGAACTCCACGTCCATCGGCTCAGCATAGGGCCGCGAACTTTCGCGGCGGCGGGCCGAGGCTGCCGGTGACGGTCGTCGCGACGGCAACCCCGGCCCGGCCGCGCCTCCCCGGGTCGGAGTGTCACCGGCAGCGCCACACCACCGGGACAGCCCGGGGACCGCCGACCGACCCGCCACCCGCGACGAGGCGACCGTCCCGGCTGATCGCCACGGCGTAGTTCGACATGTCGGTGTCGTGGTCGTGCAGGTCCGGCAGCGTCACCATGCCCTGGTGGCTGGCGAGCAGTCCCTGCCCCTCCCGGCTGCCGACGAGCCAGCCGTCGGCACTGACGCCGCGACCGCCCATCCGCATCCCGGGGAAGGTCTGGACCTCGCCGGTGCGCAGGTTCCACCGCGTCGGGACGTCACCGCGTGGCCCATCCGCGGTGCCGGCCACCCAGTCCCCGAAGATCGACATCGCGCGTGTGGCGACGGCCCTCTCGCCGTCGACGACCGGTGGCGGCAGTTCCCGCAGCGTGCCGTCGGGCAACCAGGCGTACGCCTGGAACAGGGTGGTGCGCTGGCGGTTGAGCGTGCCGACGATCGTGCCGTCGGCGGAGATGTCGCTGGCCTCGCCCTCCCAGTCGCCGTCCGGCATCGGCAGCACCGTCGGTTGGTCCGTCGGGGTTCGCCAGACCAGGGGCTGTCGGAGCCCGTTCGCACCGACCACGACACCGCCCTCGTTGATCGCGTTGGCCCGCGTCGAGGGCTGCCCGGGCAGATGCGTCACGGTGCCGTCGCGGTAGATCCACGCCCGTTCACCGACGGTGCCGCTGACGCCGACCGCCTCGCCGCGGGAGTTGATGTCGGTGGGCAGTTGCTGGTCGCCCGGCACCGGGATCACCTGGAGGCGGCCGTTGTCCCAGATCAACATGTCGAGACCGGTGCCGCCGCGGCCGGGGTTCGTCCGACCCACGATGTAGCGACCGGTCGGATCCATGCCGATCACCATGTCCATGACGCTGCCCGCCGGCACCGGCAGCCGCTCGACCGGGCAGGCCGTGGGCAGGCCGCGCGGCGGCTCCGACCTGGACGCGGCCGGCGCCGGATGGGTCGGACGTCGTACGGCGTCGATCACGGCGGGCGCGGCCACGACCGCCAGCGCGGTGACCGCTGCCGCCGCGGACACCCGGATCCGCGTGGTCCGTCGTCGGGCCGCTCGGCGTCCCGCCTGCACGATCTCCTCGGCGGAGAGCCGAGGCCCCGGCGCGATCGAGTCGGCCCGCCGCTCGAGTGCGTCGGCGAGTCCCCGGTCCGGTCGGTCGTTCATGGCGTCACCGCCCCCTTCTCCGCATCCTGTTCCTCCAGTTGACGGCGTAGCGCGGCGAGACCCCGCGACGCGTGGCTCTTCACCGTGCCCCGCCGGATGTCCAGCACCTCGGCGATCTCCGCCTCGGCCATGCCCTCGTAGTAGCGCAGCACCAGCACGGCCCGCTGCTTCGGCGGCAGCGTCAGCAGGCGCTGCCACATCGCGTCGTGCTCCAGGCGCGCGTCCGTCTCGTCCACGCCGCCGCGGTCCGGCACCGTGTCGACCGGTCGCTCCCGGTACGCCCGGCCCCGCCACCACGACGTCGCGGTGGTGACCAGCGCCCGCCGCACGTACCCCTCGACGGCGGCGGGGTCCCGGATGCGCGACCACCTGACGTACGTCTTGATGAGCACCGTCTGCAGCAGGTCCTCGGCCCTGTCGCGGTCGCCGACCAGCAGGTAAGCGCTGCGCAGCAGCGCCGCCGAACGCGCCGCGACGAACGACCGGAACGCGTCCTCGGCAACCTCGTCTATCGAACCTCCACACCGCCCTATCCGACTGCTCGGACTAAGGACGCACTCGCCCGCCGATCGGTTGTCCTGGTGCGCGGCGACGGGAAGTCGCCGTCGCCCGGCACCACCGCCGGCATCGCCGACGGGAACGCGGTCGCGTCCCACGGGCCGATCGGGCAACATCCACCGGATGCTGTTGATCGTTCCCGCGGACCCGCTGCGGCCGCGTCGTCCGGATGACCACTTCGCGCCGGAGACACGCGCGGCCCGGGCCGCGGGCGTCGCGGTCGCCCTCGTCGACCACGACGCGTTGGCCCGTGGCGACGACGTGCCGCGGGCGGTGTCCCGAATAACGGTGGAGGGCGAGGCCGTCTACCGCGGGTGGATGTTGCGCAGCGAGCGGTACGCCGCCTTCGCCGCAGCGCTGGCCGGCCGTGGCGTCACGCTGCGGACGAGCGCCGAGCAGTACATGCGGGCCCACGAGCTGCCCGGCTGGTATCCCGACCTCGCCGAATTGACGCCGCGTACGACGTGGACGGTCGGGACACGGCGCGCCGACTTCGAGCGGGCGCGGTGCGACCTCGGCGGCGGGCCAGCGGTGCTACGCGACTTCACCAAGTCGATGAAGCACCACTGGCACGAGGCGGCGTTCATCCCGAACCTGGACGACGGTGACGCCGCCTGGGCGATCGCGAGCCGGTTCCTCGACCTGCGCGCGGAGGACGTCGTCGGTGGCCTCGTGCTGCGCCGGTTCGAGCGGTTCGCCGGCGCCGAGGTCCGCAGGTGGTGGATCGACGGCGGCTGCGTCCTGGTCGGCGCGCACCCGGACAGCCCGCACGACACCCCGCCCGCGGACTTCGACCCGTGTCCGCTGGGCGCGTCGATCGCGGCGCTGCGGTTGCCCTTCGTGACGGTGGATCTGGCCCTGCGCGCCGACGGGGTGTGGCGGATCGTCGAACTCGGCGACGGGCAGGTCAGCGACCGGCCGGTCACCATCGCACCGGAAGCACTCGTCGGCGCTCTGTTCACCGACCCGGCTGCGCGGCCACCCGTCGCCCGCCCGCTCAGTCTCGGGACAGCGCGGCGCGCGACGCCGTGACGATCGCCTCCACCCCGATTCCCGCCTGGTCCATGAGCTGGCTCGACGTCCCGGAGGTGGGCAGGCCGCGGACGGCGAGGTGCGTCACCCGCACCGGCTCGGCGAGGTCGGCCAGCGACTCCAGCACGGCCGAGCCGAGGCCACCCTCCGGGTAGTGGTCCTCCACCACCACCAGCCGGCCGCCGGTGACCCGGACGGCGTCCAGCAACCGCTGCCGGTCCAGCGGCTTCACCGAGTACAGGTCGATCACCCGGGCCGCGACGCCCTCGCCCGCCAGCCGGTCCGCGGCGGCGAGGCAGTTGTGCACCGTCACCCCGGCCCCGACCAGCGCTACCCGGTCGTCGTCGCCGCCGCGCAGCAGCTTGCTGCCGCCCACCGGGAAGTCCTCGTCGTTGCCGTACAGGACGGGGTACGCCCCCCGGGTCGTCCGCAGGTAGGTGATGCCCCCGCAGTCGACCATCTCCCGCACCAGGGCCGCGCAGGACACGGCGTCGCTGGGGTAGAGGACGGTCGACCCGTGGACGGCGCGCATCGCCGCCAGGTCCTCCAGCCCCATCTGCGAGGGGCCGTCCGCCCCCACCTCCACCCCCGCGTGCGAGCCGGACAGGGCGATGTCGGCCCCGGAGATGCCGGCCATCCGGATGAAGTCGTAGGCGCGGGAGAAGAAGGCCGCGAAGGTCGAGGCGAAGGGCCGGTACCCGCGTACCTGCAAACCGACCGCCGCGGCGACCAGCTGCTGTTCGGCGATGAACATCTCGAAGAACCGGTCGGGATACTCCCCGGCGAACCGGTCGGCGCGCGTCGAGTCGCTGACCTCGCCGTCCAGCGCGACCACGTCCGGCCGGGCGCCCAGCGCGCGCAGCGCGTCGCCGTAGGCGTTGCGGGTGGCGACCTTCGCCCCCCGGTCGTACCGGGGCAGCTCCGGTGGCGCGCCGGCGGCAGCGGCGGGCGGCGGAGCGGCCTCGGGGCGTGGGCCGGCGACGCGGATCTGGCGTACGCCGCCGAGCGCGTCGACGGCGCGGTCGGCCAGGTCGGGCTTGAACGGCTTGCCGTGCCAGCCCGGCTTGTTCTCGACCTCGGGTACGCCCTTGCCCTTCACGGTCCGGGCGAGCACCACGGTCGGACCCGTCGCCTGCCGGGCGCGGCCCAGCGCCTCGTCGACGGCGGCGAGGTCGTGACCGTCGACGACGACCGCCCGGCAGCCGAACGCCTCGACCCGCCGCCGGTAGGTGTCCAGGTCCCATTCCAACTCGGTCGGCCCTCGCTGCCCGAACCGGTTCACGTCCACGATCGCCGTCAGGTTGCCGAGCCCGTAGTGGCTCGCCTTGTCCAGCGCCTCCCAGATGGAGCCCTCGGCCGTCTCGCTGTCCCCGCACAACACCCAGACGTGGTACGGCAGCCGGTCGAGGTACCGGCCGGCCAGCGCGATCCCGACACCGACGGGCAGCCCCTGGCCGAGCGCGCCCGTGGCCACGTCGACCCAGGGCAGCACCGGTGTCGGGTGCCCCTGCAGGCGCGAGCCGAACTGGCGGTAGGTCTCCACCAGCTCCTCGTCGCTGATCACCCCGACCGCCTTGAAGACCGCGTACAGCAGGGGCGAGGCGTGGCCCTTGGAGAAGATCAGGTGGTCGTTGGCGCGAGCGCCCGGATCCGACCAGTCGTAGCGCAGGTGCCGGGTGACCAGCACGGCGAGCAGGTCCGCGGCGGACAGGCTGGAGGTCGGGTGACCGGACCCGGCTCGGGTGCTGCACCGGATCGCGTCCACCCGCAACTGCGCGGCGAGCTCGCCCAGCTCGGTGATCTCGTCGGCGCGGAGAGTGCGCTCTGCTTCCATCGTCACCGGCATCGCCTCCAGCGATCGGCCTTCCTCGGCCCGGTGCTGCCGGACCGCCCGACCCACGGCCGGGCAGCCCCCGCCGGCCTGCTCCCCGTACCGTAGCCAGGAAAACCGCCCGGCGTCCGGCAACCACCGATCTGCCCCGAGGGGCGCCGGCGGCCGACCGGACGACCGCCGGAGAGGCAGGACTATCCGGCGACGCAGCGGGAAAGGGGGGCCCGGGGAGCCGAACGGATCGGGGGTGCCATGGAAGCCGTCGTGATCGGCGCGGTGATCGTGGTCGTGTTCTTCGCGCTCGTCGGCGCCCTGAGCATCCGGCTTGTACAGCAGTACCAGCGCGGCATCGTCTTCCGCTTCGGCCGCGTGCTGCAACCGGTCCGCGAGCCCGGCCTGCGCCTGATCGTCCCGATCGCCGACCGGATGGTCCGGGTCAGCATGCAGACGACCGTGATCGGCGTGCCCCCGCAGGGCGCCATCACCCGGGACAACGTCACCCTCACCGTCGACGCGGTCGTCTACTACCGGGTCGTCGACCCGGTGAAGGCGCTGGTCAACGTCCGCGACTACCCTGCGGCCGTGCTCCAGGTGGCGCAGACCGCGCTGCGGTCGGTGATCGGCAAGGCCGACCTGGACACCCTGCTCGGCGACCGGGAGCGGATCAACACCGAGCTGAAGGCCGTCATCGACGCGCCGACCGAGAAGCCGTGGGGGCTGCTCATCGAGCGGGTCGAGGTCAAGGACGTCGCGCTGCCCGAGGGGATGAAGCGGTCGATGTCCCGCCAGGCCGAGGCGGAACGCGAGCGCCGCGCCCGGGTGATCGCCGCCGACGGCGAGTACCAGGCGTCCCGCCGGCTCGCCGACGCGTCCCGGGCGATGGCGGCGACCCCCGGGGCGTACCAGCTCCGGCTGCTGCAGACCGTCGTGGACGTGGCGGCGGAGAAGAACAGCACCCTGGTGATGCCGTTCCCGGTCGAGCTGCTGCGCTTCTTCGACAAGTTCACCCGCAGCGCCGAACCCGCCCGCGACGCCGAGCCGCCGGCGGCGCAGCCCCCCACGGCGGAGCGCGCCGCGCCGGCGCCCGCCGCCGCGCCCGGCGACGGCCGCCGCCGACCCCCGGCCTGACCCCTCGCCGGCCCGCGACTGCCGACCTCGGCGCGCCGCCGCCTCCGTCGCCGGTTCGCCCGGCTGCCCGGGTACGACCACCGCCCGCCGAGCCGGCGGGTGGCCGCCCGCTCGGCGACGACGCTTGCGAGAGGGTGCTACGAGTGGGCGGTGTCCGTTACCGACCATGCCGCCACCCCGCCGCGCCGAGCGGGACGTCCGGAGCCCGGAAGCAGCCGTTGCGCCGATGGATCCACCGCCCGGCGCGACCACAATGGCCACCGAGGCAGCCACGGAGGCTGTCCGTTCCGGGGTGGGGAGGTGAGCGCGTGACCGGCTGGCAGGTCTCGGGCTACCGCCCGGTCCGGCAGCTCGGCGCCGGCGCGTCCGGCCGGGTGGACCTCGCCGTGCACGACGCGACCGGCACCCCGGTCGCCATCAAGTACCTCACCGGCGGCATCGGTGACGACCCCTCGTTCCGCACCGCGTTCCGGGACGAGGCCCGGCTGCTGGCCGAGATCGACGACCCGCACGTCTCCCGGCTCTACGAGTACGTCGAGTCGCCCGCCGGCGCGGCGATCGTCATGGAGCTGGTCGACGGCGTATCGCTGCGGCAGATGCTGCGCGCGCACGGCCCCACCACCGCGGAGTCGGCGCTGTGCGTTCTCAAGGGATCGCTCGCCGGGCTCGGCGCCGCGCACGCCAGGGGCGTGGTGCACCGCGACTACAAGCCGGAGAACGTGCTGGTCACCGCCGAGGGCACCAGCAAGCTGGCCGACTTCGGCATCGCGATGCCGGTCGGGGAGACCTCCGGGGTCAGCGTCACCGGCACCCCCCGCTACATGGCCCCCGAGCAGTGGACGGGCGCCCCGGCCAGCCCGGCCTGCGACATCTACGCGGCCACCGCCACCTTCTACGAGTGCCTCACCGGTCGGCCGCCCTACGACGGGCGGGACCTGTTCACCCTGCACCAGCAGCACGCTCGGGCGCCGATCCCCACCGACCCGGCTCCCGAGCCGGTGCACGACCTGCTGCGGCACGGCATGGCCAAGCAACCGGCCGAGCGACCGCAACCCGCGCAGGTCTTCCTCGCCGTGCTGGAGCAGGTGGCGGCCGGCGCGTACGGACCGGAGTGGGAGGAGCGCGGCCTGCGCGAGCTGGCCCGCCGGGCGGCCCTGCTCGCCGCCCTCTTCCCGTTCCCCGACGGCACCGGCGGGGCCACCAGCCTGGCCAGCACCGCACTGGGCGGGGGCACCGGCCGGTGGACCTGGCTGCGCGCGGGCCGGGCCCGCGCGGCGCTGCTCGGCGGCGGGTTGGTCGCCGCACTGCTGGTCGGCGGGGCCGGGCTGAGCTACGCCAGCCGCGACGAGACCGTGCCGGCGGCGGCCGCCCCGCAGGCGACGGCGGGTCCGACCGGCGAGGCGTCCGCCCCGGCCGCCGCGCCGCCCACGCCGACGGCGGCGGCGACCCCCGTCCCGGCGTCCGCCACGCCCACCGCGACGACGGCCGCCCCGGCGTCAACCGGCCTGAGTGCGTCGTCGTCCCCGTCCGCTTCCGCCTCGCCGACCGCGTCGGCCAGCACCAGCCCGCCACCGCCGGCGGACACCGTCGCGCCCTCCGTCGGGCAGGTCGCGGCAAGCCCGACCGCGCTGGACCCCGAGGGCTGTCCGTACGGGCCCACGTCCAGCACCGTGTCCGCCGTCGTCTCCGACGACCGTACGACGGCCGGGAGACTGCGGGTCAGCTTCCGGTACACCCTGGACGGCCGCACCACGGAGGTGCCCATGACGGCCGACCGTCGTGGACTGTTCCGTGGCGTCCTGCGCGACCTGCCCCGGCCGGGCGACAGCACCCGGATCCCGGTCCGGGTCGTCGCGGTCGACGAGGCCGGCAACGCCTCGCCCGAGAGTTCGCCGGTCCACGTGACGCTCCGCCCGTTCTGCACCCCGGGCTGATCGGTGGCCCGGATGTCGACCACGATGACGGAGGGCGGGCCGCCGTGACCCAGCCGAACGACCAGACCGAGGCGCTGCCCACCCACCGGCTGCCCGTCGACGCCGCGGCGACCGCCCGGCTCGACGGCGTCCCGCACCCGACCGGGCCCACCGCACACCCCGCCTCCGACGAACCCACCGCGCACGTGAGTGCTGGCGAGCCCACGGCACACCTGGCCTCTGGTGATCCCACGGCCTACCCGGGTTCCGGCGGGCCGACGGCCTACCTGGGTTCCGGCGAGCCCACGGCCTACCTGCGTTCCGGCGGGCCGACGGCCTACCCGGGTTCCGGTGAGCCCACGGCCTACCTGGGTTCCGGCGAGCCCACGTCGTACCCCGGCTCCGGCGAGCCGACCGCGCCCCTGCCCGGCGGCGCGCCGACGATGCGGCACCCGGCCGCCAGAGACGGCACGGCACACCTGGCCCAGGGGGAAGCTACGGCGCACCTGAACCTTGGGGACGCCACCGGGCACCTCGGCGGGGGAGAGCCCACGGCGCACCTCGCGCCGGGGTGGCGGGTAGCCCCGCCCGCCGGTCCCGTGCCGTCCCCGCGCGTGGACCCCGGCCGGCTGCCGGTCGATGCGGGTGGGCGGTCCGGGCCGTGGACGACGGCGCAGCCGAGCGGGCAGGAGCCGACGGGCCCGGTGACGGCGGTCGGGACGGGGCGTACCACCGGGGCCGGGCCGGGGACGGTCTTCGGCGGGCGTACGGGAGCGTCCCTCGTGCCCGTGGGCGGCGAGGTGCGGTTCGGGCCGGGCGTGCCGGCCACCCCACCGGTCGCGCCCGCCTGGCCCGTGCCGACGCCCCCGCGCCGGCGGCGGCCGGCGTGGCGGACCGTCACCTCGGTGCTCTCCACTGTGCTCACCGTCGCGCTGCTCGCCGTCGTCGGCCTCTATCTCTGGCAGCGGATCAGCCCTCTGGAGGTCACCGGGGTCACGGTGGCGGTGCCGCGGCCGGCCGGCGACCGGTGCGACGTCACCGTCGACGTGGTGGCCACCGTGTCGACCAACGGCCGGGCGGGGGAGATCCGCTACCAATGGCTGCGCAGTGGCAGCGCCCCCGGCAGCCTGCTGACCGAGCGGGTCGGCCGCGGCCAGCGCACCGTCGAGTTGACGCTGCGCTGGGCCTTCAGCGGCGTGGGCACCACGACCGAGACGGCCACGGTCAACATCACCTCGCCGTCCCCGGTGCAGGCCCAGGCCCCGGTCGCCTACGACTGCCGGCGCCGCTGACCCTCCCGGCCGAGCGGGCGCGCGGCCCCGCCGGCACCGTCGCGTCGACGCGACGCCGCCCGGCGCCGACCGGTGTTTCCCCGGCCGGCGCCGAGGGTAGGTCGGGCGCGACGAGACGGACACCCGTGTGGAGGATTCCCATGAGAGACGACTTCGGCGACGCGGTGGGGGACGCCCTCCGCTCGGTGATGCTGTTCCTGCCCAAGGCCGTGGCCTTCGTGGCGATCCTGGTGGTCGGCTGGCTGATCGCCAAGGCCGTGCTCAAGATCGTCGACAAGGTGCTGGAGCGGGTGGGCTTCGACCGCGCGGTGGAGCGCGGCGGGATCCGCCGGGCCCTGGCCCGGTCCCGGTACGACGCCAGCGACATCGTCGCGAAGCTCGCCTACTACGGCGTGCTGCTGGTGACCCTCCAGCTCGCGTTCGGCATCTGGGGCCCGAATCCCGTCTCGGACCTGATCGCCGGCGTGATCGCCTGGCTGCCCCGTGCCTTCGTCGCGATCGTCATTGTCGTGGTCGCCGCCGCGATCGCCAACGCCGTCAAGGACATCATCAGCGGCGCCCTGGGCGGGCTGTCGTACGGCCGCATCCTGGCCAGCATCGCCTCGGTGTTCATCCTCGGCCTCGGCGTCATCGCCGCCCTCAACCAGATCGGTGTGGCGACCGCCGTGACCACCCCGGTGCTGGTCGCCGTGCTCGCCACCGTCGGCGGCATCCTCGTCGTCGGGGTCGGCGGCGGTCTGGTCCGTCCGATGCAGAGCCGCTGGGAGTCCTGGCTGACCCGCGCCGAGCAGGAGTCGCACCTGATCGCCACGCACGCCCGCGCCTACCAGGCCGGCCGCCGCGACACCGAGACCCACCTGACCGAGCCGGCCGCCGACGCCACCCAGGTCGTCCGTGCCGGTGAACCCGCCGGCCCGGCCGTGGACGCCGACGCCACCCAGGTCGTGCCGCGCCCCGCCGATCCGGCCGCGCCCCACGTCGACCCGGACGCCACCCAGGTCACCTCGACCGGCGCCACGGTCCCGGCGCAGCCGACCGGCCAGGACGCCGAGGCCACCATGGTCATCCCGCCGATGGGTCAGGAGAAGTTCCGCCGCTGACCGTGCCGCCGCGTTCCGGGGTGGGATCCGCACGAGTCCCACCCCGACGCGTGTCGCGGTACGGCATGGCCGTCAGGGCCGCCGCCGCCTAACATCGCCGGCATGACGTGGCGATGTTGATGCACCGCTGACGGTCGCCCCCGTGGGCCGCCGCGGACGCCGTACGTCCGGCGTCCGCTTCGTCTCCACGGGAAGGCTTCATGACTGTCCACACTGTGCGCGTGCCCGATCCGCGTGTCCGCCGGCTGGCGGCCATCCTCTACGGGTACGCGTTCCTCGGTGAACTCGTTCTGCTCTATCCGCTGTACGCGCTGCTGTTCAGCGACACCGGCCTGTCGGTCTGGCAGATCTCCTCGCTGTTCGTGATCTGGTCGGCCAGCGGGATCCTGCTGGAGGTGCCCTCCGGCGCCTTCGCCGACGCGGTCTCCCGGCGGCTGCTGCTCGCCCTCGCCCCGCTCGTCACGGCCGCCGGCTTCGCGCTCTGGGTGCTCGTCCCCTCGTATCCGGCCTTCGCCGTCGGGTTCGTGCTGTGGGGCGCCGGCGGTGCGCTCGCCTCGGGTGCGCTGGAGGCGCTGGTCTTCGACGAACTCGACCGGCTCGACGCCGCCGGCCGGTACGCCCGCGTCATCGGCCGGGCCAGGACGGCCGAGACGCTCGGCGTGCTCGCCTCGATCGTCCTGGCCGGCCCGGTGTTCGCCGTCGGCGGCTACCCGGCGGTGGGCGTGGCCAGCGTGCTCGCCTGCCTGCTCGCCGCCGCCGTCGCCACCCGCTTCCCCGAACACCGGCGGGGCGACGCCCCGGTGGCCGCTGCCGCTCCCGCGGCCGGGCCGGCAGCGGCCACCACCGCCGGCCCGGCCGCGACCGCCAGCCAGGAGTGGACCGGGCGGGCCGCCGAGGCGGGACGGGACGCGGGCGACGAGTACGGCGACGACGACCTCGGCTGGTGGGCGAGCCTGCGCGCCGGGCTCGCCGAGGCGCACGCCGACCGGGCCGTCCGCGCGGCGGTGCTGCTGGTCGCGGCGGTCGCGGCGGTCTGGGGGGCCCTCGAGGAGTACACGCCGCTGCTGGCGCGGGACACCGGCGTCGCCGAGGCGAGCGTGCCGCTGCTGCTCCTGCTCATCTGGGCCGGGGTGAGCGCCGGCGGCCTGCTCGCCCCGGCGGGGGAGCGGCTGACCACCCGCGGGTACGCCGGGCTGCTGGCGGTGTCCGGCGTGGCCCTGGCCGCCGGGGCGCTGCTCGCCCGGCCCGTCGGGTTCGTGCTGGTCGCGGCCGCGTTCTGCGGCTTCCAACTCGCCACCGTGCTCGCCGACGCCCGCTTGCAGGCCCGGGTCACCGGCAGCAGCCGGGCCACGGTCACCTCGCTCGCCGGGATGGCCACCGACGTGACGATCATCGCCGTCTACGGCGGGTACGGCCTGCTCGCCACCGGGGCCGGCAACGGGTTCGCCTTCGCGGTGGCCGCCGTGCCGTACCTGATCGTCGCGCTGCTCCTGGTGACGGGCGGCGGCCGGCGGTCCCGAGGCGGGCCGGGTCGGGTGGCCGCCGGTCGCGTCGGCTGACGACGGGCCCGGCGGCGGTCGGCGTGACCGCCGCCGGGCCGGCGCGCCGTCAGCCGGCGAGGTGCCGGTCCGACCGCTGGTGGCCGGATCGGAGGGGTGGTGCCGGCGACGGACGTGTGCTCATCGGCCCGTGCCTTCCAGGAGGTGCTTGAGCGCGGCCAGCCGGTCCCGCCAGTACGCCTTCAGCTCGGCCGCCTGTTCCGCCCCGGTCAGTTTCTCGTGCTGGACGGACACCCGGGACTTCGTCTCGCCCACGGCGGCGAAGCCCACCACGAGCCGAGTCGACCCGTCGCCCCAGTCGGCGCGGAACGTCCGGGGCGCGGTGGCGGTGCGGACCCGGACCTCCGCGCCGGGCAGCCACCGGCGGCGCAGCGCGTCGTCGGCGAAGGCGTCGAAGAGCCGCCGCACCGGGACGGCCACCGTGCGGCTGCCGGCGGCGGAGAAGCCGCCGCCGCGCCGCTGCCCGGGGGCGCGCAGGCCGCGCGTCTGTTCGTACCCGACGGTGAGGCTCTGCGCCCACCAGCCCGGCACCTCGTGCGTGGTGGCCAGCCAGCGGGCGATCTCGGTGTGCGTACGCCCGGTGGCGTCCCAGGCGTCGAGCAGGGCGAACCACTCGTCCCAGCCGCGGCCGGTGCGTTCCCGGACGAGCGCGTCGGAGATCCGCGCGGTCTGCACCGCCGTGCCCGACGACGTCGCGCCCGGCGCGGGCTTCGGCGGCGCGGGCGGTGCGGCGGCGGGCTCGGGCGCGGCGGCGGTCGACCGGGCGACGAGCTGCCGGCGGGCGGTCGTGTAGCTCTCGCCGGTCTTGTCCATCCGGGCCCGGACCCGGGTCTTGAACGACTTGTCACGCGTCATCACATGCTCCCTCGTCGACGGCGCGGGTCGCAGGGACCCACGCTCCCGTCGACCGCGCCGGATCAGGGCATGTGGCACGGCATCCCGAGAGCGCGAGGCTCCCTTTGCCTCCGCGACGCCGGTGGCGTGAGCACCGGTAGGGAGGTGAGGCGCGGGACGGCGCCGCCACCAGCATACGCCGGGCGAAAGGACGGCGGGAGCGGGACGGGTCGGGGCAGCGGTCAGGGGCCGGCGGTCTCGCCGGTCTGCTCCCAGATCGAACTCATCTCGTCGAAGGCCTGCTCCATGAGCTGCACCATGGCCCGCCGGGCGCGCTCGCCGTCGCGCCGCTGGATCGCCTGGGCCACCTCCGCGTGCAGTTGGAGGGCCTGCTCGTGCGGGTGGTGGGGCATGAGGTGGTGCTGGTGCCGGCCGGTGAGCACCTCCGCGACCAGCTCCTGCAACCGGACGAACATCTCGTTACCGGAGGCGACCAGCACCCGCCGGTGGAACTCGATGTCGAGCCGCAGGAAGCGCTCCTCGTCGCCGGCCTTGCCGGCGGCCCACATCTTCGCCGCGAGCCCGACGAGGTCGCTCGCCTCGTCGTGACCGACCCGGCTGGCCGCGAGCAGGGCGGCGTGCGGCTCGACGGCGGTGCGCAGCTCGGTGATCGAGCGGAGCTGGGCGATGCGGCCGGACGAGGCGAGCCGCCAGCGGATCACCTGCGGGTCGAAGACGTTCCAGGCGTCCGTCGGACGGATCATGACGCCGACCCGTCGGCGGGTCTCGATGAACCCGATCGAGGCGAGCACCCGCAGGACCTCGCGGACGACCGAGCGGGACACGGCATACCGCTCGACCAGTTCGTCGATGTTGAGGACGGCCCCGGCCGCCAGTTCGCCACCGCAGATGGCCGTGCCGAGGTGGTCGAGGACGCGTGCGTGCAGCCCGGCCTCGGCAGGGGCGATCGGGGCGACTGCGACCCCTGGGGAGGACGGTTTCACACGGCTGATCATATCAGTTGGGTCTACCTCTTGAATAAATCTGCTTTTTCGGCCTAGCATCCCGACGTTAAGCGGATGTAAACAGGGAGGTGGCGGCCCCACGTCGGGCCCGGCCACGGCCACGGCATAAGGAGAGATGGACGTGAGACGTCGATCAGTTATCGGGACTTCCCTGGCGATGGTCGTCGCCCTCGGCCTGTCCGCCTGCGGTGGCGGGGACGACGCCGGCGGCTCGGACACCGTGCGCGTGACGCTGGTGAACCACGTCTGGACGGACAACATCAAGAAGGCGCTGCCGGAGTTCGAGAAGCAGACGGGCCTCAAGGTCGAGGTGACCCAGCTCGGCGAGGACCAGCTCTCCGACCAGTACAACGTCAAGCTGAACGCCGGATCCAGCGACATCGACGTGATGATGTACCGGCCCCTGCAGGAGGGGAAGCTGTTCGCCAAGAACAAGTACCTGGCCGACCTGACCGACAAGGCCAAGTCGGACAGCGCGTTCGAGTTCGGCGACTTCCAGACCGGGCCGGTGCAGGCCACCAGCTACGAGGACAAGCTGGTCGGGGTGCCGATCATCACCGAGCAGGAGGTCCTCTACTACCGCAAGGACCTGCTGGAGAAGTCCGGCTTCACGGCCCCGCCGAAGACCCTCGACGAGCTCAAGGCGCAGGCGGCCAAGGTCGAGGCGGACAACCCGGGCGTTGCGGGCTTCGTGTCCCGCACCGGCAAGGCGGCCGCCGTCACGCAGTTCTCCAGCTTCCTCTACAGCTTCGGCGGCGACTTCGTCGACGCCAACGGCAAGGCGTCGGTCAACACCGACCAGGCCAAGCAGGCGTACGCCTACTACGGCGGGCTGCTGCGCGAGCACGGCCCGGAGAACATCAGCACCGACATGAGCTGGTCCGAGGCGATGGCGATCTTCACCCAGGGCAAGGCGGCCTTCTACACCGAGGCCAACTCGCTCTACAAGAACGCCACCGACCCGGCCAAGTCGAAGGTCTCCGAGACCGTCGGGTTCGCCGCCTTCCCGGCCGGCCCGGCCGGCTCGAAGCCGTACAACATCCCCTCGTGGGCGCTCGGCGTCAACGAGACGTCCAAGAACCAGGACAACGCCTGGAAGTTCATCCAGTGGGCGGCCGGCAAGGAGCAGGCGCTGGCGCAGCAGAAGGCCGGCGTCCCCAGCGCCCGCACGTCCGTCTGGGAGAACCCGGAGGGCTCGGCGAGCTACCCGAAGGACCTCGCCGAGGCCACCACGGTCAGCACCGCCAACGGCGTGGGCCACGACCGTCCGCTGGTCGTGAAGGTCGCCCAGGCGCGGGAGATCGTCGGCCAGCCGATCGTCGACGCGATCACCGGCAAGGACGCGGCCGCCTCGGCGGACGCGGCCAACGAGGCGTTCCAGAAGTTCCTCGACGACGAGGCGAAGTAGCCCGAAGCGCAGGTGGCGGAGCCGACCGGCTCCGCCACCCCGCGCCGGGACGCTGGCCCTGACCCCCCACCCGGAGACCTCATGTCAGCCGTCACCACACCAGTCAAAAGATCGACCGAGGCGCGTCCGGCGTCCCCGGAGACCTCGGCCTGGTCGCGCTGGGCCAACGAGCACCGCAAGTGGCTCTTCGCGGCACCCGCCATGGCGTTCGTCGCCGTGCTGATCGTCTTCCCGGTGGCCTGGACCGGGTACCTCAGCCTGACCGACGCCGAGGGCTCGGTACGCGCCGAGAGCGAGTTCATCGGCTTCCAGAACTACCTCGACGTGCTCACCGACACCGACCGCTTCTGGCCGGCCGTGTGGCGCACCGCCCTCTTCACCGGCGTCGTGCTCCTCTTCGAGGTCGTGCTCGGCATGGCGATCGCCCTGCTGCTGTGGCGGCCGTTCCGCGGTGAGAAGTGGGTCCGCGTCGCGATCCTGCTGCCGCTGGTCGCCACCCCGGTCGCGGTCGGCATGATGTGGCGGCTGATCTTCGACCCCAACATCGGCATGGCGAACCAGGTGCTCGGCTGGGTCGGGATCGGCCCCCAGCCCTGGCTGTCCGGGCAGAGCTCGGCCCTGCCCACGACGATGTTCATCGACATCTGGCAGTGGACGCCGATGGTCGTGCTGATCCTGCTCGCCGGCCTGACGTCGCTGTCCGACGAGCCGCAGGAGGCGGCGCTGATCGACGGCGCCAGCACCTGGCAGCGGTTCCGGCACGTCACCCTGCCGCTGCTGATGCCCACCGTGATCGTCGCGGTCCTGCTGCGCGGCATCGACGCCCTGAAGACCTTCGACATCCTCTACGCCACCAAGGGGCGCGGCGGCGGGTCGTTCCACGAGGTGGAGACCCTCAACGTCTACGCCTACGGCCTCAGCTTCGACTACAACGACTACGGCGTCTCGTCGACGGTCCTCATCATCTTCTTCCTGATCATCATCGGGGTGATGTGGGCCCTGACCTACCGCAAGAAGGGGCTGGACCGATGAAGCCGAGCAGGCCGTTCAAGGTCTTCCGGGCGGTGGCCCTGGTCGTCGTGGTGTTCTCGCTGATGGCGCCGCTGCTCTGGATGATCCTCGCGTCGCTGAAGACCAACGTCGACATCTACGACACCGACAAGGCGTTCTCCTTCTCGCCCACCCTGGACAACTACGGCACGGTGCTGGAACAGGCGAACTACGTCCAGTTCATCGGCAACAGCCTCTGGGTGGCGTTCGCGGCGACCGTGCTGTCGCTCCTGCTCGGCGTGCCCGCCGCGTACTCGATGAGCCGCTTCAACATGAAGAAGTCCGCGCTCGTCGTGCTCATGGCCCGGGTCATCCCCGGCGTCTCGCTGCTGGTGCCCTGGTACTACGTCTTCTCGAACCTGCAGATGGTCGGCGGCTTCACCGTGCTGATCCTCAGCCACATGTTCGTCTCGCTGCCGCTGATCGTCTACATCATGATGGGCTACTTCGACGGCCTGCCCGGCGAACTCGAGGAGGCGGCGCTCGTCGACGGGCTGACCCACATCGGCGCGTTCCGGCGGATCACCCTGCCGCTGTCGGTGCCCGGCATCGCCACCGCGGGGATCCTGTCCTTCATCTTCTCCTGGAACAACTTCATGTTCGCCCTCGTGCTCTCCGGCGCCGACACCAAGACGCTCCCCGTGGCGATCTTCGACTTCGTCGGCTACGCCAGCATCGACTGGGGCGGCCTGATGGCGGCGGCCACCGTGGTCACCGTGCCGATCATGGTGATCGCCCTGTTCGTGCAGAAGTACATCGTCTCCGGCCTCACCGCCGGCGCCACGAAGGGCTGAGGACGCCATGACGACAATCGAGAAGGTCGAGACCTTCCTCGTCGCGCCGCGCTGGCTGTTCGTCCGGGTGCAGACCTCCTCCGGCATCGTCGGCTGGGGCGAGGCGACCTGCGAGGGCCGCTCCGAGACCGTCCGCACCGCCGTCGAGCAGCTCAGCGAACTGCTCATCGGCCAGGACGCGCTGCGCATCGAGGACCACTGGCAGGTCATGACCAAGGGCTCGTTCTACCGGGGCGGGCCGATCCTGGCCAGCGCCGTGTCCGGGCTCGACCAGGCGCTGTGGGACATCGCCGGCAAGCACTTCGGCGCGCCGGTGCACCAGCTGCTCGGCGGTCCGGTCCGGGACCGGATCCGGGTCTACGGCTGGGTCGGCGGCGACGAACCCGCCGAGGTCCGCGACCAGATCGCCGCCGCCGTCGAGACCGGCCTCACCGCGGTGAAGATGAACGCGTCCGGGAAGATGAGCCCGGTCGCGTCGGTCGCCGAACTCGACGGCGTCGTCCAGCGGGTGGCCGCCGCCCGCGAGGTGCTCGGCGACGAGCGGGACGTGGCGGTCGACTTCCACGGCCGCTTCACCCTCGCCACCGCCCGCCGGGTCGCCCCGCTGCTCGAGCCGTACCGGCCGTTCTTCCTCGAGGAACCGGTGGTCCCGGAGAACTCGCACCTCATCGGCGAGTTCGTCCGTTCCACCACCACCCCGGTGTCGACGGGGGAGCGGCTCTACAGCCGGCAGGAGTTCCTGCCGGTGCTGCAGGCCGGCATCGCGGTCGCCCAGCCGGACCTCTCGCACGCCGGCGGCATCACCGAGGTCCGCAAGATCGCCGCGCTGGCCGAGGTGTACGACGTGCAGCTCGCCCCGCACTGCCCGCTCGGGCCGATCGCCCTCGCGGCCTGCCTCCAGGTCGGCTTCGCCACGCCGAACTACCTGATCCAGGAACAGAGCATCGGCATCCACTACAACCTCGGCGCCGAGGTGCTCGACTACTGCCTCGACAAGACCCCGCTGACGTTCGTCGACGGGTACGTCGAGCGGCTCACGGCGCCCGGACTCGGCATCGAGATCGACGAACAGGCCGTGCGAACGGCGGACAAGCGCGGCCACTCGTGGCGCAGCCCCACGTGGCGGCACCGTGACGGCTCCTACGCGGAATGGTGATCACATGACCCTCGACCTCACCGCCGAACTCACCGACGCCCGCATCCTCGCGGTCATCCGGGGCACCGACACCGCCGGCGCGATCGCCGCCGGCACCGCCCTGCTCGAGGAGGGCGTACGCCTCGTCGAGGTGGCCCTCACCACGCCGGACGCTCTGCGGGCCGTCGAGGCGCTGCGCGGGGTCGCCCCCGCCGGCTCCCTGGTCGGCGCCGGCACCGTGCTCACCGCCGCCGACGTGGCCGACGTGGCCGCCGCGGGCGCCCAGTTCGTGGTGACGCCGGCCGTGGTCGAGTCGATCCCCGAGGCGGCCCGCCGGGGCATCCCGGTCGCCGCCGGCGCGTTCACCCCGACCGAGGCGTACACCGCGATGCGGATGGGCGCGTCGGCGATCAAGCTGTTCCCGTCGTCGGTCGGCGGCCCGGCGTACCTCAAGGCGGTGCGCGATCCGTTCCCGGACATCCCGTTCGTCGCGGTCGGCGGCGTCGGCCTGGCCGACGTGCCCGGCTACCTGAAGGCCGGCGCGATCGCGGTCGGCGTCGGCGGGCCGCTGGTCGGCGACGCCGCCTCCGGCGGTGACCTGGACGCGCTGCGGACGCGGGCCCGCACCTACCTCGCCGCCGTGCGGGAGCCGGCCGCGTCATGACCGCGCCCGACCTGCTCACCTTCGGCGAGACCATGGTGTCGCTGCGCTCCGCTGGCCCGCTCGCCGCCGGCGGGCCGCTGACCATGCACCTGGCCGGCGCCGAGTCCAACGTGGCGGTGGGGGTGGCCCGGCTGGGCCACCGGGCCGCCTGGGCCGGCCGGGTGAGCACCGACGAGTTCGGCGAGTACACGCTGCGGCAGCTGCGCGCCGAGGGCGTCGGTGTCGACGGCGTGACCCGCGACCCGGACCGGCCGACCGGCCTGATGTTCCTGGAGCAGCGCACCGCCGACCTGACCCGGGTGCAGTACCACCGGGCCGGATCGGCCGGGTCGGCGCTGCGCGCCGACGACCTGCGGACGCCGTTGGCCGCCGGCGCCGGAATGCTGCACCTGACCGGGATCACCCCGGCGCTGTCCGACACCGCCCGCGCGGCCACCCGCTGGGCCGCCGAGGCCGCGGCCGAGGCGGGCATCCCCGTCTGCCTCGACGTCAACTACCGCGCCCGCCTCTGGTCCCGGGACGCCGCCCGCGAGGTGCTCACCCCGCTGGCGGGGTACGCCTCGGTCGTCATCGCCTCCGCCGACGAGCTCGACCTCGTCGGCGACCCGGGGGCCGACGAGGCCACGGTCGTGGCGGACCTGTTCCGGCGGGGCGTGGACACCGTCCTGGTCAAGCTGGGCGCCGACGGGGCCCGGGCGCACACCCCGGACGACGTCCAGCACGTCGGGGCGCTGACCGTGACCGCCGTCGACCCCGTCGGCGCCGGGGACGCGTTCACCGCGGGCTACCTGTCCGGCTGGTTCGACGGGCTCGACCTGGCCGGTCGCCTGCGCCGCGCGGCCACCCTCGGCGCCTTCGCGGTCTCCAGCCGAGGCGACTGCGAAGGGCTGCCCCGCCGCGCCGAACTGTCCCTTCTCGACGGCCACGAGACGGGCAGCGTTCTCCGTTAGCCGCCCCGCGCACCTGTAGAAGAAAGGCATCCCGTGAAGATCGTCGCCGCTGACGTCATCGTCTCCAGCCCCGACCGCAACTTCGTCACCCTGAAGATCACCACCGACGACGGGATCACCGGCCTGGGCGACGGCACCCTCAACGGCCGCGAACTGTCGGTCGCCTCGTACCTGCGCGACCACGTCGTCCCGCTGCTGATCGGCCGCGACCCGCACCGCATCGAGGACACCTGGCAGTTCCTGTACCGCTCGGCGTACTGGCGGCGCGGGCCGGTCACCATGGCGGCCATCGCGGCGGTGGACGTGGCGCTGTGGGACATCAAGGCCAAGGCCGCCGGCATGCCGCTGTACCAGCTGCTGGGCGGGGCCTCCCGCACCGGCATCATGGCCTACGGCCACGCCTCCGGCCGCGACATCCCGGAGCTGTTCGACTCGATCCGCCGGCACCTGGAGCTCGGCTTCCGGTCGATCCGCGTGCAGACCTCCGTGCCGGGCATCAACGCCGTGTACGGCGTCGCCGCCCAGCCCAGCGCCGACGGCAAGCGGTACGACTACGAGCCGGCGCAGCGCACCCCGCTGCCGGCCGAGGAGGACTGGGACACCCGCGCCTACCTGCGCCACCTGCCCGGCGTCTTCGAGGCGGTCCGCAACGAGTTCGGCCCGGAGCTGCCGCTGCTGCACGACGGCCACCACCGGATGACCCCGATCCAGGCCGCGAAGCTGGGCAAGGCCCTGGAGCCGTACGACCTGTTCTGGCTGGAGGACTGCACCCCGGCGGAGAACCAGGAGGCGCTGCGGCTGGTGCGCCACCACACCACCACCCCGCTGGCCATCGGGGAAATCTTCAACACGGTGTGGGACTACCAGACCCTCATCCGCGAGCAACTGATCGACTACGTGCGCTCCGCCGTCACCCACACCGGCGGCATCACGGCCATGCGCAAGCTGCTCGACTTCGCCGCCCAGTACCAGATCAAGTCCGGCATCCACGGCCCGACCGACATCTCGCCGGTCGGCATGGCCGCCGCGCTGCACCTGGACCTCGCCATCCACAACTTCGGCATCCAGGAGTACATGCAGCACGGGCCGCTCACCAACGAGGTCTTCCGGCAGTCGTTCACCTTCACCGACGGCTACCTGCACCCGGGCGAGCAGCCGGGGCTCGGCGTGGAACTCGACGAGGAAGCCGCGGCGAAGTTCCCGTACGTGCCGGCCTACCTGCCGTTCAACCGGCTCAAGGACGGGACGGTCCATGACTGGTGAGAGCCGCCCGGGCGGCCCGGCCGCGACCCGGCACGTGGTCGTGATGGGGGTGTCCGGGGCCGGCAAGACGACCGTGGCCCGGGGCATCAGCGACCGTACCGGCCTGACCTTCGCCGAGGCGGACGAGTTCCACTCGCCGGCCAACGTGGCGCGGATGCGGGCCGGCGTGCCGCTGGACGACGCCGCGCGCCTGCCCTGGCTGCGCGACCTGGCCGCATGGATGGCGGCCCGCTCCGCCGAGGGCGTGTCGACGGTGCTGGCCTGCTCGGCGCTGAAGCGCTCCTACCGCGACGTGCTGCGCCAGGGGCCGCCGAGCGTCGAGTTCGTCCACCTGGACGGGCCGGCCGAGGTGATCCGGGACCGGATGGCCCGGCGTGCCGGGCACTACATGCCGGCGAGCCTGCTGGAGTCGCAGTTGGCGACCCTGGAGCAGCCCCACCCGGACGAGTCGGTGCTGGTGCTCGACGTCTCGCTGGCGCCGGACGAACTCGTCTCGGCGGCGGTCGACGGCCTCGGCCTGCGCACCGGCCTCCCCACCGGCGGGTAGCCGCGGCGCACCGGCCCGGCGGCTGCCGGGCCGGTGTCAGCCGGGCAACTCGTCGACGTAGACCCAGCGCCCGTCCTCGCGGACGAATCGGCTGCGCTCGGTCTGCGTCCCCGGCCGACCGCCCGCGCGGTAGTGGGCGCGGAACTCGACGACGCCCGTGGTGTCGAACAGCCCGCCCCGGTCGGCGTCGACGATCTCCAGCCCCGTCCAGCGCTGGCTCGGATCCAGGTCGAGCCGGCGCGGCCGGGTCGAGGAGTGCCAGCTCCGCAGCAGGTAGGCGGTGTCGCCGACGGCGAAGGCGCTGTACCGCGAGCGCATCAGCGCCTCGGCCGTCGCCGCGTCGGCCTCGCCCCGGTGCAGTCGCCCGCAGCACTGCGCGTACGGCTGGGCGGACCCGCACGGGCAGGTCCGGTCGGGGTCGTCGGCCGCGCTCCGGCGGGGTCTGGTCGCCACGGGCCCATTCTGGCCGACGGTCCGCCGCGACCGGCGTCCGGACCCGGCACGCGGGCGTCCGACCCCGGCGCCGTACGCCGACGGCTCGGTCCGCCGCCGGAGCACCCGTCGTGCGGGCCGGGTCAGCGGCCGCTCGTCCGGGCTGTCCGCCGGTTGCCGAAGGACTCCATGGTCGTCGCCTTGCGGGCCGGTGCCTTCGTGGCCGCGCCGGCACGGGTCGCGGCGGCCTTCGCCGTCTTCTTCGCGGGCGCCTTCTTCGCCGGCGCGCTCGTGGCCGGCGCCTTCCGGGTGCGGGTGGGGGCCGCCGTGGCGGAGGTGGCCTTCTTCCGGGCCACCCGGGGCGTCGTCGATGTCGGCTTCTCACCCGGGGTCTTGGCCGCGGTCGTCCCGGTGGCCCGTTTCGTGGCCGTCGCCACCTTCTTCGCCGCCGCCGTCCGCTTCATCGGGGCCTTGCGTGCCCCGGTGGCCTTCCTGGCCCGTCCTGCGTCCGCCATCGTCGCTCCTCGGGAATCGGCCCTGGGCGCACCGTCTTCCCCCGGCCCCGGCGGTCAAACGCCGGCAGGTGCTGGGCGTCCGGCCGGCCGGTACACGCGGGCGCGTGGCGCGGGCCGGATCGGACCAGTCGGCGCGACGGAAATCGGCCCTGCCGGTGGGCCGATCGGTCGGTCAGGCTCGCAGGGACTTTCCCCGAGCGTCGACGGACTGGAACCCTCGCAATGACGACCGCCGACATGTCATCTGGGGAGCGCGACGTAGCGCCACTTGCTGTCGCCCGGGTCCTTCCTACCGTCGCTGAGGTCGATCTCGACCCCGGAAGGCTCCAGGGCATCCCGCAGCCGACGCATCA
Organism: Micromonospora sp. NPDC047730; assembly: GCF_043204765.1. NCBI lineage: Bacteria > Bacillati > Actinomycetota > Actinomycetes > Micromonosporales > Micromonosporaceae > Micromonospora > Micromonospora sp. NPDC047730. The sequence goes on along the minus strand of NZ_JBIDCU010000007.1, from coordinate 89,087 downwards.
TGGCCGCGCTGAGGTAGTGGTGCTGGAGGTCGAGCCACCTCAGGTGAGTGAGCGGCCGGCCGTTGAGAAGCGCCGCGGCGCCGGTGTCCGACAGGGCGCCCATGGACAGGGCCAGGGACCGCAACTGTGCGACGACGGGAGCCTCGGCGACCGCCGCAGCAATCTCGTCCTGCAGCATGCTGTTGAGCAGTCCCAGGTGACGCAGCGCAGGGAAGCGTTCGCCGGAGAGCAGCGCTGCCAGGTCAGCAACGGCGGTGTCGCCCCCGCGATCCCGGACTCCGAGCCACAGCTCCAGTTCCTTCAGCGCGGGCAACTCGGAGGCGCAGAGTCCGCGCGCCACCTGGACCGGAAGGCCAGCGCTCTCGAACTCTAGGTACTGCAGCGAAGTGTGGCGCAGCGGTGAGACGGCTATGCCTGGCCCGCCGCGCGCTTCGAACCGCTCCAGCAGAGGGTAGGCGCTCAGCAGGGGGGTCACATCGGTCTGCCGGATCCAGGAGATGTCGCAATCCTCGTAGGAGATGTCCCCGAAGTGAAAGGCTCGCAGGCCGGTCAGTCGGTCCGCTGCGGCGACGGCCAGGTCGAGAATGGGCGCGGGGTCGAACTCATATGCGTCCGCCCAGCCGCCGAATACCAGGGCTCGTACCCCGGCGAGGTCGACCGCCTGGAGGAACTGCTGCCACGTCTCCGCGAAGCTCTGGTCGCTGTCGCACCCGCCACCACTCACGCGCCATGCCACCGACGCTGCTTCCTGCAGGTCACCGTCACTGGTGAAGTCGACGACCGGTAGGCCGTGAAACGTGTCTAGGTCACCCGGCATGGTGCAACTCCTCAGTTGCTGTGTTCTCGGTCATCGCTTTCTCGACCGGCAGCGGCACGGGTCGCCTGGCGACCGGTCGTCGCCGGAGGACCGCCCGCGCGCGTGCCGGACCAGCCAGGGCAGCAGGTGCCGGCGGGTCCAGGCCAACTCGGCGCGGAACACCTCGTGGCGCCGACGGCGCGGTGCGATCTCCAGCGGGCGCGTCCAACCGTCGTCGGTCTCCGGCAGCCCGACGGTGTGCGCGAGCGCGGCGGCGATCCGCTCGTGGCCGGCGCTGTTGGCGTGCAGCCGGTCGTCGCTCCACAGCCGCCATGTACCGCTGCCACATCACGTGGGCGAGGGTAGCGGCCGACGGTCAGGCCAACTCGCGAGGCCGCTGCCGGGGAATCTCCGGCTCGGCCTGACCGGGCGGGTGGCGACCTCCGGTCAGAGCCAGCCGGAGCGGCGGAAGAGGCGGTGCAGGGTGACCGCGACCAGTGCCATCAGGCCCAGCGCGGCCGGATAGCCGTAGCGCCAGTTCAGCTCGGGCATGGTGGCGAAGTTCATGCCGTAGATCCCGGCGATCCCGGTCTGGGTGGCGGCGATGGCGGCCCAGGCGGCGATCTTGCGCATGTCGTTGTTCTGGTCCACCGCGAGCTGCGCCAACCGGGACTGCAGGATCGAGTTGAGCAGGTCGTCGTAGGCGGCGACCCGGTCCACCGCCCGGGTCAGCCGGGCGTCCACGTCGACGAACCGGCGGCGCAGGCCGCGCGGCGGGTTGTCGGGGCGCTCGTCGAGCAGCGACCGCAGCGGCGCCTGCAACGGCTGCACCGCCCGCTTGAACTCCACGATCTCCCGCTTGAGCTGGTAGATGTGCTGGATGTCGGCGGACCGGTCGCGCGCGAAGACCGTCTCCTCGACCCGTTCCAGGTCCCGCTCCACGTGCCCGGCGACCTCCAGGTAGAGGTCGACCATCCGGCCGCAGACCGCGTACGCCACCGCCCACGGGCCCTCGGCGAGCACTGCCGGGCGGCGCTCGATGTCGGCGCGGACCGGGGTGAGCGCGCCCGCGGCGCCGTGCCGCACGGTGATGACGAAGCGGTCGCCGAGCAGCACCATCACGTCGCCGGTGTCGATCACCTCCGAGGTGTCGGTCAGTTCGGCGTGCTCCACGTACCCGGCGGTGCGCAGCACCAGCAGGGTCACGCCGCCGTCGCGCCGCACCGTGGGGCGGTGGCCGTCGGTGAGCGCCTGCTCGACCGTCAGGTCGTCCAGTCCGAACGTGCGGCCGACCGCCGCCATCACCGCCGGGTCCGGCTCGTGCAGACCCAACCAGACGAAGGCGCCGCGGCTGCGGCGACAGCGGGCGTACGCGTCGGCGTAGTGCGGGCGACCCGGCTCGCGCCGTCCGTCGACGTAGACGGCGCAGTCCACCACGGCGTCCGGGTTGGACCGTCGCGGCTCCCGCTCGCGCTGCCCGGGGACCGGCCGGCCGAGCAGCCGGTCGAACACGGCCGACAACCGCAGCCGCTCCCTCACCCGCTGCGCCACCCGTCCACCTCCGCGTCGCCGGCATCCGCGCGGCCACCGTACTCGGGCCCGGCGAATCGGGGGTCACGGCACCCGGGTGGCGAAGACGACGACGTTGTCGACGTAACTGCCAACGCGCCGGTCGAACCGGCCGCCGCAGGTGATCAGGCGCAGGCCGGCCGCCCCGCTGGGGCCGTAGACCAGGTCGGTGGGGAAGCGGTCCTTCGGGTACGACGCGACACCGTCGACGGCGAACGTCGCGACGCTGGCGTCGGCGCGGGTGATCCGCACCGTGTCGCCGGCCCGGAGCCGGCCGAGGTCGAAGAAGACCGCCGGCCCGGCGGCGGAGTCCACGTGCCCGACGATCACCGCGTTGCCGGTCTCGCCGGGGCTGACTCCGTGCCGGTACCAGCCGGCGAGGGTGGGTCGGTCCAGCGGCGGCACCTCCAGGCGCCCGTCGGCGTCGGCGCCGACCGGGACGATCGGGGCCCGCACGTCGATGGCCGGGATCCGCACGTCCACCGGTTCGGCCCGGTCCAGCGGCGGCACCGACGGCGCCGGGCGGGCCCCGGGCGGCGCGTCGGCGACCCCGGGCCGGGGCGGGCGCGGCGGGGCCGTCGCCACCCCGGCGGTGACCAGGGCGAGCCCGGTGGTGCCGAGCAGGGCGATGACCGCGACCGCCCACCCGGGCCTGCGCCAGCCCACGTTCCACCTCCGTACGCGTTCGCCCGGGTGCCCGCTCCGGCGTTCACCGGTGCGGGCACCCGTCTCAGGATGGACGGCTCGGCCGTCGGTCAGAGCGTGGCGCCGGCCATGTGGCGTCGGCGGCGGGCCAGGATCAGGGCGCCTCCGGCGGCGGAGCCGAGCAGGACGCCACCGGCGGCGAGCGCGCCGGCCCCGTCGGTGCCGTCGCGGCCGCCGGCCTGGGCGCCGCCGATCGGGGTGACCGTGAACGTCGCGCTGCCGGCCGCGCTGCCGTCGCCGCAGGTCGCGGTCACCGTGTAGGTGCCCAGGGTGAACCCGGCGGTGAAGAGTTCCGCGCTCAGACCGCCGCCGGCCGCCGCCGTGGTGGACCGGACGTTCTGGTCGCGGTCGGGACCGGTGACGTGGAAGATCGCGTCGCCGGACTTGGGGTTGCACGTCGTCGCGGTGAGCACGACCGTCCCGCCGACCGGAGTGGTGGCAGGTGACACGACGGTGTCGGCCAGCGCGGCGCCCGGGAGCAGGAGCGTGCTGAGGCCCACGCCGACCGCCGCCGATACGAGAACTGTTGTGACCTTCATACGCGTCTTCCCTCACTTTTCGTCCGCTGACTGCGTGGGACGTCGTTCGGGTGGCCAACTCCGTGACTAGCACCGGTGTGACCAACCCTAGGAGGGTTGGACCCCCGATCCGGTGAAAATGAGAAATCCTCGTTGCCGTCACGTGTCCACCCCGGAGGCGGAGGGAGCAGCGGAAATGCCGGCACGGCCCGCCCGCGAGGGTTCGCCGGGGTCGATGCCGTCAGTGCCGGGCTGTCGGGGCTGGGTCGGTCTCGGCCCCGTTGCGGGGACGATGCGCGGGGCGGGCCGGTCTCGTCGCGCCGCCGCCGTCGCCCTGTGCGCACCGAACCGGTTAGGTGTTCGACCCGCACGGAAAAGTGCCCTCCGGAACAGGCAGATGAGACCTCGAGAAATCTCGTCCTGCCAGCCCGGAAGGCACTTTCGCGTTCCCGGCCTACCGGCCGGGCGGCCTTCAAGAAAGGGGCTAACAGGTTGACGAACTGGAAATCCGGATCTTGTCGACGGTGCCGTACTGGGACAGGTAGAGCGGACTGTCCGGGCGGAGGCATATCTGCCTGCCGTTGGTGAAGTGGAAGTAGGCGACGTCGTCGTTGCGGGAGTTGAAGGCGTAGGCGGAGCCACGGCTTGACGAGCCGAGAGTCTGCCAGGTGCTGGTAACGTCCTGATACGCCGCAGTCGGCCGCTGTGCCGTCCAGTCCGCGGGGGTGAGGTAGAAGCACACGCGCGGATAGGTGCACCCGTAACGAGTGCTGGCCTGGGCGGCCACCGGAACCGCCAGTGCGCCGGCGACCAACGATGAGGCGACAACCGCAGCCGAGACGACGACTCTCTTCAACATGTAATGGACCTCCCCGTGGGTACCGCCCCGTGGCAGTGCGCATTTAAGGTGACATATGTAACTAATTATTGTCAACGGCGGCGTGCCGGTGTCGCGCGAATCCCGCGTGCCCGGTGTCGGCGGGAGCCGATAGGGTCGCCCGGTGACGGAGATCAGGACCGAACGGCTGCTGCTGCGGAGCTGGCGGGATTCCGACCTCGCCCCGTGGGCGGCGATGAACGCCGACCCCGAGGTGCGCGAGCACCTCGGCCCGCTGCTCAACGCCGAGCAGGCCGCCGCCTCGGCGCGGTCGTTCCAGGCCGACATCGACACGCTCGGCTACGGCTTCTGGGCCGTGGAGGTCCGCGACGGTGGCCGGTTCATCGGCTTCGCCGGCCTGGACCGCGTCGACGACGGGCTCCCGGTCAGCGGGGTGGAGGCCGGATGGCGGCTCGCCCGCTCCGCCTGGGGCCACGGCTACGCCACCGAGGCGGCCCGGGCCGTCCTGCGGTACGGCTTCGACACCGTCGGGCTGCCGGAGATCCTGGCGATCACCACCACGACGAACGTACGCTCCCAGGCGGTCATGCGCCGCCTCGGCATGACCACCGACCCGGCCGACGACTTCGACGACCCGGACGTCGAGTCCGGCCCGCTGCGCCGGCTGGTCGTCTACCGCACCCGGGCGGGGGACCGCTGAGCGCCTGACGCGCCGCCCGGTCGGCCGGCGTGCCGGTCAGGGCAGGACAGCCGTCCGCTCCTGTGTCGCGCGGAACTGACGGTCGACCAGGGCCAGCAGGGCGGCGTGCGTCTCCGCGTCCGCCGCGACGAGCAGCCCGCCGACGCCGGTGTGCAGGGGCTGTCCCCTCAGGCCGGTCACCACGCACCCCGCGGCCTGGCACAGGGCGATGCCGCTGGCGAAGTGCACGCTGTCCCGGACGTCCCGGTCGGTGACGTACGCGGCCCGCCGCCCGGCGGCCACCCACGCCAGCGCCAGCGTCGTGGAGAGCACCCGGGGACGGAACCGCGTGGCGAACTCCGGATCGGCGAGCAGCCGCAGCGCGTCGAACACGGGGGCGTTCGGGAACGGCGGGTCGAGGTCGACGTCCACCAGCCGCGACCGGGCCGACGGCACCAGTGCCTCGTCGACGCCGTCGCGGCGCACGTGGGCGCGGCCGTCGCCGACCCAGAACAGCTCCCCGGCGAGCGGGTCGGCGGCCGCCGCGGCGGTGATCTCCGCGTCGACGCGCAACGCCACGTTCACCGCGACCAGCGGGGTCCGCGCCGCGTAGTTCAGCGTGCCGCAGAGCGGATCGACCAGCCAGGTCCGGGTCGCCGAGCGGGAGCCGCTGTGCCCACTCTCTTCCCCCAGCACGGCGTCGTTCGGCCGCGCACCGCGCAGGACGTCGAGGATGGCCCGCTCCGACTCCAGGTCGGCCACGGTGGCGAAGTCGCCGGGGCCCTTGTCGAACCGGTCCAACGTGCCGCCGTAGCGGGCCCGTACGACGGCCGCGCCGGCCTCCGCCGCGGCGATGGCCAGATCGGGGTCGGTGTGCGCCATGGCTGCACGGTAGACCAGCGCCCGTCGGCGTCGGCGGCGGCGGGCGGGGCGGTCGGGTGGTGACCGCCTCGACAGGTCTGCCGATGGGTTGGTGGCGTGCCATGGGCGCTGTCGAGCTGCCCCTTCTGTAGGACCACCCCGTCGCATCACACTCCGGTCGGGCTGCGCGGCGCGGTGTGCCCCATCTGTGAGGGCAGCTCGACAGCGACCAGGCAGCGGCCCCGTGGTCCCGATCCTGACGTCGGTGTCCCAGACCTCTCGGCGTCAGTCCCGCACCGCGGGATCGGTCACCCAGCCGGCGAGCAGCACCAGCCCGGTGAACCGGTGCACGGCGAGGAACCCGAAGGGGCGGTCGACGTCGAGGCGCACCCGCCGCCGGCGCGCGGTGAGTCGCGGCGGGGCGGAACCCGCCCGCGTGGAGAGGGCGGTGACCACGGCGGCGCGGAAGCCCGTCGCGCTGAAGGTGGCCGTCGCGCTCTGCCGCGCCTGCGAGACGGACAGGAGCCGGGCGATGCCGGGGAAGTGGTCGCCGTCCCCGGTGGCGGTCGCCAGGCCGAACGTCGCGGGCCGCTCCAGCAGGTCGTGGTCGGCGGAGACGGTGAAGCCGACCGTGGAGACGTACAGCTCCGGCCGGTCGTCGTACGCGTCCAGGACCTGTTCGGTGACCCCGGGGCCGGCGGCGGCGGGCAGCGCGGACGGCGCGCCGAGGCCGCCGATCGCGGCGGGCAGCACCTCCGCCGCCGTGCGCCCGGGCGGGCCCAGGGCGAGCACCACGTCGACGTCGGCGGTGCCGCGCACGGTCAGCAGGCTCAGCGGGCCGACGGCGGTGTCGGCGACCCCGAGCGCGTCGAGGTCGTGGCTCAGCCGGCCCAGCCCGGCGAGCCGGCGGCCCCGCCACGGCCCGCCGGCCGGCTCGCACCGGGCGTCCCGGAACGGCTCGGCCCACTCGGTCAGCAGCGACAGCGCGCTGGCCAGGACCATCGCGGTGTCCGGGGTGACCTGCACCGGCATCCGGGGGACCAGGCCGTCGGTGTGGGTGGCGGCCCACTCGTCGAGGGCCCGCTGGTCCTGCGCCTCGTCGCCGGTCAACTCCCCGCGCATGGCCGCCGGCAGCTCCCGCAGCCACCGCTCGGTCAGCCGGAGGTCCCGCCGCGCCCAGGTGGCGAGCGCGAGCCGGGTGGTGGGGGAGCGGTCCAGGTCGAACCGGGCCGGGTCGGGGGCGACCGCGAGCAGCTCCTCGCGGGCCGGGCCGCCGGCGTAGGGGGCGAGCAGCGCCAGCAGCGGGTACACGCCCGCACCGGACAGGACGGTTTGCTCCCCGTCGAGGCTGGACGCCCAGCGGGCGGTGAGGGCGTTGGCGGCCGTGGTGCTCATGCGGTGCGGACCCTCCGGTGGTGGCGACGGTGCCCGTCGGGCGACCGCCGGCACCCTACCGCCGTCCGGCGCCCGGCGGGTGCCCGCGACCGCCGGCCCGGCCGGCCGGTGGCCGGTCGTCGGGAAGGTGTGGCAGCGTGGTCGACGTGACCGCCTCCGCACCGTTGGACGTCGACCTGGCCCTGGTCGGCGGCGGCGGTGCCGCGTCGCTGGTGCTCGCCGCCCTGGACCGGCACGGTGTGCGTGACCTGCGGGTCGCCGTCGTCGACCCGGTCCACCGGCGCGGCCAGGACCGCACCTGGGCGTTCTGGGACCACCCCGGCAACGACCTGGACCCGCTGCTGGCCGCGAGCTGGCAACAGGTCGAGGTCGCGACGCCCGCCGGCCGCCGCGTCCTGGACCTCGCCCCGCTGCGGTACGCCATGCTGCGCTCGGGCCCGGTCTACGACCGGGCTGCCGAGGCCGAGCGGCGGCTCGGCATCCGGCGGATCGTCGCGCCCGTCGACACCCTGCACGACGACGGCGGGCACGTCACGGTGCACGTCGGCGGGGGCCGGCCGGCGGTGCGCGCGTCCTGGGTGCTGGACTCCCGGCCCCGGCCGCCCCGCCGGCCCGGCCGCACCAACTGGCTCCAGCACTTCCGGGGCTGGTGGCTGGAGTCCGAGGCGCCGGTCTTCGACCCGGCGCGGGCCGTCCTGATGGACTTCCGCACCCCGCAGCCCGCCCGGGGCGTGTCGTTCGGTTACGTCCTGCCGGTCAGCGACCGGTACGCCCTGGTGGAGTACACGGAGTTCTCACCCGACCTGCTCAGCGACGCGGGGTACGACGCCGCGCTGGCCGGCTACCGCGACCTGCTCGGCCTCGACCCGGCGCGGCTGCGGGTGCGGGAGGTGGAGAACGGCGTGATCCCCATGACCGACGGCCCGTTCGACGCCCGGCCCTCGCCCCGGGTGGTCCGCCTCGGCACGGCGGGCGGCGCCACCCGGCCCTCCACCGGCTTCACCTTCTCCGCCATGCGCCGCCAGGCCGAGCAGGTCGCCGCTGCCCTCGCCGCCGGCCGGCCGCCGGTGCCCGGGCCCGCGTACCCCCGCCGGCACCGCTGGATGGACGCGGTCGCGCTCCGGGCGCTGGACGCCGGCGGCGTCGGCGGGCCGGAGTTCTTCGACCGGCTCTTCGACCGCAACCCGGCCGAGCGCGTGCTGCGGTTCCTCGACGGCGCCACCACCCCGGCGGAGGAACTGGCGGTGATGAGCTCCACCCGGCTGCTGCCGATGGTCGCCGCCGCTGCCGGCGACGTCGGCGCCCGGCTCAGGGACCGCCTCGACCCGGCCCGCCGGTCGGCGACGTGGACGGTCCCGCCGCCGGTGCTCGGCGGCCGGACCGACGCCGACGGCTGACGGCGGGGCGCGGTTGCCCTGGTGGGCGTGGCGGCCGGGCCGGCCCTCCCGTCCGAGGACCGACAGCCGCGACGCCGGGTCGGCTGCCCCGACGGCGGGAGAGCCGGTCGGGATTCGGTAGGTTGCCGACATGGCGGACGAGACGACCGGCAGGGTCGTGCAGATCTGGACCGACGGGGCGTGCAGCGGCAACCCCGGCCCCGGCGGGTGGGGCGTGGTGCTGCGCTACGGCGCGCACGAGCGGGAGCTCTGCGGCGGCGAGGCGACCCCGACCACCAACAACCGGATGGAGCTGATGGCCGCCATCCAGGCCCTGGAGAGCCTGACCCGGCCGGTCACCGTCGAGCTGCACACCGACAGCACGTACGTGCGCAACGGCATCACCAGCTGGCTCGCCTCGTGGAAGCGCAACGGCTGGCGGACCGCCGCGAAGCAACCGGTCAAGAACGCCGACCTGTGGCAGCGGCTGGAGGCCGCGTGCGCCCGGCACCGGGTCACCTGGCTGTGGGTGAAGGGGCACAACGGCCACCCGGAGAACGAGCGCGCCGACGCGCTGGCCAACCGCGGCATGACCGAGGCCCGCGCCGCCGCGGTCCCGGCCGGCCGCTGACCCGGTCAGCCGGCGGCCGGCGTCGCGGACGCTACTCGCGGTTCGGGTCGCCGGTGCCGGAGACGTCGGCCACGTCGTAGCCGGCGCGGCTGACCTCCCGGGCCGAGCGCCGGTCCTCGGCCGGCAGGTCCGCGAAGTCGTCGCCGGTGTCGTCGGTGCCGCTCAGGGACTCACCCGGCGGACGCAGCGACGCCTGCATGGCCGTCGCGCCGTCCGGCTCGTCGGTGGCGGCCCGGTCGGTACGGTTCTGTTCGGTCATGCCGCCCCTCCTGCCCCCGTGGGGTGATCGCAAACGCCCGATCCCGGGCTCAATGCGCCGCGTCCGGGTGACCCGGCATGCCGGACCCGCCGCTGGAACTGCCCGACGCGCCGCCCGCCACGCCGGACCCGTTGTCCTCGGTGACCAGGTCGGGCTTCGCCGTCGTGTCGTCCGGCGCCGGGACGTCGGTGTCCGCCTCGACCTGGACCAGCCGGGCCTGGCCGGCCTCGTCCTCGGCGTGCGCCGGGTCGACCGGCAGCTCGCCGTCGCGTGCCCGATACCCCACCGCTGCCTCCCCGTCGCCGCCGTGCCGTCCGGTCCCGGCTACCCGGCGCCGACGGGGTGAAACGTCGGCCCGCTGCGGCACCGGACGGTGGCCGGCGGGCGGAAGCGGGGTCAGCGCCGCCGGGTGGGACGGCCGGGTCGCCCGGGGGCGCGCGGCGCGTGGCGCACCGGGGTGAGCGCCAGCGGTGACCAGTGCCCGGGGCGCGTCCGGCCGGGCGGCAGTGCGGTGCGCTGGTCGCCCCGGGCTGCGTCGAGCTGCGACTGGTGCAGGAACAGGCTGCCGGACAGGTCCGCGCCGCGCAGGTCCGCCCCGCGCAGGTCGGCGCCGGTCAGGTCGGCCAGGCCGAGGTCGACGCCGCGCAGGTCGGCCCCGATCAGCAGCGCCCCGCGCAGGTTCGCCCGCCGCAGGTCGACCCGGCGCAGGTCGACGCCGAACAGTTGGGCGCCCCGCCGGTCCGCACCGGCCCGGCCGCCCCGCGCCCGGGCCGCGTCCCCGGCGCGGGACAGCAGCGGGTTGACCCGCCCCCGGTACGCGTCCACGTCGAGCGCCCGCAGCGTCTCGGGGGGCTCCCGGGTCAGCCGCTCGGTCTCGGCGAGCGCGCCGGTCAGCTCGTCGCGCAGCGGGTGCGGCGGGCGCAGCGCGAGCGCCTCGGTCAGGTACCAGAGCAGCTCGTGCAGCGGCCGCATCACCGCGAACGTGTCGAACATGCTCGCCGCGGTCTCCGGTGCGTCGCGCCAGTCCCGCCCGCCGAAGGTGTGCTGGGCCACCCGCTGCCCGGCGCCGAAGCAGTCGAAGACTGTACAGCCGGGAAAGCCGCGGTCGCGCAGGTCGGCGTGGATGCCGCAGCGCGAGTCGGCCCGCAGGTTCGGGCAGGGCCGCCCGGCGGGCTTGTCGATGGCGAAGTCGGCCGACGCGGAGAAGGCGGGCGCGACGCAGCAGAGCCCGAAGCACCGGGCGCAGTCGGCGCGCAGGTCGTCCGCCGCCGACGATGACGACCGGGGTGTTTCCGACACGCTGACCGTTCTCCTGCCGATCGTGACCCTTCCGCTCGCCGGGACGGGGCGGACCTCCCATTGTCCCGCGCGGCGCTGGTGGCCCGCTCGGCGGGCCGGGCCACCAGCGCAGAGCGCGCGTCGGGCCCCGCCCGCCCCGCCACGAAACGCTCAGACCCGGGTGACGCGTATGGCGTCCGCGACCACGTAGCCGGTGCCCGAGGTCCACCGGCTCACACCCACCTTGTTGCCGTCGCCCTGGGCGAGGGTGTAGGTGCCCAGCGAGGCCCATTTCCCGCCGTTGCTCCGCTGGTCGACGTGCACCGTCTTGTTGCCCGTCGAGGTGGCCACGATGTAGGGGGTGGCGGCGCTGTTGCCGGTGGACGCCGGGTACCAGACGTCGACCCGGTAGGTGCCGGTCTCGGGGACGTCGACCTTGTACCAGGCGACGTCGCTGGCGGCGACCGGGACGGCCCGACGGTAGCTGGTGCCGTACCGGCCGGTGAGGCTGGACGAGACGGCCCAGTTGCTGCTGGCGGTGAAGCGCCCGGCCGTGGTGTCGTCCACCACGGTGCTCCACGGGCTGAAGTACGTCGACCAGAGGTTGTGCGTCGGCCAGCTGGTCACCTGGCGGGAGGCGGCCCACAGCGCGCCGTCGATGTCGCCGTAGTTGAGGCCGGAGGGATCGTCGCGCTGGTTGAACAGCGCCGCCCAGCTCATGCCCTGGTAGCTCTTGACCAGCAGGGTGTAGGTGCCGGCCAGGCTGCCGGTGTGCCAGATGTTGTACTTCGTCCCGCCGCTGGTGGCGAAGGGGCGCACGGCCCAGCCGAGGCCGTAGTACCAGCCGTTGCCGTTCACGCCGGTCGACGGCACCGCGGTGACCTTGGCCAGCGAGGCGCCGTCGAGCACGCCACCGGCCCCGTCGAGCATGGTGGCCCAGCGGACCATGTCCACCGCCGAGGCGACCCACCCGCCGTTGGCGTCGCGCAGGCTCATGCTGAAGGTGCCGTACGGGGCCGGCACGATGGTGCCCGAGTCGTCCAGCACGGTGCGCCCGGTGTACTGCGACCGGTAGCCGACCTCGCCGGCGAGCCGCGTCAGGGCCTTCCCGTGCGCCATCCGGGTGATGCCCAACGGCGCGAGGAGCTTCTGCTTGACGTACGCCTCGTAGGACAGGCCGGTGACCTTCTCGACGACGCGGCCGGCGAGGAAGTAGCCGTAGTTGCTGTACGCCACGGTGCTGCCCGGGTTGTGTTGCAGCGGCTGGCCGGCCATGTAGCGCAGGACGTCCTCCTTGCGCAGCTCCAGCGGCACGCCCAGCGCCTGCGCGATGACGTGGTCCCGGCCGTGCAGGGGATCGAAGGTGAGGTCCCGGTCCCAGCCGCCGAGGTGCTGCAGCAGCCGCCGCAGGGTCACCTGCGGCAGCCTCGGGTCGACGGACTGCCCGGTCGGCGGGATGAAGTCCAGCACCGAGGTCACCGGGTCGTCGAGGCCGACCAGGCCGTCCTGCGCCAGCCGGAGCACCGCCGCCGCGGTGAGCGACTTGCTGAGGCTCGCGATGCGGAACAGTGACGTCGGCTGGATCGTCTCCGCCGAGTTGTTGCCGTAGCCCCGGGCCAGCACGAGCCGGCCGTTGTACGCCACCGCGAGCTGCCCGGCGCTGACACCGCGCGCCTGCATGAACGACTTCATGGCGTCGTCGAAGCTGCTCAGCCCGGCAACCGCGGTGCCGGTGGCGACCCACCCGTCCGCCGCCCGCGCCGGCCCGTGGAGCAGCGTGCCGGCACCGGCGGCACCGGCGCCGGCCGCGCCGACGAGCTTTCCGAACGTCCTCCTGCTGACTGCCCGCACGACATCTCCCCGTGTAGTTGATCTAGCTGGGGAGACCCTACAAGAGGATTCGAGATTGGACAGTCCGGTCGACGGCCGTCACGCCACTTTCGCACCGACCGCCAGTCGTGGGAGGTGAGCGCGTTGGCCTGCGGTCCCATCGGCAACATGCCGCCGTCGACGGGCAGGACGCGCCGGTGACGTACGCGGCGGCGGGCGAGGCGGGCCTTGCCGATGCCGGAGTCGGCGCCGGTGACGACGGCGATTTCGGGTGGTTCTCGTAACGCGCTGGCATGGTGCCGCACTGCCCGTTCCATGCGGATGCAACCATACGTTGATCCCGGTCCATGCGGGGGATTGCCCACGTCGATGCGCTCTGCCATTCTCCACCGTGGACGCTGCCAGCGACGGTCGCCAATCCGGAGGACCGTGCGGCGGCCCCTATCTGCCGGAGGGACCCTCGTGAAGCGCAGACGTCGCCACCTGCTCGTGGGACTGGCGGTCGGTGCCCTGGTGGCATCGACCGGTCTCGTCGGAATCCACCTCGCCGGCGCCCAGGTGCCGGCTCCCGCCGCCGCGTCCGGCGACGGGGAGATGCCCGGCGCGCTCGGCGCCCACATGGAACGGCTGCGCCAGGCCGTGCCGGGCAACGACGGCATGTCGCCGGACGGCCCGGGCAACGCCGCGCAGCAGGAGTTCCTGGAGCGCGCGTACCCGACCAGCACGATCAGCATCGCCCAGATGGACCGGTCGAAGGCGGCGTACTCGGCCGCGGAGCGGCGCGCCGGCGGCAGCCGGGGCTGGGTCAACGTCGGCCCGAGCGAGGCCCTCTACCCGTTCACCGAGTTCCGCAACGCCGGCAACTACGTGCCGAACGCGTACGTCGCGGGCGGCCGGGTCACCTCGATCGACATCGCGCCGGACTGCAACGCCCTGCTCTGCCGGGCGTACGTCACGCCGGCCGGCGGCGGCGTCTGGGGCACCCTGAACGTCCTCGCGCCCGAGCCGAAGTGGTTCTACCTGGGCGGGCCGCTCGGCATCAACGCCGCCGGCTCGGTCAAGATCGACCGTAACGACAAGACCGGGCTGACCATCTACGTCGGCACGGGCGAGGCCAACACCTGCGCCTCCGGCTGCGTCGGCGGCGTCGGCCTCTACAAGTCCACCAACGGCGGGGTCACCTGGACGGGCCCGCTGGGCAAGGACGCGCTCGCCGGCAAGGGGATCGGCGAGATCACGATCAAGCCCGGCGACCCCAGGACCCTCTACGTCGCCACCACCACGGCGCTGCGGGGCATGTCCGGCTCCTGCTGCACCGGCGTCACGCGGCCGGTGCCCGACGCCGAGAAGTGGGGCCTCTACAAGTCCACCGACGGCGGCGCGAGCTGGAGGTTCATCCACAACGGCTCGGCCGACGCCACCCAGTGCACCGGCAGCGCCGCGGAGTATGCCAACACCGCCGCCTGCTCGCCGCGCGGGGTGCGCTACGTCAAGCTCGACCCGCGCGACGCGAACATCGTCTACGCCTCCTCGTACGCCCGGGGCGTGTGGCGCTCGGCGGACGCCGGCGCCACCTGGACGCAGATCAAGCCGTCGCTGAACCCGGCCGTCTTCCAGACCCGGGCCGCGATCGACGTGACCGCCCTGCCGAACGGCAAGACCCGGATGTACGTCTACGAGGGCAACATCGGCAACCCGTACTCGCGGCTGTTCCGCAGCGACGACGTGGCCGGCGGCGCCCCCGCGTTCGCCGACCTGACCAGCGCCAACCCGGCGGACCCGGGCTTCGCGACCTACAACCAGTGCACCGGCCAGTGCTGGTACGACGTCTTCGTGCACACCCCGGCCGGGCACCCGGACATCGTCTACACCGGCGGCGCCTACGTCTACGGCGAGACCGTCGCCCACAAGCGGGCGGTGGTGCTGTCGACCGACGCCGGGGTCAGCGGCACCGACATGACCTACGACGGCACCGACGAGCTGCACCCCAACGGCCTGCACCCCGACCAGCACGCGCTGGTCACCAACCCGCGCAACCCGTACCAGTTCTTCGAGGCCAACGACGGCGGCGTGATGCGCTCCAGCGGCGAGTTCGTGGACCGGTCGGCCTGGTGCGACAACCCGGACCGCAACCTGGCCACGCAGGCGCAGAAGGACCGCTGCAAGCAGATGCTGTCGCGGATCCCGTCGAAGCTGGACGGCATCAACAAGGGCATGAACACGCTGCAGTTCATCAGCCTGTCGGCCAGCCCGCACGACCACACGCTGCTGCAGGGCGGCACCCAGGACAACGGCACCTGGGAGAACAAGGGCCAGCGCAGCCGCTGGGTCAACACGATGATCGGTGACGGCGGCGCGTCGGGCTTCGACGTCGGCAAGCCGGAGTTCCGCTTCCACACCTTCTACGACGCCTCGCCGGAGGTGAACTTCGACAACGGGGACGTGGGCAGCTGGATCTCGATCTCCGACCCGATCTTCGGGCACCCGGGCACCCTGTTCTACGCCCCGGTGGTCAGCGACCCGAAGGTCAGCGGCACGATCTTCGCCGGCACCTCCCGCACCGTCTACCGGACCAAGACCTTCGGCCTCGGCGACCGGAGCCTGGCGGAGGCCGACCGGATCTGCAACACCTGGACCGGCACGTTCGAGGCACAGTGCGGCGACTTCGCGCCGCTGGGCACGGTCAACCTGACCGACGCCGCCTGGGGCGACCGGGCCGGCGGCGCGGTCTCGGTGGTCGAGCGGGTCGCCACCGACTCGTCCACCGCGTACGCGGCCACCAGCACCGGGCGGGTGTTCGTGTCCCGCAACGTCGACGCCGAGCCGGCCGCCGCGGTCACCTGGACGCGGATCGACACCGCCGCCACGCCCAACCGCTTCGTCACCAGCATCCACGTCGACCCGGCCGACCCGGCCCGGGCGTGGGTCTCCTACAGCGGGTTCAACTCGAACACCCCGGCCACCCTCGGCCACGCGTTCGAGGTGAAGCTGGCCGGCACCGGCGCGACCTGGGCCGACCGGTCGTACGACTTCGGCGACCAGCCGATCACCGACCTGGTCCGCGACGACGTCACCGGCGACCTCTACGCGGCCACCGACTTCGGTGTCCTGCGGCTGGCCAGGGGCAGCACGACCTGGGTGAAGGCGGCCCGCGGCATGCCGAACGTCGAGGTCGCCGGGCTGACCGTCGTGCCCGGCAAGCGGGTGCTCTACGCCGCCTCGCACGGCCTGGGCGCCTGGCAGCTCGCGCTCTGAGGAAGTCGACCATCGGCAACGACCGGGTGAGGGGCCGCGCGAGCGGCCCCTCACCGCTGCCCGAGGCGGCCGGCCGGGCCTGGCGCACCCTCGGCGCGGCGTTCGTCCTGCTCGTCTTCGTCCCGCCGCTGCTGCTGCTGCTCTCCGGCTCGCTCACCGAGCCCGGCCTGCCCCCGCCGCCCACGCCGCGGCTGGTGCCGGAGCCGGTCTCCACCGCCGGCTACCAGCAGGCCGTCGAGCTGGGCGGGTTGCTGCGTGCCTCGCTCAACTCGGTCCTGGTCGCGGTCGTCGCGGTGCCGCTGAGCGTGCTCGTCGCCGCCCTGGCCGGCTTCGCGCTGGCCCGGCTCGCCCCGCGCACCACCGGCGTCGTCGTGGCGGCCTCCCTGGTCGCGCTGATGGTGCCGGCCACGGCCCTGCTGGTGCCCCGATTCGCGATCTTCCGGCTGCTCGGCCTGACCGACACCCTGGTGCCGTTGGTCGCCCCGGCGTTGCTGGGCACCTCGCCGCTCTACGTCCTGGTCTACTACCTGGCCTTCCGGGCGCTGCCGGCGGACCTCTACGACGCCTGCCTGGTGGAGGACCTCTCGCCGATGCGCACCTGGTGGCGGGTCGCCCTCCCGCTGGTCCGCCCCGTCACCGCCGGCCTCACCGCGCTCACCTTCGTGCTCACCTGGTCGAACTTCCTCGACCCGCTGGTCTACGTCTACGACCGCGACCTGTTCACCCTGCCGCTGGCACTGCGCTCCCTGTCGGTGCTGGACCCGACGAACTTCCCGGTGTTCCTGGCCGGCGCGGTGCTGGCCACGGTGCCGGCGCTGGCCGTCTTCGTGCTCGCCCAGCGGCGCTTCCTCCACCACGACGACCCGACGGGACGAGACTGACGATGCGACCGGAGAGAGAACCGACGATGAGACCGAAGGCGCTGCTCGCCCTGCTGCTCGCCGCCGTGCTGGCCGCCACCGGCTGCGGTTCCGGCTCCGGGGCGTCCGACGACGGCCCGGTGCGGCTGCTGGTCTTCGGCGCGCCGGAGGAACTCGCCGCCTACCGCACCCTCGTCGAGGCGTACGAGAAGGCGCGTCCCGGCGCCGACGTGCAGCTCGTCGAGGCCAGCGACCGCAAGGACCTGCTGGCCCGGCTGGCCACGTCGGTGGCCGGCGGTGCCCCGCCGGACCTGTTCCTGATGAACTACCGCTTCTACGGCCAGTTCGCGGCGAAGGACGTCATCGAGCCGCTGGACGACCGGCTCGCCGCCTCCGACGCCGTCGACCCGGCCGACTACTACCCGGTGGCGTGGAACGCGTTCCGGTGGAAGGACCGGCAGCTCTGCCTGCCGCAGAACGTCTCCAGCCTCGCCGTCTACTACAACCGCACCCTCTTCGCGAAGTACGGCGTGCCCGAGCCGAAGGCCGGCTGGACCTGGAACGACCTGCTCACCACCGCGTCCGCGATGACCCGCGACTCCCGTGGCGTGGTCGTCAAGGCCACCGAGAGCGAGGGCGCGGCGCTGCGCCCCGCCGTGCACGGCCTCGGCGTCGAGCCGTCCATCATCCGGCTCGCCCCGTTCGTCTGGTCCAACGGCGGCCAGCTCGTCGACGACCCGACGAGGCCGACCCGCCTGACCCTGGACACCCCGCCCGCCCGGGAGGCGCTGAAGAACCTGGTCGACCTGCGGCTGGCGTACGGGGTGGTGCCCACCGACGAGGAGGTCGAGGCCGAGGACGACGAGTCGCGGTTCGCCAACGGCCGGCTCGCCATGCTGATGAGCTCCCGCCGCTCCACCACCACGTTCCGCTCCATAACCGGCTTCGAATGGGACGTCGCCCCGCTGCCCGTATACAAGGAGCAGGTCGGGGTGCTGCACTCGGACGCGTACTGCATGACCCGGGGCGCGAAGCGCAAGGACGCCGCGTGGCGGTTCCTGGAGTTCGCCATCGCCGAGGAGGGCCAACGCATCGTCGCCGCCACCGGCCGCACCGTCCCGTCCCACATCGGGGTGTCGCGGTCGCCGGCGTTCCTCGGCCCGGCCCAGCCGCCGCGCAGCGCGAAGGTCTTCCTCGACGCCATCCCCACCGTCCGGGCGCTGCCCACCGTCTCCACCTGGCCCGAGATCGAGGACGCGACGTACGGCATCCTGGAGAACGCCATGCACCGGGGTGACCGGCTCGACGACGTGATCCGCGACCTCGACCAGCAGACCCGCCCCCTGTTCGCCCGCGGCGAGCACGGGTGAGCGACCCCGGCCTCGCCCTGGCGGGCGTCTCCGCCGCCTACCGTGGGTCGACGGTGCTGCACGAGGTGGACCTGACCGTCGCCCGGGGGGAACTGCTGGTGGTGCTCGGCCCGTCGGGGGCCGGCAAGTCGACGGTGCTGCGGGTGGTCGCCGGCCTGGAACCGGTCACCGCCGGCCGGGTCCGCATCGCCGGCCGGGACGTCACCGCCGACCGTCCCGGCCGGCGCAACGTGTCGATGGTGTTCCAGTCGTACGCGCTCTTCCCGCACCTGACCGTCGCCGAGAACATCGCCTTCGGCCTCGAGGTGCGCGACACCCCCCGCGCGGTCGCCCGGGATCGGGCCCGCGCGGCCGCCGAGGCCGTCGGCTGCGCCGCCCTGCTGCACCGGCGGCCCGGGCAGCTCTCCGGCGGGGAGCGGCAGCGGGTGGCGCTGGCCCGCGCCCTGGTGCGGGAGCCCGACGTGTTCCTGCTCGACGAGCCACTGTCCAACCTCGACCTGGCGCTGCGGGTGGAGCTGCGCGCCGAGCTGCGCGCCCTGCACGACCGGCTGGGCGCCACGATGGTCCACGTCACCCACGACCAGACCGAGGCCCTGGTGCTCGCCGACCGCATCGCCGTGCTGCGCGCCGGGCGGATCGAGCAGGTCGGCACGCCTGACGAGATCTGGCGCACCCCGGCCAGCACCTTCGTCGCCCGCTTCGTCGGCTCCCCGGCGATGAACCTGCTCCCGGCCGCGGGGGTGCTCGTGCCGTCGGGCACCGCGCCCGTCGGGGCCGCCGAGGAGCTGGAGATCGGCTTCCGGCCCGAGGCGGTCACCCTCGACGCCGCCGACAGCACGGACGCCACCGTCGACCGGGTCGACGTCGTCGGCGAGGACGCGTACGCGTACCTGACCCTCGCCGGCGGGCACCCGGTCGTCGCCCGGGTGCCCGCGGCCCGCCGGCCCGAGCGCGGTGCGGCGGTACGCGTCGGCGTGCGCTGGGCCGACGTGCACGTCTTCCACGCCGACTCCGGCCGCCGGTACGCCCCGTGACGACCACGGACCGCCGCTCCCGCCGGCAGTTGGCGCTGATGCTGGCGCCGTACCTGGTGGGCCTGGTCGGGCTGGTGCTGCTGCCCGCCGCGGTCACCCTGGCGCTGGCCTTCACCGAGTACGACCTGCTGCGCCCGCCACGCTGGGTGGGGCTGGACAACCTCACGGCGCTGGTCAACGACCCGGTGTTCCGGGTGTCGCTGACCAACTCGCTGGTCTTCGCGCTGGTGGCCGTACCGCTGCGGGTGCTCTTCGCGCTCGGCCTGGCGCTGCTGCTGCACCGTCGGGCGCTCGGGGTCGGTTCCGCCCGCACGGCGGCGGTGCTGCCCACGGCGGTGCCGGAGATCGCCTACGGGCTGCTCTGGCTGTGGCTGCTCAATCCGCTCTACGGCCCGATCAACCAGCTGCTGCGCACCGGCGGGGAGAACGGCCTGACCGCGCTGGGCCGCACCCCGCCGCAGTGGCTCACCGACCCGACCGACGCCCGGGCCGCGATCATCCTGATGAGCCTGTTCACCATGGGGGAGACGTTCGTGGTGCTGCTGGCGGCCCGCCGCGCGCTGCCCCGCGACGTCTACGAGATGGCCGCGATCGAGGACGCCACCGGCTGGGACGTGTTCCGTCGGATCACGCTGCCGCTGATGGCGCCGGTGCTCGGGCTGCTGGCGGTGCGCGACGCCATCCAGAGTCTGCACTTCACGTTCGTGCCGGCGTTCGTGGTCACCGACGGCGGCCCGCCCCCGTACGCCACCACCTACCTGTCGCTGTTCGTCTACCGCACCGGCTTCGAGTACCTGCGCTACGGCTACGCGGCCGCCGCGACCCTGGTGATGATCCTGCTGACCGTGGCGGCGGTGGTGGTGCAGTGGCGGCTGATTCGCCGCTACCGCGCGTTCTACCGCCTGTGAGGAGCCCGGCGCGAGCCCGAAATTCCCGGGCGCCGGCCCCGGACGCCGTGACATGATCGCGCACTGCGCCGACCGGGTGGCGGCGCGCGAGGAGGGCGGCATGGAGTTCGAGGTACGCCGGATCGGGCCGGAGTCGACCGCCGGGGCGGCGGCCGTGCTCGCCGACGCCTTCGACGGGTATCCCTGGATGGCCTGGACGGTGGCGGCCGACCGGCATCGGGAGCGGCTGGAGGCGATGTTCGCCGGCACCGTCGACGCGGTCGGGCTGCCCTACGGCGACGCCTGGGCCGCGGTGGGCCCCGACAGTCGACCGGTCGCCGTGGCGGTGTGGCTGCGCCCCGACCGGCCGGTCCCGGACGACGTCTGGGCCGGGGTGGCGGCGCGCAACGCCGAGTTGGCCGGCGACCGGCACGCGGCGCTGCTCGCCGCCGACGCGGCCTGCGCCTCGCTGCGGTCGGCCGAGCCGGCGTTCCTGCTCGCCACCGTCGGCGTGCGCCGGGCCGACCAGGGCCGGGGGCTGGGCGCCCGGGTGCTGCGGCCCGGCCTGGCCGAGGCCGACCATGCCGGCCTGCCGGCGGTGCTGGAGACCTCGTCGGAGCCGAACGTGCGGTTCTACCAGCGGCTCGGTTTCGCGGTCACCGGCCAGGCGCGGGTGCCCGACGGCGGTCCCCGCGTCTGGGCGATGCGCCGGCCGGCCGGGCGGGCCGACACCGGGACGCGGGTGTAAGGGGCGCTCGCCCGGGTAGCCGCCGGGAATGGAGCTGGTCGAGGAGTCGCCGTACCGCTTCCGGATCGACCGGCACGACCCGATGCGGGTGCCGGGTGTGGTCTTCGCGTCCCGGTCGTTGCTGCCCGACGCCGGGGCGGACAAGTCGCTGGAGCAGGTCGCGAACGTCGCCACGCTGCCCGGCATCGTCGACGCCTCGTACGCCATGCCCGACGTGCACTGGGGCTACGGGTTCCCGATCGGCGGGGTGGCCGCCACCGACGTCGCGCACGGCGGGGTGGTCTCGCCCGGCGGGGTGGGCTTCGACATCTCCTGCGGGGTCCGGCTGCTCGCCGCCGACCTGGACCGCGACGGGCTGCGGCCCCGGCTCGACGCGCTGATGGACGGGCTGGGCGAGGCCACCCCGCGCGGGATGGGTAAGGGCGCGGTGTGGCACCTCTCCTCTCGCTCGGAACTCGACGCGGTGCTGCGCGGCGGCTCCCGGTACGCGGTCGAGCGCGGCTTCGGCGTCGAGCGGGACCTGCACCGCTGCGAGGACTACGGCGCCGTCGGCGACGCCAACCCGGCCGAGGTCAGCGAGCGGGCGATCGAGCGGGGTGCGCGCCAGGTCGGCAGCCTCGGCTCCGGCAACCACTTCCTCGAGGTGCAGGCCGTCGAGGAGGTGTACGACGACACCGTTGCGACCGTCTTCGGTCTGCGCCCCGGCCAGGTCTGCGTGATGATCCACTGCGGGTCGCGGGGGCTGGGCCACCAGATCTGCACCGACTACGTCCGCGCGATGGAGAAGGTGATGGCCCGGCACAACATCCACGTGCCGGACCGGCAGCTCGCCTGCGCGCCGGTCTCCTCCCACGAGGGCCGTGCCTACCTGGGCGCGATGGCCGCCGCCGCCAACTACGCCCGGGCGAACCGGCAACTGCTGGCCGACGCCGCCCGGAAGGTCTTCGCACGGGTGACCGGCAGCCGGCTGGACCTGGTCTACGACATCTCGCACAACCTCGCCAAGATCGAGGACCACGACGTCGACGGCGAGCGGCGCGCGCTCTGCGTGCACCGCAAGGGCGCCACCCGCGCGCTGCCCCCGGGCCACGCCGACCTGCCCGACGACCTGCGCGACGTCGGCCAGCCGGTGCTGATCCCCGGTTCGATGGGCACCGGCTCGTACGTGCTCACCGGCGTGCCGGGGGCGCCCGCGTTCGCCTCCACCTGCCACGGGGCCGGGCGGGTGCAGAGCCGCAAGCAGGCCGTGAAGGCCGAGCGCGGCCAGGACCCGCGCGGCCAGTTGGAGGCGCAGGACATCGCGGTGCGCGGCGCGTCCCGGCGCGGCCTGGCCGAGGAGATGCCGTCGGCGTACAAGGACATCTCGGCGGTGGTGGCGGCGGCCGAGGGTGCCGGGCTGTGCCGGAAGGTGGCCCGGCTGGTGCCGCTCGGTGTGGTGAAGGGCTGAGCCGGCGGCTCACCGCCAGGATGCCCCGTCCCGCAGTGCGGGGAGGAACGCCGGATGCGTTGTCAGCTGTGACTGTCCTTTGTGGTTAGCTTGGTCTTGTGCGGACGGCGTACAGGTGTCGGGCTTACCCGACGCCGGAGCAGGCGGTGGTGTTGAACCGCACGTTCGGGTGTGTGCGCGTGGTCTGGAATCGCACTCTCGCTGCCCGTCATGCTCGTTGGCACACCGAAGGGAAGTCCACTTCCTATGCGGAGACGGATCGGGCGTTGACGGAGATGAAGAAGCAGCCCGATCTGGCGTTTCTGGGTGAGGTGTCGTCGGTGCCGTTGCAGCAGACGCTGCGGCACCAGCACACCGCCATGACGGCGTTTTTCGCCAAGCGGGCCCGGTATCCGCGGTACAAGTCGCGGCACGGCCGCCAGTCCGCCAGTTTCACCCGGTCGGCGTTCCGGCTGCGCGGCGGAAACCTGTTGCTGGGAAAGACACCTGGCGTGCTGCGGTTTGTGTGGTCGTGGCCGGACCTGGACGTGGCGGGGTTGGGTCCGACGATGGTGACGGTGTCGCGTGAGGCGGACGGCCGCTGGTTCGTGACGTTCGCCGTCGACGTTGAGGCACCCGTCGCACCCGAACCGACGGCTGGGGTGGTGGGCGTGGACCTCGGTCTGACCGACTTCGCGGTGTTGTCCACCGGCGAGCGCATCCCCCACCCGAGGCACATGGAACGGAGGGAACGCCGACTCAAGCGGTATCAGCGGATGATGGCCCGCCGGCAGAAGGGTTCCGCCAACCGCGCCAAAGCCAAACGGAGGGTGGCGCGGGCGCATTCGCGGGTACGTGACGCGCGTCGGGACTTCCTGCACCAGCAGTCGACCGCCCTGGTGCGCCGGTTCGCCGCCATCGCGGTGGAGGACCTGGCGGTGGCGAACATGGTCCGCAACCGCTGCCTGGCCAGAGCGATCTCGCGTACCGGTTGGGCCGAGTTCCGTACCCTGCTGACCTACAAGGCGCACCGCGACGGCCGTATCCTCGCGGTGGTGGACCGCTGGTACCCGTCGTCGAAGACGTGTTCGGCGTGCGGGCACCTGCTCGCCCAGCTTTCCCTCGGCACACGGCATTGGTCGTGTCCGGGTTGCGGCACCCGGCATGACCGGGACGTCAACGCCGCCCAGAACATCGCTGTCGCGGCCGGGCTGGTCGAGACACAAAACGCCTGCGGAGCGGACGTCAGACACGAAGGAACTCCTTCCGTGCGGTCTGCGGTGAACCAGGAACCCCAACTTGCGAGGGTGGGAATTCCCCGACTCTAGGCGGGGAAGGATGTCAAACGTCGAGGGTCACCGCGCAGGACCAGCCCTCGCCGTCGCGGCCGAAGCGCAGCTCGTGCAGGGAGACGGCCTTCGGCACCGCGCCGACCAGCTCGACGGCGTCGGTGCCCGCCGTGCGCCAGCGCACCGTCAGGCCGCCGGCGCCGTCGTCGGCCACCTCGCTGTGCAGCGGCAGCTCGCCCTCCGTCTCCATCCGGAAGATCACCTCGTCGAGTACGGCCACCAGCAGGTCCTCGTCGTCGCCGGCCGGCGCACGGAACTCCCGCTCGCCGCCGGGCGGTGCCCCGGCGGGGTCGACGAACGTCCCGACCATCGCGGCGACCGCCTCGGCCACGCACTCCTCCCGGGTAGGCGCCCACGCCTCGATGCGGACGTCGGCGGTGTGCGGCACGCAGCGGTGCCCGCGCTCCGGTCGTCGTTCCATGCCCCGATCATCCGTCACCGGGCCGCCGCGCCGGGGCGGGTCCGCGCAGGCCGAGGCGGGCTTCGGTGCGGGCCGACACGGGCTCAGCGCAGGCCGAGGCGGGCGATGGGCTCGACGAGTTCGCGCTCCTCGTAGGCGAGGTGGGACAGCAGCGTGTCGCTGAGCAGGTCGACCGCCGCGCGGAGTTCGGCCATCCCGTCGGAGACGGAGACGAACGCGACGAGGGCGCGGTCGACCCGTTCCAGGACGTCGTGGATGGCGTGGTGCTCCTGCTCCAGCCGGTCGATCACCGGCGCGAGGCGGGGGTCGCCGGCGCGCAGGTGCGGGAAGATCCCCCGGTCCTCGAGGGTGTGGTGGGTGGTGACCACCCGGCAGTACGACTCGCAGTAGGTGCCCAGCGTCCACTTGTTCTGCCGGATCGTCATGGTGCTGATGTGCGAGCGGGCCGTGCCCGCGTCGAGCAGCCCGGCGCCCACCTGCTCGACGAGGTCGTGGAGGCGGGCGAGTTCGGCCCGCAGCCCGTCGTGCACGTCGACGAGGTGCTGCGCGCCGGCCTGGTCGTGCGGGGTGTAGGTGCGGGCGGGGTCCGGCGCGGGGCCCGTCGGCCGGGTGGTCTCGTCCCAGACCCGGATCGCGCTGCGGCGGACGCCGTCGTCGGGCGTCGGCACGACCGCGAAGGCTCCCGCCCCGGCGGGCGGACGCTCGACCGGCGGCTCCGTCGGGGCGGTCACCGGCACCGGTCCCGGCGCGTCGGGCGCGGTGGCGGCGGTGCGCTCGGCGGCCACGAGGTCGCGTACGGCGGGAGCGACCTCGGCGGCGAAGCGCCGCAGGTCCTCGGGGTCGTCGCTGCCCAGGATGAAGGTGCTGATCCCGTCGCCGAGCGCGAGCTCGGCGAGTTCCTCCGCCCACTGCTCGGGCGGGCCCTGCAACAGGCCGCGGCCGACCGGGGTGAAGCGGCCGGTCACGTTGAGCAGCCGGCGGACGTCGCCGGGGGACCGGCCCGCCTCCCGGGCCGCCTCGTCGATGGCGGCGTTGCCCCGGGCGAGGTCGCCGGGCTGGAGGTAGCCCAGCGACGGCAGCCACCCGTCGGCCCGGCGCCCGGTCAGGGCCAGCATGCGCGGCTTGTACGCGCCGAGCCAGATGCCCACGTCGTGGGCGGGCGCGGGGCCCCGCTTCGCGCCGACCACCCGGTGGAACTCGCCGTCGACCCGGACGCCGCCGCGCGCGTCCGCGTCCCAGACCTGGCGGATGACCTCGATCGCCTCCGCCAGGGCCCGCACGCCCTGCCCCGGGGAGAGCCGACGCCCGCCCATGGCCTCGATGGCCTCCCAGAACGCGCCGGCGCCCAGGCCCAGCTCGACCCGGCCGCCGGAGAGCAGGTCGAGGCTCGCCACGCTGCGGGCCAGGACGGCCGGCGGGCGCAGCGGCAGGTTCGTCACGTTCGCGGCCAGCCGGACGGTGCGGGTCCGGGCCGCCACGAAGCTCATCAGCGTCCAGGTGTCCAGGAACGCCGGCTGGTACGGGTGGTCCTGGAAGGTGACCAGGTCGAACCCGACCTGCTCGGCCAGCACGGCGAGGCCCACCACCCGGCTCGGGTCGGCGTTTCCGGGCGTCAGGAACGACCCGAAGGTCAACGGGTGCCCGTAGTCGCCCATGTCGGCCTCTCTCCCTGTCCCGCGGCTGCGCCCGAGCCGCACGGCAGATGGTATGCCGGGCGCGGACGTCGGCCGCCCCCGACCGACGATCCCGAGGGGCGGGGCGGCGGTCGGGCAGGGGCCCCGGTGCCCCGGTGGAGGGCCGCCCCACGGCGGGGGCGTTGACGTCGGTAGATAGGCCCCCTAGGGTCCTTACGGACCGGACCGTTATGCGCCCCTCCCCGAGCCGGGTGCTCGTCGCGCGACGGGTCGGTCCCGGCGTCCGGGGGAGGAAGTCAGTCGCCCGGGTGCTCCCGCTGCAATTCCGGATCCGACCGTTACGGCTCGACCGCCGGCGCCTCCGGCGGTCGCGGGAAGAGGAGCAGGCGCTCATGACGAACCGCCGCACGTTGATCCGCTACGCCGCCGCCCTCGCGGTGGCACCGGCCGTCCCCGCCGCCTGGCCCGCGTCGCCCGCGTCGGCCGAGCCGGCCGCCGGGGTGACCGTCGACCCCTTCGGCATCCCGCTGCGCGACGTCCTGCTCATCGGCGGGACCGTCGCACCCGGCCCGGACGGCAGGCCGGTGCTCTGGTCCGCCGTCTCCGGCGAGCCGGCCCGGCTCGCCGCCATCGACCCGGCGACCGGCCGGACGGTCTCCGACCAGGAGCTCACCGGCGCACCCGGCTCGTACGCGGTGGCCGCCGCGCCCGACGGCACCGTCTACGTCGGCGCGTACAGCACCGGCGACCTGTACCGCCGCCGGCCCGGCCCGGACAGTCCCGTCGAGAACCTCGGCCGGCCGCTGCCCTCCGAGACGTACATCTGGCGGATCGCCGTGGACGACGCGGGCGTCGTGTACGGCGGCACCTTTCCCGGCGCCCGGGTCTTCGCCCACGACCCCGCCACCGGGGCGACCCGGGACTACGGCCAGGTCCTTCCCGGCGCGCAGTACGTCCGCAGCCTCGCCGTCACCGCCGACAAGGTCTACGCCGGCACCCAGCCGGACGCCCACCTCTTCGAGATCGACAAGGTCAGCGGCGAGATCCGGGAGCTGCCCCTGCCCGACGGGCTCGGCGCGGGCACGGGCCAGACGGTGTACGACCTGAACGCCCACGACGGGCGGGTGTACGCGCGGTTCGGCTCCGCCATCAACGGCCGGCTCGGCGTGTACGACACCGTGGGGCGACGGTGGACCGACCTGATCGACGACGTCGCCGGGCTGGACGTCTCCGCGCCCGGCCCCGGCGGCCTGGTCTACCTCACCCGCGCCGGCCGGCTCACCGGCTACCACCCGGGCACCGGGAGCTTCACCGACACGCCGCTGGCCTTCCCGGGGCGGGTGGTCAACAACCGGGGCATCGGCTGGGTCACCCTCGCCGACCCGGACTGGCCGGGCCGCACGCTGGCCGGGCTGCTCTGGCGGGGCGACATGTTCCGCTGGAACCCGGTCACCGGCCGCGCCGACGTGGTGCGGACGGACGTGCCCGGCGAGCCCATCCCGATCGCCGCGCTGCACGTCGGCGCCTCCGGCGCGGTCTGGGTCGGCGGATACCTCAACGGCGGCCTCGCCCGCGTCGACCCCGACACCGGGGTGTCGACGTTCCAGCGCTTCGCCCAGGTGGAGAGCGTGCTGGAGACCGGCGGCCAGGTCTGGCTGGGGGCGTACCCGGACTCGCGGCTCTACCGGTACGACCCGGCGAAGCCGTGGAGCAGCCCCGAGTACTCGCCGGGCCTGCCGGGCAGCGCGGACAACCCGGTGAAGCTGCTCGACCTGAAGGCCGCCGACCAGGTGCGGGCGCGGGCGCTGACCGACGCCGGGGACAGCGTCGCCTACGGCACGATGCCCAACACCACCCTCGGCGGGGCGCTGGCCGTCGTCGACAAGGCCACCGGCGCGGCGCGCGTGCACCGGCCGGTGGTGACCGACCAGTCGATCGTCAGCCTCGCCCACGTCAACGGCCTGATCGTGGGCGGGACCTCGGTTTCCGGCGGGTACAGCGTCCCTGCACCCACCCAGACCGAGGCGCGACTGTTCGGCTGGGACGTCGCCACCGACAGCGAGGCGTTCCAGTTCGTCCCGGTGCCAGGCGCGACGGCGATCCCCGCCCTGGCGGTGGACCGGAGCGGCCTGCTGTGGGGGCTGGCCGGCGGTCAGCTCTTCGCCGTCGACCTGGCCACCCGCTCGGTCACCCAGCGCGTCCAGCTCGCCCCGGGGGTCGCCGACAGCCGCGCCAAGCTCGGCTACGACGCATCCCGCCACCTGCTGTACGCGCTGGTCCGCGGGCGGCTGCTGGTCCAGGTGGACCTCGGCACCGGCGCGACGCGGCAACTGCTGGACCAGCCGGCGGAGTTCCTCGCCGTGCACCCCGACGGGCGGCTCTTCGTCGGGGCCGGCGAGCACCTGCACCGGGTCACCGTGACGGGCTGACCCCCGACGCGGACGGCGGGCCGGCGATCTCCTCCGAGCGCCGGCCCGCCGTCGGTCGTGCCGGGGCCTAGAGCTGGATGCGGACCAGGTTGCGGCCGCGCAGCGCGTAGAGCGCCGAGCCGTCCGGGGCGGCGGTGAGCAGCGCCCCGCCGCCGTACCACTGCGCGTTCAGGCCGGTGACGAACGGGGTGACCGTCATCGTCGCCGGGTCGAGCCGCCACACGTCCCTGCCGTTGGTGCCGTAGATCGTCGCGCCGACCTGCACCAGGGTGCTCTGACCCGGGGCGACGGCGGCGGTCGACACGACCTGGCGGGTGCGCCGGTCGACGGCGAAGAGCACGCCGGTCTCGGTGAGGCCGATGACGCGGTCGCCGGTGGCCACGAGGTCGACGATCTGCTTCGCGCCGGGGACCGGGGTGATCTCCCAGGTCTTCGTCCGGCTGGCGAGGTCGAAGCCGGCGAGCCGGGCCTCGGTGGCGCGCGGGGTGGTGCCGAAGCCGCCGTTGACGCTGCTGCCGAGGAAGGCGGTGCCGTGCTTCACCGCCACCGACCGGATCGACTGGTCGGCGATGACGTCACGGTGCACGTGCAGGGCCCCGGTGCGGGGATCGTAGAGGCTGACCGCGCCGCCGTACCGGCCGTAGTCCGGTTCGGTGCCGACGACCAGCAGTCCGTCGGCGGGGGACCAGGTCGCGTCGAGCGGCCGGGTCTGCTCCGCGCCGATCGCGGCGACCCGGCGCGGGTCGCCGTCGGACGCCATCCGGAACAGGTACGCCAGCGTGTAGACCGACATCCAGATCTCGCCGGCGACCGGGGTCATGGCCTTGGCCTCGCCGGGCAGGAACCGCCGGGTGGAGGTGCCCGCCGCCAGGTCGTGCACCTGCACGCCGGCCTTGCCGGAGACGTACACCCGGGGGCCGTCGGTGGCGATCGCCATGGCCAGTTCAGGCGCCGGCGGCATTCCGGCCTGGGTGAGGTCGACGCCGGTCAGCTCGCCGGTGTTCAGGTCGTAGGTGACCACCGTGTTGGTGACGACTCCGCGCAACTGGTCGCCGGTGACGAAGATCCGGCCGAAGGAGGCGCCGTCGTAGGGCACGGCGAGGGTGCTGAGCTGCCCGGTGTCCCGGTCGTACCTGCGCAGGGTGCCGGAGGGGCGGGTGCCGAGGTAGACGTCGTTGCGCGCCGGGTCGACGGCGATGGCGGTGATGAAGCTGTCCGGCGTCTGCACCACCTCGTACCTCGACGGGTTCGCGGTGTCGATCAGCAGCATGGTGCCGGTGGGGGAGAGGGCCGCGGCGAGGAGGCCGTTCTCCAGGGCGAGGGTGCCGACGAAGGTGCGGTCGGCGAACTCGGGCGGCAGGATCTCCCGCTTCGCGCCGGTGGCCCGGTCGATCGCGATCAGGTGGGCGTGCGCCCCGACGCCGGCGTAGATGGTGGTCGCGTCGACGGCGATGCTGCGCACGTACTGCTCGCCGGGCACCGCGACGCCGTAGTCACGGGTGGCGCCGGTGGCGGGGTCGTAGGAGAAGACCCGCCCGCCGGGGTAGGTGCCGCCGTAGACGACGCCGTCGGGCGCGGTGTCCAGGGCCCAGATGTACCGGTCGGGGGAGACGTCGGCGACCTTGGTGACCCCGGTGCCGGTGGTGTCCACCCGGTACAGGTCGCCCGGCTCGTAGGTGCCGACGTACAGGTCGGTGCCGACCGAGGTGGTGGCCCAGGCGCCGCCGCCGGTCGGCAGCTCGTAGCGCTGGTCGACCGTCTGCGCGGCCAGGTCGTAGCCGCCCACCACGACCGGGTTCACGCCGCCGGTCGCGGTGTAGATCGTCCCGTCGATCAGCTCGGAGCCGTTGACCGAGGTGACCTCGGAGGCGGGCCCGAGGTCGGTGACGGCGCCGGGCGGGGGCGCCTCGGCGTGGGCGGGCCCCGCCGGGACCGCCAGGGTGGCGGCGGCCAGCAGCAGGGCCGCGGTGAGCGCGGTACGTCGCAACACGACCTCCAGAGTCTCAGGTTTCGGTCCGGGCTCTAACCGTCACAGCCCACCACGCTGATCGCGCCGTGTCGAGCCCTCGGCGCGGAATCCGCACCGGTTGGGCGCAGGCATTCATCGGTACCTCTGGAGTTCCGGACGCCACCGTAATAGGGTGCCGGCATCGTCGAACGTGGAGGTCGCGCCGTGTCGCCGTTACGTCGTCCCCTTGTGCCCGCCGTCGCCCTGGCGCTCGCCGCCGCCCTGCTGCCCGCCGCCCCCGCCACGGCCGTGCCGGCCGCCCCCACGCCCGGCGCGGTCACCGACTTCGGGGTCCAGCAGACCGCCCTCACCGTCTTCGAGGGCCACTACGGCACCGGCGCTGCCGGCCGGCCCGTCGTCTACGGGGTCCAGATGGGCTCGCCCGGGGTGCTCAGCGTGGCCGACCCGGTGACCCGGGAACTGCTCGACACCGCCTACCTGCCCGACTCCTCCGGCGCCTGGGGCATCACCCAGGCCGGCGACGGCACCGTCTACGCGGGCAGCTACCCCAACGCCCACCTCTACTCGTACGACCCGGACACCCGGGCCACCGTCGACCTCGGCGCACCCGTGCCGGGGCAGACCGTCCTCTACGGCCTGCGCCCCGGCGCCGACGGCCGGGTCTACGGCGGCACCTACCCCGGGGCGCACGTCTTCTCCTACGCACCCGGCGAGGGGTTCCGTGACCACGGCCGGATGCACCCCGGCGAGCAGTACGTGATCGACGTCGCGGTCGACGCCGCGCGCAACGTGCTGTGGGCGGCGGTCGGCACGGGTGGCCACCTGATCCGCCTCGACCTGACCACGGGGGAGAAGCGGGACATCTGGCCGGAGGCGCTGCGCGGCGACGCGAACCACCCGTACGACATCAACCTGGTCGGCGGGAAGCTCTTCGTCAAGCGCAGCAAGCTCCAGGCGCTCGTCCTCGACCCGGACACCGGCGCCGTCCTGGCCGACGGCTTCACCATGGGCTCCCGGGGCACCTCGCCGCTCGCCCCCGACGGCCGGTCGGTCTACTTCACCTCCGGCACCGACCTCTGGCGCTACGACCTGCCGACCGACACCGCCGGGCCGGTGCGCGACGCCGCGGGCGCGCCGGTGCGCAGCGACGGGGCGGGCATCGGCTTCGGCTTCCTCGACGGCCAGCTCTACGCCGTCGTCGGCAACTACGCCGGGCAGGCACTGCGGTACGACCCGGCGACCGGCGCCAGCGAGCGCTACCGGCTGCCGTTCCCGCCGCAGGCGCTGGACATCAACAACATCACCGCCGGCCCGGACGGCCGGATCTGGACGAACCTCTACATCAACGGCAACCTCGCCGTGCTCGACCCGGCCACCGGCGCGGTGACGAACGTGGGCCGGCTCGGGCAGGCCGACGGCTTCGGCTGGCACGACGGGAAGATGTACCAGGGCGTCTACCCGTACGGCGGGGTGCTCGTCTACGACCCGACCCAGCCGTACCGCCTCGGCACCAATCCGCGCGAGCTGTTCCGGCTGCAACCCGAGGGCCAGAACCGCCCGATCGCCTTCGCCTCGGCCGGCAGCCGGGTCTACGTCGGCAGCACGCCCGACTACGGCCTCTGGGGCGGCGCGCTGACCGTGTACGACACCGCGACCGGCGCCCGCACCACCCGCCGGGACATCGTCGCCGAGCAGGGCGTGATCAGCCTGGCCGTGGTGGGCGACCGGCTCTGGGCCGGCACGACGGTCAGCGGCGGCGGGGGCACCGTGCCGCGCGCCACCGAGGCGAAGCTGTTCACCGCCGACCTGGTGACCGGCGAGAAGACGGCCGAGTACACCCCGGTGCCGGGCGCCGACGCGATCACCTCGGTCGTCGCCGGGCCGGACGGCATGATCTGGGGCCTCGCCGACGGCGAGGTGTTCGTGCTCGACCCGGCGACCGGCGCGGTGACGCACCGCGTCGACGTGCCCGGCGGCTACTCCGGGGTGGCCGACGAACTGGTCGTCAGCGCCGCCGACGAGCACGTCTACGCCTCGCTCGACGGCTACCTGCTGAAGATCGACCCGCTGTCGAAGGCGGTGCGGGTGATCCGGGACGCGGAGACCTACCGGCTGACCCAGGACGGCCAGGGCAACCTGTGGTTCCGCAACGGGGTCAAGGCGCCCAACCGGGCGGTCCAGTACGGCTCGCACCTGCTGCGGTACGTGCCCGAGGCGGACGCCTGCCCGCGCTCCGACCTGCGCCGTCAGGTGTACGCGGGCGACGTCACCGCCGTGCCGAACCGGTACGCCGACGGCGGGTGCACGGTCAACGACCTGATCCGCGACGAGGCCGACTGGGGCAACCACGGCGCGTTCGTCGCGCACGTCGCCTCGGTCACCGACGGGCTTGTGGGGTCCGGCGTGCTGGACGACGCCGAACAGGACGCCATCGTGGCGGCCGCCGCCGCCTCCCCCGTCGGCCGCTAGGCGGTCGGCGCGGCTCGCCGTGGGCGAGGGCCCGGGCGGTGTACGCCGTCCGGGCCCCGCCGTGCTCGACCCCGACGCGCCGCCGCGCGCCCCAGCCGTGGCGGTCGGGGAAGTCCCGGAGCCGCCCCGGAGATCCGCCGTAGCCGCTGGCCGACACCCCGATAGGAAGGCACGCTACAGGTACCCAACCTACTGGAGGTGCCGCCGTGCCGACCCGACGACGATCCCTGGGCCGCGTCCTCATCGGCGTGCTCGCCGTGGTGCTCGTGCTCTGCTGCGGCGGGGCGGCCGTGGGCGGCTGGGTCCTGGCGCGCGGCGGCACGGACACGGTCGGGCAGGTCGACTTCGTCCGCCCGCTGGCCGTACCGCCGCTGGCGACCTCGCGGGTCGACGGCCAGGGGCGGCGGGTGTTCGACCTGCTCGCCCGCGACGGCCGGCGTGACTTCCGCGGTGACGGCCGGTTGACCCGCACCGCCGGTTTCGACGGCGACTTCCTCGGGCCGACCCTGCGCGCCAGGCGCGGCGAGCGGGTGGTGGTGAACGTGGTGAACCGGCTCGCCGAGGAGACCAGCGTGCACTGGCACGGCATGCACCTGCCGGCCCGGATGGACGGCGGCCCGCACCAGCCGATCCGGCCCGGCGCCACCTGGTCGCCGACGTGGACGGTCGACCAGCCGGCCGCCACCCTCTGGTACCACCCGCACCCGCACGGCGCGACCGAGGAGCACGTCTACCGCGGGCTTGCCGGCATGTTCATCCTCGACGACGACCGGGAGGCGGCCCTGCCGCTGCCCCGCCGCTACGGCGTGGACGACGTCCCGGTGATCGTGCAGGACCGCAACTTCTCCCGCAGCGGCGAGTTCAAAAAGACCCGCAACTCGATCGCGGGCATCGGGGTGCTCGGCGACACCCTGCTGGTCAACGGCACCGTCGGGCCGTACCTGGACGTGACCACCGAGCGCGTCCGGCTGCGCCTGCTCAACGGCTCCACCGCCCGCACGTACGACTTCGGCCTGGCCGACGACCGGCCGTTCGCGCTGATCGGCAGCGACGGCGGGCTGCTGCCGCGCACCGCCCGGGTGAACCGGGTGCAGCTCTCGCCGGGCGAGCGCGCCGAGATCGTGGTGGACGTCCGCCCGGGGGAGCGGGTGACCCTGCGCAGCACCCCGCCCGACCTCGCCGCCGGCGCGCTGGCCGACCGGTTCGCCGGCGGCGCGGACCGCTTCGACGTGCTGCAACTGCGCGCCGCCGGCACCCTCGCGGCATCGCCGTCGGTGCCCGACACGCTGGTCCCGGTCGACCGGCTGGACCCGGCGTCCGCCGGCGAGACCCGGCGGTTCACCCTCACCGGCCGCAGCATCAACGGCCGTTCGATGCAGATGGACCGGATCGACTTCGCCGCCACGAAGGACGCCACCGAGGTCTGGGAGGTGGTCAACCAGGACGGCGCCCCGCACAACTTCCACGTGCACGACGTGCAGTTCCAGGTGCTGTCGGTCGGCGGTCAGGCCCCGCCGCCCGCGCTGGGCGGCTGGAAGGACACCGTCTACCTCGCGCCGCAGCGGCCCGTCCGGCTGGTCCTGCGCTTCACCGACCACAGTGACCCGGACGTGCCGTACATGTTCCACTGCCACCTGCTCTACCACGAGGACGCCGGCATGATGGGCCAGTTCGTGGTGGTGGAACCGGGCCAGCGCGCCGGCACCCCACCCCGGCCCGGCACCCACGCCGGGCACGACTGAGTCTGTCGCACCCGCTCGTTACTCTGCCGGCATGATCATGGACGACGCGGACGCCACCACCGTACGGTTCCTCCGGCTGATGCGGGCCACCCTGCGCGAGGAGAAGGCCGGCGCGGACACCCTGGGGCGCACGGTCGAGCTGGCCCGGGCCTGGGGCACGAGCGAGGCCGCCGACGCGCACTTGCGCGCGGCGCTGCGGCGGCTGCACGGCGAGTCCCCGGATTCCGACGACCCCCGGCAGGTGGCCGACGAGTGCGCCGGCCTCGACCCGGACGGCGTGCCCGACGCCGCCACGGCGGCGAGGGGCCAGGCGATCGGCCGGTTCGCCGCGAACGCCCGGCGGCTGCGCGAGGGCGAGATCGGCCCCGCCGAGTTCGACCGGATCGTGGGGGAGGGCCGGGAGGGCTGACGGTCGTGGGTCGGCGGCGTACGGTCGGCGGGTGCGGATCACCAAGTTCACCCACGCCTGCGTCCGGCTGGAACACGACGGCGGCGTGCTGGTCATCGACCCGGGCACGTGGAGCGAGCCGCGCGCCCTGGCCGGCGCGGACGCCGTGCTGGTCACCCACGAGCACACCGACCACGTCGACGTGCTCCGGCTGGCCGGCCTCGGCGTGCCGGTCTTCGCGCCGGAGGGCGCGGCGCTGCCCGGCCCGGTCCCGCTGCCCGTGACCCGGGTGGGCGCCGGGCAGCGGTTCACCGCCGCCGGCCTCACCGTGACCGCGCTCGGCGGCCGGCACGCCACCATCCACGGCGGTCAGCCCGACTGCGTCAACCTGGGCTACCTCGTCGGCGACGACGTCTACCACCCGGGCGACTCGCTGCACCCGCCGGACCGGCCCGTCCGGACCCTGCTCGTCCCGGCACAGGCGTCCTGGCTGAAGCTGACCGAGGCGATCGACTTCGCCCGCGCCGCCGCGGCGGAGCGGGTGTTCCCGATCCACGACGCCCAGCTCAACGACCGAGGGCTGGCCAGCGTGAACGGCTGGTTCGCCGAGACCGTGCCCGGCTACCGCCACCTGGCACCGGGGGAGTCCGCCTGAGCGGCCGTCTCCTCGCCTGCCTGCCGTCCTCGGCCCGGGAGCGGGCGCCCCGTCCGGTGGTCGGCCGAGTCGCCCCGGTGCCCCCGTGCCGTCCACCGGCCGATTGCTATACGGTCGCGAGGTGAGGATCGAAGAGCACTGGTGGAACGGCGACACGTCCCAGCGCGGGCGCCGCGACGTGTACATCCGCACGGACGGGCAGCGCTGGGACGTGCAGGTGCAGATCGGCGGCGCCTCCGGCCGGTCCCGGGTGCAGGAATGCCCGGGCCGGGCATCGGCGGTCATCCTCGCCGGCGCCTGGCGGGGCAACCATCCCGCCTGGCGTGAGGTGTCCGCCTGACGGCGCCGACCCAGCCAGGGCCGAGGTCGACGTCGGCGAGGGTCGACCCGTTGTGACGCCACCCGGTCGGGAGTGGGCGTTGACCCGCCCACTCCCGCCGGCGGCTGGTTACGCTCGGGTCGTCGTCGAGGTCGGGGGAGCAGCATGAGCAGCCAGACGGTCCCCACGGTGATGCCGGCGGCGTTCTTCGGGCACGGCAGCCCGATGAACGCCCTGGAGCTGAACCGGTACACGTCCGCGTGGCGCGCCTTCGGCCGGTCGGTGCCGCGACCCCGCGCGATCCTGGTGGTGTCGGCCCACTGGTACATCGGCGCCACCGCCGTCACGGCGATGCCCCGACCGAAGACGATCCACGACTTCTACGGCTTCCCGCAGGAGCTGTTCGACGTCCGCTACCCGGCGCCGGGCCTGCCGGAGCTGGCCGAGGAGATCAGCGACGTCGTCCACCCCACCTGGGTCGGCGCGGACGTCGACTCCTGGGGCATCGACCACGGCACCTGGTCGGTGCTCACCCACGCCTTTCCCGACGCCGACATCCCCGTCGTCCAGTTGAGCATCAACGCGTTCAAGGGCCTGGACTACCACCTGGATCTGGGCGCGAGGTTGGCGCCGCTGCGCGAGCGCGGCGTGCTCGTCGTGGCCAGCGGCAACGTGGTGCACAACCTCGGCGGGGTGGATCCGCGAATGGTCGACGAGGGCTTCGACTGGGCGCACCGGTTCGACGAGGCGGCGAGGGAGGTCATGCTCGGCGAGCCGACCGGGGCGCCCGCGCTCGACGCCCACCGCGACTTCGGCCTGGCCGTGCCGACGCCGGACCACTTCATCCCGCTGCTCTACCTGGCCGGCCTGGCCGGGGCCGCCGGCAACGGCTCGGAGGTGCTGGTGGACGGGTACGCGTACGGGTCGCTGTCGATGACCGCGTACACCGTCGGGCTGGCCTGCCAGGGGCCGGGCCCGGCGGCCGGCGCGCCGCTGCTCCCGGCCGACGTGCCCCCCGACTCCTCGAACATCTGACCATCCGGCCTCAGCCGGTCGGGTCCTCCCTCATGACTCGGCGCGGGCCAGGAGCAGCCCGAGCGCCACGAACGAGCCGGCGAAGCCTCGGCGCAGCCAGCGGGTCACCGCCGGCCGGGCCAGCACCCGGTCGCGCACGGTGCCGGCGAGCACCCCGTACGCGCCGAACACCACGAAGGTGAGCAGCATGAACACCGCCCCCAGCCCCAGCATCCGGGCCACCTGGTCCGGCCCGTCCGGGCGGACGAACTGCGGCAGGAACGCGACGAAGAAGATGGTCAACTTCGGGTTGAGCAGGTTCGACAGCACCGCCACCCCGACCACCCGGGCGGGCGACGGCGCGGGCTCCGCCGCCGCGACCGTGAACCCGCTGCGGTCCCGCCACGTCGCCCAGGCCAGGTAGAGGAGATAGGCCACGCCGGCGTACTTGAGCACCTGGAACGCCGCGGCGCTGGAGTGCAGCAGCGCGGCTAGGCCGGTGACCGCCGCCGCGAAATGCGGGGCGACACCCAGGGTGCAACCGGCGGCGGCGAGCAGTCCCGCGCGAGGGCCGCGGGTCAGCCCGGCGGCGAGCGTGTAGAGCGCCCCGGTGCCGGGGGTGGCGACCACCACGAGCGAGGTGAGCAGGAACGCGACGGTCATCGTCGTCCTTTCCGAGCAGTGGGCGGGGTGGTGACGTCCTCCACTCTGCTGCCAGGATGGTCCGATGAGCAGGGCCAAATCACGCCCGTCCGAGGGGTCCATAACGGCAGGGTCGGACTTCCTGCACCTCGACATCGCCGCCGCGCCGCCCGGCCGTCGCGCCGACTGGCTCGCCGAGCAGCTCCGGCGGGCCATCGCCGACGGGCGCCTCCCCGTCGGCGGTCGACTTCCCGCCACCCGGGTGCTCGCCGCCGACCTCGGCGTCTCGCGGGGCGTCGTCGTGGAGGCGTACCAGCGGATGGTGGAGGACGGCCACGTCGCCGGGCGCGGGCGGGCCGGCACCGTGGTCGTCGCCGCCCCGGCCGCCCCACCCGCGCCGCCGGCCCCGGCCGCCGCGCAGACACCGGCCACCCTCTTCCCGCCCGCCCCGGGCACCGACATCTTCGACGCCGTACGCACGGCGCCCGCGCGGATCGACCTGACGCCCGGCGTACCCGATCTGGCGGCGTTTCCGCGGGCGGACTGGCTGCGCGCCGAACGGGCCGTGTTGCGGCACCTGGCGGCGTCGGACTTCGGCTACGGCGACCCGCGCGGCGCACCCGCACTGCGGCGGGCCGTCGCCGTCTGGCTCGCCCGCAGCCGGGGCATCGCCGTCGACCCCGCCGAGGTGATCGTCACGACGGGCGTCTCCCAGGCGCTGGGGCTGCTCGCCCAGGCGCTGCGCCCCGACGGGATCGACACCGTCGCCGTCGAGGACCCGGGCTCGCTCGGCGTGCGGCAACACCTGAACAACTGGCGGGTCGCCACCCCGCCGGTCGCGGTCGACGCCGCCGGACTGCGGGTCGACGAGCTGGCCGCCAGCGGCGCTCCGGCGGTGATGATCACCCCGGCCCACCAGTTCCCGACTGGCGTGGTGCTCGGCGGCGACCGCCGCCGCCAGCTCGCGGCGTGGGCCCGGGCCGGCGGCCTGGTCGTCGAGGACGACTACGACGCCGAGCACCGCTACGACCGGCCGCCGGTGCCCGCCCTGCGCGCCGTGCTGCCCGACCACGTCTGCTACGCCGGCAGCGTGTCGAAGCTGCTCGCGCCCGCCCTGCGGATCGGCTGGCTGCTGGTGCCGCCGCGCCACCGGGACGCGGTGGTCGACGCCAAGCGCAACGCCGACCTGGGCAACGCGGTGCTGCCGCAACTGGTGCTGGCCGAGCTGATGACCTCGGGTGCGCTGGAGCGGCAGCTGCGGCTGCTGCGTCGACGGCACGTCCGGCGGCGCGACGCGATGGTGGCCGCCGTCGCCCGGCACCTGCCGGGCGCGACGGTGCACGGGGCGGCGGCCGGGCTGCACCTGACGGTCACGCTGCCCGGCGCGGTGGCCGACACGGAGGTGGCGTCGGCCGCGTTGGAGCGTGGGGTGAAGGTGCAGCCGCTGTCGTGGCACTGCCAGCGTCCCCACCCGCCGGGGCTGGTCCTCGGGTACGCGGCCAACACGGCCTCGGCCATCGAGGAGGGGGTCGGGATGATCGCCGCGGCCCTGGGTGCCGGC
Organism: Micromonospora sp. NPDC047730; assembly: GCF_043204765.1. NCBI lineage: Bacteria > Bacillati > Actinomycetota > Actinomycetes > Micromonosporales > Micromonosporaceae > Micromonospora > Micromonospora sp. NPDC047730. The sequence goes on along the minus strand of NZ_JBIDCU010000007.1, from coordinate 50,180 downwards.
CGGAACTGACCGACACCGGCAGCGAGCGGACGTGCCCGGCAGGGCGGCCGCCCGCCGACCAAAGAAGACCCGCCGTGTGCGGACCCGCACCGCCGTGGGCCCTGACGCGGTGGCCGCAGGGAGTTTGTTCGGTGCCCGCGCGGGGACACGTCCCTGCCACCGCCACGCGCGAGGAGGAGTAGGCGTGCGTTCCTCAGCCGGCCTCGACGCCGTTTCCGGCCCACGCGGGTCATGACGTCGCCGTGTCCGCCCGACGGGTGAAGGGAGCGCGGCGTCTCCGTTCGGTGACCGAGCAGTCCCGGGTCGCCACGGAGGAGCTCTTCCTCGACGTGGTGTTCGTCTTCGCGTTCATCCAGGTGACCACCCTGATGACGGCGGAGGCGGGCGAGCTCGGCGTGCTGCACGGCCTGCTCGTTCTCACCATCCTGTGGTGGTCCTGGTCGCTGTTCGCCTGGCTCGGCAACCGGGCCCAGGCGAGCTACGGCATGTCTCGGCTGGTGATCCTCTCCGTCACACCGATCATGTTCGTGCTGACGGTGACGATCAGCGAGGCCTTCACCGACGTTCCCGGCGGCACGGACACGTCGCTGGCGTTCGTGGTCTGCTTCGCCGCCGTGCGGGTGCTCTACCTGGCGCTGCGGATCTACGCGACCCCCGGACTGCGCCGCGTCGACCTCGCCGCGCTCACCGTGCCGATGGTCGTCGCGGTCACCCTGCTGCTGGCTGCGGCGCTGCTTCCCCGATCGGCTCTCGGCTCCGACCAGGCAAGGGCCGGGCAGGTCGTCCTCTGGCTGCTGGCGGTCATCGTCGACTACGGGGCAGGGCAGGCGCTCCGGGTCCCCGAACGCCAGATCTTCTCCGCCCGGCACTGGGCCGAGCGGCACAACCTGATCATGATCGTGGCGCTCGGCGAGGTGCTGGTGTCGGTCGGCATCGCCGGCGGCAGCGTACCGGGCTCACCGGGTCTGCTCACCGCCTCCGCGCTCGCCGTGGTGGTCGCCGGCGCCCTCGAATGGATCTACTTCGACCTGTCCGCCCTCATCGGCGAACGTGCGCTGCGGGACGCGGACCAGGCCCGCCGGGTGGTCCTCGCCAGAGACGGCTACACCTTCCTGCACCTGCCGATGATCGCCGGGATCATCCTGCTCGCGCTCGGGCTGAAGCACGTGCCGTCGCTGGTCGGCGACGCCCACGCCTACCGGCGGGGTGACCCTCTCGACAGTCTGGGTCTCTACGCCATGTACGGCGGGGTGGCGCTGTTCATGCTCGCGCACGCCGCGTTCCAGTGGCGACTGAGCCGCGCCGTCCGCGGCCTCGTGTGGCCGCGGGTCTTCGCGGCGATCCTGCTGGCGGCGCTGATCCCGGTCGTTGCCCGACGGTCGGCACTCGCGGCGCTGGCGTGGCTGAGCGTGATCTGCGTCGTCACGGCGGTGATCGAGTTCTTCCTGTCCCGCCCCGAGCGGCGGCGGCTCCGCGCGGCGCTGTCGGAGGACGAGGAGTGCCCGGCGCAGTGAGCCGGCCACCCGACCGTGTGGCGGGAGCGCGATGGGCGTCCCGCGCCGCTACGCAAGGTCACTGTCGCCGCCGAGGTTGGCGACCATCGGGCGCAGGACGTTCAGGGCCGCGACGCGGCGTCGATGCCGTCGTGCATCCGCTCGTGGACCTTGGGGTTGAGGTCCTCCTCGGCGAGGGCGGCGCGGAGCCTGCCGACGATGATCTCGTTGGCAGCGCCGCTCCAGTACCCGGTGGTCTGGGCGGCGAGCACGTCCTGCGGGTACTCCTTGATCGTCATGCCGCGACCGTAGGACCTCAAGGGGGGGTGAGGTCAAGATCGTGGTCCGGCGCCGGTGGGGCCCTCCCGTCGGTGAGCGGGAGGGGCCACCGCGACCGTCATTCGTCGCAGCCGACGCCGTCGCCGTCCCGGTCCAGGTCGTAGATGTCGCTGCCGACCACCCACACCGGTCCCTCGACGTACGCGGGCCCGTTTCCGCTACCGCCGGCGCAGTCGACATCGCTGGCGACGGGTACACAGGCGCCTGTGTAGTTGGGGTCGCACCGTTGCGTCTTCTTCGTTCCCACGGCGACGACCTGCGTGACCGGCGCTCTGGTGACAGCGGACCGCACCAGCTTCCGGTCGGTCTGGACGCCGTCGGTCACGGTCACCTCGTAGGTGAGGGTCCTGATTCCCGCGACACCGCGAGTCCGCATCTTCCGGGTGCCCTCCGGGATGCTGGAGTCCTTGACCGTCCTGGTCTGATAAGGAATCTTCTGGGTCTGCGTGACGGTGCGGATTTCGACGACCGGCGACGCCTCCACCGTGGGCGTCGGCTCTGCCGGTGTTGCCTCCGTCGGCGTCGGCCCTGCCGGGGCGGTGATGTCTGCCGCTCCTGCCGTGGAGGCGTCCGCACCCGGTGTCTTCGGCTGTTCCTGGGTGGCGACGGCCCCCGGCCGCTCCGTGCCCGGAGGCGGATCGGTCGTCGCTCCGATCGCGACGCCCCCGCAGCAGCACAGCACCAGTAGGCCGGTGGCCGCGAGCGCGATCTGCGCCCTGCCGGGCAACCTGCGCCACCACGACCGTCGGTCCTGCTGCGCGAACTGAGCCGTCGGGCGAGGAGGGACTCGGGCGTACGCGGCGGTCGGGGGCTCGAAGGGTGGGGGTGGCGGCACCCGGCTCTGCCAGGGGTCCTGCGGTGGCTGATATGTCACGCTCTAAAGTGTGCTTGCGTCATCAACAATTGCCGCCGGCCAAGCGGCCAATGTCCGTATCGGCGCCGGACGGATCGTCACGACGGTAGGTCGTCGATGAGGGGCCGGCCGTGCACGTGCCCGTCAGGTGACCGGAGGAGGGCCGACCCGGTTGGTTCGACGTGGGCGGGCGCCGGTACCGGTGCCCGACGTCGTGCGTCATCCTGACGGCATGGCCGACGCGAACGCCCCGGAACCGCTCACGCTCCACGTGTACTGCCGGCTCACGGTTGCCGTGACCGACCCGCGAGTGCTCACCGAACACGCGGTGGCCGAGCTGCGGGCGGCGGACATCGACTGGTCGGCGGAGGAGGACGACCTCGACGCGGCAGCGGCGGAGCTGCGTGCCGACGTCGCGGTGTCGCTGGCGTCGGTGGTGGACATCGGCCGGCTGGTCGACGGACTACCGGGCGTGGCGGCCAGGGGCGGACTCTGCTGGGCCGAGGCCGGAGCACCTCGGGAACCGAACTGGCCCGGTTCCCCGGGCTCGCAATGACGGCGGCGACGGCATCCGGCTGTACGACAACCCCGGCGGTGAGCCGATCCGCCTCCACGGGGTCGGCGATGGCGACCCCACGTCGGTGGCGGTGCCGTCGGTCGGGGTGGGTGGGAGGTGCGGGTGCGAGCTGTGGACGGCCGACACCCCGGCGCCGCCCGAGGTGTCGACGCTGCTCATGTCCGATGTGGTCGGTGTCACGCTAGCGTCTGCGCACGCCGACACCACCGCCACCGCTCCCGGACAGGAGAGCGCCATGCCCACACCGCTCAAGGCCGCCACCGCCCTCGTCGCCGCGCTGCTGCTCGTCCTCACCGCGGCGGCCCCCGCCCAGGCCGCCACCCCGTACACCAAGACGCCCGTCTCCGGGTCGCTGCGCGCCTACAACGTCTCCGGCGTGTACGTCGCGGGTGTCTCCTCCGGTGGCTACATGGCCACCCAGCTCCACGTCGCCTACTCGTCGCGGATCCGGGGTGCCGCTATCTTCGCCGCCGGGCCGTACTACTGCGCGCAGAACAACGTCGTCCAGGCGCTCAACGGCTGCGGCGACAACCTGTACCCGACGAACGTGACCGCCCTGCAGACCTACACCCGGACGTGGGCCACCTACGGCTGGGTCGACCCGGTCGGCAACCTCTCCGGCGATCCCGTGTACGTCTTCCACGGCAACAACGACGGCGTCGTCAAGAAGTCCGTCACCGACGACCTGGTCCGCTACTACCAGCACTTCGGCGCCGGCGTGCAGTACGACAGCGGCTCGTCGGCCGGCCACGCCTGGGTCACCCCGTACGGGACGCTGGGGTGCACCGCCACCGCCTCGCCCTTCCTGAACGACTGCGGCACCGACCCGCAGAACGCCCTGCTGCGCAAGCTGCTCGGCAGCGTGCAGGCGCCGAACACGGGCCCGCTCGGTGGCACGCTCATCCGGTTCAGCCAGGACACCCACGCGGTCAACGGTTGGGCCAACGGCCTGAGCATGGACGCCAACGGGTTCGCCTACGTCCCGGCGTCCTGCGCCGCCGGGCAGTCGTGCCGGCTGCTGGTCGCCCTGCACGGCTGCCTCCAGGGCTACGGCGCGGTCGGCACCGCCTTCGTCGACCGGGCGAACCTCAACCAGTACGCCGACACCAACAACCTGATCGTGCTCTACCCGCAGGCGCGGGCCACCGCCGGCACCAACCCGAACGGGTGCTGGGACTGGTGGGGCTACCTCGGCGCGACCAACTATCCGATCAAGGGCGGCGCCCAGGTGGAGACCATCATGAACATGGTCCGCCGGCTGGACGGCTGAGCCGCCCCGCACACGCCTGAGCGGGAGCCTCGCACCGGGCTCCCGCTCAGGCCGGCTCGTCGGCAGGCGCGTCGCTGCCCACCAGGCGCGCGTCGGCCGCGGCCTGACCGTCGGCGTCCCGCGCCTCCTCGCACACCGTGGCGGCGTCCACCCAGTGCCGCCGCGCCTCGGCGGCGTCGCCGAGGGCCGCCGCCGCGTCGCCCAGGTGCAGCAGCGTCCGCCCCAGCCCCGCCGTCGGCCGCCCGTCGCGTAGCCGCCGGCTCTCCGCCAGCAGCTCGTACGCCTGCCGCGCCTGGCCGGGCGCGGAGGCCAGCAGCGCCGCCCCCGCGTTGAGCAGCGCGGCGGCCCGGTTGGTCGGGTCGGCCACGGACTCGTACTCGCGCAGCGCCGCCCGCCACGACTGCGCCGCGTCGAGGTGCTCGCCGAGCCCGGCGTGCACGAGCACCAGGTTGGTCAGCGCCGCCGCGTAGCCCCGGGCGTCGCCGAGCGCGCGGAAGGCGTTCGCCGCCCGCACCAGGTGGTGGTGCGCGGTCTCCAGCTCGCCCCGCGCCAGCCGGGCGGCACCCATCCCGAGGTCGGTCAGCGCGTGCCCGGCCCGGTCCGCGCCGGATCGGTGCCGCCGGGACAGCTCCAGGTGCTCCACGGCGTCGTCGAGCTGCCCCAGGTCCAACAGCACCAGGCCGAGGTTCATCCGCGCCTGCGCGGTGCCGCGCCGGCCCCGCTCCGCCACCGCCAGGCTGAGCGCCGTCGCCGCCCCCTGCGGGTCGCCCCGGCGACGGCGCAGCACCCCCAGCTCGTTGTGGGCCCAGCCGGCGATCTCCGGCCGGTCGTCGGCGGTGGGCGTGGCCAGCACCGTGCGGCACACCTCCTCCCACTCGCCGAGCCGCTCCGCGTGGGCGAGCCATCCGCACAGCGCCACCGCCAGCCGGAACCACCAGCGGCGCACCCGCCGCGGCAGCGTCTCCGCCGCGCCCGCCGGCACCTTCACCACCGCCAGCAGCAGCTCCTGGTGCAGGTCGAACCAGCCGTACGGGTCGTCGTCGAGGGCCAGCGTGGGCTCCCGGTCCGGCGGCGAGCCGGCCACCGCGAGGCTCGCGGCGTGCCGCTCGGCGCAGCGGGCCAGGTGCCGGGTGAGCCGGGCCTGCGCGGCCACCCGCCGCCGCGCCGGCTCCGCGTCGCGCAGGTGCATCCGGGCGTACGGACCCAGCAGCGGGCGCACCTCGTAGCGGTCGCCGGGCGCGCCGGTCACGAACCCGCCGGTGGCCAGCTCGTGCAGCAGCGCCGCCACCCGGTCCGGGCGGCGGCCGGCGAGCGCCGCGATCGTCGGCCGGTCCAGCGGCACCGGGCTGAGCGACATCAGCCGCCACAACCGCCGCGCCTCGCCGCCCAGCGCGTGGTACGCGGTGTCCCGCCCGGTCACCAGCAGGGTCGCCGGAGACGCGGCGACGTGCTGGTGCGGGGGCGTGTCGACGGCGCGGCGCAGCGCGTCGAGCACGTCGGCGTGCCGCCAGCCGTGCTGTGCCGTACGCCGACCCAGCTCCGCCACCGTGCGGGGCTGTCGGCCGCACAGGTCGACGAGGGCGCGTACCGCCGGGTCGGTGCGCGGATCCGGGCGGTGCGGCCGGACGACGGGCGCGGCGGCGCCCGCGGCGGCGAAGAGCTCGACCGCGTCGTCGGCGTCCGGCTCGGCGAGGCCGTGCGCCACCACCCCCTCCAGGGCGTCGAGCGCGGGCGTGCCGACCAGCAGCAGCCGGCAGGCCCGCGCGGTCGGCGGCAGCAGCGGCCGGACCTGGCCGGGGTCGTCCACGTTGTCCAGCACGACCAGGATCTGTCGGCCGTCGAGCTGCCCGCTCAGCTCGTCGGCGGCGTCGGCGAGGTCGTCGGCGTGGCCCGACGCCGGCGGCCGGGTGCCCAGGATCCGGGCCAGCGCGGTGAGCACCTGCCGCGCGCCGTGCGGCCGGCCGCCCCGCCGCAGGTCCAGGTAGTACTGGCCGTCGGGGAAGTCCTCCCGGCACAGGTTGGCGGCCTGGATCGCGCAGGACGAGGTGCCGACGGCCCGCCGGCCGACCACCGCGACCGCGTGCTCCTTCGTCAGCAGGTCGATGATCGCGTCGACGTGCCCGGCCCGCCCGGTGAAACCGGCCGGCCAGGGCAGGGTGGGCGCACCGACGGCGGGCGGGGCGTCGGGGCCCTCCTGCGTCGCGGCCTGCTGACGCTGGCGCCGCCACTCCACGATCACGGCGGCGGCGAGGCCGAGCACGATCACCCCGGCGCTCGCGGAACCGAGCTGGGCGACCGACAGCTCGGAGAGCAGGTTGCCCGTGACGTTGCCGAGCACCGCGCTGACCGTCCCGCCGACCACGCCACCGATCGCCAGCAGCAGGCTCAGCCGCCGCGCCCGGCGGGAGCGGCCGGCAGGCCCCTGCCCGCTCACCGGACGCCCCCGGCGACCAGGCCGGCGACGAGCTGGCGGCGGGCCAACACCACCAGCAGCACCGGCAGGATCGAGGCGATCACCGAGCCGGCGGCGAGCGCGCCGCTGTTGGCGACGAAGCCGCGGGTCTGGCCGGCGAGGAACAGCCCCAGCGGCACCGCGCCCGGGCCGCTGAACAGCAGGCCCACCACCAGGTCGTTCCACACCTGCACGAACTCCAGCACGGCGACGGCGACGACGGCCGGGCGGTTGTGCCGGGCGAGCAGCCGCAGCGTGCCCCACCAGTGCCGCCCGCCCACCCGGGCCGCCCGCACCTGCTCGGCGGGCAGGTCGGCGAAGGCGTTGCGCAGCACCAGCACGGCGAACGGCACGCCCAGCGCGACGTGCACCAGCGCCAGGCCGCGCGCCGTGCCCGAGGACAGCGCCACCCCGAGCACCTCGTTGACGGGCCCCGCGATCACCTGCACCGGCACGATGCTGGCGGCCATCAGCAGCAGGCCCGTGCCCTGGGCGGCCGGCCCCGTCAGCCAGGCGAGGGGGTACGCGGCGAGCAGCGCGACGCCCAGCACCGCGGCGGTCACCACCGTCGCCAGCACCAGCGTGAAGCCCAGCGTGCGCCACAGCTCGACGCCGGTGAGCAACTCCCGGTAGGAGGCGAGGCTCGGCGGTCTCGACCACCAGCCCTCACCCGCGGCGTCCACCGTTCCGTGCAGCGAGGTGGCGAGCAGCACCCCGAGCGGCACCAGCCAGGCGACCGCCGCGCCCGCGACCAGCAGCCGGGTCGACCGGCGTGGTGCCGGCGCCGCCGGGTCGGGCCCGACGGGCGCCGGGTCCCGGGGCGGAGGCCAGGCCTGCCGCACGAACAGCGCCGCGACCAGCACCCCGGCGGCCACCGCCACCAGCCAGACGACGCCGAGCGCGGCGCCCTCGCCGGTGGTGGCGCCGTTGGAGGTCTGCCAGACCCGCAGCGCCAGCACCGACGCCTCGTCGCGCACCGAGCCGGGCGCCAGCACCAGGATCAGGTCGAACGTGCGGGTGGTGCCGAGCGCCACCAGGGTGAAGACCACCGCGACCGTACGCAGCAGCAGCGGTCGCCACTGCGCGTCCCAGAGCACGTCGCGGCGGTTGCCGCCGTACGCGCGGACCGCGTCGGCGAGGCTCGACGGCACCGCGTCGAGGGCGGCCCGGAACACCAGCACGGCCAGCCCGACCCAGGCCCACACGAACGCCGACATCAGCGCCACCGTGACCAGGCCGGGGCCGAGCAGGTGCGGCGCGTCCGCCGCCGACCGGCCGGTCAGCTTCGCGGCGACCAGGGTGGCCAGCCCGCGCTCCGGGTCCGGGTCGTACATGAGCCGGAACGTGACCCCGGTGACCACCAGCGGCAGCGCGGTCGGCACCACCAGGATCAGCCGGACCAGCCCGCCCTCCTGGGAGCGGCGGGAGGCGGCGGCGAGCAGGTAGCCCAGGACGGTCACCACGGCCGGCACGACCAGCGCCCAGAGCACCGTGCGACCCACCACCGCGCCGGTGCCGGGCGCGGCCAGCGCGGTGCGGTAGTGCTCCGCGCCGACCCACCGGCCGTCGGTGGTGACGCTGGCGTGCAGCGTACGCAGCACCGGCCACGCCACCAGCCCGCCGAGCAGCAGCAGGGCGGGCAGCAGCAGCGTCGAGGTGGCCCCCGCCGCCGGGTAGGCCCGCCCGCGCCGGGGCGGCCCGACGTCGTCGAGGACCGCCGGCTCGCCGAGCACCCGGCTCATCGGCCCCTCCCCGCGGAGCGGGCCGCCGTGGCCAGTTGACCGGTGGCCCGCCGGACCGCCTCGCCGACGGCGACCCCGTCGGTGACGTCGGCGAAGAAGTCCTGCATGATCCGCCAGATGCCCACCCCGTCGGAGCCGGTGAACGGGCCGGGCAGCCGGTCGGAGAGGTCGAAGCGCACCACCTCGGCCGTGCGCAGCTCGGCGGCGAGGCGGCGGCGCACGGCGTCGCGGTAGTCCGCCAGCGGCACGGACACGTTGGGGGAGAGGTAGCCGCCGGCGCGCAGCCACGGCTCGAACGCCGTCCCGCCGCTGAGCCAGTGCACCAGCTCCGCGCCGCGGGCCGAGCCGGCGAAGGCCACCGCCGCGTCGCCGCCGACGATCAGCGGCTTGTCGGCCAGCCGGGCGCCGGGGAACCGGAACGTCTCCGGCCGCTCCGGGCCACGGCGGAACCGGCTGGCGACGTCGTCGACGAAGTCGGCCTCGAAGAGCATCGTGGCCCGCCGGTGGTAGACCACCTGGATCACCGACTCCTCGTACTGGGTGAGCAGGGCGCGGCGCCCGCCGCCGGGGAACGCGCCATCGACGCGCCACAGCTCGGCGAGCCGGTCCAGCGCGACCTGCACCGGCCGGGCGCGCCAGTCGGCCTCACCGTGGGCCAGCGCCTCGTAGAAGCCGGGCGGAGCCACGTCGGCGAGGACGTTCTCGAACCAGTCGGTGAGCACCCAGCCGTCGGCCGCGCCGACGGCCAGCGGGGCGGGGCCGTCGCCGGCCCGGGCGCGCGCGCCGAGCCGCCGGGTGAGCGTCACGAGCTGGTCCCACGTGCGTGGCGGCTCGGGGAGCATCGACGGGAGGTACCAGAACAGCGACTTGTGGGCCGCCTTCACCCAGACGCCGTAACGCCGCCCGTCGGCGGAGAGCAGGTCGGCCATGCCGGGCGGGAGGGCGTAGCTGGCGGCCGGGGTGAGCTCGCGCAGCCACCCGCGCCGGGCGTACTCCACGACCAGCCCCGACCTGGGCAGGATCGCCACGTCGGGGCTGGTGCCGGCGAGCTGGCGGGCGCGCAGGAACGCGTCGATGTCGTTGCCGGCGCTGATCACCTGCACGCCGGCGTCGTAGCCGGCCACCACCTCGCGGAACCGGGCCAGCTCCCCGCCGCTCCACACCACCGCGACCTGGACCGACGGCTCCGCCCGGGAGCAGCCGGCGACGGAGGTCGCGCCCGCCGCCGCGGCGGCCCGCAGCAGGGCACGGCGGCGCAGCCGCCCCGATGCGGTCACGCGACCACCTCGGCGGCGACCGGCACGTCGGGCAGCGCGCCCGGATCGCGGGTGCACACCAGCACGGCCGCCCCGGGGGTGCCCGGCGGGGACAGCCGCCCGACCAGGTCGGTGAGCCGCCCGCCGCCGGCCGGCCCGGTCGGCAGGTCGATCACCAGCACCTCGGGCAGGCAGGCCACCGCCCGGGCCAGCGCCACCCGGAACCGTTGCGCCTCCGACAGCAGGTGTGGCCGCAGCTCCAGGGTCGGCGCCAGCTCCAGCCGGTCGACCACCGTCGCCGTCCAGTCGTCGGCGACCTCCCGCACCCGCTCCCGCCGGCGCTGGCCGTAGGCGATGTTGCGGCGCACGGTCAGGTGGGGCAGCAGCGCGCCGCCGGCCGGGACGTAGGCGATCCGGCGGCGCGGCGGCGGCATCCCGGTGACGTCCCGACCGCCGACCAGGACCTGACCGGCGACCGGCGCGGCCAGCCCGGCCACCACCCGGGCGACGGCGGTGCCGACCGGCGGGTCGGCCACCAGCGCGGCCGAGGCGCCCGCGGCGACGTCGAGGGTCACCGGCGCGGCGTCGGGCACGGCGACGAGTTCGCGCAGTCGTAACGTGGCCATCACCTCCGGTGACCCGGGCAGTCACCCCCAGGGTGGCACAAACCGGCGACCCGCGGTGCCCCGCCACCCTCCCCTGTGGAGTCACGGCGGGGTCATGCCACCACCTCCGGCGGCACCGGCTCCAGCGCGTCGAAGCGCAGCCCCAGGGACGGCGGGGTGAGCAGCGGCTGCCGTCGCCGCTGGGTCCACAGCACCGGCCTGCCGTCGGTGGCCCGGGCCAGCACCGCCCGCCGCTCCACCCGTACGCCGTCGGCCGGCACCGCCGCCGGTTCGAGCTGGTGGGTGGGATGCGTCCCGCCGGCGGCCGGGTCGACCAGCAGGTCACTCTCCGCCTCCGGCAGCAGCACCGCCGTGGGACCGGACAGGTCCACCCCGCGCCCCTGCACGTACCGGCGCCGGCCGGCGACCTCCTCCACCACGTACGGGTGCCAGTGCCGGGGCACCCTCGTCATCGGCCGGTACGCGAACCCGGGCCGGCCCGAGGCGTCCAGGTGGGCCGGGGGCTCGGCCGGGGCCTCCTCGTCGCCGAGCACCCCGCGCCCGCGCAGCCGCTGCTCCACCGCCCAGACCAGGTTGGCGTCCTCGTCGGTGCCGATCACCACCTCGTCGAGCACCGGGCCGACCAGCGGTGTGGCCGCCGTGGCCCAGACCACCAGGGAACGGCTGTCCAGCCCGTCGGTGGCGAAGAGGCTCCAGTCGGCGGGCGGCGTCACCGGCCAGTCCTCGCCGAACGAGTCGTGCACCACCACCTCGTCCAGAGTGACCACGTGCCCGGCCAGACCGGGCACCGCGAAGGCGAACCAGTCGTCGGAGTGGTTGACGATCAGGTCGATCAGCAGCAGCGTCGCCAGGTGGGATCGGTCCGGCGGGTAGCCGGCGACGTCCACCGCGGCGTCCTCGATCTGCCACCATCGGGGCAGCGGCGCACCCGGGTAGCGGACCCGCCGGGGCACGGTGGTCGCCGCGTCGACCGGCACGGGCGGGTCGGGCAGCGGGCGGTCGGCGTCCACCGCGTACCAGTCGAGGTCGCCGCCGTCGTGTCGGCGCAGCGCCAGAGTCACCCCGTCGGCGGTGAAGTCGGCGTCGTAGGCCAGCTCCGCCGGATCCCACAGGTCCACCGGCTCCGGCTCCGGCGGGCGCAGCCCGGCGAACCACGCCTCGGGCAGGCCCAGCTCGCTGCGCCGCCGCCACAGCTCGCGGCCGTCCACGCCGGTGCCGTCCAGCACGTCGTACGGCACCGGCAGCGCCGCGAGCAGCAGGGCCGGGTCGGCCGGCAGGGGGATCCCGGCCGCCCCGGCGGCCGCCGCGACCGACCGGCCCGCCGCGATCCGCCGGCCGGGCGTCCACCAGTCACCCGGCTCGGACTCGACGATCGCCTCGGCGGGGGTGGTGCGCGGGTCCAGGTGTGGCTGCCCGCCCAGCGGGTCGACGGGAGTGAGCCGGGCCCGGTAGCTGACCCGCACCGGGGAGGAGGCGTCCTCGCCCTGGTGCTCGCCGAGCTGCCACTGCCGGCCGAGCAGCCAGGCCGGGTCGGCGACCTCGGCGGCGAAGCCACGGGTCAGGTCCGACCCGGCCTGGTCCGCCTCCAACCGTCGTACCGTGTCGAAGACCAGTGCCATCGCCGGTTCACCTCCGGGTCGCGTCGAGCGGGACCCCCGTGGGTCCGTCGGCGGGCAGCAACCCCGCCGGCAGCAGCCCGCGCAGGCCGGGGGTGAGGTCGGCCGGCCGGGCGACCCGGGCCCGGGCCAGTTCGCGGACGTCGGCGAGGAGTTCCACCAGGGTCTCGGGGTCGAGTGGCCGCGACAGGTCCGGCGGCACGGCGAGCAGGATTGCCTGCGGTGCCCGGGCGGCCGGGGCGTCGAAGCCGAAGGTCGCCGCCGTGGCCTGCGCCGCCTCCGGGACCACCTCGGTGAACCGGTCGAGCACGGCCACCGCGACCGGAGCCCCCGGCGGCGTGGCGGTGAGGTCCAGCGTCGGGTCGGCGTACGCGACGACCAGCCGTCGCCCGTCGGGGCCGCCGCTCTGCCACGGGTCGCCGGGCTTGTTGCTCCAGCCGGTCAGGGCCGGCCCGGCGGCGGCGGGCGTGCCGTCGGCGAGCTGGTGCGCCTCCAGCCTGGCGAGCGGCTCCCGGACGGCGGCGACCACCGGCAACCAGTCCGCGTCGAGCGTCCCGTCGCCGGTCAGCGCGGGCAACGCCGAGCGGGGCAGCCGGGCGGTCACCGCGAGCTGGCCGGTCGGGCTGACCAGCGCGGCGAGCTGCCCGACCAGGTCGTCGCGCGTCAGCTCCGCCGCCGGGGAGGGCGACCCCGGGCCGGCCGGCGCGGTGTCGGCGGCGGCGTCGAGCCGCGCGTCGAGCAGCTCCCGCACCCGGACGGCCTGCGCCACCAGCCGCCGCTGCGCGGCCTCCGCGCCCGACGCCGCCTCCGTCGGCACCGGGTCGGGGGCGAGGCCCCAGGCGCGGGCGGCGGTGACCAGGCGGGCCAGCACCGCCGGGTCGGCGCCGCCGATGCCCCCGTCGTCCGCGGTCAGCGCCAGCTCGGCGGCGAGCCGGGCGGCCAGGGCCGCCGCCGTGTCCCGGACCCGGGCGTAGCGGGCCAGCAGGTCGGCGTGCGCGGCGGCGGGCGGGGCGGCGGAGTCCGGCCGCTCGGCCGTCGCGTCCGGGTCGGCCGGGCGGCGCCCGATCAGGGCGACCAGCCGCGCGGCGGCCTCGTAGCGGGCGACACCGTCGCCGCCGGTCAGCGTGGCCGCGGCCGGCTCCGCGCCGAGCGCGGCGGCACCGGCGGCGACGGCGAGGCGCTCCAGGTCGGTGCGCGCCAGGGCCAGCGCGTCCGCCGGCCCGAGCCCCAACGCGTCGAGGGTGACGGTGGCGACCAGCCCACCGGCGGCGACCTCGAACGTCCAGTCGGCGCCGACCTGAGCGGCCAGGAACGCGGCGGTCGCCGGGTCGGCCAGGGCCGCCGGGGCGAGGGTGGCCCGGTCGGTCGGGTCGGCCGGCAGTGCCGCGTCGGCGACGTGCGGCAGGACGACGACCACGCCGGTGCCCACCGCCCGCCCCTGGCGGGGCGTGCGCAGCAGCCCCAGCCGAGGCGGGCGGGTCAACCCGGCGGCGGCGTCGAGCGCCGCCCCGGCCACCTCGGCCCGGCCCTCGGTGACGTGGTGCACGGCCTCGGCGACCAGCAGGTCCCCGTAGGCGTCCATGGCGACGCGCAGCCGGTCCAGGCCGGCCAGGCGGTCCGGGTCCAGCCCGAGGTCGCCCGGCGGGGCGGCCAGCACGGCCAGCCCGTCGCAGACCCGCCGCCCGGCGTGCTCGGTGCGGACGGGGAAGTCCCGGCGCAGCCGCTCCACGCCGGCCGGCGTGCCCACCACCCGCTCCACCTCGCGGCCGAGCGCCTCGGCCAGGTGCGCGCCGACCCGGACGTGCTCGGCGATCCGGTCGGCGTCGCGGACCGACCGGGACGTGAGGTCCAGGTCCCAGCGGGGCGACGGGTCGCTGACCGCCCGGTCCCGCAGCACCGTGGCGGCGAGACCCTGCCCGGCCGACGGCGCGTGGATCAGACCGGCGGCCGTCGGCCCGGGGGCGCCCGGCCGGGGCCGGTCCACCCAGCCGTACGCCCCGAGCCGAGGCTTGGCCGCCTGCTGTTCCACCAGGTCGTGCAGCCGCCGGGTGGGCGGCCCCAGCAACCAGGGGTCGACACGGTACGCGGCGGTGTCCACGGTGGCGCGCAGCAGCCGCTCCAACCGGGGCGGCTCGATTTCGCCGAGCGCGAGCAGCCCGTCGACCACCCGCTCGTACGCGCGGGCCTGCGGGGTGGGCCCGTGCAGCGCGGCGGCGGGGGTGTTGGCGATCCAGCCCTGGAGCCGGCCGCCGGTGGCGGCGTCCCGGGCCACCGGCTCCGGGCCGGGCGGGGCCTCGCCGGCCAGCGCCCGCCCCACGTCGCCGATCGCCACCTGCAACGACCGGACGGCGAGCCGCAGCAGCAGGCTGTCCAGCGGGTACTCCCTGAGCAGTTCCTTCTCCAGGATCGCGCGGTTCGCGTACGCCCACGGCTGCTCCTCCGCGACCTCCAGCAGCCGCTTCAGCACGTCGGCGACGCCGGTGCCGGCGGGCAGGCCGTCCGGCGTCACGAGCGGGATCTCCAGCCGGCGGGGCGCGCCCGTGGCCCCGTAGCGGCGGTGCGGCGCCAGGCCCAGCCGCTCGGCGTCGGGGTGCCGGTGCCGCCAGGCGGCGTCCAGGTCGGACCAGGACGCGCCGTAGCCGAGCAGGAGCAGCACCAGCCACCACAGCTCCAGCGGCCAGGCCCGGCGGTGCCGGAACAGCGGCGAGGTCGGCACCTGAGCGATCAGGTCGAGCAGCTCCTCGGTGGACGCCCCGACCACTGTGCCCCGCTGCTCGGCGGCGGCGGCGTACTCGGCGCGCAGGTGGGACAGCGGCTCGACCAGGCCCGCCTCGACCGGCGGGTCCTTCGGCTCGGGCACCCACCGGCGCAGCACCGTGGCCGGCAGCAGCCCGTAGGGCTGGGGGCCGACGCGCAGCGTCGGGAACGGCCCCTCGGGCAGCAACGCGCCGGGCGCCCACTCGGCGGCGGCGCCGGTCGGCAGCGCCCACACGTCCGCCCCGGCGAAACCCCACAGCGCCGGCCAGAGCCCGGCCACCGCCGCGCCCGCCCAGCGCCGGTGCGGCTCCGACGTGCCGGGCAGGGCGCCGAGCAGCCCCGGGTCGCCGGTGAGCGTGGCGGAGACCAGCCGGTCGGTGTCGGTGGGCGTACCGGTGAGCACCCCCCACCAGGCCGCCGGGTCCCCGGTGACGGGCGCGGCGGGCGCGCCGTCCACCGTGTTCGTCGCCGAGCCGGGGGCCAGCAGGGACAGCCGTCCCTCGTCGCGGTGGCTGCCGAACAGCGCGCCCGGGTCGCCGTCGCCGAGACCGGTGACGTAGAGCGCGTCGATGTCGGACGGGTCGCCGTCCAGCGGCACCTTCCCGGCCAGGCCCGCCTCGACGGCCTCGTCCCAGTTCTCCCACCACCGCCGGTCCGCCGGCGCGTCCGGGTCGGGGAAGTCGACCGCGAGCCGGCCCCGGTCGACGGCGAGGGTCAACACCTGCGCCGGCGGGCCGCCGCCGCGGGCCAGCCAGACGTGCAGCGTGTCCGGGAACTCCTCGATCCGGGGGAAGGCCGGCTCGGTGCGCAGCTCGCCCGCGCCGACCGGCCGCAGCGCGGTGGTGCCGTCGGGGGCGGTGACGACCAGCGTCCGGACCAGCCAGACCGCCCGTGCCCCGCCGACGTGGACGGTCAGCTCGCGCCAGGCCACCTCGCCGCCGCCGGCGTCGAGATAACGCCGCACCGCGTCGACCTCGCCCGGCGACACCCGCGGGTCGTGCCGGGCGAACCAGGGCTCGTCCGGCACCACCAGCAGGCGCAGCAGGCCGGGGGAGAACCGGGTCTCGATCCGCACCGGCAGCAGCACGCCGACGACTGGTTCCGCCATCACGGTCCTTCCGGGTCGAGGTGGTCGCCGCGGATGAGCACCCGCACCGGGCGGGCGAAGCTGCTCCGCGCCCAGGTCTCCGGCACCGGGGAGGTCGAGGCGTCGTTGGCGAAGCGGTAGCCGGCCGGGGGTTCCTCGAAGACCAGCCAGTGCCGCAGCACGTCCGCCGGGTCGAACCCCTGGAAGCCGAAGAAGGTCACGTCGGTGCCGATCCGCCCCTGGAAGCTGGGCAGCACCCGGACCGCCCCGGCCGGCGGGTCCTGCCCGAAGTCGACCGTGCCAGCGTGCTCGGCGGTGACCAGGTACACCACGGTGGCCGGATAGCGGAGGAACAGCCGCCCCCTGATCACCACGACCAGGTCCCGGCCCGAGGCGCCGGCCGGGCGGTGCGCCGGGGTCCCCAGGCCGCTGTCGTCCGGCCAGTTCCCGATGCCGGTGATGTCGTCGACGCGGGCGCCGGTGCCGGTGTCGGCCCGGCTCCAGAACACCCGCAGCGGGGTGCAGCCGGTGGCCACCGGGATGTTGCGCCACCGCAGCTCGCCGAGGAGTTGGGTGTTCAGCCCGGTCAGCAGGGCGTCGACGAAGCGGGGGTTGGTCTCCACCGCGATCACCGAGTTCTCCGGCAGCGCGCCCACCCCGGGCAGCAGCCACTCGTCGAAGGCGTCGCGCAGGTCGGCCCAGACCGGTCGGTCCAGCCCGACGCAGACCTCCGGCGGGGCGAGCGGCTGCGCCGGGTCCAGACCGTCGATGGTGGACAGCACCCGTACCCGGGCGGCGGCGTCGGGGCCGGTCGGGTCGAACGCGGCGGCCACCCCGGCGGCCAGCGCGTCCAGGTCGACCGGGCGGCACGGCGGCTCCACCGGCTCCGGCTCGGCCAGCCCGTCCAGCAGCACCGGCAGGTCGTCCTCGCCGGCCGGCTTCGGCCAGCGTTCCAGCAGCTCCCGCAGGGCGGCGGCGAGTCGCTCCAGCTCTCGCTCGGCGCGGTCGTCGACGGTCGCGGCGGCGGCCAGCAGGGCGAGGGCCTCGGCCCACGGCGCCGGCGAGCCGCCGTAGGCCGCCCGGTCCAGCCGCTCCGCCACCGCGTGCGCCAGGTCGCGCAGCTTCGGGTGGGCGCCCTCGGCCAGCTCCTTCGCCCGGCCGGCGGCGGCGGGCAGGTCCACCTCCCCGGTCTCCGCCGCCCGACGTCGACGTTCCTCCAGGTCGTCGAGGTCGATGCCGAGATCGTCCAGCGGGAGCCCGTCGGCGCTGGGGCGCGGCGGGCGCGGGCACCGGTTGGCGGCCTTGAGCACCTCGCCCGGCGGCACCGCGCCGGCGGCGGTCAGCGCGGTGCGCGCCGGCCCGGCGCGCAGGATCCGCCGGGCCGCGCCGGAGAACAGCCCCGCCGGCAGCGGCCGGTCCGCGGCGGTGGCGAGCGCGGCCACCGTCCCGTCCGGGGTGACCACGCGGCCCAGCGCCGGCCCGAGCAGCCAGAGCCGCTCGTACGCGTCGGCGGGCGTCCGCCGCCGCCACAGCCCGCCCGCGGCGTGCAGGCCGAGCACCAGGTCCCGGATCCGCTGCCGTGCCTCGGCGAGCGCGCCCTGGTGGGCGCGGGCCTCGGCGGCCAGTTCCTCCTGGAGGCGGATGCCCAGCTCCAGCCCGAGCCCGGCCACCCCCCGGTCCCGGGGGTCGGTGTTCAGGCTGCCGCCCCAGGTGGTCTCCTCCGGGGCACCGGCCCGCCACGCCTCGCCGTAGCGGGGCAGCCCGACGATCGGCCGGCCCCGGTCGTCCCGCGCCGGGGTGCGCAGCGCGTCCAGGTCGTCGTGGACCTCGCCGGGCAGCGCCGCGTCGGCGCCGCCGAGCGGAGCGAGCGCGCCGCGTACCGCCAGGTCGCCGGCGGTGGGCACCCGGGGGTAGTCCAGCGGTGCCCGGCCGGTCTCCGGCTCGGCGGCGCCGGGGCGCAGCGCGGCGGCCAGGTCCTCGAAGCTGCCCGCCGGGGTGGCGGTGCGGAACCGCCAGGTGTCGTAGCAGGGCACGGTGGCCGGACCGGTGCCCGTCCACCGCGGCTGCCCCGCCGGGTCGTACGCCGGCACCAGCGCCGCGACGTAGTCGGTGCCCGGGGCGAGGGGCCGCCCGGAGAGCAGCCGGGCGATCCGCCTCCCGGCGGTGTCCACCTGCAGGTGCGCCCACCGGTACGCCGTCGCGCCGGTGCCCAGCGGGTGCAGCGCCTGCACGGCCGGGCTGAGCGTCACCTGGTCCCCGGCAAGGGTCAGCTCGTCGCCGTCCAGCCCGACGACCAGCACCAGCCAGGGGTGCTGCGCGCCGGTGCCGGCGGCCGGGCGGGGCGCCGGGGTGTACCGCCACGGCAGGGTGGCGTCGGCGAACTCCACGTGCGGGCAGCGGTCCGACTCGTGGTCGACGGCGCCGGGCGTCGGGTAGCGGCGGGTTATCGCCCCGGGGGCGAGGCGGACCACGTCGGCCGGGCCGGCGAGCAGGAAGCGTACGGTGCCGGTGGCGGCCGTGGTGGTCGCGCCGGCGGCGTCGGTGCCGGTGAGGGTGACGGCCGTCTCGACCCGGGGCCGCCCGTCCTGCACGCCGGTGGCCAGCGCGGCGATCCGCTCCCGTGACCATCCGTGGAAGGTGAGCTGTTCGTCGGCCATCCTCGCCGCCCCTCTAGAAGCTCATCGCCGGCACGGGGTCGGTCGCCGCGACGGCGGCCCCGACGCCGCCCACGGTGGCCAGCTGGTGCGCCTGCGCCTGGGACAGCCCGGTGGTCACCGCGCCCCCGGCGCCGTGCACGGCCCAGGTCTCGTCCCGCACGCCCACCGCCGGGGTGACCGGGTCGCGTTCGGGCCGACCGGTGCGGCCGGCCGCCGCGGCGAGCAGCCACCGGGGCAGCGCGGTGGCGGTGAGCAGCACCGGCGGCGCCGGCAGCCGGATCTGCTTGACGGTGACGGTGAGCAGCGTGGACGGCCCGGCGTCGGCGCCCTCGCCGCCCAGGCGGACGCCGGCGGTGAGCCGTTCGAAGGCGCGCCGGTTCAGCGCGTCGGCGTCGGAGAGGTCGGCGAAGCCACCCGGCGCGAACCAGTCGACCTCGGTACCGGTGACCTGCGGGCCGGTGGCGGTGACCGTCTCCGGCCGGGTCAGCGGCGCGCCCTCGAAGCGTTGCAGCAGCAGGTCCAGCGGGGCGCGTTCCTGGGTCCAGACGGCCTGGCCCAGCGGCGAGACCACGGGCAGCGCGGCGGTGCGGGCCGGCTCGACGACCACGGCGGCGTCGGTCGCGCCGGTGCTGCGCAGGTTGGCCGGGTCGGCGAGTTCCCCGGCGAGCTCGGCCACGGCCGAGGCGACCGGCGTGACGGCCGGTGGCGTGGACGAGCCGAGGGTGATGGTCTCCTCGAAGGTGATCTCGAAGAACAGGATCTCCAGGGTGACCCTGCCGTGGAAGACCACCGGGCCGGGGCCGGAGATGCTGCCCGTGAGGTCCAGCCCGGCCAGCGTGCGGCTGCGCCAGCGCACCCGCACCGAGGCGTGGATGGCGAAGTCGAAGTGGAACGGCTGGAACCGGATCAGCGCGTCGAAGCCGAGGAAGCCCCGGATGTTGAACGGCCCCAGGTTGACGATGACCTCGATGGCCGCGCCGAACTGCAGCGTGTTCGTGGTGACCGCGAAGTAGCCCTCGAAGCGGAAGTAGAGCAGGTCGTCGGGCTCCCCGCGGGTCATGGCGATCCGGGTCAGGCTGGCGGGGAAGACCAGGGGCGCCGGGTTGTACGCCGGGTGGAAGCCGCCGACGGTCAGCACCACGTACGGCTCGGCGCCGTAGCTGAGCCGGAACGCCGCGCCGCCGGTCAGTTCGAGGATCTCCAGCAGGTGGCTGTCGATCAGGACCGCGTCGAAGGCGACCAGTTGCTGCGCGAAGTCGACCACGCCCAGGATGTCCAGCCGGATCTGGAGGTAGGGCCGGCCGCCGGACGGGTTCTCGATGCCCGCGCGCGCCGAGCCGAGGATCACGATCTTGCGCGGGCCGGGCAGCTCGATGAACACGCCGACGTCGAAGCGGACCAGCTCCGCCCAGGACAGTTGCAGCGTCGGCCCGACCACGATCACGCCGGGCGTGGGCGGGAAGACCGCGGCCAGGTCGGCCAGGAGCACCGGGGCGTTGCGGACCGGGTCCTCCGGGGCCAGGATCCGCCCGACGGTGCCGGAGGCCATCCGGGCACGCAGCGCGTCCACGTCGGTCTGCCGGTTCAGCGCGAGCAGCCCGCCGACGGAGGAGAGCGCGAAGCCGAAGCCGAGCTGGATCGGCGGGAAGCTGGCCCGCAGCAGGATCAGCAGCGCGTAGCCGGGCGCGCCGCCGGGCAGCCGGGTGTCGAGCAGGCCGACCGCCTCCACCCCGACCACGCCGAGCTTGAGCGCGAGGACGCCCGAGTAACGGCCGGCCGGCTCGTCGAAGCCGATGAAGCCGCCGCCGGTGACCGGCCCGGCGTCCACGACCATGCCGAGCCCGGTGGGCGGGAGGAAGCGGAAGGTCAGGTCGACCGGGCCGAGGTTGCCGTCGCGGACGGCCAGGTCGGCGCCGACGCCGATGCCGGCCACGCTCGCCGCGAACGGCCCGAGGTCGATGCCGCCGGTGAGGCGGACCTCCAGGGTGATGCCGGCCGCGCCGGGGCGCAGGGCCAGGTCGAGCCGGTCCAGGCGCAGCGGGCCCAGGCTCACCGCCAGCGGTACGGCGAGCACCAGGCCGGCGCCGCCGCGCAGGGTCAGCCCGTCCACCGGGTCCCAGTGCAGCCCGAGGTCGAAGTCGACCTCCAGGGTGGCCGGCAGCACGCTGGACAGGAAGCCGTCGGCGCCGCCGAAGGCGATCACCAGGCGGCCCGCGGCGACCTCGGCGTCGACGATCAGCCGGGCGCTCACCCCGCCCCCGTCGGCGGCGAACGCGGCGCCGACGGCGGCCCGGACGGCGGTGGCCGTGAGCCGGGTGCCGTCGGCCTCGCCGAAGAGCACCATCGGCCCAGGCCCGGCGGGCAGCCGCTCCACCGACACGGTCAGCTCCCCGGCGACCCCGGGCGCGGGGGCCTGCGGGCGCAGCGTGGCGGGCGGTTCGACGCGCAGGGCGGCGCCGAGGTCGAGACTGCCCTGGCCACGCAGGCGTACCGCCCAGGTGTCGCCGATCGGCAGGGGGATGTCCAGCCCGCCGAAGTCGAACACGTCGAGGGTCAGCTCCAGCGGGGTGGGCGTGCCCGGGGGCAGTCCCGCCACGGCGTGCAGCCGGAACAGGAACGCGGCCAGCTCGGGCCGGCCGCCGGGCCCGTCGAGCACCACCGCCGGCACGCCGACGGCGGTCAGCCAGTCGCGTAGCCGGGCGAGCAGCAGCGCGGCGTCCAGGGTGGGCTCGCCCCAGCCGTACACCTGGCGTAGCGCGGCGGCCGGGTCGTCGAGCAGCACCCCGAGCCGGTCCAGCCGGAGCCCGCGCCGCAGGTAGGCGGGCCGGTCCCCGTCGGCGGGCACGGCGACGTTGTCGACCAGCCCGAACAGGGCGAGGGCGCGGCCGAGCGCCGGGCGACGGTCCAGCAGGTAGCTGGCGGCGGTCCAGTCGACCAGGCGTTGCGGCAGGTCGGCGAGGATCGCGGCCAGCGGCGCGCTGACCGCACCGCCCCCGGCGTACGCGGACCGCACCGCGCCGGCCAGGGCCCGGACGGCGTCGACGGCCTCGACGATCAGCGGCAGCAGGTCGCCCAGGGCGGCGGCGATCGCGGCGCTGTCGTCGTCGGCGATCGCGTCAACCAGCGCGGTGACCGCCGGCGGGAGGGCGGCGAGGGCGGTGCCGGCGGTGCCGGCGGCGGCGGCCACCGCGGGCGCGCCCGCGACCGGGCCGGGCAGCGGCAGGCCCAGCTCGGCGAAGAGGTCGACCAGTTGCCCGGCGGCCAGCCGCTCGGTGACCGGGTCGAGCAGCCGGGCCAGTTCGACGGCGAGCCGCTCGGCGGTCCCGGCCATCAGCGCCCACCCCCCGGACCGGTGCCGCCGTGCCGCCCGCCCGGCGGCCGGCCTACGGACGTGGTCCGCCCCGGCGGTGCGCCGTCCACGGACGTGGTCCGCCCCGGCGGTGGGCTGGCGGCGGATGCGGTCCGGCGCGGGACCGGCGCCCGCTCCGGCCCGAGGAACAGGCGCAGGGCGGCGACGAGCGGTCGGATCAGCCCGACCCGCACGGCCGTGCGCGCCCGGCGGTGCCGCCGCAGCAGCCGGGCCACGGCCGGGCTGAAGCTGTAGTAGACCCGGTCCAGCGCGTCGGCGGCCCGCGCGCCGCGCGGCGTGGCCCGCAGCCGCTCGTCGCGCAGGTGCCGCAGGTAGCGCACGTCCGGATGATCGGGCCGGCCCAGCGTGGCCGTGGCGATCAGGCACGGCCCGCCGCCACCCCCGCCGGCGGCGGGCAGCGGGGATGCGGCGGCCACCTTGAGCAGTGCCGTCACCGCCGCGTGGATCTCCCGGTTGATCTTGCGGAAGTGGCCGGGCGGGTCGGCGTAGTTGCAGTGGAAGCCCTGCTCCTCGGCGTGCCCCGACTCCAGGGTGTACGCGAAGATCGGCTGCCGGTTCGGCAGCGCGAACTGCCGGCTGCACGCGTAGTCGTCGCTGCACCCGGAGTTCGGTCCGCCGCCGACGGGGAGGTAGAGGAACGCGCTCTGCCCGACCGTGTACTCGGAGTGGGCACGCTGGGTCGTCGAGGCGGGCGCGGCGGGATCGACCCCGGCCGAGCGGAGGATCTCGTCGTGCATCGCCGTGGCGATCATCCGCGCCCGCGAGCGGATCCGGTGCGGCGGGACGTCGGGGAGGTATTCCTTGTAGTCGGTCCGGCCCGGTGGCAGCGCCGGGTCCCCGGCGATCAGTCCGTCCCGGGTCCCGGCGAAGGCGGGCGCCCGCCAGTGCATCGCCGGGTCGTCGCCGTCCTCCTCCAGCCCCCAGGAGTAGAGGATGTTGCGGCCGAACATGTGCACGTCCGCGTAGTAGTGGATCGGCAGGGTGTCCAGCAGGGACTCCAGGTGGCGGGTCTCCACCTCGGAATGCGCCGACGGGCCGCGGTAGGTGTCGTCGGCCGGCGACGTGGAGGCCGGGTCGGAGCCGTACCGGGCGCGGTAGAGCGCCACGTCGTAGTAGTCCTCGAAACGCCAGATGATGTCGAAGTTGCGGTTCAGGTCGACGCCGATCTCACCGCCCGCCTGCGGGCTGCGGTTCTTGCGCCAGCCCGGCTCGCTGAGGTGGGTCAGGTCGTGCTCCCGCCCGTCGGGGTTGAGCAGCGGCAGGATGTAGAGGTCGAGCTTCGTGACGATGTCGTTGACGTCGGCCGCCGGGATCCGCCAGGCGGGGTAGCGGACCGGGGCGCCGACCAGCGGGGTGACGGTCATCGCCGGGAAGACGATGTCGGTGCCCGACGTGAACGACACCAGCAGGTTGCGGGCGAGGGTGACCAGCGCGTCGGGCGGCGCCCACTCGCGGGCGTGCACCCCGCCGACGACCAGGGCCGCCGGCCGGTTCGGGCCGCTGCCGTTGGCGATTTTGACGTAGCTGTGCGTCCGGTCCCTGGCCGTCTTCGTCGGGAAGACCGTCCGGGTGCACAGCGCGGGAAAGCTGGCGGCGAGGTCGGCGAGCGCGTCCTCGATCTCCTGCGCCCGCAGCGGCGCGGTGATGGCCGGGTACGGCGGGGGCACCTCAGCGCTCCCCGGTGCTCTCCGGCGGGGCCGACGCCTCCGGTGGTGGGGCGAGGTGCTGCGCGACCTCGGCGTGGAAGGCGTCGAACTGGCCGGTCGACATCATCACTCGCACCTGGGCGCCGCGCGCCTCCAGCTCGGGGATCAGCTCCTCCGGCGCGTACGCCGAGATGCGGTAGCGGTCCGCGCCCAATGACGCGGCGCTCGGGTCGATCAGGTCGAGCCCCGCCATGCCGCGCAGCCCGCGCAGCACCTCTGCCGTGCCCTCGATCTGGATGAGCCCCACGATCGCCTCCCGGCCTGCTGACGCGGCGGTCGAAGCCTTCCCCTGCCCACTCAACGACTCCACCGGCCGGCAGGCAATACGCCGAGTGGTCGAAGGATCGCCGCAGGGTGTCGGATTGCCGTCGCGGCGGGCCCGCCGCGCCGTTGTCGGGCCGCCCGGGCGCGGTTGGGAGGTCAGGAGAGTGGCGACGACACCTCGGGAGCGGGGCGCGGAGCGTAGAGGGCGGCGAGGTCGGCGGCGGTGGCGGCGAGCCGCTCGCGCAGCGCGGCCGGAGCCAGCACCTCCACGTCCGCGCCGAGCCGCAGCAGGTCGCCGTGCGCGTGGGTGAGCGACTCGATCGGGATGACGGCCGTCACCCAGCCGGCCTCGTCGGGCGGCTCGGCGGTGGCGCCGACGGACGCCACCACCAGCTCGCTCCCGATCTCCCGGAGCCGCTCCCGGCCCCGAGGGGAGAGCCGGACCGTGGCGTCGTCGCGGTGCAGGTGGGCCCGGAACCGCACCACGTGCGCCCGCCACCAGGCGGGCAGGTCGAACCCGGCCGGCCGGGCGAACCCCTCGTCCAGCGTGGTCAGCGACAGGACCTGGTTGACCCGGTAGGCGGCCGGCTCGTCCCGGCCGCGTCGGGCGGCGACCGCGTACCACCGGCCGCCCTTGAGGACCAGCCCGTAGGGCTCCAGCACCCGGTCGACCTCCCCGGCCCAGCTGCGGTATCGCACCGCGATCCGCCGCTGCCGCCAGACCGCCTCGGCCACCTCGGGCAGGTGCGGCGAGGCGTCGCCGTCGGCGTACCAGTTGGGGGTGTCCAGGTGGAACCGTTCCTGGATCCGCGCGGCCCGGTCGGCCAGCTCGGGCGGGAGCGCGGCGTGCAGCTTGAGCTGGAGCGCGGCCACCGCCGCCCCGTAACCCAGCTCCGCGGCGGGCCCGGGCAGGCCGGCGAGGAAGAGCCGCTCCGCCTCCTGCGCGGTCAGCCCGGTCAGCCGCGTACGCCAGCCCTCGACGAGCTGGTAGCCGCCGGCGTGCCCCGCCTCGCCGTAGAGCGGGATGCCGGCCGCGTGCAGCGACTCGACGTCCCGGTAGACGGTGCGGGTGGACACCTCCAGCCGCGCGGCGAGCTGCGCCGCGGTCATCCGCCCGTGGGCCTGGAGCAGCATCAGCAGGGAGAGGAGTCGACTGGCCCGCACTCCGCTGACACTAGCTGTCAGTGAAGTGTCCGTACCGTCCCGGCATGGCATTTCGCGACAAGGAACTGCGGGTGCCGGGACCTCTCACGGTCGCCGGCCGTCAACTCAAGCGCTACCACGTCGACCAGCCGGAACGGCGGATCGAGCCGGAGGTGGAGCGGGCCGCGTACGCGGTGCTGCCCCGCCTGCTGCCGGCCCGCGACGGCGACGACACCCCGTCGGCGGGCTGGGTGGTGCTGCACCGGGGCGCCGACACGGGGGCCTACCTGCTGGCGTACAGCTGGGTCTGGGACAACGTGGTCGAGGTGCGCGTCGCGGCGGCCGGCCAGCCCGCCCTGGACTGCCCGGACGACGACCCCACCCGCTTCGTCGACCTGACCCGCCCGTGGGCGGGCTGCGTCTGGGAGCTGGGCGTGCTGGAACACGAGCGGGCCGCCTGGGCCCGGCACGTGCTGGCGCCGGAGCGCCCGGACCTCGCCGGCTGGCTCGCCGACACCCGCGCCGAGGGGCCGGTGGGCCGCTGATGGGCGATTTCGACTTTTTCGTCGGCACCTGGGACGTGGCCAACCGGCGCCTGCGCGAGCGGCACGTCGGCAGCGACGACTGGGACGAGTTTCCCGGCGTCTCCGTGGCCCGGAGCTTCTTCGGCGGCGCCGGCAGCTTCGACGAGATCACCTTCCCCACCCGGGGCTTCTCCGGCGCCACCGTGCGGATCCTCGACCCGGCCGCCGGCACGTGGTCGATCTACTGGATGAACAGCCGGCACGGGGTGCTGGAGCTGCCGCCGGTGGTGGGCCGGTTCACCGACGGCGTCGGCACGTTCCTCGCCGACGACGTCGACGAGGGTCGGCCGATCCGGTGCCGGTTCGTCTGGTCGGGCGTCACCGCGACCTCCTGCCGCTGGGAGCAGG
Organism: Micromonospora sp. NPDC047730; assembly: GCF_043204765.1. Taxonomy (NCBI): domain Bacteria; kingdom Bacillati; phylum Actinomycetota; class Actinomycetes; order Micromonosporales; family Micromonosporaceae; genus Micromonospora; species Micromonospora sp. NPDC047730. The sequence goes on along the minus strand of NZ_JBIDCU010000007.1, from coordinate 24,040 downwards.
CGTTCTCCACCGACGGCGGGCGCACCTGGGAGACCAACTGGACGATGGACTTCACCCGGCGGCCGGCCGGCTGACCGCGCGGAGGCTCAGCCGGCGGCGACGCCGAGCCGGTGGGGCATCTCCCAGCCCTCCGCGAGCCGGGACGGGTGCACGTTCTGCCCGCCGCCGAAGAACTCGCAGAACTTCATGATCAGCGGGTCCCAGCGCAGCGGGTCCACGTGGCTCGTCCCGGGGATGACCAGCTCCTCCTCCACGTACGCGCGCAGCACCTCGACCTGGAAGGCGGTGGCTTGCACGTCGGCCCCGGCGAAGGGGTGGGCCGCGATCACCCGGCACTCCAACTGGACCGGGCACTCCGCGACCCGGGGTGCCCGGACCAGCTCCGAGGGCTGTGCGGTCAGCCCGGCCAGGGTGAACTTGTCCGGCTCGTACCGGTAGCCCTGGCGCAGCTTGTGCGCCGGCACGTCCGGCCGGCCCGTGGTGAGCGCGATCCGGTCGACCGCGTCGACCATCGCCGAGGACGGCAGGTTGAGCACGCACTCGCGTTCGCGCAGCAGGTTGGCGGTGGTCCGGCCACTGTCGCCGAGCCCGAGCATGGCGTGCTGCCCCAGCCACCACGCCGACGACATCGGCGCGAGATTCGCCGTGCCGTCCGGGTTGCGCGAGCTGACCAGGACCACGGGGGTTCCGAAGTAGAGCACCTTCAGGCCGGGAACCACGTGCACACGTCCGCCTTCCACCGTCGTTCGGGGCCACGGCGGCCCCGCCCACGACTCTGCGCCCGCCATCCCAGCCGATGCTGGCGGCAATCGGACGTAGCGCTCGACCACCTGCGCAGAAGCCGCGCGGCGGGGTCAGGTCGGCGGGGGAGCGGTGCCGCGGTAGATCGCGGCCAGCCAGACGTCGAGCAGCACGTCGACCACGTCCCGCTCGGCCACGGCCGGGCCGTCGCCGGCGAACGTGGCGTACCAGACGCGCTCGTTCATCGAGTTGAGCGCGATGGCCAGGTCGCGGGCCGGCACGCCGTCGGGGGCCGCGCCGCGGCGGCGCTCGGCCTCGATCGCGGTCTCGATCGCCTGCACCCAGCGTTCCAGCACGCTTGCCCACTGCCGGCGCACCTCGGCGTTGGTGCCGCGCACCTGGGCGCAGGCCAGCACCACCGCCCGGTGGGCGCCGAACGTCTCGTGGAACCGGTCGATCAGCTCCCGCCAGCGCGCCCGCGGATCCTCGGCCAGCCGCTCCAGCACGTCGCCGGCCGCGGCGTCGGCCTCCTCGGTGACCCGGTCCAGCAGCGTCAGCAGCACCGCGTCCTTGGAGGGGAAGTAGAAGTAGAAGGTGGGCCGGGAGATGCCCGCGCCCCGCGCCAGGTCGTCGACGGAGACGTCGGCGACGGCCCGCTGCCGCAGCAGCCGCTCGGCGGTGGCCAGGATGGCCGACTCGCGTTCGTCCCCCGCCGACCGCGCCCCGCGGCGTCCGCGCGCGGTGGCGCTCCCGGCTGCCGTACGGGCGGGCGTCATGGCCGCTGACTCTACACCGGATCGACACGGTGTCGACGGGACTCGACAGGGTGTTGACTGGCGTCGACGGCCGTGACTAGTGTCCGGTGTCACCTCCGCGGACGGGAGACCGAGATGGCCACCGACCACGTCGACGTGCTCGTCGTCGGTGCCGGCCTGTCCGGCGTCGGCGCCGCCTGCCACCTGCGCCGCCACTGTCCGGAGAAGACGTACGCGGTGCTGGAGGCCCGCGACGCGATCGGCGGCACCTGGGACCTGTTCCGCTACCCCGGCGTCCGCTCCGACTCCGACATGTTCACCCTCGGCTACTCGTTCAAGCCGTGGACGGACCCGAAGGCGATCGCCGACGGCGACGCCATCCGCGACTACGTCCGCCGGACCGCCCAGGAGTACGGCGTCACCGACCACATCCGCTTCCGGCACCGCGTCGTGCGCGCCGAGTGGGACAGCGGGCGGGCCCGCTGGACGGTGCACGCCCACCGCGACGACACCGCCGAGACGGTCGAGCTGACCTGCTCGTTCCTGTTCACCTGCGCGGGCTACTACCGCTACGACGCCGGCTACACCCCGCGGTTCCCCGGCACCGAGCGGTACGCGGGGCGGATCGTGCACCCGCAGCACTGGCCCGAGGACCTCGACCACGCCGGCAAGCGGGTGGTGGTGATCGGCAGTGGCGCCACGGCGGTGACCCTGGTGCCCGCGCTGGCCGAGCGCGCCGCCCACGTGACCATGCTCCAGCGCTCACCCACGTACGTCATGGCGCTGCCCTCGCGCGACGTCGTCGCCGACGCCCTGCGGCGCTGGCTGCCGGCGAAGGCCGCGTATCCGGTGGTGCGCTGGAAGAACGTCCTGCTCGCCACCGCCAACTTCCAGCTCAGCCGGCGCGCCCCCGCCCTGGTGAGGAAGCTGCTGCTGCGGGCCGCGCGGGGCCGGCTGCCGGCCGGCTTCGACGTCGACCGGCACTTCTCGCCCCGCTACGACCCGTGGGACCAGCGGCTGTGCGTGGTGCCCGACGGCGACCTGTTCACCGCGGTGAAGAGGGGCCGGGCGTCGGTGGTCACCGACACCGTCGACACCTTCACCGAGCGGGGCGTCCGGCTCTCCTCCGGCGAGGAGTTGGCGGCCGACGTCGTGGTCACCGCCACCGGGCTCAACCTGCTCGCCCTCGGCGGCATGACCCTGACCGTGGACGGCGCCGAGGTCGACCTGGCCGGCACCGTCGCCTACAAGGGCATGATGCTCTCCGGGGTGCCGAACTTCGCGATGACCATCGGCTACACCAACGCCTCGTGGACGCTCAAGGCCGACCTGGTGGCCGCCTACGTCTGCCGGCTGCTGCGGCACCTGGACCGCACCGGCCAGCAGGTCGTCACCCCGCTGCCGCCCCCCGACGGCGAGTTGCGGCCCATAATCGACCTGACGGCCGGGTACGTGCTGCGCAGCGTCGACGCCCTGCCGAAGCAGGGCGACCGGGCGCCGTGGCGGCTGTACCAGAACTACCCCCGGGACGTGCTGCTGATGCGGCACGGCCGACTCACCGACTCCGGCGTGCGGTTCTCCCCCGCCGGCACACCGGAAAGGAGGACCGTCCGTGCGTAGGTTCGTCTTCACGGGCGGCACGGCAGTCGTCACGGGCGCCGCCAGCGGGATCGGCGAGGCCCTCGCCCACGGGCTGGCCCGCCGGGGCAGCGACCTGGTGCTGCTCGACCGCGACGCCGGGCGGCTCGACGCCGTGGCCGCGGCCGTCCGCGCCGCGCACCCCGACCGGCAGGTCACCACCTACCTGGTCGACCTGGCGGACGCCGCCGCGACGGCGCGGGTGGCCGAGGAGGTCCGGCAGCGGCATCCGGCGATCCGGCTGCTGGTCAACAACGCCGGGGTGGCGCTGGGCGGCCGGTTCGACCAGGTGACCCTCGACGAGTTCGGCTGGGTCGTCGACGTCAACTTCCGGGCCGTGGTGCAGCTGACCCACGCCCTGCTGCCCACGCTGCGGGCGGAGCCCGGCGCGCACCTGGTCAACGTCTCCAGCATCTTCGGGGTCATCGCCCCGGCCGGGCAGGCCGCCTATTCGGCCAGCAAGTTCGCCGTCCGCGGCTTCACCGAGGCGCTGCGCCACGAGCTGGCCGACGACGGGATCGGGGTGACCTCCGTGCACCCGGGCGGCATCCGCACCCGGATCGCGCAGAACGCCCGGGTGGGCAGCGGCGTCTCCGCCGAGGAGTTCGAGACGGGCCGCCGGCAGTTCGAGCGGCTGCTCACCATCGACCCCGCCAAGGCCGCCGAGGTGGTCCTGCGCGGGGTGGAACGCCGCCGGGGCCGGGTACTGATCGGCTGGTCGGCGAAGCTGCCCGACCTGCTGGCCCGGGTGGCGCCGGCGTCGTACCACCGGGTCCTGGCGTTCGGGCTCGACCGGGTGGCGGGCGGGCCCGCACGCCGCGGCACGGCCACGCCGTCCGCCCCGCCGCAACGGCGACCCGAGGTGGCCCCCGCGGCCGACCCGGCCGGGGAGCCGGCGTGACCGCCCCGGCCGCGCGCCGGCCCCGGCACGTCACCGTCGACGGCCGGCGGGTGTGCCACCGCGTCGACGGCGACGGGCCCCCGGTGGTGCTGCTGCACGGCATCGGCCGCACCCTGCACGACTTCACCGAGCTGCACGAGCTGCTCGCCGACCGGTTCCGGGTGCACAGCGTCGACCTGCCCGGCTGCGGCGGCTCGCTGCCGATGGCCCAGCCCTGCACCCTGCCGGCGCTCGCCGGGTTCGTCGGCCGCTACCTCGACGCCGTCGGCGTCGACCGGCCCGCGCACGTGGTCGGCAACTCCCTGGGCGGTGCGATCGCCATGCGCCTCGCGGCGTCCGAGCCGGCCAGGGTGGCCAGCCTGACGCTGGTGAACAGCGCCGGCTTCGGTCGGGAGGTGACCATCGCGCTGCGCCTGCTCGCGCTGCGCCCGCTGGGCCGGCTGCTGCTTCGGCCCAGTCGGTGGGCCGCCCGCCGCGCCGAGCTGTCCCTGTTCCACGACCCGGCCTTCGCCACCGCCGAACGCGTCGCGTACGCCCTGGAGGTCGCCCGCCTGCCGTACGCGGCCCGGGTGATGCTGGAGACCGCCCACCACCTCGGCACGTTCCGGGGCGTGAGCGCGCAGTGGCGGGAGGAACTGCTGTCGGAGGTGGAGCGGCTGGACATCCCCACCTTCGTCGTCTGGGGCGACCGGGACCTGATCCTCCCGGCGTCGCACCTCGACGCCGCCCGGGCGCGGCTGCCCGGAGCCCGCACCCACCTGTTCCGGAACTGCGGGCACATGCCGCAGATCGAGTGCGCCGAGGAGTTCCACCGCCTGCTCGTCGACTTCTGGTCCACGGCGGGAACGGACGCCGCCCCGCCCGCCGGCGTCGCCCCGCCCGGCGCTGCTCCGTCCGGCGCTGCTCCGTCCGGCGACGGCGCGCCGCCCGGGGGCGTCGCCCCGCCCGCCGTGGACCGACCGGTGGTCGCGGAGGCAGGCTGACGTCCAACCCCGTCCCGTCCGGGTCGGTTCGCTCCCGGGCCGAGGCCGACCCCGACCGGGGTCCCCGCGCTCGGCCACATCCTCCGAGGTGGGGTCGTTGAGCGCACCGGGCCGGCGGGGTAAGCGGAGGGCCCGGCGGGGAAAGCGGGTGGGATGTCCGACGTGACCCTCCTCCTCGGCGGCGACGTGATGACCGGCCGAGGCGTGGACGCGATCCTGCCCGCACCGGGCCCGCCCGAGCTGCGCGAACCCGCCGTCCGGGACGCCCGCGACTACGTCGGCCTGGCCGAGGCCGCCGCCGGCCCGGTCCCGCGCCCGGCGCCGCCGGCCTGGCCGTGGGGCGAGGCGCTCGACCTGCTCGACGCGCTGCGGCCGGACGTGCGGGTGGTCAACCTGGAGACGGCGGTGACGGGCCGGGGCGCACACGCCCCGGCCAAGACGATCCACTACCGGATGCACCCGGCGAACCTGCCCTGCCTGACCGCGGCCCGGCTCGACGTCTGCGCGCTGGCCAACAACCACATCCTCGACTTCGGCGCGGTCGGCCTCACCGACACCCTCGACGCGCTGGCCGGCACGGGTATCGCCACCGCCGGCGCCGGCCGGGACGAGGCGTCGGCCTGGGCGCCCGCCCGGGTGCCGCTCGCCGCGGGCCGCCGCCTGCTGGTCTGGTCGGTGGCCGCCCCGTCCAGCGGCGTGCCCCCGCCCTGGGCGGCCACCGCCGACGCGCCCGGGGTGGCGTACCTGCCCGAGGTCTCCGCCGCGTCGGCCGCCGCGCTGGCCGGCCGGATCGCCGCCGTGGCGGGGCCGGGGGACCGGGTGCTGGTCTCCGTGCACTGGGGCTCCAACTGGGGGTACGACGTGCCGCCCGAGCACGTCGACTTCGCCCACCGGCTGGTCGACGCGGGGGTGGACGTGGTGCACGGCCACTCGTCGCACCACCCGCGCCCGGTCGAGGTGTACCGCGACCGGCTGGTCCTCTACGGCTGCGGCGACCTGGTCGACGACTACGAGGGGATCGGCGGGCAGGAGGCGTACCAGCCGGAGCTGCGGCTGCTCTGGCTGCCCACCCTCGACGCGGCGACCGGGGCGCTGCGGCGGCTGCGGGCGGCCCCGGTGCGGATGCGCCGGATGCGGTTGGAGCGGGCCGCGCCCGGGGACGCCCGCTGGCTCGCGGACCTGCTGGGCGGCTTCGGCCCGCCGTTCGCCTCCGGGTTCGACGTGGAGCCCGACGGGCTGCTGGCCCTCCAGCCGCGCTGACGACCCACCCGAGGGGGACCCGCGCCGACGGCCCGGCCTGGCGGTCTCCCCGCGTCGACGGTCGCCGTCCTGGCCGTGGCCCGCGCCGACCGTGGCGTGCGCCACCCCGAGGACGGGGCGATCGGTCGCGTCGACGCCAGGGGCGCATCATAGATACATGACGCATCCCTCCCCGTCCCGTCGGGTCGCCGCGCCGTCGGCCGCCGAACGCGCCTACCGCCACCTCAAGCGGGCGATCCTGGAGCAGATCCACCCGGGCGGTTCGCTGGTCAGCGAGGGGGAGATCGCCGAGGCCGCCGGCGTGTCCCGCACTCCGGTCCGGGAGGCGCTGCTGCGCCTGGAGGCCGAGGGGCTGGTCAAGCTCTACCCGAAGCGGGGCGCGCTGATCCGCCCGGTCTCGGCCCGGGAGATCACCGACGTGATCGAGGCGCGGCGACTGGTCGAGCTGCACGCCGCCGAGCGGATCTGGCCCCGCCGGGCGGCGCTGCGGGAGGGGCTCGCCGCCCGGCTGGCCGAGATGCGCGCCGCGCACGCCGCCGGCGACGTGACCGCGCTGATGGAGGCCGACCGCGCCTTCCACGCCATCGTCGTCGACGCGGCCGGCAACGAGATCCTCGCCGAGCTGTACCAGCGGCTGCGCGACCGGCAGCTGCGGATGGGGGAGGCCAGCTTCCGGCTCTCGCCCGGCTGGGCCGAGACGGCACTGGCCGAGCACGCCGCCCAGCTCGCCGCGCTCGACTCCGACGACCCCGGGCCCTGGCTCGCCGCCGTCGCCGCGCACATCGACAAGGCCGCGGACGTGCTGCGGGCGCTGCCGTGACCGTCCTGACCACCCCGGCGCCCGCGCCGGTCGCGCCGCGCCGTGCCGCCGCGCTGGTCTGGGGCGTGGCGGTGAGCGCGTACGTGGCCGCGGTGTTCCACCGCAGCTCGCTGGGCGTCACCGGGGTCGACGCGGCACACCGCTTCGAGATCAACTCCTCGGTGCTGGCCACCTTCTCCGTCGCCCAGCTCGCCGTGTACGCGCTGATGCAGGTACCGGTCGGCGTGCTGCTCGACCGGTTCGGCTCCCGGCGGCTGCTCATCGCCGGCGGCGCGCTGATGGTCGCCGGCCAGGTCTGCTTCGCCCTCGCCACCGACGTGCGCCTCGCCGTGGCCGCCCGCGTCCTGGTCGGGCTCGGCGACGCGATGACCTTCATCAGCGTGCTGCGGATCGTGGCGTTCTGGTTCCCGGGGCGACGTAACCCGATGATGACCCAGCTCACCGGGACGCTCGGGCAGCTCGGGGCGATCCTCGGCGCCGTACCGCTGGTGGCGCTGCTGCACCGGGCCGGCTGGACTCCCGCCTTCCTCGCCGTCGCGGCGGTGGGGGCGACGGTGCTCCTGATGATCGTGGTTGCCGTCCGGGACACCCCGCACGGGGAGACCGCCCCCGGCCCGGCACCCGACCTCGCCGCCGTGCGCCGGAAGCTGCGGGCCGCCTGGGCCGAGCCGGGCACCCGGCTGGGCCTCTGGACGCACTTCGTCACCCAGTTCTCCGGCTCCGTGTTCGCCCTGCTCTGGGGATACCCGTTCCTGGTGCAGGGGCAGGGGCTCAGCCCGACGGCCGCCGCGTCGCTGCTCACCCTGATGACCGTCGCCATGTTCCTGACCGGGCCGGTGATCGCGCACCTGTGCGCCCGCCACCCGTTCCACCGGTCGGTGCTGGTCTTCGTGATCACCGGCGCCACCGCCGCGGTCTGGGCCGTCGTGCTGGCCTGGCCGGGACGCGCGCCGGGCTGGCTGCTGGTCACGCTGGTGCTGGTGCTGGCGGTCAACGGTCCCGGCTCCATGATCGGCTTCGACTACGCGCGCACCGCCAACCCGGTCAACCGGATCGGCAGCGCCAGCGGCGTGGTCAACGTCGGGGGCTTCCTCGCCTCCATCGTGCTGGTGCTGGCCGTCGGCGTGGTGCTCGACCTGGCCACGCCGGCCGGTCGGGCCGCCCCGGACCTGGCCGCCTTCCGCTGGGCCTTCGCCGTGCAGTACGCCCTCTGGGCGCTGGGCGCGGTGCAGGTCCTGCGCTACCGCAACGCCGCCCGTCGGGAGGCCGCCGCGCGGGCGCGTACCCCGGCCGCGCCCTGAGCCCGGCGCGGGCGGGCCCGGCCCGGCCCGCCTCACGGTCAGCGGAGCCGGCGGCGGAGGGTCAGGTCGTCGAGCACCAGGGTCAGGCCGGCCCCGAGCAGCCAGACGTCCTTGGCCAGGCCGATGCCCTGCTGGGTGGGCTTCAGGCTGCCGGGCTCGCGCATCCCTGGCGTCCTGAGGTAGAGCTGCACCAGACCCGCGCCGAACGCGGCCAGCCCCAGCCCCGCGAGCGCCGACGGGACGAACGGCGCGAGCAGCGCCGCGCCCAGGGCGACCTCGGCCCGGGAGAGCAGCCGGGCGAACCGGTTCGGATCGAGCTGCCCGAGCTGCGGGATCGCGCCGACGGCCATCCCGTGCATGCCCTGCGCCGCCTCCCCCTCCAGGTTCCGCTTGCCGAGGCCGGAGTTGAGGATGAACGCGCCGGTGCTGACCCGCAGCGGCAGATGACTGACCTTCATGGCGCACTCCCGTCCCACCGTCGAACCGTGCCCCCGCCTACCCCGCCCGCGAGGTGATAACCGCCCGATCTGGCGTTGGGACGACGGATGATCAGCGGTAGCGTCGCCGAGGGGAGGTCACCCCACGGTGCGGCGCGCAGCGCACCCTGGATGACGGCGGCGCGGTGCGCCGGCGTGGAGCAGGAGGAAATCGTGAGCCAGCAGGTCAGGGGAGTCATCTCCCGCAGCAAGGGCACACCGGTCGAGGTGACGACGATCGTGGTGCCGGACCCGGGGCCCGGCGAGGCCGTCGTGCGGACCCTGTCCTGCGGGGTCTGCCACACCGACCTGCACTACCGCGAGGGCGGCATCAACGACGACTACCCGTTCCTGCTCGGGCACGAGGCCGCCGGCATCGTCGAGGAGGTCGGGGCCGGCGTCGACAGCGTCGCGCCCGGCGACTTCGTGGTGCTCAACTGGCGGGCCGTCTGCGGGGTGTGCCGCGCCTGCCGCCGGGGCCGCCCGTGGTACTGCTTCGCCACCCACAACGCGTCCCAGAAGATGACCCTGACCGACGGCACCGAACTCGCCCCGGCGCTCGGCATCGGTGCCTTCGCCGAGAAGACGCTGGTCCACGCCGGCCAGTGCACGAAGGTGGACCCGGCCGCCCGGCCCGCCGCCGTCGGGCTGCTCGGTTGCGGCGTGATGGCCGGTCTCGGCGCCGCCATGAACACCGGCGGGGTCACCCGGGGCGACTCGGTGGCCGTGATCGGCTGCGGTGGCGTCGGGGACGCGGCGGTCGCTGGCGCGGCGTTGGCCGGCGCGACGACGATCATCGCGGTGGACACCGACCCCCGCAAGCTCGACTGGGCCCGCAAGTTCGGCGCCACGCACACCGTGAACGCCCGCGAGGACGACGCGGTCGAGGCGATCCGCGCCGCGACCGGTGGCTTCGGCGCCGACGTGGTGATCGACGCGGTGGGCCGCCCGGAGACCTGGAAGCAGGCCTTCTACGCCCGCGACCTGGCCGGCACGGTGGTGCTGGTGGGCGTGCCGACGCCGGAGATGACCGTCGACGTGCCGCTGCTGGACGTGTTCGGCCGCGGCGGCTCGCTGAAGTCGAGCTGGTACGGCGACTGCCTGCCCAGCCGGGACTTCCCGATGCTCACCGAGCTCTACCTGCAGGGCCGCCTCGACCTGGACGCGTTCGTCACCGAGGAGATCGCGCTGGACGGGGTCGAGGAGGCGTTCGCCCGGATGCACCGCGGCGACGTGCTCCGCTCGGTGGTGGTCCTCTGATGGCGGCCCGCGTCGACCACGCCGTCACCTCCGGCACCTTCTCCCTCGACGGCCAGACCTTCGACGTGGACAACAACGTCTGGATCGTCGGCGACGACACCGAGTGCGTCGTCGTCGACGCCCCGCACGACGTCGAGGCGATCCTGTCCGCCGTCGGCGACCGGCGGGTACGCGCCGTCCTCGCCACCCACGCCCACGACGACCACGTCCGGGTGGCCCCGGCGCTGGCCCGGGCCACCGGCGCGCCGGTGCTGCTGCACCCCGCCGACCGGGTGCTGTGGGACATGGTGCACCCGGACGAGGCGCCGGGCGGGGAACTGCGCGACGGGCAGACCGTCGAGGTGGCCGGGGTCGCGCTGACCGTCCTGCACACTCCCGGCCACAGCCCCGGCGCGTGCAGCTTCCACGCCCCGACGCTCGGCGTGGTGTTCACCGGCGACACGCTCTTCGCCGGCGGGCCCGGCGCCACGGGGCGCTCGTACAGCGACTTCGGCACGATCGTCGCCTCGATCCGGGACCGGCTGCTCACCCTGCCGCCAGAGACGGTGGTGCACACCGGGCACGGCGACAGCACCACCGTCGGCGCGGAGGCCCCGCACCTGGACGAGTGGCTGGCCCGCGGGCACTGACCGCGCGGGCCGGCGGGCACTGACCGCGCGGGCCGGCCACGGTCAGCCCGCCGGCCGGACCGGACCCGCCGGCCCGGTCCGGGCGACGCCGCCCACCCGGCGGGCGGGGGAGGAGCGTCGGCGTCGGTCAGAGCGGGCGGCGGATGTGCAGGCGGACCGTCGTGCCGGCGGCGGTGCTGTACACCCGGACCAGGTCGCAGAGCGCCTGCACGATCACCAGGCCCCGCCCGCCGACGCCGTCCTTCGCCGGAGTCAACCGGCCGGCCAGCGGGTCGGCCAGCCAGCCGTCGTCGTGGATCTCGCAGACCAGGTGCTCGGCGGTCCGCCAGACCCGCAGCACGCCCGCGCCCCCGGCGTGCGCGATGCTGTTCGTGGCCAGCTCGGTCACCGCGATCTGCAGGTCGGCCACCCGGTCCTCGTCCAGCCCGGCGACCCGGCCGTGGCCGGCGACGAACGCGCGCACGGCGGGCAGGCTGTCGACCTGGTAGGCCAGTGCCGCGACCGGTTCCGCTGGTGCCGGCAGCGGGAGGTTGTAGCGGGCGACCACCTCCGACGGGGCGTACGCCCCGCTCGACCGCCGCCCCGCGTCGTCGACGAGCACCGGGTGCGTGGCGCACGCGTCGGTCAGCACGTCGTCGTCGAGGCCCGCCACGTCGTACGGGCAGAGGATGGTGGCGTCGCGGCCGGCGAACGCCATGTTGATCAGCGCCTCGTGCTGGGCGCAGGCCGGATACTCGGTGTCGCTGCGCCCGGCCCAGATCGGCTCGCCGATGATCCGTACGCGCCGGCCGGCGTGTTCGTCGATGAACGCCTGCAGAACCCACGGGATGATCCGCCCCGGGTTCCGGCCGGCCTCGGTCATGTCCGCCCAGCGCACCCCGTCCATCGCGCCGACCTCGGCGCGGACCAGCCACAGGTTGGCGCCGGGCATCGCGACCAGCACCGGTTCTGCGGCGGCCAACCCGCTGGTGATGAACGGCACCGTGCCCGCCAACAGTTCGTCCGGGTCGCGGTAGAAGAGGCCCTCGTGCACGAAGGTGCCCGCTGTGCCACCCGGCCCGGTCATGCCGCCCGTCCCACGGGGGACGGCCCCGACGTGTCCAGGGAGTCGGCGGCGGCCCGACCGTGGCGGGGACCGGGGGCGACGAAACGGCCGACGGCGGCGAGCGCGTCGGTCTCGTCGTCGTCGGCCCCGCAGGCGTGGTCCCCCAGGGCGGCCTGGTCGACCACCGCACCAACAGTCAATTCCCTGCCTCCCGGTCGGCGCTCCCACTGTAATCCCCGGTTTCGGTACCGGCCCAGCGGGTGAACCGTAGGCGCCCGGCGTGCCGTGACCGACTAGGCTCTGGCGGCATGACGACGGACGCCGCCGGCCGCCCACCCGCCGTACGCCAGCTTCGTCTGGTCGTGGAGGCCGAGGACTACGAGGCGGCGGTCGTGTTCTTCCGGGACGCGCTGGGCCTGCCCGAGCAGGCCGCCTTCACGGGGGAGGGCGACGCGCGGGTGGTGATCCTCGACGCCGGCCGGGCGACGCTGGAGATCGCCAACCCGGCGCAGAAGCGGATGATCGACGAGGTCGAGGTCGGGCGGCAGGTCGCCCCCAAGATCAGGGTGGCGTTCGAGGTGGACGACAGCCGGTCCGCCACCCGCCGCCTGGTCTCCGCCGGCGCCACCGAGATCGCCCCGCCGACCGTGACCCCGTGGCAGTCGCTCAACGCGCGCCTCGACGCCCCGGCCGGCCTGCAGATCACGCTCTTCCAGGAACTGCTCGGCGCGGACGAGCGGGCGACCCTCGACGGCTTCGGCACCGACCGGGCGCGCGAGGAGTAACCGGAGAAGGCATCCGCCGGTCCGTTCGGACCGTGGCCGGCAACGACGTCGCGGGCGGAACCGGGATCGGCCAAGGCCGGGCAGGTCGGTGACCGCCGCCGCACGGCGCTGCTCCGGCCGGCACCGAAAATCGGGTGCGTCCCGGCCCGCGCGCGGGAAGTATTCGCAGCCATGCAGCCCACGGCCGGTCCGGCCGCCGTCGACGCGGCACTGACCCCCGCCCAGCGCGCGGCGATCGGGCACGTCCGCGCGGCGGCGCTGCGCGACCGCCCCGCCGCCCTGGCCGTCATCGCCCGCGCGCTCGCGGGCTCGGGCGTGACCCACCGGCCGGAGTGCCTGATCGCCGCGGTCGGCCGGCACGGCCGCCTCACCCTCAACTTCCACCCGGACCGGCTGTGCGCCGACGGGCGTACGGTCGCGTCGGCCCTCGCCGCCGAGGGCGTCTACCGCAGCCAGTTCGAGACCGGCATCTCCAACGGCGGGCTGACCGCCTTCCCCGGGGGCGACCGGGACCGCTGGGAGGAGACGCTCTTCGGCGGCGCCTACCAGGTCCCCGGCGTGCCCCCGACGGACCGGCCGAAGTACGGCGGCCTGAACCTGCTCGACCACCCGGACGGTGCCAGCCCCCGGTTCGGCTCCTGCCACCTGCGGCTGCGTCCCGAGGTGCTCGCCCGGGCGACGTTCTGCTTCGGTGACAGTCACCTGGGCCCCCGCGACCTGGGCACCGTCGACGTCTTCGAGCCGGTGCTGGCGGCCCTCCTCGCGGCGACGGACAGCACCGGGGTGAGCCTGGGCGTGCCGGGGGACGTGGTGGCCCTGGTCCGGGCGCTGCTGCGCCGTCGCGAGGAGGCCGCGTGGGCCCCCGGCGCCGCGGGTCGCGCCCTCGACGACTACATCGAGGCCCAGATCCACGGGGAGTTGAGTCTGGCCCGGGACGTGGAGGCGGTGGTCATGGACCCGTCCTTCCGGGGCACCGAGGCCGGGGAGACCCTCGACGCGCTGGCCCGTCGGCACGGCGTCGCCCTGCACTGGCACGCCGGCTTCGCGCTTCCCGTCGACCGGATCGACCCCGACTTCCGGGGGCCGGCCATCCCCCCGCTGGCCGCCCGGGTGCACGCCGAGTTCGCCCGGCCGGGCGATCCGGTCGACGCCGCCCTGATCGGGCGCGCGGCGGTCTCCGTGGTCACCGAGCCGTCCCGCTGGGCCGACCGGGGGCCGGCCGAGGTCACCCTCCAGCACCTCAAGCAGCTCTGGCACGCCCTCGTCCGGTTCGGCGCGCCCCACGCCGCCTGAGCCGATCCGGTCCGGCACCCTGCCGGCCCTCACCGGTCCGGCCTCGCGGTGAGCGTGCCCCGGCTCTGCTGACCCACGATCTTCTGCGGGACGTGTTGGCGTCCCGGCCCGGACTCGGCCGGCTGGGGTCGATCGTCTGGTTCATCCTTTCCCGTGCCGAACGCAGGGGAGTGTTCTCGCCCGTCCCTCGTGCCGAGTGACGGGGACCGCAGCACGCCACCACCGGCTCATATCCGGAATGCCCGACAGGGCAGGCTGGTTGTGTCCCCCGTACCGCCGGAACCGAAACCTCCTCCGGCGCGGAAGTTTCCCCCGAGGAGCGCTCAGCACGGAGCGCTTCGCCTGACCGAAAGGGCAACCATCGTGAAGTACGACTTCACTCGGTGGCTCCCGGCCATCGCGAAGGACTCGAAGGACTCGAACCGCAAGATCGCGCTGAGCGTGGTGGGTGTCGCCGCCCTCGGTGGCCTGGCCTTCGGGCCGACGGCCGTCGCCGCACCTGTCACCAGCACGCCGCACGAGGGCGCCGTGGCCGCGATCGAGCAGGCCACCGGCCAGGGCAAGTCGGCCTCCAGCGAGGAGTCGGCCCTGACCACCGGCGGCGAGACGGCCAAGCCGGTCGCCGACAAGCCCGCCCGAGATGAGCTGATCCCGCACGGCGTGCAGGGTGCCCAGTCGCGCATCCCGCTCGACGACGCGCAGCTCGCCAACGCCAAGGCCATCATCAAGGAGGCCAAGGAGACCGGCGTGGGTGAGCGGGGCGCCGTCATCGGCATCGCGACGTCGCTGCAGGAGTCGAAGCTCTACAACCTCGGCCACCTGGGCGCGTACAACGACCACGACTCGCAGGGCCTGTTCCAGCAGCGCCCGTCGTCGGGTTGGGGTTCGCCCGACCAGGTCACCGACCCCGAGTACGCCTCGCGGGCGTTCTTCGAGGCGCTCAAGAACGTCGGCGGCTGGCAGGACCTGCCGCTGACCTCCGCCGCACAGACGGTGCAGGTCTCGGCCTACCCGTTCGCGTACGCGCAGTGGGAGGAGCAGGCGGCGGACATCGTCGCCCAGCTCTGGTGACGACCGCGTGACAACCGCATGACCCGACCGGCCGGTCCCGATTTCAGGGGCCGGCCGGTTGCGTCTGCGGCGGCGCGCTCTTTCGGCGCTGTGCCTCTCCCTTGGCGGGTGGGGTGTTGGGTTGCGGTTCGTGGTGTGGGGGTGTGGCCCGCCGTGCCCGGCTCCGGGCGGGGGCGGGGGTGCTCGCGGGCCGGGCCCGCGGGGCCCCCCTCCGGGCGGTCAGGCTTGATCCCTGCGCCGGGCACGGCGGGCCACACCCCGTCGGTGGTCGCGCGCCGTCCGTGCCTGGATGTCGGTTATGACTCGCTGTCGGTAGGTCCGGGTGGGTCGGGTGACGTGGGGGCTGTCGAGTTGCCCCATCTGTGGGACCATCCGTCACGCGAGGCTCGGTCGCCTGCGGCGGCACGTTGTGTCCCATCTGTGAGGGCAGCTCGACAGGGGTCGGGTGGCAGTGTCCCGTGGGTCCGGTTCGGGGTGTGACCGGGGGCATCGTGGGGGCGGAATCGTGGCCGGGGCGGGGTCGTTACACCCTGCGTACGGCCGAGCAAGACCACCCCCGTCCCCCGGCGGGCTGGCGTGCGGGCCCCCGGAATGTTGGCGGGCCGCCGGTCGTTACACATGGTCCCGGCCAGTGAAGGGGCGACCCCCTCGCCCCGCGACACGGGCCGCTCCCGGTCTCCAGATGGCCGGTCTGATTCTTCCCGGCGCGTGACGCGCCGGATCCCCTTGAGTTTCTTTGAGCGCCGGACGGTGCTTGCGCCCCGCTGACCCCCCCTTCGGCGTGTGGTGCCAACCCCCGAATGGAGCATCTGATGAACACGATCATGCGTAAGAGCGTTCTGGGTATTGCTGGTCTGGCTGTTGCTGGTGGTCTGGCTGCTGGTCCGCTGAACCACGCCGACACCACCCCCGTGGCGGCGACGCCGGTCACCGCTGTGGCGGTGCAGGCGGACAAGCCGGCCGTGGACAAGACGAAGCTGATCCCGCATGGTGTGCAGGGCGCGCAGTCGCGCATCGACCTGTCGGACGAGCAGGTGGGTAACGTGAAGGCGATCATTGCGGCGACGAAGAAGGCCGGGATGGACGAGCGGGCCGCGGTGGTGTCGATCGCGACGGCGTTGCAGGAGTCGAAGCTGGAGAACCTGGGTCATCTGGGTGACCGCAACGACCACGACTCGCTGGGCCTGTTCCAGCAGCGCCCGTCCTCGGGTTGGGGCACGGTCGAGCAGATCACCGACCCGGAGTACTCGACCACGGCGTTCCTGAAGGGTCTGAAGCAGGTCGACGGGTGGCAGGACATGCCGCTGACCGAGGCCGCGCAGACCGTGCAGGTGTCGGCGTACCCGGACCACTACGCCCAGTGGGAGCAGCAGGCCGCCGACCTGGTTGCCGAGCACTGGAACAGCTGACGACAGGTGCATGACGCCGCTGGCCGGTACCCCGTACGCGGGGTACCGGCCAGCGGCGTCCTCGCGTCACGAGCGGGCAGGCCCACACCGGGTCCGGGTCCCCGGGTGGAGGCGGTCGCGTGCGGTGGCGTTCAGCGGCGGTGGCCGAGGGCGACGTCCACCAGGGCGGCGACCAGCGCCAGCGCGATGACCGCGGCGGCCAGCAGGAGGGAGTGTCGAAAAGCGACGCCGTAGTCGCCGTCGCTGCCGGCCAGCGACGAGAAGAAGACCGAGCCGACGGCGGCGATGCCGGCGGCGGAGCCGATGCGCTGGCCGGTCTGCAGCATGCCCGCGCCGCTTCCCGCCTGGGGCACCGGTACCTGGGACAGGGTGAGGGTCTGGTTCGGGGCGATCACCAGGCCGCTGCCCAGCCCGGCGACCAGCAGCGGCGCCGCGGTCAGCCACGGCACCACGGCGCCGGCGGGCGCCAGGGCGAGCGCGCCGACCACCGCGACGAGCCCGACGACCACGGTGAGCAGACCGACCGCGACCAGCGGCCGGCCGAAGCGGTTGACGATCCGGCCGCCGAGGGCGGACGCGGCGGCCGAGCCCAGCGCGAACGGGGTGATGGCCACGCCGGCGACCAGCGCGCTGTAGCCGAGGCCGTTCTGGAGGTAGAGGGTGAAGACGAAGAAGATCGCGGTGAACCCGCCGAAGTAGACCAGCGCGATCAGTGATCCGAGGGCGTACGACCGGAATCGGAACAGGCGCAGGTCGAACAGCGGATCCCGGCGCCGGGCGTACCACCGTTCCCAGGCCCCGAATCCGGCCAGGGCGAGCAGTCCGGTCGGCACCAGCAGCCACTTCGCGCGGCCCTGCCACTGCTGCTGCTGGACCAGCGGCAGCAGCACCAGCAGCACGCCGAGCCCGAGCAGCAGCACTCCGACGGGATCCAGCCGCCGGTGGTCCGCGGGGCCCGCCCGGCGGCCGGGGAGCAGCCGCCAGCCGAGGACCACCGCCACGATCCCGACGGGCACGTTGACGAAGAACACCCAGCGCCAGCCGTGCTCCTCGCCGCCGATGGCGATCAGCAGGCCGCCGAGCAGCGGGCCGACGGCGGTGGAGATGCCGATGGTGGCGCCGAGCAGGCCGAACGGGCGGCCCCGCTCGGGCCCCCGGAACAGCTCCTGGATCAGGCCGGTGACCTGCGGGTTGACCAGCCCGGCGGCGGCGCCCTGGAGCAGTCGGGCCGCGACCAGCCACGCGGGGGAGGCGGCCAGCCCGGCGAGGGCGCTGGCGAGCGTGAACAGGGCGATCCCGAAGACGAACGCGGTGCGCCGGCCGCGCGCGTCGCCGAAGCGTCCGGCGGGGACCAGCACCAGCCCGAACGTCAGGGCGTACCCGGAGAGCACCCACTGCAGGTCGCTGGGGGAGGCCCCGAGGGCGCGGTCCATCGAGGGGACGGCGACGTTGACGATGCTCACGTCGAGCAGCGTCATGAAGGCGGCGACCAGCCCGACGCCGAGGGCCTGCCAGCGCCGCCGGTCGTCCGGGGAGGCGGTGGCGTCGGCCGGTCGCGGCGTACGGGCCGCGTTCATCGTGCCTCCCGTGGACCGGTGGTCGGGCATCGCTGTCCGCTACCCCGGTCCGCGGGAGGCGAATCGTGGCGGGCCGCCCGCCGGGTCACGCCAACTGTTGGGCGCAGAACCGGGGGCCGAAGTCCAGCCCGGCCATCGGCGAGTCCTCGCGGTGCAGCAGGTTCTTCTCGGTGAGCAGGTGCAGTGGCGCGCGCAACTGCTCCTCGGTCAGCCCGGCCTCCTGGGCGATCAGGTCCGGGTACGGCACCTGCCCGCGCGCCTCCAGGGCCGCGACGGCGTCGTACACCCGTTCCTCGACGTCCGACAGTTGGACCTGCCGCATGATGTCCTCCTTCGCCTTGCCCGCCCCACGGGCGGTTGCGCCGCGCGGTTACCCCGTGGCCGGCCGAAGATGCCCACCCGATCGGGCGGTGGTCCGGTCGCGCCGACGCCCCCGGAACCGGCCTCCTGGCATACGCTGCACCGGTGATCATCTGGGATCTCGCCGTCGTCGGCGCCGGCCCCGCCGGCCTCTCCGCCGCCCATGCCGCCGCCCGCGCGGGCCTGCGCACACTCGTGCTGGAACGGGCCGCCCACCCCCGCTACAAGACCTGCGGGGGCGGCCTGATCGGCACCTCGCTCGCGGTGGTCGCCGACCGGATCGACGTCCCGGCGCACGACCGGGTGGACCGGGTCACGTTCACCCGGGACGGGCGACGCCGGTTCACCCGACGGCACCCCGACGGCCCGCTGGTGACGATGGTGCGGCGTGAGGAGTTCGACGACCGGCTGCGCCTCGCCGCGGCCGCGGCCGGCGCCGAGGTCCGCGAGCGCGCCGCGGTCCGCGCCGTCGAGCAGGACCCCGAGGGCGTACGCCTGCGGCTGGCCGACGGGGAGACGGTGCGGGCGCGGGCCGTGGTTGGCGCGGATGGCTCCTCGGGCGTGACGGCTCGGCACGTGGGGGTCCGCCACCGGCAGGTCGACCTGGGACTGGAGCTGGAGTTGCCGGTGCTGCCGCGGGAGCAGGACCGCTGGCGGGGCCGCGTGCTGCTGGACTGGGGCCCGCTGCCCGGCTCGTACGCCTGGGTCTTCCCCAAGGGCGACCGGCTCACGGTCGGCGTGATCGCCGCACGGGGCGAGGGGGAGCGGACCCGGGCCTACCTGCGCGCGTTCGTTGACCGGCTGGGTCTGTCGGGGGTGGAGCCGGCGCACGACTCGGGGCACCTGACCCGCTGCCGCGCCGAGGACTCCCCGCTGCGTCGGGGCCGGGTGCTGGTGGCGGGCGACGCGGCGGGGCTGCTGGAACCGTGGAGCCGGGAGGGCATCAGCTACGCGCTGCGCTCCGGCGAGCTGGCCGGCGCCGCGGTCGCCGCGGGTGACCCGGCGGGCTACGAGCGGGCGGTGGCGCGGGACCTGGTGCCCTCGATGCGCGCGGGGCACCGGCTGCTGGACGTGTTCGCGCGGCGGCCGGAGGTCTTCCACGCGCTGCTGGCGACCCCGCCGGGCTGGCGGATGTTCGTGCGGTTCTGCCAGGGGCGGGCGAGCTTCGACGAGACGTTGGGCCGGGCCCCGGTGCGGGCGGCGCTGGCGCTGCTGGACCGGCTGCCGGCCCCCCGCGCGCCGCTGGCGAAGCTGCCGTCCTGACCGGGGATGCCTAGGATCTGTCTTTCACCCAGGATCCTAGGATGCTTTAGGGGTGGTGACGCCGGGCGCCACCGGCGGAGAATGACGGCGTCGAGGGGGAGAGCAGATGGCAGAGGACCGCTCCGAGTCGCCGTTCACCGACGACGAGTACGCCTTCCTGCGGCACGTGCGTTTCGGCGAGATGCCGCCGGCGGTCCCGCCCGAAGAGCGGGTCGCGCTGACCGAGACCGAGCCGCGCCGGGACCGACCGGATTCGGAGGCTTCGGACCGGTGGGACCTGCGGCACGGCGCCTGACGGCGCGTCGCGCGCGGCGGCGCCTCGTCCACGCGCGACCGGCCCGGGATGCGGCCCGGTACGCGGACGGGCCGCGGGCGATCCGCCCACGGCCCGTCCGATGACCGTCGGTCAGAAGACCGGCACGCCCTCGCGCACCAGCTTCCAGTTCGGCTGGTAGAAGTCGGCCGGGTCGATCGCGCCCTTGGCCTGCGCCCAGTCGATCAGCAGTTGACGGATCTCCTGCTGCTCGTTGTAGACCTGGGTCTTCACGATGCCGGGGAAGTTGCCGCCGCCGCTGCGGCGGTAGTTGTTCACCGCCACCACGAACTGCGCGTTGTCCGCCACCGGGGTGTCGGTGCCGGGCAGCACCAGGCGGGTGAGGCGCTGGCCCACCGGCCGGGAGATGTCGATGTCGTACTCCAGGCCGGAGAAGACGTCGTAGTTGTAGTCCGGCACCGCCGGGTCGCTGATCGTCTCCGGGTCGACCGGGGCGCCCGGGGCGAGGGTCCGGAAGTACTTCGCCGAGTACTCCAGGTAGGCCCGCACCTCGGCGCCGCTGAGCACGACGGCCTCGAGGGTGTTGTCGAAGACGTACAGGCCGGCCACGTCGCGGATCTTCACGTCGCCGGCGGGGAAGACCGCGGTCCGGCTGAACGGCGCCGCGATCGACAGCACCGGCAGCGCCGCGTACGACGTGCCGGCGAGCGCCTGGCCGACCACCTCGGTCTGGACGTGGTTGATGAAGTCCAGGATCGGGGTGTCCTTGTACCGGCTCTCCGCCGCCGACAGCTCCACGGTGGAGCGCGCCACGACCTGGTTGACGTACGCGACGGTCTTCTGGTGCTGGGCCCGCACGGCGGCGAGGACCGCCGGGTCCTCCACCACGGTGTTGGTGTTCAGCAGCGCGGCGGTCTTCTTGGTGATCTTCCACCGGCCCCTCTCGCGGGCCAGCGTGAAGTCCATCCGGCTCAGCCGCTGGCCCCACTTCGACGGCTCGGTGAGCAGCACCTGCTCACCGGTCCGCGCGTTGGTCACGAACTTCTCGGCGACCTCGGCGTGGGCGTGGCCGAAGAGGATCGCGTCGATGCCGGGGACCTGCTCGGCGATGAGCGCCGTCGGATTCTCGTTCGGCAGCTCCGGGCCGTAGCTGGAGGTGCCGCTGTCGCCGCCGTGCGCGGAGATCAGCACGATGTCGGCGCCCCGCTCCCGCATGATCGGGACGTACTTCGCGGCCGTGGCGATCATGTCGTCGAACCGCAGTCGGCCCTCGACGTTGGCCTTGTCCCAGATCGCGCTGCCGGGGTTGGTCAGGCCGAGGATGCCGACCCGCAGCGGCGGCGCGGCGAAGCCGACGGAGACCTTCTTGATGACGAACGGCAGGAAGGCCGGCTTGCCGGTGGCGACGTTGACGGCGTTGGCCGCCAGCGCCGGGAAGCCGAGCTGCGAGATCCACTTGGCCAGCAGCGGCAGGCCGTAGTTGAACTCGTGGTTGCCCAGCGTCACGGCGTCGTACCCGAGCACGTTCATGGCGTTGGCCATCGGGTGCGTCGCCCCGGTGGTGGTGATCGGCTCCTGCTTGGCGTAGAAGGTGGCCAGCGGCGTGCCCTGGATGGTGTCGCCGGCGTCGAGCACCAGCGTCGCCTTGCCCCGCCGCTCGGTGCGGATCTGGTTGACGAGGGTGGCCAGCTTGGCGACGCCGACGTCGTTGTGCTTGCTGTCGTCGTACTCGGCGTCCTTGTAGTAGTCCCAGTTGTAGACGTTGCCGTGGGTGTCCGAGGTGCCGAGGATCGTGAGGTCCCAGGTCCGCGACCGGGCCGCGCCGGCCGCCTGGGCGGGGGCGGCGGCGATCAGCGGGACGCTCGCCGCCGCGGCCGCGGCGGCGAGCACCGTCCGACGCGACGGGCCGGAGGGAGAGGTCATGACATGCCCTTCCATGGGGGTCGGGGCGCCTGGTGGGCGCCGAGCGCACCCTAACGAGCGGCCGTCACTCCTGCCACAGCAGCCCGAGGTGTCCCACAGCACCAGCGTCCGCGGGCCGCCCGGGGTAACACCGCCCCGGCCGTTTCCGCCCGTCGGCTCTGGGTAGGGCGGTGGGATACCAGGAACCCGAGCAGGTGCGCGAGGAGACGTCGGTGAGCGAGGACCAGCACACCCAGCAGGACCCCACCAGCCAGTACGGCCAGCAGGAGGGGCAACCGGGGCAGCAGCAGACGCCGCCCGGCGCGACCGGCAGGATGACCCCGAAGCCGGACCACGGCGAGGAGTCGTACCGCGGCAGCGGCAAGCTCGACGGCAGACGGGCGGTGATCACCGGCGGCGACTCCGGCATCGGTCGCGCGATCGCCATCGCGTACGCCCGGGAGGGCGTCGACGTGCTCATCTCCTACCTGGGCGAGGAGGAGGACGCCGACGCCCGGGAGACCGTACGGCTGGTCGAGGAGGCCGGCCGCAAGGGCGTCGCCGTGCGCGGCGACATCACCGACCAGCGGCACTGCGAGGAGCTGATCGGGCGGGCCGTGCGGGACCTCGGCGGGATCGACATCCTGGTCAACAACGCCGCCTACCAGATGGCGCAGGAGAAGGGCATCCTCGGGATCAGTGACGAGCAGTTCGACCGGGTGCTCAGGACCAACCTGTACGCCATGTTCTGGCTCTGCAGGGCGGCGGTGCCGCACATGTCCGAGGGCTCGACCATCATCAACACCTCGTCGATCCAGGCGTTCGACCCGTCGCCGCAGCTGCTGGACTACGCCACCACCAAGGCGGGGATCGCCAACTTCACCAAGGCGCTCGCCGCCGACCTGGCGGAGCAGGGGATCCGGGTGAACGCGGTGGCGCCCGGCCCGATCTGGACGCCGCTGATCCCGGCGACCATGCCGCGGAAGAAGGTCGAGCAGTTCGGCCAGGACACCCCGGAGGGGCGCCCCGGCCAGCCGGCCGAGCTGGCCCCGGCGTACGTCTTCTTCGCCTCCCAGGAGTCCAGCTACGTCACCGGCGAGGTCCTCGGCGTGACGGGTGGCCGCCCCACCAAGTAATCCCCGCGCCCCGCGCCCCGGAACAACGGGTCAGCGGGGCCAGACGGCGAGGCGGGCGCGGACGCGGGCGACGGCGGCGGCGTCCAGGCCGTAGCGGGCGAAGCGCCGGTCCGGCAGCCGGTCCAGATAGCGGCCGGCGGCGCGGACGTCCGACGGATCCAGGGCCGGGTCGAGCTGGCGGGCCAGCTCCAGCAGCTCCGCCACGTCGTGCTGCTCCAGGGCCGCCGCCACGTCGATGTAGTCCCGAACCTCTCGCCGGTTCACCAGTGCGGCGGTCTTGTTCGCCATCAGGTCCCGCACGTCCATCACCGGGCCGAGGTCCATCACCACCGGGCTGCGGTGCCGGTCGAGGCGGGCGAGGCTGAGCCGGATCCGCCGCCCGTCCCGGCTCACCACGAAGTCCTTCAGGTCCCGGTCGAACCCGTCGAACAGCTCGGCCAGCTCGCTGTCCGGGTCGGCGTCGCTCACCTCGAACCCGGCCCGTTCCAGCGCCGCCCGCACCCCGTCCGCCGCCGCGGCGGCCGCCCCCTCGACGTCGGCGAAGAGGTCCACGTCCTCGGTCGGGCGGGTCACCAGCCCGTGCGCCGCCCAGGCCACGCCGCCACCGAGCACGAACCGGTACGGCCCGGCGGCGGACAGGGCGACGCGGGCCACCTCCCGGTAGAAGTCGTGCGGGTGCGCGCCGCTCACGCCGTACGCAGACCCCGGTGGCGGATCTCCCACGCCTGGCGTACGCCCTTGGGGAGGTTGAGTAGCCGCCACACCCGGCGCAGGGTGCGCCCGTTGATGAGCACGCGGAGGTCCTCCGCGCGGGTGGTCTCCCGCAGGACGTTCTCGTACATCCAGAGCAACTCGTCCGGGTCGCCCAGGTCGAACGTGCGGTCGGCGTTCCACATCAGCTGCACGGGCAGCTCCACGACGCCGCGGGTGGGGCCGGCGAGCTCGGTGAGCGTCCGGGTCACCACGGCGGGCCGGCCCGGGCGGGCGAGGGGGGCCACGCGGGTCGCGGTGGGGGAGAGGCCGTGCATGCTGTCAGGGTAACGCCAGGTCCGCGGTTTGTCGGTGCTGGTTGTGCTGGGTGTCGGTGGTTGCGGTGGGGGTGTGGCCCGCCGTGCCCGGCTCCGGGCGGTCAGGCTTGATCCCTGCGCCGGGCACGGCGGG